>NZ_CAJPVH010000003.1 GCF_905397395.1 Cupriavidus campinensis
CTGCCGCGCGCCCGGCCGCGCATGCCGCGCGAAAGCGCCAGCAGCAGCCCAAGGGCCAGCACCGCGAAGGCCACCCCCGCGCCGACAAACCCGCCCGCCGTGGTCAGGCCGAGCTTCAGGTCGCGCGCGGCCACCATCAGCAATGCCACGAAGGCGCCCAGGCCCAGCGCATAGGCCACCCAGGCCGAGATCGGCGGCAGGCCGATGTCGCGCCGGAGCACGCGCAGCGGCGCCACGCGCGTCAGCGCCAGCAGCGGCGGCAGCGCGAAGCCCACCAGCAGCACCAGCCCTGCCGCCACCCCGGTCAGCGCCGGGATGACCGACGGCTGCGGCAGCGACACGCGCAGCAATCCGCCCAGCGACAGCAGCAGCCCGTAATGCGCGAGGTAGCCCAGCGCCACGCCGACGAGCGCGCCCCCGGCGCCAAGCAGGAGGAATTCGATGCCGAACGCGGCCAGCAGCTGTCCGCGCGACAGGCCCATGCATTTGTAGACCGCGCAGGCATCGGTATGACGCTGCATGTATCGGCGCGCAGACATGGCGATGGCCACCGCCGCGATCATCGACGACAGCACCGCCACCAGCGACAGGAAGCGCTCGGCACGGTCCAGCGTGGCACGCATCTGCGGCTGGCCGGAGTCGAGCGATTCCACGCGCGTGTTGCGCAGGTGGCGGCGCTCGATCTCGTCGGTCGCCCAGCGCTGGTAGGCGGCGGCGCCGGCGTCCGGGCCGGCCACGAGCAGGCGGTAGGTCACGCGGCTGCCCCAGCCGATCAGCTTGGTGGCGTCGAGGTCGGACAGCGGCAGCATCACGCGCGGCGCGAAGTTCATGAAGCCCGCGCCACGGTCGAGTTCCTGCGTGATCACGCGCTCGATGCGGAAGGTCTTGCTGCCAAGCTGCACGCTATCGCCCAGGCGCAGGCCGAGACCGTCCAGCAGCGCCTGATCCACCCAGACCGTGCCCGGCGCAGGGATGCCTTCGGCCTCCTGCTCCGCGCCGCCATCGGGCGACAGCACCTTGAGCCGGCCGCGCAGCGGATAGCCATCGGTCACCGCCTTCAGGGCGCCCAGCTGGCTCGGCGCCTCGCCGCTGGCAGGTGCGCCCGCCGGTACGCCACTGGTGCGGGCCGTGGCCATGCTCGGGAACGTCACCGTCTGCGCCACGCGCAGGCCGTCGCGCCGGGCACGGTCGGCAAACGCGGGATCGAACGGCTGGTCGGACACCAGCAGCACATCGGCGCCGATCATCTGGCGCGCGTCGCGCTCAAGGCCAAGCCGCATGCGATCCGCGAGAAAGCCGACGCTGGTCAGCGCGGCCACGGCCAGCACCAGCGCGAACAGCAGCAGCGTCAGCTCGCCGGCCAGCCAGTCGCGCCGGGCCATGCGCAGCGCGTGATGCCAGGCGGAGAAACGGTGAGCGGCGGGCACGGCGGGGGAGTCGGTCGGCATCGGAAAATCGCTAGGAATGAGGCAGGGAGGGGGTCAGCGCGGGCCGCGCAGGCTGGCGTGCAGGCGTCGCACGCCGCGCCAGAGCTTGGGAATCAGCCAGATCGCCAGGATCAGGAACACACCCAGCAGGATCAGGAACACCACGGGCAGGAAAAACGCCAGCAGCAGGCCGCCCATGGTGCCAACGTCCTCGGTGAACGAGGCCGCCCAGTTCGAGAACGGCTCCGGCGAGACATTGATCAGCGCCCGCGTGCCGGCCTTGGTGGCATGCGCCGCGCCGGCCAGGGTGCCGCCCACGAGCCCGGCGGCCACCATCCACTGGGGATCGAGTTCGCCGAACGCCGCTGCGGCCAGGATCGCCCCGGCGGGAATGCGGATAAAGGTCTGGATGCCGTCCCAGGCGGTGTCGAAGCCGGGCACCTTGTCGGCGATGAATTCGGCCAGGGCCAGCACGCCGGCCACGCCGATCACCCACCACGACGACAGCACCTGGAGCCCCGTGGGCAGGTCCAGCCAACCCAGGCGCGCCAGCACCCCGGCCGCCAGCACGGCCAGGTAGAGACGCAGGCCGCTGGCCCAGGACATGCCTGCAGCCAGCGCGGCGGTTTCCAGCATGGGGCGGAACTCCTCGTGGGTAATTGGGGAGGAGTGTAATACGGGCCGGGGAAGGTAGCCGACGCGGGTTGGCGGATTGGGGGGATGGCCCCGCTCAGGCGCCTTCCTTGCCGTCCGGGCCGAACCAGGGCAGCGCCTCCTGCGGGGTGAGGATGCCGGCCGGCTCGGCAGCCGTGTAGCCGGGCAGCGCCTCGATCCGGCGCACGAAGGCCGGATCGGCCAGCAGCGCCAGCAGCGCGCCCATCCACGGCGCGGTCGCATCGTTCTTGCGCAGGGCCAGGTAGTACGCCTCGCGCGTGAGCGGCACGAAGCCCAGCCCGTGCTGCTCGGCATTCATGCGCAGCCCGAAGCCCACCTGCGCGCGGCCGGCCTGCACGGCCTCCGCCACCTTGTCGTTGCTGAACTCGGGGTCGTCGTAACCGGTGATCTGGTCTGGATAGAGGCCCTGCGCGGCCAGCAGCTGGTCGAACAGCATGCGCGTGCCCGAACTGCGCTGGCGATTGATAAAGCGCGCGCCGGTGCGAACGAGGTCGCGCAGGTCACGGATCTCGCGCGCCACCCCGGGCGCCACGATCAGCCCCTGCTCGCGCCACGCCAGCCGCACCAGCCGCACCGCGGCGGGCCGCAGCCATTTGCGCAGCGTCACGTGGGCGACCGAGCCGGCGGTCTGGATCGGCGAGACATAGAAGCCGGCCAATTCCGACTGCCGCTCCTGGAGGCAGATCAGCCCTTCCACGCTGCCGCAGAACACGGTATCGAGCTGGAGCGCGCTGGGCCCGTCCTTCAGTGCTGCGGAAAGCACTTCCACGGCAGGATCGTGGCTACCCGAAAAATGCACCACGGTTTGCGGCTGCACGGCGTCGTCGAGTTCGAGCAGGAAATCGGCCATGGCCTTCTGCACAGCCGGGTCGATGGTCTCCCGCAGCCGTGCTTCGGCGCGCAGCAGCCGCTCCCCGAAGCGCGTCAGCGAGGCGCCCCGCCCGCGCTCCATATCGAGCATGCTGCGGCCGAGCATCTCTTCCCAGCTACGCATCACACCCCAGGCATGGCGGTACGACAACCCGATCTCCTGCGCGGCGCGGTGCAGCGAGCCCGTCTCGCGCACGGCTTTCAGCAACTGGAACACCTTGCTGTTGGCGCGTGGATTGTCATCGGCAGCAATGACCGGGAACAGGTCAAACCTGAACGTCATATGAAATACCTTGCATATTTACAGGAGCAATGTGGCCGGATAACAATCGTGTGCCCTGTGTTTCACGATGCTTGTTCGGGCATTCTCCATGAAGCATCACCGCCGTGGCAATTGTGTTTTCGAAAACATAATAAAGGAACGATCGATGTCCCGCACTGGCTTTCCCCTTCCCCGCGTCCTGTCTCGTGCATGGGCCGCCGCCACCGTGCTTGTGCTGATATCGGCACTTTCCGCTGCGCAGGCCGGCGAAATCAAGATGGCCACCACCACCAGCACCGAGAATTCCGGCCTGCTGAAATACCTGCTGCCGAAGTTCGAGCAGAAATCCGGCGTCACGGTGAAGGTGATCGCCGTGGGCTCCGGCAAGGCCATGAAGATGGGCGAGATGGGCGATGTGGACGTGCTGCTGGTGCACGCCCGCAAGATGGAGGATGAATTCGTGGCCGCCGGCTACGGCGTGAACCGGCGCGACGTGATGTACAACGACTTTATCGTCGTCGGCCCGGCCAGCGACCCGGCCCACGTCAAGGGCGGCAAGGACGTCATCGCCGGGTTCAGGAAACTGGCCGCCAGCGGCAGCAAGTTCATCTCGCGCGGTGACAACTCGGGCACCGATGTGATGGAAAAGGACTACTGGAAGCGTGCCGGCATCGAGCCGAAGGGCCAGCCGTGGTACGTGAATGCCGGCCTGGGCATGGGCGAGGTGCTGACCATGGCGGCGCAGATGCCCGGCTACACCCTGAGCGACCGCGCCACCTATGGCGCCTATCGCGCCAAGACGGGGCTGGCGATCGCTATCGAGGGCGATCCGAAGATGTTCAACCCGTACGGCGTGATCGCCGTGAACCCGGCCAAGCACCCGGGCACGAACTATACGGACGCGATGAAGTTCGTGGAGTGGGTCACGTCGAAGGAAGGCCAGCAGACCATCGCCAGCTACAAGGTGGACGGCGAGCAGTTGTTCTTCCCGAGCTACGAGGGGAAGTAAGTCACCTCCCCCCCTCAGACTGCCGTGGCCTCCAGCCGCGGCAGTTGCGGCAGGTCGGCCGCCACCTCGGCGATCATCCGCCGCATCCACATCACATCGGGCGCTGCGTGGCAGCGCTCGTGCCACAGCTGGTAGAACCGCATGCGCGGGAACGGCACCGGCGACGCCACCATCCGGATCGGCAGGTACTGCGCGTAGTGCGCGGCGAACTGGCGGCCCGTGGTGAACACCATATCCGTCTTCATCAGCACGTAGGGCACCAGGCCGAAGTACGGCAGCGTGACCTGGATGTTGCGCTTGTAGCCCTGCTCGGCCAGCGCCTGGTCGATCATGCTGCGCTGCATCGACGCGTACGGCGCCGGGGCCAGGTGGGGCATCTCCAGGTAGTGGCGCAGCGTCAGCCCGTTGCGGGCCAGCGGGTGCTGGGCGCCGAGCATGCAGACCACCTCGTCGTCGAACAGCGGCGAGATATGGAGGTGCTCGGGCGGCGACAGCCAGTTGCCGACCACGATGTCGAGGTGGCCCTGCTCCAGCGCGTCCAGGAAATCGCTCGACTGCGTCATCGGATGGACGAACAGCTTGGCCCCCGGCGCCAGCCGCCGCACCCGCTCGACGATATTCGGCAGGAAGAAGGCATCCAGATAGTCCGGCGCGCCCAGGTGGAAGGTGCGCGTGGTGGTGGCCGGGTCGAACTGCTGCGGCGGCCGGGCGATGCGGTCCATCGCCGCCAGGCTCTGCTCGGCCAGCGCCAGCAGCTCGCGGCCGCGCTCGGTCGGCACCATGCCGCTCTTGCCGCGCACCAGAATGGCGTCGCCGGTGATCTCGCGCAGCCGCTTCAGCGTGTTGCTGATGGCCGGCTGCGACTGGCCCAGGCGCACGGCGGTGCGGGTCACGCTCTGCTCGGTGAGCAGGGTGTGCAGCACCCGCAGCAAATAGGTATCGAGATGGTCGCGTCCGTGCATGGCGAGAGCCGGCGCACCCGGGGGCGGGCGTGGCTGGCGTGGGGGATGGGAACGGCGCATAGTGTATGTCAGGCACCCCACGGGCGGTCAAATGCCGGCGCACTACGGGAAGACCCGGAGTGCGCCGGCAAGCCGCGCCCGCGCTGGGTTCCAGGCGGGGAAGACGGCGCCGGACCGCCCCAGCGGCCGCGCGTTGATGGGGCATATCACCTGGGCCGAATATTGCATGAAAGTGGCCGGTGCTATGTTTCCGCCATCCCCGAAAGAGAGAAGACCATGGAGACGCAAACCATCCGCTTTTTCCACCGCGGCCAGGTCCAGGAAGTGTCCGACGCCCCGGTGACCCGCACCGTGCTGCAGTACCTGCGCGAGGACGTGCGCTGCACCGGCACCAAGGAAGGCTGCGCTGAAGGCGACTGCGGCGCCTGTACCGTCGTGATCGGCGAGTTGCAGGACGGCGGCGACGTGGCCTTCAAGGCCGTCAATGCCTGCATCCAGTTCCTGCCCACGCTCGACGGCAAGGCCCTGATCACCGTGGAAGACCTGCGTCAGGCGGACGGTACGCTCCACCCGGTGCAGGAGGCCATGGTGGAGTGCCATGGCTCCCAGTGCGGGTTCTGCACGCCCGGCTTCGTGATGTCGCTGTGGGCGCTGTACCAGCAGCACACGCCCGGCGGCGAGCCCCCGGCGCGCCAGGAGATCTGCGATGCCCTGACCGGCAACCTGTGCCGCTGCACCGGCTACCGGCCGATCATCGACGCCGGCCAGCGCATGATGGCGCTGCCCGCGCCGGCCGCCAGCAAGCTCGATCCGAAACAGATCGCCGACACGCTGCGCAACCTCAAGCGCGGCGAGACCTTCCACTACAGCGTGCGCGGCCAGCATTTCTACGCCCCGCGCACCGCCGCCGAATTCGGCGCGATCAAGGCTGCCGAGCCGGGCATCCGCATCCTGGCCGGCAGCACCGACGTGGGCCTCTGGGTGACCAAGCAGTTCCGCGAACTTGGCAACCTGCTCTATGTGGGGCAGGTGGAAGACCTGAACACCGTGGCCGAGCGCGACGGCTTCATCGAGATCGGCGCCGCCGTGACGCTGGAGCGCGCCTACGCCGCGCTGACCGCCGCCCATCCGGAACTCGACGAAATGTGGAAGCGCTTTGCCTCACTGCCGATCCGCAACGCCGGCACGCTGGGCGGGAACATCGCCAACGGCTCGCCGATCGGCGACTCGATGCCGGCGCTGATCGCGCTCGGCACGGAGGTGGTGCTCCAGCGCGGCGAGACGCGCCGCACCATGCCGCTCGAGGACCTCTATCTGGCCTACCAGAAGACGGCGATGGGCGAGGGCGAGTTCGTGGCCGGACTGCGCGTGCCGGTGAAGGGCTTCCGGGGCCCGCAGTATTTCAGGACGTACAAGCTGTCGAAGCGGTTCGACGAGGACATCTCGGCCGTCTGCGCCGCGTTCGGCATCACGGTGGAAGCTGGCATCGTCACGGCGGCGTGCGTCGCCTTCGGCGGCATGGCCGCCACGCCCAAGCGCGCCGCGCTCACCGAAGCCGCCCTGGTCGGCCAGCCGTGGGACGAAGCCACCGCCCGTGCCGGCATGGCCGCACTCGGCCAGGACTACCAGCCGCTGACCGATATGCGCGCCACCGCCGCCTACCGCGCGCGCGGCGCCGCCAACCTGCTCTACCGCTTCTGGCTGGAAACGCGCGCCGATGCGCTGCCCGCCGCCGTGGTCAACGTCCGCGCCCTGGGCGCCGGCGAACCCGTGAGCGCCTGAGGAGAGCCCGCACCATGAACAAGCAGACCGAACCCTTCCTGCTCGACGCCAGCGTGGCCGCCGAAGCCTCGCCGCAAGTCGGCATCTCGCGCCCGCACGAATCCGCCCACCTGCACGTGGCCGGCACCGCCACCTATACCGACGACATCCCAGAGCTGGCCGGCACGCTGCACGCCGCGCTGGGCATGAGCGCCCGCGCCCATGCCAGGCTGCGCGCCGTGTCGCTCGACAAGGTGCGCGCCGCGCCCGGCGTGGTGGCCGTGCTGACCGTGGACGACATCCCCGGCGTGAACGACTGCGGCCCGATCATCCACGACGACCCGATCCTGGCGCGCGACGTGGTGCAGTTCATCGGCCAGCCGATCTTCGTGGTGGTGGCGTCGTCGCACGATGCCGCGCGCCGCGCCGCCCGCCTGGCCGAGATCGACTACGAAGACCTGCCGCCGGTGCTCTCGCCCGAGGCCGCCCATGCGGCCGGCAGCTATGTGCTGCCGCCGATGCACCTGACGCGTGGCGCGCCGCGCGCGCACATCGACGGGGCCACCCACCGCGATGCCGGCAGGATCCAGCTCGGCGGCCAGGAGCAGTTCTACCTCGAAGGCCAGATCGCCTACGCCGCGCCGCGCGAGAACGACGGCATGCACGTCTGGTGCTCGACGCAGCACCCCACCGAGATGCAGCACGCCGTGGCGCACATGCTCAACTGGCACGCGCATCAGGTGCTGGTGGAGTGCCGGCGCATGGGCGGCGGTTTCGGCGGCAAGGAGTCGCAGTCGGCCATGTTCGCCTGCTGCGCCGCGCTGGCGGCCTGGAAGCTGCTGTGCCCGGTGAAGCTGCGCCCGGACCGCGACGACGACATGATGATCACCGGCAAGCGCCATGACTTCGTGTTCGACTTCGAGGTCGGCCACGACGACGCCGGCCGCATCGAGGGCGTGCAGGTGGAGATGGTGTCGCGCGCCGGCTTCTCGGCGGATCTGTCCGGCCCGGTGATGACCCGCGCGATCTGCCACTTTGACAACGCCTACTGGCTGCCCAACGTGCAGATCGACGGCTACTGCGGCAAGACCAATACGCAGAGCAACACCGCCTTCCGGGGTTTCGGCGGCCCGCAGGGCGCGTTCGCGGTGGAGTACATCCTCGACAACATCGCCCGCAACGTCGGCAAGGACTCGCTGGACGTGCGCCGCGCCAACTTCTACGGCAAGGGCGAGCGCAACGTCACGCCGTACGGCCAGACCGTGGAAGACAACGTGATCCACGAGCTGATCGACGAGCTGGTGGCATCAAGCGAGTACCAGGCCCGGCGCGCCGCCACGCGCACGTTCAACGCGACGAGCCCGGTGCTCAAGAAGGGCATCGCCATCACCCCGGTGAAGTTCGGGATCTCGTTCAACGTGGCCCACTTCAACCAGGCCGGCGCGCTGGTGCACGTGTACAACGACGGCTCGGTGCTGGTGAACCACGGCGGCACGGAGATGGGCCAGGGCCTGAACACCAAGGTGGCGATGGTGGTAGCGCACGAGCTGGGCATCCGCCTGGAGCGCGTGCGCGTGACGGCCACCGACACCAGCAAGGTGGCCAACACCTCGGCGACGGCTGCCTCCACCGGCGCCGACCTGAACGGCAAGGCCGCGCAGGACGCCGCGCGCCAGATCCGCGAGCGGCTGGCCGCCTTCGCCGCGCGCAAGGCCGGCGTGGAGGCCGACACCGTGCGCTTCGGCGACGACCTGGTCGTGGCCGGCGAGCTGCGCCTGTCCTTCGGCGACCTGGCGCGCGAAGCCTACGTGGCCCGCGTGCAGCTCTGGTCGGATGGCTTCTACACCACGCCCAAGCTGCACTGGGACCAGAAGGCGCTGCAGGGCCGGCCGTTCTATTACTACGCCTACGGCGCGGCGTGCTCGGAAGTGCTCGTCGATACGCTGACCGGCGAATGGAAGCTGCTGCGCGCCGATGCATTGCACGACGCCGGCAAGTCCCTGAACCCGGCCATCGACATCGGCCAGGTGGAGGGCGCGTTCATCCAGGGCATGGGCTGGCTGACCACCGAGGAACTGTGGTGGAACCCGAACGGCAAGCTGATGACGCACGCGCCGTCCACCTACAAGATCCCGACCATCAACGACTGCCCGGAGGCCTTCAACGTGCGGCTGTTCCAGAACAGCAACGTGGAGGACAGCATCCACCGCTCAAAGGCCGTGGGCGAGCCGCCGCTGCTGCTGCCGTTCTCGGTGTTCTTCGCGATCCGCGATGCCGTCGCGGCGGTGGGCGACTACCGCATCAACCCGCCGCTGCGCGCCCCGGCCACGAGCGAGGCCATCCTCGATGCCGTGGAAGCGGTGCAGGCGGCGCGCGCCTGAGGCGGTCATCATGCAGGACGCCCCACTCAAACCGTTCCGTTTCGCCGACGCCGCCCGCTGGGTGCGCGCCGGCGTGCCTGTGACGATGGTCACCATCGTCGAGGTCAAGGGCTCCGCGCCGCGCGAGCCCGGCATCCGCATGCTGGTCACGGCCGGCGATCTGGTCGGCACGATCGGCGGCGGGCACCTTGAATGGCGCGGGATGGACATCGCCCGCTCCATGATGGCCGGCGAGGGTACCCATGGCGCCGGCGCTGCCGCCCGCCGCATCGAGCGGATTCCGCTTGGGCCCTCGCTGGGCCAGTGCTGCGGCGGCGTGGTGCAGCTCGCCTTCGAGGTGCTGGGCGCCGAGGACCTGGGCTGGCTCGATGCCGTGGACGCCGCCTTCGCCAGCGGGCGCGCGCTGGAGCGGTCCGTGCCGGCCTCCGGCGCTGGCCCGGTCACCGTGGCGCCGAGCCGCGCGCTGCTGCCATCCGTGGCGCTGCGCCCCGACGGCGCCTGGACCGACACGCTGGTGCCGGACGACATGCACGTGGTGCTGTTCGGCGCCGGCCACGTCGGCCATGCGCTGGTCAAGGTGCTCGCCACGCTGCCCTGCCGCGTGCATTGGGTGGACGAGCGCGACACACTGTTCCCGGGCGGCCTGCCCGAGAACATCGAGGCCGAGGCCTCCGATACCCCCGAGGCCGTGGTCGACCAGGCCCCGCCCGGCGCGTATTTCCTGGTCATGACCCACAGCCACGCGCTGGACCAGGCGCTCTGCGAGCGCATCTTCCGCCGCACGGACTACGCCTACTTCGGCCTGATCGGCTCGAAAACCAAGCGCGCGAAGTTCGAACACCGGATGGCGGAGCACGGCTTCGACCCGGCCCGCTTCCCGGAAATGACGTGTCCCATGGGAGTCTCCGGCATTACGGACAAGGCACCGGCTATGATTGCGGTAGCCATCGTCGCCCAGCTGCTTCAGGTGCGCGACCAGCGCGCTGCGGCGCTGGCCGCCAGCCAGGCGGAAGCGATGCATCCGTAACCCCGGCCGCCGTGATCCGGCAGCCGCCAAAGACAGAAAAGAGGCCCCATGACCATCGATGCCGCGCTCGCGGACAGCATCCGCCGCACCCCCAAGGCCGAACTGCACGTGCATATCGAAGGCACGCTCGAACCCGAGCTGATCTTCCGGCTGGCCCAGCGCAACCAGGTCAAGCTGGCCTACCCCGACGTGGAGGCGCTGCGCGCGGCCTACGCGTTCACCGACCTCCAGTCCTTCCTCGACATCTACTACGCCGGCGCCAGCGTGCTGCTGACCGAGGAAGACTTCTTCGACATGACGATGGACTACGTCAAGCGCGCCGCCGCCGACAACGTCCGCCATGCCGAGATCTTCTTCGACCCGCAGACCCATACCGAGCGCGGCGTGCCGATGGGCGTGATCATCGACGGCATTGCCGATGCGCTGGCCCAGGCCCGCACCGAGTACGACTTTTCCAGCAGCCTGATCCTCTGCTTCCTGCGCCACCTGTCCGAGGACGCCGCGTTGGAGACGCTCGAGGCTGCCCTGCCCTACCGCGACCGCTTTGTCGGCGTGGGGCTGGATTCGTCCGAGAAAGGCCATCCGCCGGAGAAATTCGCGCGCGTATTTGCCCGCGCCAAGGCGCTCGGGCTGCACCGCGTGGCCCATGCCGGCGAGGAAGGGCCGCCGCAGTACGTGGTCAATGCGCTCGACATCCTCGATGTAGAGCGGATCGACCATGGCGTGCGCGCCGTCGAGGACGAGGCCCTGGTGCAGCGGCTGGCGCGCGAGCGCATCGCGCTGACGGTCTGCCCGCTGTCGAACCAGAAACTGATGGTCTACCCCGACCTGCGCGACCACCCGATGAAGCGCCTGCTCGATGCCGGCGTGGCCGTCACGCTGCATTCGGACGATCCGGCCTATTTCGGCGGCTACATGAACGCCAACTGGGAAGCCTCGTTCGCCGCGCTGCCGCTGGACGCGGCCGACGCCTACAAGCTGGCCCGCAACAGTTTCGAAGCGGCTTTCCTGCCCGCCAAGCAGAAGGCCGAGTACCTGGCCGAAGTGGACCATTTCTGGTCCGCCACGCCCGAGAATCCGCCCGCGACGGCTCCCACGACCTGACCGGGCGCATAAACACGATGCCGGACCCCAGGTCCGGCCGCCCCTGAGACGAGAAGATGACCACGACTTCCCCCAATCCCGCCACGACCCGCGCCATCCGCGGCCGCATCCTCCACTTCCTGCGCGATCCGCAGTTCCATGAGGAGGCGTATCAATATTGGGAAGATGGCCTGATGCTCGTCACGGACGGCCGCATTGCCGCCGTAGGGCTGTACGAGGACCTGGCGCGCGACATCCCGGCCGGCGCCGAGGTGATCGACCATCGCGGCAAGCTGCTCGTGCCGGGTTTCATCGACACCCACGTGCACTATCCGCAGACCGACATCATCGCGTCGCCGTCGCCGGGCCTGCTGCACTGGCTCGACACCTACACCTTCCCCGAGGAACGCCGCTTCAGCGAGCCCGCCTACGCGCGCGCCGTGGCCGAGTTCTTCACCGACGAGCTGCTGCGCAACGGCACCACCACGGCGATGGTCTGGAGCACGGTGCACGCCACGTCGGCAGACGCGCTGTTCGGCGCGAGCCAGGACCGCAACCTGCGCATGATCACGGGCAAGGTGCTGATGGACCGCAACTGCCCCGAATTCCTGCGCGACACGGCCGAGAGCGGCGCGCGGGACTCCGCCGACCTGATCTCGAAGTGGCACAACAAGGGCCGGCTGGCCTACGCCATCACGCCGCGCTTCGCGCCGACCTCCACCGAGGCGCAACTGGCCGCCTGCGGCGAACTGGCGCGCGCCCATCCGGACGCCTTCATCCAGACCCACGTGGCCGAGAACCGCGACGAGGTGAAATGGGTGGCCGAGCTGTTCCCCGACGCCCGCAGCTACCTGGACGTGTACGACCGCTACAGCCTGCTGCGCCCCGGCGCGTTCTACGGCCATGCGATCTACCTCGACCAGGACGACCGCCGCCGGCTGGCCGACAGCGGCGCCGCCGTGGCGCATTGCCCCACCTCGAACCTGTTCCTGGGCAGCGGCTTCTATGACTTCCACCAGTCCGATGCCCACCGCCTGAACGTGACGCTGGCCACCGACGTGGGCGGCGGCACCTCGTTCTCGATGTTCCGCACGATGAACGCGGCGCACAAGGTGGCGCGCATGGGCGGCTATCACCTGACCGCCCTGCGCATGTTCTACCTGGCCACGCGCGGCGCCGCCGAGGCGCTGGGCTGGGCGGACCGCATCGGCAGCTTCTCGGTGGGCTGCGAGGCCGATTTCGTGGTGCTGGACCCCGAGGCCACGCCGCTGATCGCACGCCGCAGCAGCCGCTCCGAGACCCTCGAGGAGCAGTTGTTCGCGTTTGCCATGCTGGGCGACGACCGCGTAGTGGACAACGTCTACATCATGGGCGAAGCCACGCGGGAACTGGCGGGCTGATCGCTTTTGGGCGACGGACGGCATGCAAATACGGGTTGTCGCCCGTCCGCCTTGACCAGCATCAACACAATCGTCATCAAAGCCTTCTAGGCTGTCGCATTGCCCGCCCCCGGCTATCGGGTGCGCCAAGACAGACCCAAAAAGACTGACATGACTGCCCGACCTCTGGATTTATCGCCGGCCCAGACCGCTGAGCCGGCTTCCAACCCTGCCCACCCGCCCCGCAAGCTCGCCGGCGTTCCCCTGCCGGAACCCATCGCCTTCGAGGCCCCGTTCCCGAACCGCAAGACCATCCGTGGCTGGCTGATTCCGCTCGGCGAGCGCAGCGTGGCCCGCGCGCTGACGCTGTTCGCGCTCGACTACGCGATCTTCGCCGCCGTGCTGGCCGGCGTGGTGCTGGCGCCGCAGTGGTGGGCCAAGCTGGGCCTCGGCGTGCTGCTGGGTCTGGTGATCGCCCGGCTGTTCATCATCGGCCACGATGCCTGCCACCAGAGCCTGACCGACCGCCGCGGCCTGAACAAATGGCTCGGCCGGCTGACGTTCCTGCCGTCGCTCACGCCCTACAGTCTGTGGGAAGTCGGCCATAACGTGGTCCACCATGGGTACACCAACCTCAAGGGCTTCGACTTCGTCTGGGCGCCCTACTCGCTCGAGGAATTCCGCGCGCTGCCGCGCTGGCGCCGGGTGATGGAGCGGATCTATCGCAATGGCTTTGGCGCCGGACTCTATTACCTGATCGAGATCTGGTGGCTCAAGCTGTTCTTCCCGAGCAAGCGCCAGATGGCCACGCGCCGCGCGATCTTCATGTGGGACTGCACGCTGGTGGCCACCTTCGGCGCCATCTGGATCGGTGCGCTGGCGTGGCTGGCCGTGGCCACGGACCAGTCGGTCCTGGGTCTGGTCGGCGCCGGCTTCGTGCTGCCGTTCCTGATCTGGAACCTGACCGTGGGCTTCGTGCTGTATGTCCACCACACGCACACGAGCGTGGCGTGGTACGACACCAAGCCGATGTGGGCCAAGGCCCAGCCGTTCGTCTCGACCACCGTGCACCTGCGTTTCCGCTTCGGCATCGGCGCCGCGCTCCACCACATCATGGAGCACACCGCGCACCACGTGGACATGAGCGTGCCGCTGTACCGGCTCAAGCGCGCCCAGGCCCTGCTGGAGCATGCGCTGCCGGGCCGCATCATCATCGAGAATTTCTCTTGGCGCTGGTACTTCCGCACCGCGCGCCGCTGCAAGCTGTACGACTTCAAGGCCCTGTGCTGGACCGACTTCCGCGGCCGCCAGACCAGCGACAACTCGCCCGTGCCGGTCTGACCTGACCCGCACTTCCCAGCAACGATGCCAAAGGCGGTGGACAGTGTCCGCCGCCTTTTAGTACAATTGCGACTTCCATTGGGGAGTAGCCGCCCTCGTCTCACCACGCCGCGCAATGCGGCATACGGCAGACAGGGGCGTACGTCAACAGACTTGACCGTGGTGTCCAGCATCAACGGTTATGGCGTACGCAGCGCAGGACCCGAGCGGGCTTCGTGCCTGACTCAAGCGTCCAACGCCTGGCGAGACCGATGACCATACCTTTCTGGCCGGGCCGGGAAAGGTGTGCGTCATTGGCATCTCGCGATGCGTGTGCGGCCCGGTACCAATCCTATAAAAATGGAATCGTTCCTCGTCTCCACAGGCATCGTCGCGCTCGCAGAAATGGGCGACAAGACGCAACTGCTGTCGCTCGTGCTGGCCGCGCGCTATCGCAAGCCCCTGCCGATCATCGCCGGCATCCTGATCGCCACCCTCGTCAACCATGGTTTCGCCGGCGCGCTCGGCGGCTGGATCACGCAGGTGCTTGGCGCCAACCTGCTACGCTGGATCCTCGGCCTCGGCTTTATCGCCATGGCGGGCTGGATGCTGATTCCCGACAAGCTCGACGAGGCAGAGGAAGCCAAGCCCGCAAACGGCGCCCTGAGCATCCTCGGCACCACGATCGTCGCGTTCTTCTTCGCCGAAATGGGCGACAAGACGCAGATCGCCACCGTGGCCCTGGCCGCACGCTTCCATGGCGAAGTACTGGCCGTCGTGGCGGGCACGACGTTCGGCATGATGCTGGCCAATGCGCCTGCCGTGCTGCTCGGCGACCGCTTTGCCAACCGGATGCCGATCGCCCTCGTACACAAGATCGCCGCAGTGATCTTCCTCGTACTCGGCTTGCTGGCGCTGTTCAACGTCGGCGGCCACTGAGACAGGTCAAAGCCGGCACGCCATAAAAAAACGGGGCTTGCGCCCCGTTCAAACCCTCGCCGGTCCGGTACTGCCGGCTGCCGGGACTGCACAGCCCCCGGACCGTCGATCACCGATGCCCGGTCAAATTCAGTTGGTGGTCTTCGCGCCGCCCTCGAACCACTGGCCCAGCAGCGCACGCTCGTCTTCCGTGATCTGCGTGACGTTGCCCAGCGGCATGGCCTTCTGCTGCACCGCCTGCTGGTAGATCAACTGCGCGTGCGCCTTGATCTCGTCGACGGTATCGAGCTTGATGCCCTTGGCGGCGGTCGGCATCATCTTGGGCGCCTCGGCGTGGCACTGCACGCAGCGCGCGTTCATGATCTCCTGCACCTTGGCAAAGCTCACCGCGGTGGCGGCTTCGCCAGCGGCGTTGCTGGCCACTTGCGGGCGCGGCTGCGGCGCGATCATCACCGCCACCACACCCAGCAGCGCCACGCCGGCGGCCGGCCAGGCCACGTTGATCTTGCCCTTGTGCTTCAGGATGAAGAACTGGCGGATCAGCACGCCGGCCAGCATGATCAGGATCAGCACCAGCCAGTTCTGCTTGTGCGCGTACGTCATGCTGTAGTGGTTCGACAGCATCGCGAACAGCACCGGCAGCGTGAAGTAGGTGTTGTGCACGCTACGCTGCTTGCCGCGCTTGCCGTGGATCGGGTCCACCGGCTGGCCGGCCTTCAGCGCCGCCACGACCTTGCGCTGACCCGGGATGATCCAGATCAGGACGTTGGCGCTCATGATCGTGGCGATCATCGCGCCAGTCAGCAGGAACGCCGCGCGGCCCGAGAAGATATGGCAGGCCGCATACGCCGCCACGCCCACGAACACCGCCACCAGGATGCCCACCACGCGGTCGCTCTTGCCGAACAGCCGGCAGATCGAGTCATAGACCACCCAGCCGATGACCAGGTACGAGACCGCGAAGCCGACCGCCGCGCCGGGCGACATGTCGAACACGTTCTTGTCGATCAGGTAGGTGCTGGCGTTGAACAGGTACAGCACCACCAGCAGGCCGAAGCCGGTCATCCATGTGGAGTAGGACTCCCAGTAGAACCAGTGCAGGTTCTCGGGCAGCGACTTGGGTGCGGTCAGGTACTTCTGCGGGTTGTAGAACCCGCCACCGTGCACGGCCCAGAGTTCCCCGCCAACGCCCTTCTCCTTCAGGGCCGGATCTTCGGGGCGCGTCAGGCTGTTGTCGAGCCAGACAAAATAGAACGAAGAACCGATCCACGCGATGGCCGTGATGACGTGCACCCAACGCAGCAGCAGATTGGCCCAGTCGAGAATGTAGCCTTCCATGACTTGTCTCCTTTTCCCGTCCGCCTGATGCTCAGCTGCCGCGGTAGGTCGAGTACGACCACGGCGACACCAGCAGGGGCACGTGGTAGTGCGCGGCCGTGTCGGCAATGCCGAAGCGCAGCGTCACCACGTCGAGAAATGCCGGGTCGGGCAACTGCACGCCCTGGGCACGGAAATAGTCGCCGGCGCCGAACTCGAGTTCGTACACGCCTGCCACGAGCGCATCGCCTTCCAGCAGCGGCTGGTCGCAACGGCCATCGTGGTTGGTCACGAGTTGCTTCAGCGTCTCGCGGCGATTGTCGACAATTTTATGAAGGGTGACCGACATCGCCTTACCGGGCGTGCCGGCGGCCGTGTCGAGAACGTGAGTGGTCAAGCGTCCCATCCTGTTCTTCCTTTGCGGGTGTGGGTTGTGAGGGGCGCCGCTGCCTTCACTAGCACCATTTGTGGGAATGATGCCCGCTCGGTACGTCTTTTAACGCATCCCGGCGCTGGATTGGTGCGTGGCGACAATGCGCCTGCCCAATCCGTATGACAACTCGGGGATTTCCCGTACTTGTCGAAAACCTTCTCAGGTTTTGTTGACAATAGTGCTTGCATATCCAAATAATTGTCAACAATTTTTAGATCCACGCGACCGTATGACCGGTATCAAGGCGCCTGATGTCGACTTGATACCCACTCGCTACGATCGTTGCTCCTCCCGATCATCCCCTCTGTCTCCCTTGCGAGTGCCCAGGATGTCCAAGAATCTCAAACTGATTGCCGCCGTGGCCGAAGCCCAGTCCACCCCCTCCGATAACAAGCCCGCCCGCAAGGGCTCCGTGGAGGAGCGCATGTACCACGAGATCTACGACGCGATCATGGAGCACCGGCTGCCGCCGCGCACCAAGCTGACCGAGCATTCGCTTTGCGAGATCTATGCCACCGCGCGCCACACCGTGCGCAAGGTGCTCTCGCGGCTGGCCGCTGACGGCATGGTCGACCTCGAACCCAACCGGGGCGCGTTCATCGCCAGCCCGTCCACCGACGAAGCGCACGACATGTTCGAGCTGCGCCAGATGCTCGAGCGCGCCGTGCTGGAGAAGCTCGCCAGCCTGCCCAACGTCCGCACCGTGATCGCCCCGCTGCGCAAGATGGTGGAGTCCGAGCGCCAGGCCTTCCTGACGCACGCGCGCCCGCGCTGGATCCGGCTCTCCGCCGAGTTCCACACCGCACTGGCCGAGCTGTCCGGCAACGCGCTGCTGGTGACGATGATGCGCCGGCTGGTCTCGCGCACCACGCTGATGATTGCCAGCGTCGAGTCCCCTGGCCACAACGCGTGCTCGTTCGACGAACACGACGACATTCTCGACGCACTGGAACAGGGCGACGCCGCCCTCGCCCAGTCGCGCATGGCGCACCACCTTGGCGCCTGTGCGGACCGCGTGCAGCCGGACGAACCCGGCAATTTCGATCTTCGCAGCGTGCTGGGCCGCTCCACCTAGCGCGATGTTCCCGCCGCCGGACAACAGCACACCCCTGTTGCCGATGCCAGGCCCACAAATCCCGCCGCCACCAACGCCCGACAGAGGCACGGCGCGAGACCCTCATAACTACAAGAGGCCATGGACCCCGGCGCGCGTTCCCATCAAAACCAAAGGAGAGGAGACACACCCATGACTTCCCCAAGCACCACGGTCCCCACGGACCTCACCAACGAACGGCTGCCCTCCGGGCGCCTGCTGGCGCTGGGCCTGCAACACGTGCTGGTGATGTACGCCGGCACCGTTGCCGTACCGCTCATCGTCGGCGGGGCGCTCAAGCTGCCCAAGGACCAGTTGGCGTTCCTGATCAATGCCGATCTGTTCGCGGCCGGGCTCGCCACGCTGATCCAGGCCATCGGCTTCTGGAAGTTCGGTATCCGCATGCCCGTGATGATGGGCGTGACGTTTGCCTCGGTGGCACCGATGATCGCCATCGGCAACGACCCCAACGTGGGCCTGCTCGGCATCTACGGCGCGGTGATCGCGTCAGGGCTGTTCGGCGTGCTGATTGCGCCGATGATGGGACGCATGCTCGGGCTGTTTCCGCCCGTGGTGACCGGCACGGTGATCACGCTGATCGGGGTGTCGCTGATGCGGGTGGGTATCAACTGGGCCGGCGGCGGCCAGCCCACCACGCGCACCGTGATCGACGGCGTGGTCAAGGACGTGCCCAACCTCGCCTACGGCGACCTCGGCAACCTGGCCATCGCCGGCCTGGTGCTGCTGGTGATCCTGCTGCTCTCGCGCTATGGCCGGGGGCTGATCGCCAACTGCGCGGTGCTGCTCGGCATCGTGATCGGCACGGTGGTGGCGATGGCGTTCGGCAAGGTCTCGTTCGAGGGCCTGAACGAAGCCAGCTACGTGGCCATCATCACGCCGCTGCACTTCGGCATGCCGACGTTCGAGATCACGGCCATCCTGTCGATGTGCATCGTGATGCTGATCACGCTGGTCGAGTCCACCGGCATGTTCCTGGCCCTCTCCGACATCACCGGCCGCAAGCTTAGCCGCAACGACCTGACCGCCGGCCTGCGCGCCGACGGCCTGGGCACCGTGATCGGCGGCATCTTCAACACCTTCCCGTACACCTCGTTCTCGCAGAACGTGGGCCTGGTCACCGTGACCGGCGTGCGCTCGCGCTACGTGGCGGCAGCCGGCGGCGTGATCCTGATCGCGTTCGGCCTGTTCCCGAAGATGGCGCACATCGTGGCGTCGGTGCCCCAGTTCGTGCTCGGCGGCGCCGGCATCGTGATGTTCGGCATGGTCGCCGCGTCGGGCATCCGCATCCTGGGTAGCTGCGACTTCACCCGCAACCGGCACAACCTGTTCATCGTGGCGATCTCCATCGGCTTCGGCATGATCCCCACGCTCTCGCCCACGCTGTTCCAGTACCTGCCCAAGTGGACCGATCCGTTCACGCACAGCGGCATCGTGCTGGGCACCATCGTCGCGGTCGTGCTGAACCTGTTCTTCAACGGCATGCAATCGGCCGACGAGGCCATGCGCAGCGCAGCGGCCAACTCCCACGGCACGGAGTGAGCCCAACAATCCTGATTCAACAATCGTATTCAACATTTTTGTCCGACAGTTTTTGACGGCATTTGGCGCGCAACCATCGCTAAAACATGTCAACAGCGCCGGACTCGCATGAGACGCCTCTGGCACGCGCTTTGCGTAAGTGAAGTCGCTTCAGCCAGGGGCGATGACAACAATCGAGACCTTCGCTCATGCGAGCAGCAGATTTCTCCTGAAGCAGACATATAAGAGATGACACACGATAACTATCCACGCGATCTCATCGGCTACGGCGCCCAGCCGCCGCACGCCCGCTGGCCGGGCGGCGCGCGCATCGCGCTGCAGTTCGTGCTCAATTACGAGGAAGGCGGCGAAAACAACGTGCTGCACGGCGACGCCGGCTCCGAGCAGTTCCTGTCCGAGATCATCGGTGCCGCGGCCTATCCCGAGCGGCACATGAGCATGGAAGGCGTGTACGAGTACGGCTCGCGCGCCGGGGTCTGGCGCATCCTGCGCGAGTTCGAGCAGCGCAAGCTGCCGCTGACGATCTTCGGCGTGTCGATGGCGCTCCAGCGCCATCCCGAGCTGACGCGCGCGTTCGTCGAGCTGGGCCACGAAATCGCCTGCCACGGCTGGCGCTGGATTCACTACCAGAACATCGACGAAGCCACCGAGCGCGAGCACATGCGCATCGGCATGCAGATCATCAAGGAACTGACCGGCGAAATGCCGCTCGGCTGGTACACCGGCCGGGACAGCCCCAACACGCGCCGGCTGGTGGTGGAGCACGGCGGCCTGCTGTACGACGCCGACTACTACGGTGACGACCTGCCCTTCTGGACCGAGGTGGAAGTCACCGGCGGCGAGAAGAAGCCGCACCTCGTGGTGCCGTACACGCTCGACTCGAACGACATGCGCTTCGCCACGCCGCAGGGCTTCAACACGGGCGACCAGTTCTTCCAGTACCTGAAGGACGCGTTCGACGTGCTCTATGCCGAGGGCGACCCCGAGGGCCAGGACCGGCCCAAGATGCTGTCGATCGGCATGCACTGCCGGCTGCTCGGCCGCCCGGGCCGCTTCCGCGCGCTGCAACGCTTCCTGGACTACGTGCAGGCGCACGACAAGGTATGGATCTGCCGGCGCGTGGACATCGCCCGCCACTGGATCGACACCCATCCGCACGGGAGCCAGGCATGAGCACGACCGGCACGACCTACACCCTCGCCCAGCTGAATGCGATGCCCGAGGCTGAATTCGTCGAAGTACTAGGCGGCATCTACGAGCATTCGCCCTGGTTCGCCGAGACCGCCGCCAAGGCGCGCCCGTTCGCCGACGCCGCAGCACTGGCCGCCGCGCTGCGTGGTGCCGTCGATGCCGCCGGCGAGGCCGCCCAGCTGAAGCTGGTGCGCGCCCACCCGGAGCTGGCCGGCAAGGCTGCGGTGCGCGGCGAGCTGACGGCAGAGTCCACGCGCGAGCAGGCCGGCGCGGGGCTCGACCAATGCACGGCCGAGGAGTTCGAACGGCTGCAGGCGCTCAACGCCGCCTACAACCAGAAGTTCGGCTTCCCGTTCATCCTGGCCGTTCGCGGCTATGACCGCCACGGCATCATCGACGCTTTTGCAAGCCGCCTCGATAACGCGCCCGGGGTGGAGTTGCAAACTTGCATCAGTCAGATTCATCGCATTGCGCAGTTCCGGCTGAACGACTTAGTATCCGCGACTTAGTTGCCGCGACACGCATAGCGCGGCAACTGGAAGAAGAGAGAGAAAGAAGGGCAGCAACGTTCGACACACCAGAGAGACCCAGAAGGGTTCCGGCACACACAAGAAACGTTCTGAGCAGGCATCACAACCACGGAGGTCTTTACCATGCAGAAGCAGTACAACAACAAGCCGGCTTCCAAGCCGGCGATCAAGCTGGCGGCCGTCGCCGCCATGCTCTTTTCCGGCGCGGCCATGGCCCAGTCCAGCGTCACGCTGTACGGCCAGGCCGACATGTTCGTCGGTGGCGTCAAGAGCCCGGGCAACGGCGACCGAGCCTTTGTGGCCAATTCGGGCGGCATGCAGACGTCTTACTGGGGGATCAAGGGCGTAGAGGACCTGGGCATGGGCACCAAGGCCATCTTCGACCTGAACGGCTTCTTCCGCACCGACTCCGGCTCGATGGGCCGCTTCAACGGCGACTCGATGTTCAGCCGCAATGCGTATGTCGGCCTGCAGAACAACAGCTACGGCACGGTCAAGCTCGGCCGCAACACTACGCCGTACTTCGTCTCGACGATCCTGTTCAACCCGCTGGTCGACTCGTACGTGTTCTCGCCGCAGATCTTCCACACGTACTTCACGGTCAACAACGGCCAGCTGTACGATCCGGGCATCATCGGCGACTCCGGCTGGAGCAACTCGATCGTCTACTCCACGCCGACGTTCGGCGGCCTGACCGCCAACTTCATCTACAGCCTGGGTGAGTCGGCCGGCAACAACAGCAAGAACAAGTTCGGCGCCAACCTGACGTACTTCGTCGGCAACTTCGCCGCGACGGTGGCCTACCAGCAGGTCAAGTTCGACAGCACCCCGGGTGACCTGACCAACTCCACCGGCAGCGTCAACAGCCCGTACATCCAGGGCTTCGACAAGCAGAACGCCGTGCAGGTGGGCCTGTCGTACGACTTCAAGGTCGTGAAGGTGTTCGCGCAGGGCCAGTACATCAAGAGCGACGTCAACGCCAACGTCAACGGCGACATCAAGCACATGGACGGCCAGGCCGGCGTTTCGGTGCCGGTGGGCGCGGGCAACGTTCTGGCCTCGTACGGCTACGTGAAGACGCTGAACGACGTGGCCAGCTTCAAGCGCAACACGTTCGCGGTGGCCTACGACTACAACCTGTCGAAGCGTACGGACGTGTACGCAGCGTATTTCTACGACAAGATCACTGGCCTCGAGCACGGCGATACCTTCGGCGTGGGCATGCGTCACAAGTTCTGATCCGGGTCACCGGTCAGACGGAAGCCGTTTCGGCGGCGATGCCGTCCAGCCAGGCGCTGGACGGCATTTTTTTTGGCGCCATACCGACGGTGCATCATGAGGCACACCGCATCACGGCCTCATCGCGTCCTCGTTCCGGCTACCCGCGGCGATTGGCGCGATCGGGCCTTTCGGCCAAGCGAATCCTCGCGAAGATCCGCCTATAAATAGGTCAGGCTGCCGGCACTTTTCGAGGAACGACGCCTCATGAATCCGAACCACATCGCCATCGAGAACGCAGCGGAAACACGCGAGCCCGTGCTCGATATCGTCGACCGCGTGTCAGAGATGTTGTTTGGACTGTTCATGGCCCTGACGTTTGTCGGCGCCGTCTCCACTTCGGTCGGTCCTGACGCGGGGCACCTGATGCTACGCGCGGCGCTGGGCTGCAACCTTGCCTGGGGGCTCGTCGACGCGGTCATGTTCCTCGTGCGGACGCTGGCAAACCGCGGCCAGCGGCTCAGGCTGGCGCTGGCGGTGCAGCACGCCGCCGATCCCGCGCAAGCCGTGCGGATCATCCGCGACACGCTGCCGCCGGCGATGAGGACGCTCGTCGACGACACCGAGCTGGAAGCCATCCGCGCCCGGCTGGCCGGTGCGACCGCCCTGCCGACGCGCCCCACCCTCGACGCCGCCGACTGGCTCGGCTCAGTCCGCATCTTCTTCATCGTCGTGCTGTCGACCTTCCCGGTGGCACTGCCGTTCGTTCTGATCGACCACGTGCCGCTTGCGTTGCTCATCTCACGCGTGCTCTCGATGATCATGCTGTTCGCGGGTGGCATGGCGCTCGGGCACTACGCAGGCTTTGGTGCCATACGCGCTGGCTTCGGCATGCTGGCGTTGGGTCTGGCGCTGACCATGGCGGTCATCGCCCTGGGTGGCTGACATGCGCCCCCGTTGCCGGGTGATGGTCGGCGGCGCCGGCATGGCAATGGCAGCGGTAATGGCAATGGCCTGCCAGGACGCGCGTGCCGAAGTGGGGGAAGAAGCGAAGGAAGCCGGCGGCCCGGAGAAAAGCCTCGCCGCCACGGCCTACTGGAACATTCCGCGTCATGGCGAGCAGTACGTGACCGGCATCGTCGGCGCGAATATTGGCGCGCTGCGTCTGGAGACACGGGTCAACTATGAGGCGAGACGCGCGATGTCGGCCTTCGTCGGGTGGACCTTTGCCGGCGGCGAAGCCCTCACCTACTCCGCTACGCCGATCGTGGGCTGGGTCGGCGGCGACGTTCGCGGCCCGATCGGCGGCCTGGAGGCCAGTCTTGCCTGGCGGAAGTTCGACTACTACATCGAGATCGAATACGTGCATGACCAGCGCGAGCGCGAATCGAGCTACGTCTATGCGTGGAGCGAACTCGCCTATCGGCCGGCGGACTGGCTCAGGCTCGGCCTCGCGGTGCAGCGGACGCGCGCCTATCAATCGGATCGCGACATTCAACGCGGCCCGTTCGCGCAGGTAACGTTCAAGCGGGTCACCGCGGGCGTGTACTGGTTCAATCCTGCTTCGTCGGCGCAGGTGGTGGTGGTGTCGATGGGGATCGCGTTCTAGCGCAGCGGATGGCCAGGACGGCGGCGATTGCTGCGCTGCGGAATACATGCCGGGAAGGATCGGAAGCCGGTGCTCCATAGGTGGATTCAATTGGCGACTGACCCGCCCGCTGCATAAATTAATTGTCCGGACTGTGGGCCGGACCACGAACCAGCGCGAATCCCGCGGCGAACCAAAGAGGTGACTCATGAGGCGCTATGCGAAGACCCGGTCGGAATTGATGGCTATCCTGAGCCAGTGCCTGGACAACAACCCTGAATGCGGCGAGGCGGAACTTCACGCCATGCGCGTGCACCAGCCGGACCATACGGGTTGCAACTGGAGCGCTGAGGTTGATTTTCGCGAGGATACCTTTGACGACTTGTCCCATCGCATGGCAGCGGCACGCTCGATCATCGTGGTAATGCGGGAGCAGTACAACGTGCTGCAATAGTGCAATCGCCCCGCCGACGCGCTGGCAACCCCGGCAGACGCTGCCAGCGCACCGACATGAAAAAACCGGGCCTGAGTTTCCTCAGGCCCGGTTTTTCTTTGGCACCAGCGCTTTCCTGCCGGCCGCTGCCTAGCGCGCCGCGCCAGACACTTAGCGCACCGCGCTCGACTCCGCGACGGCCACGGCCGTCATGTTGACGATGCGCCGCGTGGTGGCCTGCGGGTTCAGGATATGCACCGGCTTGGCCGCGCCCAGCAGGATCGGGCCCACCGTCACCCCCTGCCCGCCCGTGATCTTGAGCAGGTTGAAGGCGATGTTGGCGGCGTCCAGCGTCGGCATGACCAGCAGGTTGGCGCTACCGGCCAGCTTGGTGTTCGGCAGGAAGTGACGGCGCACGTCCTCGACCAGTGCTGCATCGCCCTGCATCTCGCCTTCCACTTCCAGCTGCGGGGCCACCTTGGCCAGGATCGCGGCGGCGTCGCGCATCTTGCGTGCCGACGGGCGGTTCGACGAGCCGAACATCGAGTGCGACATCATCGCCACCTTCGGATGCAGGCCGAAACGCTGGATTTCCTCGGCGGCCAGTTGCGTGATGGCAGCCAGTTCCTCGGCGGTCGGGTCCTCGTTCACGAAGGTATCGGTGATGAACAGCGTGTACTTCTCGAGCATCAGCGCGTTCATGGCGGCGAACACCTTGGCGCCCGGCGCCAGGCCGATCACGTCGCGCACGTGCTCCAGATGGGCTTCGAAGCGGCCCACGGTGCCGCACAGCAGTGCATCGGCATCGCCCATATGCATCAGCATGGTGCCGATCAGCGTGTTCGAGCGGCGCAGCGCCACCTTGGCCATGTCCGGCGTCACGCCGTCGCGGCCGCGCAGCGCGTGGTAGGCCTCGTGATAGGCGCGGTAGCGCGGATCGTCCTCGGGGTTGATCAGCTCGAAGTCCACGCCCGGGCGCAGGCGCAGGCCGGCCTTCTCGATGCGCATCTGGATCACGTGCGGGCGGCCGATCAGGATCGGCTTGGCCAGGCCCTCGTCCACCACGCCCTGCACGGCACGCAGCACGCGCTCTTCCTCGCCCTCGGCGTAGGCCACGCGCTTCGGCGCGGCCTTGGCGGCCGAGAACACCGGCTTCATGATCAGGCCGGTGTGGTAGACGTAGTGCGTCAGTTGCTGGCGATAGGCTTCCAGGTCCTGGATCGGCCGCGTGGCCACGCCCGATTCCTCGGCGGCCTTCGCCACGGCCGGCGCGATCTTCTCGATCAGGCGCTGGTCGAACGGCGTGGGAATGATGTAGTCCGGGCCGAACTTCAGCTCACGGCCACCGTAGGCAGCGGCCACGGCGTCGTTCAGCTCGGCTTCGGCCAGCTCGGCAATCGCCTTCACGCAGGCCAGCTTCATTTCCTCGGTGATCTTCGTCGCGCCGCAGTCCAGCGCGCCACGGAAGATGTACGGGAAGCAAAGCACGTTGTTGACCTGGTTCGGATAGTCCGACCGGCCGGTTGCGATGATGCAGTCCGGGCGCGCGGCCTTGGCCACTTCCGGGCGGATTTCCGGTTCCGGGTTCGCCAGCGCCAGGATGATCGGCTTGTCGGCCATCGTCTTGACCATCTCGCCGGTCAGCACGCCAGCGGTGGAGCAGCCCAGGAACACGTCGGCGTTGTTGACGATGTCCGCCAGCGTGCGGTTGGCGGTGTCCTGCGCGTAGCGGGCCTTGTTGGCTTCCATGTTGGCGTCGCGGCCCACATAGATCACGCCCTTCGAGTCCACCACGGAGATGTTCTCGCGCTTCAGGCCCAGGCTCACCATGGTGTCCAGGCAGGCGATGGCAGCGGCGCCGGCGCCCGACACGGCCACCTTCACGCTGCCGATTTCCTTGCCCACCACCTTCAGGCCGTTCAGCAGTGCCGCGGCCGAGATGATGGCCGTACCGTGCTGGTCGTCATGGAAGACGGGGATGTTCATGCGCTCGCGCAGCTTCTTCTCGATATAGAAGCACTCGGGCGCCTTGATGTCCTCGAGGTTCACGCCGCCGAGCGTGGGCTCCAGCGCGGCGACGATCTCGACGATCTTGTCCGGGTCGCGGGCATCGAGTTCGATGTCGAACACATCGATGCCGGCGAACTTCTTGAACAGGCAGCCCTTGCCTTCCATCACCGGCTTGCCAGCCAGCGGGCCGATATCGCCCAGGCCGAGCACGGCGGTGCCGTTGGTGATCACGGCCACGAGGTTGGCGCGCGAGGTGTACTCGGCGGCCATCGACGGATCCTTGGCGATCTCCTCGCAGGCATAGGCCACGCCCGGCGAGTAGGCCAGCGACAGGTCGCGCTGGTTGGACAGCGCCTTGGTGGCGGTTACCTGGATCTTGCCCTTGGTCGGGCTGCGGTGATATTCCAGCGCGGCGAGACGCAACTGCGCTTCAGGGCTATTGGGGGCATGTTGCGGTGCATCACCGCTTGTCTTGCTGCTCATTTGCTCGTACCGGAAAAAATCGAGGAGCCATTCTAGCCCAGCCATTTCGCGGCTGGTTGCGCTTTGCCGCGTGCCGGCAGCAGTTTTGCGCGAATCTGGCGCAAAAACTCCTTTTACCGCACGGTAGGCAATCGCCTTGTCTTATGGGTGAACCAGCGGGCGTCCCATGCGCCGCGCCGCAATTACTTCTTGTCCTTGTCGACTTCCAGTGTCACGCGCCGGGGCCGGCCGTTCTCGGACGGGAATTCGGTCAGGGCGCTGCGGATCATGTACGGCATCACGCCCGCCAGGCTGCCGCCCTCGGTGGTATTGCGCGCGGTGATCTGGTACACGCGTTTGCCGCTCGCGGCGTCCTTGAAGAAGATGCGCAGGCTGGAGAACGTCACCGGCACGTCGCGCACCACGGTCTGCGGCGGCCAATAGCCAGGGCCCCAGCCCCACGGGCCATAGGGCCGGTAGTAGCCGCCGTACGGCCCCCAGTACGGTCCCCACGGGCCGTACCAGGGATCGGAATAGTAGGTTTCGGCCACGCGCACCATGCCGGGCACGGCGCCGTAGTCCATGCTGACGAGGTAGCGCGCCTGCCCCGGCGGCGTTTGCTCGAAGCCTACGCCGGCCAGCGCCTCGGCCAGCCACGCCTGGTAGGTCTCATATTCGAGCTGGGAATCCTGAGCCTGGACTTGCTGAGCCTGCTGAGTCTGCGGGGCCTGGGCGGGCTGCCCCGCCGCCTGCCCGGCCGGCGCCTGCACCGGCGCACGCTCGAAGGCGTAGGTGCGCGGCGCGTCGTTCTGCCACCCGGCCTGCCGGAAGGCGGTGACCTCAGTGGTCACCGTGCTGGCGCAGCCAGCCAAACCCAATACTCCCAGCGCCCCAAGCGCCACCACGGCCCGTCGCCCCATCCCTGCTACCAAATCCCACATCGCGATACCTCGTTCTTGTTCGTTCGTCCTACCAGACTTCAGACACGGGCGGTCTCGCGGAATTCCCCGCCGCCCTTGGCTACAATGGGGACTCCCGCGGACCTTCCGCACCGCCACCCGCCGTGGCGCCCGCCCCCGGTCACTCCGAAGACAGGATTCCCCATGCTGCGCACCGATACGCCCGTTACCGTCTATCGCAAGGACTATACTCCGCCCGCCTTCGCCATCGACCACGTCGATCTGGTGCTGGAGCTGGACCCGCAACGCACCGTCGTCACCAGCACGCTGACCTTCCAGCGCGCGCCCGGCGCGACCGGCGACGCCCCGCTGGTCATGGTGGGCGAGGCCCTGGAGCTGCTCGGCGTAACCCTCGACGGCCAGCCGTTCGCCAGCGCGAAGGAAGACGCCGGCACGCTCACGCTGACCGGCCTGCCGGCGCAGGGCACGCTCGCCATCACCACCGCCTGCAACCCGGCGGCAAATACCACGCTGTCCGGCCTCTACGTCTCCAACGGCAACTTCTTCACCCAGTGCGAAGCCGAAGGCTTCCGCCGCATCACCTATTTCCTCGATCGACCCGACGTGATGGCGACCTACCGCGTCACGCTGCGCGCCGACCGCGCCGCCAGCCCGGTGCTGCTCTCCAACGGCAACCTGCTGTCCGAGCGCGCGCTGCCCGATGGCCGCCACGAAGCGGTCTGGGAAGACCCGTTCCGCAAGCCGTCCTACCTGTTCGCGCTGGTGGCCGGCAAGCTGGCCTGCGTGGAGGAGCGCATCACCAGCGCCTCGGGCAAGGAAAAGCTGCTGCAGGTCTGGGTGGAGCCGCAGGACCTCGACAAGACCCGCCACGCCATGGACTCCCTGATCCATGCCATCCGCTGGGACGAGCGCCGCTTCGGGCTGGAACTCGACCTTGACCGCTTCATGATCGTCGCCGTGAGCGACTTCAACATGGGGGCGATGGAGAACAAGGGCCTGAACATCTTCAATACGAAGTACGTGCTGGCCAATGCGCAGACGGCCACGGACGTGGACTTCGCCAATATCGAGTCGGTGGTGGGGCACGAGTACTTCCACAACTGGACCGGCAACCGCGTGACCTGCCGCGACTGGTTCCAGCTTTCGCTCAAGGAAGGGCTGACGGTGTTCCGCGACCAGGAGTTCTCGGCGGACATGATGGGCTCCGAGTCCGGCCGCGCGGTGAAGCGGATCGAGGACGTGCGCGTGCTGCGCCAGGTGCAGTTCCCCGAGGATGCCGGCCCGATGGCCCACCCGGTGCGCCCGGACAGCTACGAGGAGATCAACAACTTCTACACCGTCACGGTCTACGAGAAAGGCGCCGAAGTCGTGCGGATGTACCAGACCCTGCTGGGCCGCGACGGCTTCCGCAAGGGCATGGACCTGTACTTCCAGCGCCATGACGGCCAGGCCGTGGCCTGCGACGACTTCCGCGCCGCCATGGCCGACGCCAACGGCCGCGACCTGACCCAGTTCGGGCTCTGGTACAGCCAGGCCGGCACGCCGGTGGTCAGCGTGAAGACCGCGTGGGACGGCGCCGCCGGCACGCTGGCGCTAACGCTGACCCAGCGCTGCCCCAAGGTCGGCATCGAGACCCGCGCGGGCACGCCCGAAAAGCAGCCGTTCCACATCCCGTTCGCGGTGGGCCTGATCGGTGCCGATGGCGCCGACCTGCCGCTGCACCTCGAAGGCGAGCGGGCCGGGGATGCTACCCAGCGTGGCACCACCCGCGTGCTCGACTTCACGCAGGCCGAACAGACCTTCCGCTTCACGGGGCTGCCGCGCGGCGACAAGGCGCCCCTGCCCTCGCTGCTGCGCGACTTCTCCGCGCCGGTCATCGTCGATTATGAATACTCCGATGCCGAACTGACCTTCCTGCTGGCCCATGACAGCGACGCGTTCAACCGCTGGGAAGCCGGCCAGCGCCTGGCCACGCGCGCGCTGCTGAAACTGGTGGGCGAGGTGCAGGCCGGCCGGGAACTGAAGCTCGACCCTGCGCTGGTGGCTGCCTTCCGCGCCGTGCTGACGGACGGCTCGCTGAGCCCGGCGTTCCGCGAGCAGGCGCTGATGCTGCCTGCCGAAGCCTATCTGGCCGAGCGCATGGGCGTGGCCGATCCGGCCGCGATCCACCGCGCCCGCCTGTTCATGCGCGAGGGCCTGGCCAGCGCGCTGCAACGCGAATGGCTCGCCGCATATGAAGCCAACGCCACTCCGGGGCCGTACAGCCCCGACGCGGATGCGATGGCCCGCCGCGCGCTGCGCAACCTGGCGCTCGGCTATCTGGCCGACAGCGGCGACGCCGCCATGCAGGCGCTGGCCGACACCCACTACCAGCAGGCCGACAACATGACCGACCGCGCCGCGGCGCTGTCGGCGCTGGTCAACAGCTTCGCGCCGGGCCGCGAGCACGCGCTGGCGGATTTCTACCAGCGCTTCGAGCAGGACGCGCTGGTCATCGACAAGTGGTTCTCGCTCCAGGGCATGCAGCGCGGCGACGTGGGCCCGCACGCCGGCAAGCGCACCATCGACACCGTGCGCGCGCTGATGGCCCACCCCGCCTTCAACCTGCGCAACCCGAACCGCGCCCGCTCGCTGATCTTCAGCTTCTGCTCGGGCAATCCGGCGCAGTTCCACGCCGAGGACGGCTCCGGCTACGAATTCTGGGCCGATCAGGTGCTGGCGCTGGACGCCATCAACCCGCAGGTGGCCGCCCGGCTGGCGCGGGTGATGGATCGCTGGCAGAAGTACGCGCTGCCGCTGCGGGACCGCATGCGCGCCGCGCTGGAGCGCGTGGCGGCGTCCCAGACGCTCTCGCGGGACGTGCGGGAGATCGTCGGCAAGTCACTGGCTGCCTGACCCCGCCGGCTGAGGACGGAGCGGCAACCATTCGTAAAACTGCGATGTCTGTAGCGGCAGACATGTAGAATTGCGGCCATCGAAGGAGAACCCACATGACACGCATCAGCCTCACCCGCTATCTGGTCGAGGAGCAGCGCAAGCACAACACGATCCAGCCGGAGCTCCGGCTGCTGATCGAGGTGGTGGCGCGCGCCTGCAAGGCCATTTCCAACGCCGTGAGCAAGGGCGCCCTCGCGGGCGTGCTCGGCTCGGCCGGCACCGGCAATGTGCAGGGCGAGACCCAGCAGAAGCTGGACGTCATCGCCAATGAAGTGCTGCTCGACGCCAACGAGTGGGGCGGCCACCTGGCGGCGATGGCCTCGGAGGAAATGGACTCGTTCTACGAGATCCCGAACCGCTACCCGAAGGGTGAGTACCTGCTGCTGTTCGATCCGCTCGACGGCTCGTCGAATATCGACGTGAACGTGTCGATCGGCACGATCTTCTCGGTGCTGCACATGCCCAAGCCGGGCCAGACCGTGACCGAGCACGACTTCCTGCAGCCGGGCACGCACCAGGTGGCAGCCGGCTATGCCGTGTACGGCCCGCAGACCACGCTGGTACTGACCGTGGGCAACGGCGTACATATGTTCACGCTGGACCGCGAGGCCGGCAGCTTCGTGCTGACCCAGTCGGACGTGCAGATTCCGGAAGACACCAAGGAATTTGCCATCAATATGTCGAACATGCGTCACTGGGCCCCGCCCGTGCGCGAGTACATCGACGAATGCCTGGCCGGCGAGGAAGGCCCGCGCGGCAAGAACTTCAACATGCGCTGGGTGGCGTCGATGGTGGCCGATGTGCACCGCATCCTGACCCGCGGCGGCGTGTTCCTCTATCCGTGGGACAAGCGCGAGCCGGAGAAGCCGGGCAAGCTGCGCCTGATGTACGAGGCCAACCCGATGGCGTTCCTGGTCGAACAGGCCGGCGGCGCGGCCACCAACGGCCACGACCGCATCCTGGACGTGCAGCCGACCCAGCTGCACCAGCGCGTGTCGGTGGTGCTCGGCTCCAAGAACGAGGTGGATCGCATCACGCGCTACCACCGGGAAGCCGAAGGCAAGGCGTAAGCCAGTCCCTCTATATATATAGGGGGATGCAGGACAAGACAGGGCGCTCCGGCGCCCTGTTTGCATATCAGCGCGGCACCTCGATGAGCCACTGCATGCGGAACGTGACCGACTCACCAGGTGCCAGCGCGCGCAGGCCGGTGCCCTCCCAGCCCCGCGCGCGCAGGTTGACAGCGTCCGCCACGTGCGACACCGGCTCCAGGCAGACGAAGTCGCACCCGCCGGGCGCGTGGAGGATCAGGTGCTCGAGCGGCTCGGCGGCGCGCAGGGTCAGCGTGGCGCCGTCCGCGCGCCGCAGCGTGGCCTGGCGCTTCCAGCCGCTGTAATAGACGGAGAGGTCCGAGTCGGGCAGATGGCGCTCGCGCAGGAAGGCCTCGCGCCGCCCGATCGCCGCGCGGCCCGTGGCCACCCCGCCGCCGTCCGCCGGCCAGACATGCGCCGCGTCGAACTGGATGCGCAGGCCGGGCGGCCGGGCGAAGAACGGATGGAAGCCGCCACCCACCGGCATCGGCGTATCCCCCACGTTACGGATGTCGAGCGCGGCGGCGAGGCCCGCCTCGTCCAGCACCAGCGACTGCCGCGCCAGCACGGCCCAGGGCCAGTCGGTGCCGGGCGGATGCTGGAGCGCCAGCGTGATCGCATTTTCCTGAGATTCCACCACCTGCCAGGGGCGGACGTGCCCGAAGCCATGCATCGCGTGCGGCTGGCCCGGATGCGGCGGCAACTGGACCTCGCGCCCCTGCCAGCGGAACCGGCCATCGCGGATGCGGTTCGAGTACGGCAGCAGCGGATAGCTGCCGGCCTTGGGCCAGGCGCGGGCCTCGAAGCCGTCGCGCAGCGCGGCGGCCGGCATCGGCGCGAGCCAGTCGATGGCGCTGCCATCGGCACGCGTGGTGGTCAGCGCGGCCATGCGGCCACCGGCGGCGGGCGCCACGGTCAGGACGTGGGCGCCCGCGCGCACGGTGTGCAGTGCGCCGGGGGTCAGCCAGCCGCTCACTTCAGCAGCAGGTCCGGCAGCCACATCGAGAACGCCGGCACGTAGGTGACCATCAGCAGGGCCGCCAGCAGCGCCCCGTAGAACGGCCAGATCGTCTTCATCACCTGCCCCACCGACACCCCGCCGATGGCGCAGCCGACGAACTGCGTCGTGCCCACGGGCGGCGTGTTCAGCCCCAGCGCGCAGTTGATCAGCATCATCATGCCGAACTGCACCGGCCCCATGCCGAAGTGCTGGCAGATCGGCAGGAAGATCGGCGTGCAGATCAGGATGGTGGCGGCCATGTCCAGGAAGGTGCCGAGGATGAACAGCATCACGTTCACCATCAGGAAGATCATCCACGGACTGGTGGACAGCGAACTCAGAAACTGCCCGGTCAGCTCGGCCACGCCATAGAGGCTGATCAGGTAGCCGAAAGTGCCGGAAATGCCGATCAGCAGCAGCACCACGCCGGTGGTCTTGACCGCCCTGGCCGCGGCCTTGACGAACTGCTCGCGCGTCAGCGAGCGGTAGACCAGCACGGTCAGCGCCAGCGCGTAGAGCACTGCCACCGCCGCGGACTCCGTCGCCGTGAACACGCCGGACAGGATGCCCACCAGGATCAGCACCACCACGAACAGCCCGGGCAACGCCGCCGCCAGCGAGTGGCCGACGATGTCCCAGCCCGGGAACTTGCCGGCCGGATAGCCCCGGCTGCGCGCCACGAAGTAGGCGGCGGCCAGGTTGCAGATCGTCAGGATCAGCGCCGGCAGCACGCCGGCCAGGATCAGCGCGGCAATCGACACCTTCCCGCCCGCCGCCAGCGTGTAGATGATCATGTTGTGGCTGGTCGGCATCAGCGCGCCGACCAGCGCCGCGTGCGTGGTCACGTTGACCGCGTAGTCGGCGTGGTAGCCCTCGCGCTTCATCATCGGGATCATCACCGCGCCCATGGCCGACACATCGGCCACCGGCGAGCCGGAAACGCCCCCGAACAGCGTGCACGCCAGCACGTTCGACATGCCCAGCCCACCGCGCACATGGCCGGCCATCGACTTGGCGAAGTTGACGATGCGGTCCGCGATGCCGCCGTACAGCATCAGCTCGCCGGCGAAGATGAAGAACGGGATGGCCAGGAACGAGAACGCGTTCATGCCCGAGGTCATCTGCTGGAACACCACGGCCAGCGGCAGGCCCTCGTACAGGATGGTGATGACCGCCGACAGCCCGATCGAGAACGCCACCGGCACGCCAAGGACCAGCAGCCCGAAGAAGCTGATGGAGAGAATGATCAGTGCCATGCCGGCTCCACTTCCGTGCCTTTCAGCACCGCAATGATGTGTTCGATCGAAAACAGCACGATCAGCGCGCCGGCGATCACCGGCGGCAGGTAGCGCCAGCCCTCGGAGATGCCGAGGGTGGGCAGCTTGTAGTCCGCCACGGACAGCGCCAGCAGCGCGCAGTTGTAGGCCATGACCGCGCCGAAGGTGCCGACCAGCACGTGGATCAGCAGCTCGATCCTGGTTCGGATGCGCTCGGGCAGCAGCACCAGCAGGGACTCCAGGCCGATGTGGCCGGCGTCGCGCACGCCCACCGCCGTACCGAGCATCGTCACGTAGAGCACGAGCAGCATGGCGATGGTTTCGGCCCAGGTGGGGGTGTCGTTGAGCACGTAGCGGCCGAACACCTGCGTGAGCACGGCAATGACCAGCAGCAAGAGCCCGGTCACGCCCAGCGCCATGCAGGCGCGAGCCAGCGTGGCGCAGAAGCGGGTGTAGAGGCTGGCGCCGGTGGGGCTGGAGACCGGGGCCGGAGCGGGCCCCGGCGCACCATCCACCGGCGTGGCCGGGGTGGGAGAAGACGAAAGCATGATGGCGCCCTTACCCTTACTTCGTATCCTGCGCGCGGCGCACGAGGTCCTTCATCTGGGCGCTGGTGATGAAGCGGTCATAGACGGGCTTCATCGCGGCCTGGAACGAGGTCTTGTCGACGCTGATGATCTGCACGCCGGCGGCCTCCACCATCTTGCGCGACTTCAGCTCGCGCTCGTCCCACAGCTTGCGCATGTACGGCACCGAGTCCTTGGCGGCCTGGCGCACCATCGCCTGGTCATCCTTGGACATGCGGTCCCACATCACCTTCGAGAACAGCAGCATCTCGGGCGCCATCGAGTGCTCGGTCAGCGAGTAGTACTTGGCCACCTCGAACTGGCGCGAGCTTTCGTAACTGGGCCAGTTGTTCTCGGCGCCATCGACCAGGCCGGTCTTCAGCGCGGTGTAGACCTCGCCCCACGGCATCGGCGTGGCGTTGGCGTGCATCGCCTCCAGCAGCGAGACCCAGAGGTCCGACTGCTGCACGCGGATCTTCATGCCGCGGGCATCGGCCAGCGTGCGGATCGGACGCTTGGTGGTGTACATCGAGCGCGAGCCGCTGTCATACCAGGCCAGGCCGATGAAGCCGTTCTTCTCGCACGACTTCAGGATGTCGTCGCCGATCGGGCCGTCCAGCACGTGGCGCATGTGGTCGGTGGAGCGGAACAGGAACGGCATCGTCGGGACGATGGTGGCCTCGCAGATGTTGTTCATGGCCGCCGAGTTCACGCGCACCATCGACAGCGCGCCGATCTTGGTCTGCTCGATCGCATCCTTCTCGCTGCCCAGCGAGCCCTGCGCGAACACCTTGACCGTCAGCCGGCCATTGGAACGCTGCTTGAGCAACTCGCCCATGTGGCGTACGGCCTGCACGGTCGGGTAGTCCTCGGGGTGGATGTCAGCCGAGCGCATGTCCGCGGCCTGCGCGGCCATCGGCATCGCCACGGTGGCCAAGGTGGCAGCAGCGGCGGCCATGGCGGCCATCAGTGCGCCCAGGCGGACGCGCGGGAGTCGGGTAGAAAACATGAAGTGCCTCCGGATTTGTAGTTTTTCGATCAAGACTTCAAGACTTGGGTGCTTGCGGGCAAGCGATACGGCAATTCGGCGATTCGACGATTGGGGTCTCACGCGCGCAGCATGGGCTCCTCGAGGCCGCGCACGCCCGGTTGCAGCGCGAACACCGCGCCCGAGAGCGGATCGGTGTCGTCGGTGCGGATCGACGTGACATAAAGGGTGTCCAGCCCGGCCCCGCCGAACGCGCACATCGCCGGCTTGGCCACGGGCACCGCGAGCGACCGGTCCAGCCGGCCATCGGGCGTGAAGCGGTGGATCTGGCCGGCGTCGTTGCCGCAGATCCAGTAGCCGCCATCGGCATCCACGGCGGCGCCGTCGGGGCGGCCCGGGTAGCGGTTCATGTCGATAAACAGGCGCGGGTTGGACGGCGTGCCGGTGTCGGTGTCGTAGTCGTACGCCCACACGGCCTGCCGCGCGGGATGCGAATCGGACAGATACATCGTGCGGCCATCGGGGCTGAAGGCGAGTCCGTTGGGGGTGATCAATCCGTCACGCATAACATCCAGCGCACCGGTGACCGGGTCATGGCGATAGAGCTTGCCGTCGGGCGCGGCCAGCGACATGTCCATGACCATCGTGCCGGCCCAGAAGCGGCCCTGGCGGTCCGCGCGGCCATCGTTGAAGCGCATGCCGGCGCGCGCATGCGCCACCGTGGCCACGCGTTGCAGCGGCGGCGTGGCCTGCCCCGGCACCAGCCGCGCCACGCGGAACAGGCCGGTTTCCATTGCCAGCAGCCAGCCGCCGTCCGGCGTCATCGCCATGCAGCCGGCCATCTCGGGCAGGCTCCAGTGGTCGGTCTGCCCGCTGCCCGGGTCGTATCGCCACAGCGTGCGGCCGGGAATATCGGTCCAGTACAGCGCAGCCTCGGCGGCGTGCCAGACGGGGCTCTCGCCCACGCCGCAGCGCATGTCGCCAATGCGTTCGCCTTGAGAGATGGGGGCGCTCACGGCGTCAGTCCCCGAACGGACCGGCCTTGACGAAGGCGCCGCCCTGGTACCAGCCCGCCGCGTCGTCCGCCGGCAGCGGCGGGACGGATTCCACCTTGGCCCGGAACTGCTCCGACGACTCCACCGGCCGGAAACCGAGCCGCGCCGCCTTGCTGTTGTCCCACCAGCTATCGCGGTTGGCCGAGGCGCCGTAGACGATCGTGAAACCCACCTCCGGCACGAAGACCGCGCGCTTGATCAACTGCTCCAGGTCGTCGTAGCCGAGCCAGGTGACCAGCATGCGGCGGTCCTTCGCCTCCGGGAACGACGAGCCGATGCGCAGCGCCACGGTCTCGATGCCGTAGCGGTCGAAATAGAAGCTGCCCAGTTGCTCGCCGAACGCCTTGCTCACGCCGTAATAGCCGTCCGGGCGCGGCGGCGAATCGGCGTCGAGCACCTCGCCCTGCTTGTAGAAGCCAATCACGTGATTGGAGCTGGCGAACACGATGCGCCGCACGCCATGGCGCCGCGCCGCCTCGTAGAGGTGGTAGGTGCCCTGGATATTGGCCGGCAGGATCTCCTCGAACGGACGCTCCACCGACACGCCGCCCAGATGGACGATGGCATCGACGCCCGCCACCAGCGCGTGGACGGCCTTGGCGTCAGACAAATCGCAAGGCACGACTTCTTCCTGCGCGCCTGCCGGGCCGAGGTCGGCGATATCGGAGATGCGCACCACATCGGCATAGCGCTTCAGGCGGTCACGCAGGACCTTGCCGAGGTTGCCGGCCGCGCCGGTCAGCAGGATGCGATGGCAACGGGTGACAACACCGTCGAGCGGATCTTTGGGGGCGAGGGACATAGGTTCGGGATGCGCTGGCGTGGCCCCGCCAAGGGCCTCGCGGGATATGTGGATAGGTTGATTGATCTGTCGTCATACAACGTGACTGGAATCTAATCGTCCGTCAACCTGCGGTCAAGGCGGTGCAACGTCAGTGAATTCCCTAGAAGTTTTAGTTTGCAGACAACTGAAACGAATTTGCGCGTATTGGTGTTTTGGGTAAATTTGCCGCTTTGAAAACGGGGTCTTTTTGCGGTACGCCGCACGGTCAATCGCCCGGAAACCGGCTTCGCACATGGATCAACGCAAATCCATCGATTGCGCCGAGGCTTTCGTGCATCGTCCCTGCACCGACAAAGGCATCACGCCGGCGATGCCGAAATGTCTGGCCTCGGCCGGTTGTCCTGGCAAAACTGACACCCCGCTCTAGTGTTGCGTGCTGACTAATGTCTCGTCCTATGTCTTGCGACGTTATTTTTCTGTAAGGTACGATGTCATAGGACATCTGATGACCTGAGTTGCCTTTCCCAACCCCGGCAATCAGCAGTCCCGGCGCCCTGGATTGCCCATCCAGGGCCGCCTTCACGCCACGCCGGTGCAGGTCAATGCCTGAGCCAAGGACGTCGCAGAAGTCCACAAAGAAAACAGGCACCGGCCATTCCGCAACAACAACCCATAACGAGCCAGGATGGAGACGCAAACCATGAAGCGAGCCCTCGCGCCCTTCTTCACTACCGCAGCACTCGGCGCCGCAGCACTGGGCGCCACGGCGCCCGCCCACGCGCAATCCAATGTCACGCTGTACGGCATTGTCGACACCACGATCCGCTATACCTCGAACGAATCCGCCGCCGGCAACGGCAAGGTCCAGATGACCGACGGCGTGCTCACCGGCAGCCGCTGGGGCATGTACGGCCTGGAAGACCTGGGCCGCGGCTACCAGGCGCTGTTCGTGCTCGAATCGGGCTTCTCGCCCGACGCCGGCCAGAGCCTGCAAGGCAACCGCCTGTTCGGCCGCAAGGCATACGTCGGCCTGCAGGGTGACTTCGGCACGGTCACGCTGGGCCGCCAGTTCACCGTGATCCACGAAGTCATTGCCAGCTATGACGCGATGGCGCTGGCCAACCTCGCCATCGTCGGCTTCCAGGGCGGCAACTACACCGGCGGCGTGCGCCAGGACAACATGATCAAGTACTCGGGCCGGTTCGGCGGGTTCTCGATCGCGGCGCAACACGCCTTCGGCGAAGTGGCCGGCAGCTTCTCGAACTCGTCCTCCACGGGCGCCAGCGTGAGCTACGCCTCGGGCCCGTTCATGGTCGGCGGCGGCTACCAGATCATGCGCGACACGGCGGCGTACTACGGCGTGGCCGTACCCGTAAGCGACCAGAAGGTCTGGACGCTGGGCGGCACCTACAAGGTCGGCCCGGCCACGGTCTACCTCGGCTACACCAACAGCAATGTCGACAACGCCGGCTACAAGAACCAGGCCGGCTACCTGGGCCTGCAATACGCGTTCACCAACGCGTGGTCCGTGATCGCACTCGGCACCTACGACCACCTGAAGCACGGCGACGATTCCGGCAACCGCTTCACCGGCGCCCTGATGCTCGACTACGCATTCAGCAAGCGCACGGACGTGTACATCGAGGCCGATTACACGAACCTGACCGACGCCTGGCGCACCCTGGGCGGCCAGTCCACGTTCCAGACTCCGTTCTACGGCCACGGTAGCCGGGTTGGCGTGATGGCCGGCCTGCGCCACAAATTCTGATGTGACGCCTGTGGCGCGTCGCCGGCTTTCCGCGTTGTTCCGGCGACGTTGCCACAGCAAGAATCGCGCAAAAAATCTGCACGGGGGTCTTGCCAAACCCAAAACTCACCGCTAAGATTGCGGGCTCAGTTCGATTGTTTCGCAAGCAACGCAAGGCGCTGGAAACACTCAACGGTGTTGCCGAAGTAGCTCAGTCGGTAGAGCAGCTCATTCGTAATGAGAAGGTCGGGGGTTCGATTCCTCTCTTCGGCACCAACAGCATTACCGGCGACGCCAGTTTTACCGCGTCGCCTTCAAAAACCCGCACCGCGCAAGCGCTGCGGGTTTTTTCATGGGCGGCGCTTCATGGGCGGCGCACTTGGGGCGAAGCTCAGGTCGCGGGCTGGAGCGAGCGCACGCGCAGCTCGCTGCGGTACTGGTCCACCTGCCACAGGTCGTACGCGGCCTGATGCGCGAGCCAAGACTCGGCGCTCTTGCCGAACGCCAGTTCAAGCCGAACCGCCATCTCCGGCGTGACGCCAGCCCGGCCATTCACGATCTCGGAAACCGTCTTCCGCGAAACATCGAGCGCCGCGGCGGTATCGGTAATCGTCAGCCGCAGCGGCTCGAGCCAAAGCTCCGCAAGCAACTCGCCCGGATGCGGTGGATTGTGCATGCGCATGGCGCCCCTCTCACTAGTGATAGTCAATGTAGTTGACGATGTGCGCGTCCCCGTTCTCGAACCGGAAGGTCACCCGCCAGTTCGCCTGCACCGTCACGGCCCAAAGCTCCGCGCGGTCGCCCTTGAGCGCGTGCAGTCGCAAGCCGGGCGCATCCATATCGCGCGCGGAGCCTGCCTCGTCCAGCAGCGCCAGGATCAGCCGCAACCGCTTGACGTGCATCGCGGGAATCGCCGCCGTGCTGCCTGTGGTGAAGAAGCGTTCGAGACCCTTGTGCGCAAATGAGCGAATCATGGTGAGACGGCAATCGTCGGCGGAGAGTGTAACCCTTAGGGTTACGCAACGCAATCAGCCAATCGTGCTTTCCATCGAAATAGGGAAGGCCGATTCTAGGACCGCCCGCACACGCGCAAGCGCCCTCCCCGCAAAATCAGATTCCTCTCAATCACCACGTTCTCCAAGTTCGCCACCCACCAAAAAGAAAAGCCAACCGCTTGCGCAGGTTGGCTTTCCTGATTCCAGTGCCTCGTGATCCGGTTCCGCGTAACGCCTTCGCAGTGTGCTGGACCGCGTCTTCATTCGCTGCCCGGAACTAGCTGTCGCGGATCCTGCGGCACCCCAGGACACCCTTCCAGCTTAGTGCAGATTTCCCGCGATGGCGGGTGTCCTTCAGCGGGCGTCATTCGGCGTGCTCAGCGCGCAGCCGGGGCGAGCAGGGCCTGGGGCAGATGCAGCGGCTGCCAGGCGTCCGAGCGGGGTGCCGGCTGCGGCAGGGCGCCCGCGCTGCCCAGCAGGTGCTGGATAGCCGCCTCCAGCCGTTCGATGGAAGCCGATTTCGGGGCCTGCTCCACCACCCCGCAGACCTGCAGCGACGACGGCACGTGCAGCCAGACGTTGTCGGAGAGCAGCAGGATGCGCGCCTGCGGCATCCTGCGATGCAGCCGGCGCAGCAGCCCCCAGTTGTCTGTGGTCTCGCTGGACATGCCGTACACCACCAGCACCCGTTCGTCGGTCACGGGCAGCGTCCCGATGGACTCCGGGTCGGTGCTGCGGATGGGGCCGATGTCCGGCAGGTGCTCCAGCATCCGCAGGATGCCGATCCGCACCAGTGGCTGGCTGTCGATGATGATCGCGCGCATGGCTGTCTCCCCGTTGGTCTTGCCGGGGAGCCATCCGCAAGGGCCATGCCATAGGAAGAAGGGCAAGCCGATCGGCCCGCAAACCCTTGCCGGACAAGGGAAGACCGCCGCCGGACATGCCGGCCGGAGGGACGCGCCAATGTTACGGCGGCCGTAACGTCGACCCAGCCCGCCGTAACACGGCCGCGCTCAGGTCACCGAGATCCGGTCGTCCACCACGCGTACCTGGCCGCCGGTCTTGTCCTCCATCACCTTGAGGATCTTGTGGCCCACCTGCATCGTCACGCCGCCATGAATGCGCCGCCCCACGGCGATTACCGCCTCCTCCGACGGCTTCATCTGCTCGGCCAGCCTGGCGATCTCGGCGTCCAGCTCGAACAGGTCGCGGTTGATCTTGTACATCGTCGCACGCGCTTTCTCGCGGATGTCGCCGACGGCGCGCTCTGGATGTTTCGCGAAAAACGCGGCCAGTTGCTGGAGCTTGGCCTGCTCCTCCAGGATCTTGCGCCGTTGCTCCTCCAGCTCCGCTTTCTGCTGGTCGGCAAACGGGTTGAGGCCCACCTGCACGGTCGTGGCCGTGCCCGCCGGCGCGCCGAGCATGGCCGTGCTGACGCTGGCCAGCGCCCGGGTGCGGCCGCCGCTGATGCTGCCCTGGCCGGTCGGGCTGCCTACCGTGACGCGCTCGCCCGCCGAGACGTCGCTCTGGCGGATACCGCTCTCCACCACCACCTCGGTGGCTGCCTCGACAATCGCATTCTGGATATAGCGCGCATGCACCGCGCCCTTGCTGCGCACACTCGCAATTTCGCCAGAATCGGCGCCGTGCGCGGTCTCGGCCTTGCCGATGATGCCGCCCTTGACGATCACGTCGCCGCCGGCCTCCACGTGCGCCGCCTCGATCGTGCCGCTGACCACCACGTCGCCGGTCACGCGCACCGACATGCCGGTACGAATGTCGCCCGACACGCGCAGCGAGCCATCGAACGTGACATTGCCCGAATGCAGGTCCACCGCCTCCACGTCCACCACCGGGCTCACGATCACGCCGCTCGGCAGCACGCGCGGCGATCCGGCGATCACGGCCAGCAGCAGCAGCGGGTCATTGGGGTCGATGGCCACGCCGGTCAGGTCCGCCGCGAACGGCGTGTCGACCATCGGCTCGGCCGGAATCGGCTTGCCCAGGATATCCATGCCGTCCTGGCCGGCCTTTGCCGGGGTGCGGCGCATCAGTGCCGTGCCGGGGTTCACCAGCAGCAGGCTGCCCAGGTCGCGCAGGTCGAAGCGGTCATCCTCGCTCTCGCTCTGCGCGGGCTTGCGCGGCTGCACCAGGCTGTCGAAGCGTGCCGCCTGGCCCTGCACCGGCGCCACGCCGCGCGCGATTTCACGTCCCTCGCAGCTGCCGGCCTCCAGCGCCACTTCGATGGCCGCCTTGTCGAGCAGCGCCACCACGCCCATCGAGGTCGCCGCGGCGGCAATGTCTTCGATATCGATCGCCCGGCCGCCCTCGGGCGGCATCAGCGTCAGCAGCAGGGACAGCTTGTCAGCGGTAATTTCGAGTTCGAAGGCCCCGTCGAGCAGGCTGCCGATCACGCCGTCGACCTCGCCGTCGGCTAGCTGGCACTGGGTCAGGAAGGCGTTCACCGCGCTCTGGTCGAGCCGCGCGCCGCGCCAGCCATGTTCCTCGAGGCTGGCTTCGAGGGTGGCGCGGTCAGGCGGCAGGCGTCCTGGTTCCGGTGTAAAGCACGCGCGTACGTGGTCCCCTGGCTGGCTCAGTTCCAGGCGTAGTCCGGCGTCGGTTGTCATGTGTCCCCGCTTCTGTGTGGCAGGCGATGGCAGTCCGGCCGGGCCGTGGCCCCGATCCTTCCGCAAGGATTACCGTTTGCTGCCGCCAACTCTGCTTGTCGTCGATCTTTGATCAACGGCAGCGGGTGGCGTGAACTTTAGCCCACAAAAGTGGGGTATCACTCGCGCGGAAAGCCCCGGAAATCGGGGGATGGCGGTCCGGGGGGCGGGATTTCGGTAAACTGTCGCCCTCCGATGTCCCCGCCTCAGGTTTTGCCTTCCATGTCCAATAGTTACGAAGTCCGTCCCGGCCAGTCCATCGAGCTGCTCAAGGCACTCCACATCCTGACGCGCGACGGCAAGATGAACCAGGACAGCCGCCGCAAGCTCAAGCAGGTCTATCACCTGTTCCAGTTCATCGAGCCGCTGCTGCGCGAGGTGGCGGACGCGCGCGGCGCGGTCTCGCTGGTGGACCATGGCGCCGGCAAGTCCTATCTGGGCTTCATCCTCTATGACCTGTTCTTCAAGGATCTGCCCGAGGAACAGGGCCAGAACTCGCATATCTACGGCATCGAGACCCGCGAGGAACTGGTGAAGAGCTCGCAGGAACTGGCCACACGCGCGGGCTTCCCGGGGATGTCGTTCCTGAACCTGTCGGTAGCCGAATCCATCACCTCGCCCGCCCTGCCCGCCACGGTGGACGTGGTGACCGCGCTGCACGCGTGCAACACCGCCACCGACGACGCCATCCGCTTCGCCCTGGCCCGGCAGGCACGCCACATCGTGCTGGTGCCGTGCTGTCAGGCCGAGGTGGCCAGCGTGCTGCGCAAGCACAAGGGCAAGCTGCTGGCCGGCAATCCGCTGACGGAGATCTGGCGCCATCCGCTGCACACGCGCGAGTTCGGCAGCCAGGTGACCAATGTGCTGCGCTGCCTGCAGCTCGAGGCGCACGGCTACCAGGTCAGCGTGACCGAACTGGTGGGCTGGGAACATTCGATGAAAAACGAGCTGATCATCGCCCAGTACAAGGACCTGCCGCGCAAGCGGGCGGCCGACCGGCTCCAGAACGTGCTGGAGACGCTGGGACTCGAGGAAATGGGCGAGCGGTTCTTCACCGCGCCCTGACACCGCCCCGTGCAGCCCCCGGAAGCGCCCGGGACGCCCTGAACTGCGCCCGGATCAGCCTTCGTCTTCGGATTTTTCCGACATCCACCGCCGATAACCGTCGATGCCCAGCCGCCGCATGGTGGCCTGGTTGCGCTCGTAGATATCGGCGGCGTCCGGAAACGCCTCGGCGGCGCGCGCGATGCTGTCTTCCCGCAGCAGGTGCAGGATCGGATACGGCGCGCGGTTGGTGTAGTTCTCGATATCGTCCGCCTCGGTGCCCTCGAACTGGTAGTCCGGGTGGAAGCTGGCGATCTGGAGCGTGCCGGCCAGCCGCAGGCTGCGCAGCAGGCGCTCGGCGAAGTACAGGAAGTCGTTATAGGCGAGGAAGTCCGCCAGCGCGTGCGGCACGATCAGCAGCGTGGTGTCGGTCTGGGCCGGATCGGCGTCCGCCAGCGCGCGCAGTTCGCCCTCGAGTTCTTCGAGCAGGTCTTCGGCCCGCGTGGCCGGGCTGACCACGTAGCGCACCTGATCCTTCACATAGACGCTCTTGGCGAACGGGCACAGGTTCAGGCCGATGACGGCGCGCGACAGCCAATGGCGCACGGCCTCGACGACCTGGGCATCGGTGGCATCGGCAGCATCGGCAGCATCGGCAGAATCAGGAAAGGCAGGCATGGCGGGGACAGCGGCTGGCAAAGCGCCATTCTACGCCCCGCCTCCCCCCGAGGTCAGGCCATGCGCGCCTTCTCTCGCCCCACCCGCTTGAGCGGCCGGCCATTGAACAGGTCGCCGATGGGCCCCATGCGGTCCAGCACCCAGGCGATGGCGCACAGCAGCGCCAGCTCGATCAGCGCGAGCACCCACCACCAGTTGCCCAGCCGCGCCACCTCCACCCCAGCGCGGGTGGCCGTCTCGAAGACGATCTTGTTGACCAGGTAGTTGAAGCCGAACACGGGCAGCGTATGCGTGCCGAGCCAGACCACCGCGCGGGAGGTTGGCAGCAGCACCACCACCTGCCACAGCAGCGCGGTGCCGGCGAAGGCCGCGAGCAGGGTCATCGCCATCGCCATGGGCGTGGTGCCGATGCGGTTGCGCGAAACATTCAAGACATCCGGCGCGTGGCGCACGGCCAGCACCCAGACCGCCAGCGTAACCACCAGCAACAGGGCGCGCCGCATGGTCAGCGAGGCCGGCGTGAACTGCATCGGCCCCACCGCGGCGGCCCGGGGCCCCTTGCCGCCGCCCAGCCAGAGCCCGGCGCCGTAGAACACCATGGCGCAGCCCACGTTACGCAGCGAGAACGGCCACTCCACCGGATTCACGTCCGACCACGTGCCGCCACCCTGCGTGAAGACAATCCAGACCAGCCCGACGCCGGTCATCAGCGCCCCGGCCACGCTCGGGCCCAGCCGCGCCAGCGCGGTAGCCGCCACGTCCAGCCAGAACAGGCAGAACAGCGACCACAGCGGCGTGCTCAGGAAATTCCATTCGTTGATGGCGGACCCGGTCATGGTGCCGACAAAGCGCATGGCGAATTCGTCGTCGGGAAACCGTCCGAGCGCCCAGGCGACGATATAAGGCACCGCCAGCACCAGCCCCATGCCCCAGGCCGGCACCACCAGCCGCATGAACTTGCCCCACAGGTGCGACGCCGGTGCAGCCACCGCCCGCGAGGGCTGGAACACCAGCCCGGCCCGCAGCAGGAAGGCGGGAAAGGCCATCGAATAGATCGCCCGATACACCGGATCAGGCAGGGCCCAGGCATGGCTGAAGACCACCAGCGCGATGCCGATGCCCCTGCACATGTCGATGGTGGGATTGCGCGGTGCTGAGCTCATGGAAGCCTCCCCTGTTTTAAACGAGTCTGGCCGGCGCCGGGAGCGCCCGCTGTGCGCCACCGCACGTCCGCGCACGGCCGTGGTGCCGGAGCGCTGTCACCTATAATGCGCGGCGTCCCGCGTCTCTTCCCCCTGCTCCGCCAACCGGCCACCGCCCATGTCCGCCTCCTCCTTTTCAGCATCCGCCCCTTCTGGCACGCCCCACGCCGTGGTCATCGGCGGCGGCCCGGCCGGGTTGATGGCGGCCGAGGCGCTGGCCGGGCGCGGCGTGACGGTAGACGTCTACGACGCCATGCCCTCGGTCGGCCGCAAGTTCCTGATGGCTGGCAAGGGCGGCATGAACATCACGCATGCCGAGGCCGCGCCGGCCTTCCTGGCGCGCTACGGCCAGCGGGCCGACCGCATCGCACCGCTGCTGGCGCAGTTCGACGGCCCGGCGCTGCGTGCCTGGGTGCACGGCCTCGGCATCGACACCTTCGTCGGCAGTTCCGGCCGCGTCTTCCCCACCGAGATGAAAGCCGCGCCGCTGCTGCGCACGTGGCTGCATCGGCTGCGGGAATCGGGCGTGCGCGTGCACACCCGCCATCGCTGGCTGGGCTGGGACGATGCCGGACGGCTCCGCTTCGCCTCGCCGGCGGGCGAATCGACGGTATCGGCGCCCGCCGTGGTGCTCGCATTGGGCGGCGGCAGCTGGGCGCGGCTCGGCTCGGACGCCGCCTGGGTCCCCTGGCTCGCCGAACGTGACGTCACCATCACCCCGCTACGCCCCGCCAATTGCGGGTTCGATGTGGACTGGTCCGCCGTCTTCCGCGAGCGCTACGCCGGCCAGCCGGTGAAATCCGTGGCGATGGCGGTCACCGCGCCGGACGGCACGCCGCTGCATCGTCAGGGCGAGTTCGTGATCAGCGCGACCGGCATCGAAGGCAGCCTGGTCTACGCGCTATCCGCCCCGATCCGCGATCTCATCGAACGGGATGGCAGCGCCGAGATCCACCTGGACCTGGCGCCCGGCATGAGCGCGGCACGCGTGGCCGACGAGATCGCCCGTCCGCGCGGCTCGCGCTCGGTGTCGAGCCACCTGCAGAGCAAGCTCGGCATTACCGGGGTCAAGGCGGGGTTGCTCTATGAAGCGGTGTCGAAGGCCGACATGCATGATTCGGCCGCCCTCGCGGCGGCCATCAAGGCGCTGCCGCTGCGGCTGGTGCGCGCGCGGCCCATCGACGAAGTCATCAGCACGGCCGGCGGCGTGGCGTTCGAGGCAATGAACGCTCACCTGATGCTCAACGCCATACCGGGCGTGTTCTGCGCGGGGGAGATGCTGGACTGGGAGGCGCCCACCGGCGGCTATCTGCTGACAGCCTGCTTCGCCAGTGGGCGGATGGCCGGCCTGGGCGCGGCCAACTATCTGATGGGTATGTAACGGCTAGCCGTTGGCGATGTCGAGCGCCACGGCCTCGGCCACCTCGATGCCGTCGATGGCGGCCGAGTAGATCCCGCCCGCATAGCCGGCACCCTCGCCCGCCGGGTACAGCCCCTTCACGTTGATGCTCTGGTAGTCGTCGTTATTGCGCCGGATCCGCAGCGGCGACGACGTGCGCGTCTCCACCCCGGTCAGCACCGCGTCGTGCATCGCAAACCCGGCAATCTTCTTGTCGAGTTCCGGCAGCGCCTCGCGGATCGCGTCAATCACATAGTCAGGCAGCGCCGTGCTGAGGTCCGTCGGCGTCACCCCCGGCTTGTATGACGGCTCCACCGAGCCGAGCGCCGTGGACGGCCGTCCCGCGATGAAATCCCCCACCAGCTGGCCCGGCGCGCGGTAGTCGCTGCCACCGAGCTCGAAGGCGCGCTCCTCCCAATGACGCTGGAGCGCAATGCCCGCCAGCGGCCCCCCCGGGAAATCGACCTCCGGCGTGATACCCACCACGATGCCGGCGTTGGCGTTGCGCTCGGCCCGGTAGTACTGGCTCATGCCGTTGGTCACCAGCCGGCCCGGCTCGGACGCCGCCGCCACCACCGTGCCGCCCGGGCACATGCAGAAGCTGTACACCGCGCGCCCGTTGCTGGCGTGGTGCACCACCTTGTAGTCCGCCGCGCCCAGCAGCTTGTTGCCGGCGAACTTGCCGAAGCGGCTGCGGTTGATCAGCCCCTGCGGATGCTCGATGCGAAAGCCCAGCGAGAACGGCTTGGCTTCCATGAACACGCCGCGGTCGTGCAGCATGTGGAAGGTGTCACGCGCGCTGTGGCCCACGGCCAGCACCACGTGGTCGCACTCGAGGTAATCGCCGGTGGAGAGCTTGAGGCCCCGCACCTGCCCATTCTCGATGTCGATGTCGTCCACGCGCGTCTCGAAGCGGATTTCGGCGCCCAACGACAGCATCTCGGCGCGCATCTTCTCCACCATGCTCACCAGTCGGAATGTGCCGATGTGGGGGCGCGCCTTGAAGAGGATGTCCTCGGGTGCGCCCGCGCGCACAAACTCGTTGAGCACCTTGCGGCCGTAGTGCCGGGGGTCCTTGATCTGGCTGTAGAGCTTGCCGTCCGAGAACGTGCCCGCGCCGCCTTCGCCAAACTGTACGTTCGACTCGGGATTGAGCACGCTCTTGCGCCACAGGCCGAAAGTGTCCTTGGTGCGCTCGCGCACTTCCTTGCCGCGCTCGAGGATGATCGGGCGGAAGCCCATCTGCGCCAGCAGCAGGCCCGCCAGCAGCCCGCACGGACCCAGGCCGATCACCACCGGGCGCAGCTTCGGCCCGCCCGCCGGGGCCTGCGCCACGAAGCGGTACGTCATGTCGGGCGTCACGCTCCAGTTGGGCTTGCCGGCCATGCGCTGGAGCGCGGCGGCCTCGTCGCGGACCTCGATATCGACGATGTAGGTCAGCTTGATGTCGGCGCGCTTGCGGGCATCGTGCGCGCGGCGGAAGACGGTGAACGCGACCATCCCGTCGCCTTTGACACCGATCTGCGCGAGGTGGCTGCGCACGGCCGCCTCCAGGTCGCTCTCGGTATGGTCGAGCGGGAGTTTGACTTCACTTAGACGTAGCATGGGGAACGGGTATTTCAGCGGCCTTGGTGTCTGGTGGCCGGGCGTTACCCAGCAGGAGGCCAGATCGGCCGAAGCGGGATTTTATCAGTCGCCACCATCCCGGGGGCGGCGCCGGCTGCATGATGTGCACGGTTGCCGCGCCGCCGGCGGCCAGCGTGGCCCAGCCGGCGATGCCGGCGATATACACCGCGCCGGGCGCGAGCGTGGCGGCAGGCTGGCAAACCGTCTCGGCCAGCCAGCGCGGCGGGCCCGCCACGGTCAGGCGGCCGGATTCGAGGTGCACCACGGCACCGGGCTCCAGGTGCAGCCTGAGGCACTGGCCGGCGGCCAGCTGGTAGGTTTCGGTCGATAACTTCGCTGGGGACATGATCGCGCTCCGGGGTCCAGAATCAGGTCTCCAGCCTATCGGGCGGCCCGCCAGGCCAACAGGCACAAGGGATTGCGGACCGGACCAGAACAGATCGCACGATGCGGCTCTGTTACGATACAGACACCCTTCATCTGTATCTGTTGTGCCCGCGCTCCGTGGGCGATGATCGCGCCATGACTGCCACGCACCCCTCCCTCCCGCTCTATCAACAGGTGGCCGGCCACTACCGGCAGGCCATCGCCGCCGGCACACTGGCCGTGGGGGACCGCATGCCGTCGGTGCGGTCGCTGATGGGGCTGCATGAGGTGAGCCTGTCCACGGCGCTCCAGGCGTGCCGGGAACTGGAAACCGCCGGGCTGCTGGAAGCACGGCCGCGCTCGGGCTACTTCGTGCGCGCGCCGTCGCGCCCGGCGCTGGCGCCGATCGAGGAACCGGCGGCCGGCCTGCCCGACCCAGCGCAGTACGTGGGCATTCACCAGCGCATCTCGGCCATCCTCGCGCGCAGCCAGCATCGCGATATCAAGATCAACCTCGGCGGCGCGTGCGGCGCGCCCTCGCTCTACCCCACGGCCGCGCTGCGCACCGCCACGGCCCGCGCGTTGCGGCGCTATCCCGATCTCTTTGGCAGCGCGGCCGAGGCAGACGGCCATCCGTCCCTGCGCGCCGCACTGGCCCGGCACGCGCTGCGCTCGCGCATCCAGCTCGCGCCCGAGGACGTGGTCGTCACCCATGGCTGCACCGAGGCGCTGAACCTTGCCCTGCGCGCCGTGGCCCAGCCGGGCGATGTCATCGCCGTGGAATCGCCCACGTATTACGGTTTGTTGCAGATTCTCGAGAGCCTGGGCATGCGCGCGCTCGAAATCCCGTGCAGCCCGCAGACCGGCATCTCGCTGGAGGCGCTGGAACTGGCCGCGCAGACCTACGACAACATCAAGGCCGTGGCCGTGGTGCCCAACCTGCAGAATCCGCTCGGCTGCGTCATGCCCGACGCGCACAAGCAGCGCCTGGTGGCGTGGTGCGAGGCGCGCGGCATCGCGCTGATCGAGGACGACAGCTGCGCTTCCACCTATGAGGGCGAGACGCCGCTCGCGGCGGCCAAGACGTGGGATACAACGGGCAACGTGATCCACTGCGCCTCGCTCCACAAGGTGCTGGCGCCGGGCATGCGGCTGGGCTGGATCGCCGCCGGCAAGTGGCAGGCGCGCGTGGAGATGCTCAAGTTCGGCCTCTCGCGGCCCAACGAGATGCTGGCGCAGATTGCCGTGGCCGATTTCATGGGCACCGGCGCTTTCGAGCGCCATCTGCGCCGCCTGCGCGAGCAGTTGCGCAACCAGCGCGAATGGATGGCGCAGGCCGTGGCGGGCAGCTTTCCGGCCGGCACGCGGCTCACCCTGCCGCGCGGCGGCTTGCACCTGTGGATCGAACTGCCGGCCGGGATGTCGTCTGAAACCGTCTTCGAGCAGGTGCTGGCCCATGGCATCCGGGTCATGCCGGGCTCGATGTTCTCGAATTCGAACCGCTTCGATCACTATCTGCGGCTCAACTGCGGCAATCCGCGCGAGCCGGCGATCGAACGCGCGTTGGAAACCGTGGCCGGCGTGGTACGCCGGCTGGCCCCCTGACGGCGCCCTCCGCCTTCCTGCGTCCCCGCGCACCCGCCCCCGGCACCGTTCTTGCGAGACTTCCGCCCAGATTTGTCCCAAAATGGCGGCGCCCTCGCCTATGCTTGTGCGCGGACACCGACTACCAGAACCAGGGAGAACAAACTTGGGCAGTGCACCCGCCGCTTCGCGGCTTGACGACGATTATCAAACGCTGTTCCAGCTCGCGCCGGTCTCGCTCTGGCTTGAGGACTTCAGCGCCGTGCGGCTGGCCTTCGACCAGCTGCGCGCGGGCGGGGTGACCGACCTGCGCGCCTATTTGCGCGAGCGCCCGGCCGAAGTGGCGCGCTGCTCGGCCCTGATCCGCGTGCTCGACGTCAACCGCCGCACGCTCGACCTCTTCCGCGCCGCCGACCTGGCGGACCTCGTCGCCAACCTCGACACCGTGTTCCGTGACGACATGTTCGACCAGCACGTCGAGGAACTGGGTCAGCTCTGGGACGGCGGCCGGCACTTCGCCAGCCAGACCGTCAACTACACGCTCGACGGCGAACGGCTGGACATCCGCCTCGACGCCACGGTCATGCCCGGCCACGAGCAGGACTGGTCGCGCGTGCTGCTGTCGATCGAGGACATCACCGCGCGCGTGCGCAGCGAGCGCGACCTGCGCCGCAGCCAGCAGTACGCCCAGGGGCTGTTCGAGCACTCGCCGGTCTCGCTCTGGGTGGAGGACTTCAGCGCGGTGAAGATGCTGCTGGACGAGGTACGCGCGGCCGGCATCACCGATTTTCGGACGTTTCTGAATGTGCACCCGGACTTCGTCTCGCGCTGCATGCAGGAAATCCGCGTGCTCGACGTCAACCAGCAGACGCTGACGATGTTCGCCGCGCCGAGCAAGGAGATCCTGCTGTCCCGGCTGGGCGACGTGTTCCGCGACGACATGCGCATCCACTTCGCCGAGCAGCTGATCGACCTCTGGCACGAAAAGCTCTGGCAGCAGCGCGAAGTCATCAACTACGCGCTCGATGGCCGCTCGGTGGACGTGTTCATGCAGTGGTCGGTCTTCCCGGGCCGGGAGGCAGACTGGGACCAGGTGCTGGTGTCGCTGACCGACATCACCGCGCGCAAAAAGGCGGAAGCCTACGTGGAGTTCCTGGGCAAGCACGACGTGCTGACCAAGCTCTACAACCGCGCCTATTACGAGGACGAGCTGGCGCGCCTGGGCCGCAAGGGGCCGTGGCCGGTCAGCGTGGTGGCGGTGGACCTCAATGGCCTGAAGCAGGTCAACGACCAGTACGGCCACGGCGACGGCGACGCGCTGCTGCGCCGCACAGGCGAGGTGCTCAAGAAAGCCGTGGGCGAGCAAGCCTGCGTGGCCCGCATCGGCGGCGACGAATTCATGGTTTTGCTACCCGGCAACGACGAACGCGGCGCGGCCACGGTGGTCGATCAGATCCAGCAGGTGGTGGAGCTGAACAACCAGTTCTATCCGGGTGCGCGGCTGTCGTTTTCGATTGGCGCCGCCACGTGCGCGCAGGGCGACCGGCTGACCGACACAGTCAAGCTGGCCGACAGCCGCATGTACGAGGACAAGCGCGCCCACTACGAGGCAGTGGGCGCGGAGCGTCGGCGGACGGGTGCCGCCGAGTCCTGACTATCGGGAAATAATCGGAAAAATCAGAGAAAAACGATCAGCGCGACGCCGCCGAGGATCAGTCCGAACTTGGTCACGTAATAGACGTTCTTGTTCCAGGACTTGAAGCGGCGGCGGTACTGCCCGCCCAGCCAGACGAAGCGGAACAGCTTGTTGATCGCGCCGGTCTGGTCGGTTTCCTCGTTCGGCGAGCTGGCGGCCGTCATCACCTTGCGGCCCATCCAGTGGTTGACCGCGGCGGCCCAGCGATAGCGCATCGGGCGCTCGATGTCGCAGAACAGGATCAGGCGATCCTTGTCGCTGCGGTTCTCGGCCCAGTGCAGGTAGGTTTCATCGAACACCACGCCATGGCCGTCGCGCCAGCTATGGCGCTCGCCGTCCACCTCGATGAAGCAGCGGTCATCGTTCGGCGTGGACAGCCCCAGGTGATAGCGCAGCGAGCCGGCAAACGGGTCGCGGTGCGGGTTCAGCTTGCCGCCCGGCGGCAGCTCGGCGAACATTGCCGCCTTCACGGTCGGCAACTCGCGCAGCAGCGCCACGGTCTTCGGGCACAGCGTCTCGGCGGACGGGTGCTGCGCCTCATACCATTTCAGGTAGAAACGCTTCCAGCCGTACTTGAAGAACGAGTTGAAGCCGGCGTCGTCATTCTTGTCGGCGGCCTTGATCTTGCGCATCGCGACCAGGGCCAGGCCCTCGTCACGAATTTGCGGCCAGGCGGCGCGCAGCTTCTCCAGGTCCGGGAAGCGTTCGACGCCGATGTACGGCGTGCGCGGCACGCCCGAGAACATGTACATGAAGCAGTTGACCGGCGCCACCAGCGCGGAGTGGTCGAGCAACTGGCGCATGAACGGCAGTCGCACCTTGCCGCGGAAATGCACATACAGGATCGCACCCAGATATCCAGCGACGATAATCCACTTGATCACGCGTAAAACCTCCAGAAATCAGGCCCAGGCCCGATTGAAGCCGGTATTTTATCCAAACGTCGGCGCCCGCGCATCGTGTGATGCGCGGGCCGCTTTTTTACTGCGGGAGGGTTCACGCCCCGCCGCGCGACTGGCGGGCGATGCGGTCGATCAGCGCCTTGGCGTCATCGGGCAATCCCTGCAACGTCAGCAGCCGCGCGTTGAGCACGATGTTCTCGAGCACGAGCTTGGCTGTGGATGCCCAAAGTGTCGCCAACAACGCTTCCTGCGACATCCCCGATAGCTCCAGTTCCGTCGAGCGTTCGGCGATCAGCTTGCAGGCGAGCGCACGCAACGCGTCGTCGTCGAACGGCAGGTTGGCATAGTCGATGGGGTCCGCACGCTCCACCTCCACCATCAGTTGCAGCAGCATATCCTCGGTCATCGGCAAGCTCCTTAGGACGATTCTGATTCTGATATTACGCGGGCATCAAACCTGAAAATCGGCGGCGATGTCGGCATCGGTGCGCGCGGCGAGCCGCCCCGACCGGCAAGCCGTGGTGAAGGCCTCGTAGTCGCGTTCCACCTGGTCCGCGTAGGCGTTGGCATAGCCCACCAGCGCCTCGGCCATGGCATCGCTGGTGCCCAGGTAGCCGCTGATCTCCGGCGCAAGGTTGCTCGCCTTGGCATGCGCGCGGGCCAGTGCCCGACCGCAGATGCGCCCGTAGCCGGTCAGCAGGTCGGCATCCATCAGTTCGATCTCGGCCGAGAATTTCATGTCGCGCAACTGCCGGGCGTAGAAATGGCGGCCGTACGGCCCCTTGGTCCAGCCCAGGAACAGGTCGCTGGCGGCCTGCATCAGGCGTTGCCCCTCCACCACGCGCCGGCCCTCGTGCGTCAGCTTCGGCGACTTGAAGAAGCGCGCCACCACCGATTGCGTGGCTTCCTTGAACTGGAGGAACAGCGGCTTGTCATGGCTGTCCGTGAGCAGCTGGATCAGGCAGCGCGTGCCCACGCTGCCCACGCCCACCACCTTGAAGGCGATGTCCTGGGAGGTGAAGTGCGAGAGCAGTTCGCGGCGATCGGCGGCCAGCGTGGTGATGTAATCGCTGAAGCACCTGGCAATCACTTCGGGGCCGATGTCGGTCTTGAGCCAGTCGTCGTCCTCGGTGAACAGCGTTTGCTCGCCGCGCACATGGAAGAGGGCCGGCGGGGCGTCCAGGATGCGCCAGCGGTGCCCCTCGCGCTCGCTCAGCTTCGGCAGCAGCGTCTCATGCGTCCGGCTGGCGGCGCGCTCCATCGCGCGGCGGATCTCCTTCTGGGCCACAGGGTTGAGCGCCTCGGCCAGCAGGCGGTCGAACGTAATGCGGTCGTACCAGGTTTCCAGCACGCCCATTTCCGCATACATGGCCATGCGGTCACGGTAGCCGTTGACCACTTCGCACACCATGTTGTCGGCGACGGCCTTGCTGTGGCGCAGGTGGCGCGCGGCCACCACCATACTGGCGGTCAGCCGCTTCAGGTCCCACTCCCATGGGCCGGGGCTGGTCTCGTCGAAATCGTTCAGATCGAACAGCAGCGCGCGCTCGGGCGTAGCAAACCCGCCGAAATTCGAGAGGTGGCAGTCGCCGCAGATCTGGATGGTCATGCCCGAGGCTGGCGTGCCGGCAAGGTCGTGCGCCTGGATGATCGCGCCGCCTCGGAAAAATGCGAACGGGGACTGGATCATGCGCCCGTAGCGCAAGGGCACCAGCCGCTCCACCCGGCCAGCGCTGCTGGTCTCGAGCAGCGGTATCGGGTCCCGGTCCACATTGCCGACCGCCGCGTGCGAGCGCCGCGGCACCAGTTGGCGCAGCGCCTTGCCGCGGGCGCGCCGTTCGTTCAGATCCGCCACATGTTCCAAAATGCCTCCATGCCTTCGGCCGGAAAAACGTTGTGAAACCAGCGATTTGTGCAGCGTATGTAACGAAGCTAAGACAAGCGTCGCACATTGTCAATTTGGCACCGCACGTCGCATGCATCACATCTGGCCGTGCCTTTGCGGAAAAATCAGACGCCCCCCTACAAAGGTGTCACAACTAAGCGTGTAAGCTTGGGTCTCATCTCGCAGCACCAACAAGGAACCATCGAGTCCATGACAAAGAATTTTCTTGCAGCCATGCGCCAGTACGTGTGGTTCAGGGGGGTGAAGCACCATGTGGTCCAGGGCGTGGAAGCACTGGCCGATCTGCTCAAGTCCCCTTCCGTCGCCGCCCGTGCCGTGGCCGCGATCGTTTCCGAAACCGAACAAGGCGTGCAGGTGTGGGTCTCGTACTTCGGCAAGCCGATGGACCCGCATACGAACTACGTGCTCTGGCCCACGCGGGCGCTGAAGCCCGCACGGCGGCGCATCACGCCGCAATTGCCCCGGTCCTGATCGCCCCCCGGCCCTGCGTCTCACAATTGCGTCTCACAATCGTTCGACAAGGAGCAGCCATGCCCGAACCGCAACATGATGAAGCGCTGGTCAACAATTTTCTGGAGCGCGTGTCCGCGCTGTCGGTCAGCGCCTTCGATGGCGCCGACGTGACGCAGGAGCTCACGCAACTGATGCGCGATGCATCGACCAAGCTGGGCGGCGGCGGCAATATCGCCGTGCTCAAGGGCCGCCTCACCGATCGCGCCGAGGCGGCCGAGCGCGAAGGCCAGCCGCAGGTGCGCGACACGTTCGCGAAGGCGGCGTCGCTGGTGCACGCGTAGGCGTCAGGCGCTGAAAATACGATGTGGGAAAGTACTGCCAGGAACGCTCTGCCGTGATCGGCAGAGGTGTTTGAAGAGGGCTTCAGAGGTGTTGGTTGCGGGGGCAGGATTTGAACCTGCGACCTTCGGGTTATGAGCCCGACGAGCTGCCAGACTGCTCCACCCCGCGTCTGAAGGAGATGAATTATGGGGGATCGTCCCGCATAAGGCAACCACTATTTCCACTTTCTGCACCATGAAGAAGAAAACGCCCGCGAAGGGCGTTTTCTTTTTGTGCATTACCGACGCGGATCACGCGATACGCCGCACCGTGTGCGCGTCATCAAGATCATCGAGCGTCGAGGCAACGTAGCGGTTCACGTGCTCGAGCGCCTCGAGCTTCGTATCGAAAGGATGGCTCGGAAAAGGATTGTGCCGGGCCATCAGGATTTCGCCGTCCACGCGCCGGATGACCTCGATCAGGATCCCCCACTTGCCCTTCGGCAAATTGATCACTTCGTAGACGATCTTGAACCCTTCATACTCGGGCATGGTTACCTCCTGTCTTCTGCAAGGCGCGAACATCGCGCTCCACATCCAGACTAGGGGTCACCCCGCCGATCAAAAATGATCCTGATCAAGTTCCGGCCCGACAGACGCATCACGACGTGATATGCGTCATTGCACTGGCCACAAGGAACTTTGCTGTCTATCTGACCGGCCCCAAAAGTTTGTCGATAAGGGCGTAGGCAGCACTGAAAGCCGCCACTTCGGCCGCGTGCCGCGTGGCAAATTCGTGGCCGCCGCTGGAAAGTATCTCGATATCACCGGTATCAGAGGGATCGACACCTTCCTCGGCAACGCGCACCTCGTAGCCATACGTTTCGGTGTCGGCCACGCTGCCGGCCACCGCCTGACGATGCGACGACACCAGCACGTAGGCATCCATGCCGCGATAGCCCTCCACCCGCCATTCATCCTGGTTCATGCGCGTTCTCCCTGCGATCGACAAGACCGATGCAGGTTTGAGCGGTGCGCGGGCGGAGCGTTCCAGCGAGCGAAAGGGAAATACGGGGAGCGGGGGCGGAGAATCGAGGCCAGAATGCAAAAAGGGCTTCCGTTTCCGGAAGCCCTTTTTGACTCGATAGGTGGCGCGGCTGGCAGGATTCGAACCCACGACCCCTTGGTTCGTAGCCAAGTACTCTATCCAACTGAGCTACAGCCGCACTCGAGAAATGAGATTATATAGAAGTTTTCAGTTTTGTGAACCCCCTACGCCGCATTTTTTTCGCCCGGCGCGCCCCAGCCGCGCAACTTCCTATAATGACTACCCGAAGAAGTGATCCGGACCATGAACAAGGCTTTTGTCAAAGAGTCGTCGAACGATGACGACGACGACCTGCCCGAGGGCGCGACACCGCTGCCCGCCGGCACCAAGAACTACATTACCGCCACGGGCTACAACCGGCTGCGCGACGAGCTGATGCACCTGATCGACGTGGAGCGTCCCGAGGTGGTGCAGATCGTCTCCTGGGCCGCCTCCAACGGCGACCGCTCCGAGAACGGCGACTATCTCTACGGCAAGAAGCGGCTGCGCGAGATCGACCGCCGCATCCGCTTCCTCACGCGCCGGCTCGACAAGGCCGAAGTCGTCGACCCCTCGCTGCAGGGCGACAACGACCAGGTCTTCTTCGGCGCCACGGTCACCTATGCGAACCAGTCGGGCGACGAAACCACCATCACCATCGTCGGCATGGACGAGGTAGACCTCGACAACAACCATGTGAGCTGGATTTCGCCGATCGCCAAGGCGCTGATCAAGGCGCGCGAGGGCGACACCGTGCCGCTGCGCACGCCGGCCGGGATGGAACAGATCGATATATTGGAAGTCCGCTACCCGGCGAAGGCCGCGGTGAACTAGGCGTCAGCCGTCGTTGCGGTCGCGGAAGATCCGGATTACGTCCGGGTTGCGCCGCAGCCCACGCATCACGTTGGCCAGGTGCAGGCGGTTCTGGACCTGGATCACGAACTGCATGTACGTGGCTTCCTGGTGGCCGCCCTGCTGCTGTTCCATGGCCACGTGGGCCACGTTGGCGTCGGCGGCGGTCAGGTCCGCGGCCACGCGCGCCACGATGCCCTTCACGTTGCGCACCATGACCTTGATCGACACGTCGAAGGCGCGCGTCGTCTTCTTGGCCCACATGACCTCGATCCAGTGCTCCGGGTCCTTGCTGTGCAGCCGCTTGGCCACCTTGCAGTCCTGCACGTGGATCTGCAGCCCCTCGCCCTTGCCCAGATAGCCGACGATCGAATCGCCCGGAATCGGCCGGCAGCAGGCCGAGAAGATCATCGACATGCCTTCGTCGCCGGTGATCGGCACGGCCGGCGCTTCCTCGCCCGCAAAGGTCTGCACGGCGGCCAGCAGCGCGCTGTCGACGTCGCCGGACAGCTCCTGCAGCAGGATCTCCATGCGCCGCGCCACCACTGCCGGCACGCGGCGGCCGAGCGCCAGGTCGGCGAAGATGTCTTCCTTATGCTTGTTGCCGGTCCACTGGATCATGCGATCCCAGACCGCCTGCGGCACCGCCTTCAGCTCGATGCCAAGCTGGCGCGTCGACTGCTCCAGCAGGCGCTCGCCCAGCTGGATGGCCTCGTCGAGCTTGGTGGTCTTGAGGTAATGCCGGATCGCCGCGCGCGCCTTGCCCGTGCGGACGAAGGCGAGCCACGCCGGATTCGGCTTCGAGTACGGCGCCGTCACCACCTCGACGATATCGCCGCTCTTCAGCTCGGTGCGCAGCGGCAGCAGCTCGTTGTTGATCTTGACCGCCACGCACTGGTTGCCCAGGTCGCTGTGCACCGCGTAGGCGAAGTCCAGCGCCGTGGCGCCGCGCGGCAGTGCGCGGATATGGCCCTTCGGCGTGAACACGTAGACCGCGTCCGGGAACAGGTCGATCTTGACGTGCTCCAGGAACTCCTGCGAGTCGCCGGTCTGGCTCTGGATGTCCAGCAGTGACTGCAGCCACTGGTGGGCCTGCTGCTGGATATCGTTGGCGTGATCGGCCTGGTGCTTGTACATCCAGTGCGCAGCCACGCCGGCCTCGGCAATCTGGTGCATGCCGCGCGTGCGGATCTGGAACTCCACCGGCGTACCGAACGGGCCCACCAGCGTCGTGTGCAGCGACTGGTAGCCGTTGATCTTCGGAATCGCGATGTAGTCCTTGAACTTGCCCGGCATCGGCTTGTACAGGCTGTGCAGCGCACCCATCGCCATGTAGCAGTGCATCTGCGTTTCCACCACCACGCGGAAGCCGTAGACGTCCAGCACCTGCGAGAACGACAGCTGCTTGTCGTGCATCTTGCGATAGATGCTGTACAGCGTCTTTTCGCGCCCGGACAGCTCGGCCACGATGCCGGCGTCGGCCAGCGCGCGCTCGGCGGCTTCCAGGATGCGCTTGACCACCTCGCGCCGGTTGCCGCGCGCGGCCTTGACGGCCTTCTCCAGCGTGGCGTAGCGGAACGGCGAGCCCACCTTGAACGACAGTTCCTGGAGCTCGCGGTAAATCGTGTTGAGACCCAGCCGGTGCGCGATCGGCGCGTAGATCTCCATGGTTTCGAGCGCGATCCGGCGCCGCTTCTCGGGCGGCACGAAATCGAGCGTACGCATGTTGTGCGTGCGATCGGCCAGCTTGACCAGGATCACCCGCACATCGCGCGCCATCGCGAGCAGCATCTTGCGGAAGCTTTCCGCCTGCGCCTGCTCGCGGCTCTGGAATTCGAGCTTGTCCAGCTTGGTCAGGCCATCCACCAGTTCCGAGACCTTGGGACCGAATTTCTCGGCCAGCTCGCTCTTGGTGATGCCCTGGTCCTCCATCACGTCATGGAGCAGCGCGGCCATGATCGACTGGACGTCCAGCTTCCAGTCCGCGCACAGCTCCGCCACCGCCACCGGATGGGTGATGTAGGGCTCGCCGCTCTGGCGGTACTGGCCCAGGTGGGCCTCGTCGGAAAACTGGAAGGCTTCGCGCACCAGCGCCTGGTCGGCGGGCTTCAGGTACGCGAGCTTCTCCATCAGCCGGGCGATGGAGATGACCTGCTGGCGCGGCGGAACCGCTGGCTGCGAGGTCGGGCCGAAGAAGTGCCGGTATGACTGCGCCAGCACTGCGTCGATGAAGAGCTCGCCCGCCGGCGCGGCCGGCAGGGTGCCCTCGACGGGCTCGGCCACGAGTTCGCTGGCCAGGCCCGCACGTGACTTACCCTGCAGCGGCGGCACGACAGACCGCTCCCCGACGACGTTGTCGCCGAGCGGATCGGGCAGGTTCGGGGCGCCGGTTCGGGCGGTCATCGGCATCTGGCCAGACATGGCGCGCCTACCTCCGGGTGAACCCGGCGGCGCAGGCGGCAAGCCGACTGACACCGGCAGTGCGGAGGGTGTGGCAGGCAAGGGGGCGCCCGGCGCCACGCTGGCGGCGGCAACGGGGCCCAATGCCGGCCGTTCGCCGTCCGTCCGTACGCCGGGCGGGACCGGCGGGACGATCGCGGGATGGATCGCGGACTTGGACGACGATGAAGACATGGGGGCGGCCCCTGGAATCCGGACGAATGCGCGGCTGAATCCGCACGTACGCGAGACAACGATGCACCACAGGCCGCCCTGGCAATCAGGTCGGCACCTTCTTCAGCATCTCGATGCCGATCTGGCCGGACGCGATCTCGCGCAGCGCCACCACGGTGGGCTTGTCTTTGGCCTCGACCTTGGGCGTATGGCCCTGCACCAGCTGGCGTGCCCGGTACGTCGCGGCGAGCGCAAGCTCAAAGCGGTTCGGGATGTGTTTCAGACAATCTTCGACGGTAATACGCGCCATATTGAATCCACCTTGGGACAAAACCTGTTCGACAGGCCGTCATTTTACAGCACGCGGCCGGAAACGTTCCGGCCGCCCCCTGGGCACCGACCTCAGGTCAGTGAATGCCCAACTCGATGAACAGCTCGTTGTGGCGTGCCTTCTGCGACGAAAAGCGCAGACGGGTGGCACGAACGACGTCCTTCAGCTGCGCCAGCGCGTCATCGAACACCTCGTTGATGATGACGTAGTCCGACTCCGACGCATGCGACATTTCGCTGCCCGCGGCCAGCAGGCGGCGCACGATCACGTTCGGCTCGTCCTGGCCGCGTTTCTTGAGCCGCTCCTCGAGCGCGGTCAGCGACGGCGGCAGGATGAAGATCTCCACCGCGTTCGAAAACCGCTTGTGCACCTGCTGGGCGCCCTGCCAGTCGATCTCGAGCAGCACATCGTTGCCCTGGGCCATCTGCTGCTCGATCCAGACCTGGGACGTGGCGTAGTAGTTGCCGTGCACCTCGGCCCATTCCAGGAACTCACCCCGGTCGCGTGCGGCGCGGAACTCGTCCACGGTAGTGAAATGGTACTCGCGGCCGTTCTGCTCGCCCGGGCGCGGCTTGCGCGTGGTGTGTGAGATCGACAGGCGGATGGCCGAATCCTGCGACAGCAGCTTGTTCACCAGCGTGGACTTGCCGGCGCCGGACGGGGCCACCACCATGAACAGGTTGCCGGGGTAGGCGGTGTCGATGGCGACGTGCGGCGTGGACTGGGACGCGGTGTGGGACGTTTCACTCATGATCTGTGATCTGGTTTAGGACTTATTCGAGATTCTGGATCTGTTCGCGCATCTGCTCGATCAGCAGCTTGAGCTCCATCGACGCATCGGCCAGCTCCTTGGCGGCGGCCTTCGAGCCAAGCGTGTTCGCCTCGCGGTTCAGCTCCTGCATCATGAAGTCGAGCCGCTTGCCGACCTGACCGCCCTTCTTCAGGATATGCCGCGTTTCGTTGAGGTGGGCCTGCAGGCGCGACAGTTCCTCGGCAATATCGATGCGAATGCCATACACCGTGGCTTCCTGGCGGATGCGCTCGCCGATCTCGTCGCGGCTCATCGACGGCATGCCGGACGGTGCGGCCAGGTTGAACGCCTCCTGGAGGCGCTCGGTCAGCTTTTCCTGGTGATGGGCGATCAGTTGCGGGATGGTCGGCGTCAGGCGCTCGACGATGGCCAGCATGGCGTCGATGCGCTCCATGAGCGTGGCCTTGAGGGCCTCGCCCTCGCGCCGGCGCGCTTCCAGCAGCTGGTTCAACGCGTCACGCGCGGCACCCGTGACAGCCTCGCGCAGGGACTCCTGCGACAGTTCCGGCTCCACCAGCACGCCGGGCCAGCGCAGGATCTCGCCCATGCGCAGCGAACCGGCGCCGCTGAACGTAGCGGCTACGGTGGACTCCAGCGCGCGGATCTGGTCCAGCAGGCCCTGGTTCAGCGCCAGCGTGGCGCCGCCGGTATCGGTGCGCTGCAGGTTGATGCGGCACTCCAGCTTGCCACGCGACAGCTCGCCCATGAGCATCTCGCGCAGGGCGGGCTCGAACGCGCGGCATTCCTCGGGGGCGCGGAACAACAGGTCGAGAAAACGCGAATTGACAGTCCGGAATTCCACCGAAACCGAGGCGGTCCGGCCGCTGGGCTCGCCCTTGGCGTTTGTCAGCGGCGCCTGGCGCGTCGCCAGGCCATACCCTGTCATGCTGTGGATCATTGTCGGTTATCTCGCGTAAGAGTCGGAAAGGGTCGGAAAGGGTCGAAATACGGGTAAATCGGGGCGGTAATCGCATGCCGCCGGGGCCTGCAAGCCAGCACCGGGGCGGGTGCGCGGGCAGCGCGCCGGCCGGGCAGAAAATCAACGGAAAACCCGGTTGGAAAACGCGGATTTTTGGCAACAGTCCCCGCTAATGTTTTCTTTACAAGTGATCGATTAGCCGGGAGAATCCGTGGGCAAATGAGGTCCCGAATCCTATGACAGAGTCCAAGGGCGCTAACCAACCCAAGAGTGCGCCGCTGCCCATCGGCACGCTGCTCGCCAACTACCGTATTGTAAAGAAGTTGGCCAGCGGGGGGTTCAGTTTCGTCTACCTCGCCACCGATGAAACCGGCGCCCCGGTGGCCATCAAGGAATACCTGCCGTCCTCGCTGGCCCGCCGCAACCCGGGCGAGCTGATTCCGGTCGTCCCGGACGAGAACGCGGCCTCGTTTCGCCTGGGCCTGAAATATTTCTTCGAGGAAGGCCGCTCGCTGGCACGCATTTCCCATCCGAGCGTGGTGCGCGTGGTGAATTTCTTCCGCGAGAACTCCACGGTCTACATGGTCATGAACTACGAGCTGGGCAAGACGCTGCAGGAGCATATCCTGCAGGCCCGGCAGCAGGGCAAGCCCAAGGTCCTGCGCGAGCGGTTCATCCGCAAGGTATTCCACGACCTGATGAGCGGGCTGCGCGAAGTCCATATCCACAAGCTGCTGCACCTGGACATCAAGCCCGGCAATATCTACCTGCGCGAGGACGAATCGCCGATCCTGCTCGACTTCGGCGCCGCGCGGCAGATCCTGACCATGGAAGCCGCCCGCTTCCAGCCGATGTACACCCCCGGTTTCGCCGCGCCCGAACTCTACGGCAAGCACAGCGACCTCGGCCCCTGGACCGACATCTACAGCCTGGGCGCCACGCTTTACGCGTGCATGGCCGGCATGCCGCCGCAGGAAGCCAACCAGCGCGAGAAGGAAGACCGCATGGGCGAATCGATCGCCCGCCTGCGCGCCACCTATACCAACGGGCTGGTGGACCTCGTGGAATGGTGCCTCCGGCTCACGCCGTCCGAGCGCCCGCAAAGCGTGTTCCGCCTCCAGAAGGAGTTGCGCGACCAGAGCAACGCGCTGGGCGAACAATCCGCCGCCGCGGCAGCGGCCAACCCCGCCGGGCCCGTTACCGAACGCATGAACGCAACGAGCCGCTTCATGACCTTGCTGCGCCGCCGCGACGACACCGCCACCACGCAGAGCGGCGATTAAATCACTACGCGTCGGCCCCGCGCACCCGCCGGGCCGGCCCTGACCGAACTCACGACAACATGCGATTCTCCGTCTACCAGGAAAGCCGGAAAGGCGGCCGCCGTATCAACCAGGACCGCATGGGCTACTGCTTCACGCGTGATGCCCTGCTGATGGTGCTGGCCGACGGCCTGGGCGGCCATGCGCTGGGCGAAGTCGCCGCGCAGCAAGCCCTGCAGACGCTGGCGCGCCAGTTCCAGACCCAGGCCCGCCCGGCCATCCGCAATCCGGCGGACTTCCTCCAGGACACGGTCATGCTGGCGCACCGCGAGATCCATCGCTACGCCGAAGCCAACCGCCTGGCGGACGTGCCGCGCACCACCGTGGTCTGCTGCCTGATCCAGAACGGCCAGATCCACTGGGCCCACGCCGGGGATTCGCGCCTGTACCTGATCCGCAAGGGCACGCTGCTCACCCGCACCCGCGATCACTCGAAGATCGAAAACCTGCTTCAGCAGGAGCGCGTGCTGCCGATGGACGTGGCCAACCACCCCGAGCGCAACAAGCTGTACAACTGCCTTGGCTCGCCCAACCTGCCGCTGATCGACATCGGCGGCCCGGTGCGCCTGGAACCGGGCGACGTGGCGATGCTGTGCTCGGACGGCCTGTGGGGCGCGCTGGAAGAAAAGGTCATCGTCGACAAGGTGACCAGCCTGTCGGTGGTGCACGCCATTCCGGACATGATCGAACAGGCGCTTCAAAACGCGGGCGAAGGTGCCGACAACACCACAGCCATCGCCATGATGTGGGAGGCCGACGCCACCGTGCCGAACGACGACGCCGTGCTGACCGACACCCTGCCACTGAACGCCTTCACCACGTCGATCCTGGAGCGGACGGGCAGCGAGAACGACCTGCTGTCCGAGGAAGAGATCGAACGGTCGATTGCCGAGATCCGCGCCGCGATCGACAAGACCACCAATTTCATGCGCTGAAGTACCGCGCATGGGGCGCCGGCGGGCACGCATGGCCTGCCGGCGTTAGAATCGCGGTCTCACCCGATTCCAACGAAAGATCCCCATGCGACCCAGCGGACGCGCAGCCGATGCGCTGCGACCCATCACCCTGACCCGCCACTACACCCGCCACGCGGAAGGTGCCGTGCTGAGTGCCTTTGGCGATACCAAGGTGCTGTGCACGGCCAGCGTGCTGGCCAAGGTGCCGCCGCACAAGAAAGGCAGCGGCGAAGGCTGGGTCACGGCCGAGTACGGCATGCTGCCCCGCGCCACGCACACCCGCTCCGACCGCGAGGCCGCGCGCGGCAAGCAGACCGGCCGCACGCAGGAGATCCAGCGCCTGATCGGCCGCGCCATGCGCACGGTGTTCGACCTCGGCGCGCTGGGCGAGTACACCCTCCATCTCGATTGCGACGTGCTCCAGGCAGACGGCGGCACCCGCACGGCCGCCATCACCGGCGCCTTCGTGGCCGCCCATGACGCCGTGAGCAAGATGCTGGCCGATGGCCTGATCGCAAAAAGTCCAATTCTTGACTTCGTGGCCGCGGTTTCCGTGGGCATGGTCGATGGCGTGCCCGTGCTCGACCTCGACTACGCCGAGGACAGCAGCTGCGACACCGACATGAACGTGGTGATGACCGGCAGCGGCGGCTTCGTCGAAGTACAGGGCACCGCCGAAGGCGTGCCGTTCAGCCGCGCCGACCTGGACGCCATGACGCGCCTGGCCGAAGCCGGCATTGCCGACCTCGTGCGCCACCAGAAGCTGGCGCTCGGCCTGTAAGCGACGAGAACCGTGCAAAGCAAAAGGGGATGACGATGCAACGCCTTGTGCTGGCCTCCAACAATCCCGGCAAGCTGAGCGAGTTCGGCGCGCTGCTGATGCCGCTGGGCATCGACGTGGTGCCGCAGGGCGACCTCGGCATTCCCGAAGCCGAGGAACCGCATCCGACCTTCGTCGAGAACGCACTGGCCAAGGCGCGCCACGCCAGCCGGCTCGCCGGCATGCCGGCGCTGGCCGACGACTCGGGCATCTGCGTGGACGCGCTGGACGGCGCCCCGGGCGTGTATTCGGCCCGCTACGCGCAAAGCGTGGGCAAGCCAAAGTCCGACGCGGCCAACAACGCGCACCTGATCTCGCAGTTGGCCGGCAAGCTCAATCGCCACGCGCATTACTACTGCGTGCTGGTGCTGGTGCGCCATGCCGACGACCCGCGCCCGATCATCGCCGAAGGCACCTGGGCCGGCGAGGTGGTCGACGCCCCGCGCGGCGCCGGCGGCTTCGGCTACGACCCGCATTTCCTGCTCCCGCGCATCGGCAAGACGGCCGCCGAACTCAGCGCGGAAGAGAAGAACGCCATCAGTCACCGCGCGCTGGCGCTCCAGGGGCTGGTGGCCCGGCTCCAGGCGGCCAGCCTGAAGGTTCGCGCATGATTCCGATTCACCCCGTCAGCAGCGGCAAGCCGGCTGTTTCCGCCGCCGCTTCGCCCGCCGTTTCTCCCGCCGACAACCAGCAACTCTGGCTCAAGCCGGGCCAGATTGCCCTGCCAGGCTCCCCGCCGCTCTCGCTCTACGTGCATATCCCGTGGTGCGTGCGCAAGTGTCCGTATTGCGATTTCAACTCGCACGCGGCGCCGGGCACCGTCGGCGGACAAGACAGCCACGACATCCCCGAAGACGCCTACCTCGACGCACTGCGCGCCGACCTGGAACAATCGCTGCCGCTGGTCTGGGGCCGCCCCGTGCATACGGTGTTTATCGGCGGAGGCACGCCGAGCCTGCTGTCCGCTGCCGGCATGGACCGGCTGCTATCGGACATCCGCGCGCTGCTGCCGCTCGATGCCGACGCCGAGATCACGATGGAAGCCAACCCCGGCACCTTCGAGGCCGAGCGGTTCGCGAGCTACCGCGCGAGCGGCATCAACCGGCTGTCGATCGGCATCCAGAGCTTCAGCGACCGGCATCTCCAGGCGCTGGGCCGCATCCACGGCGAGCGCGAGGCGCGCGCGGCCATCGAGATCGCCCAGGCCAGTTTCGACAACGTCAACCTCGACCTGATGTACGCGCTGCCGGGCCAGACCGTGGAGGAATGCGTGCGCGACCTCGAAGCGGCGCTGGCCTATGGCACCACGCACCTGTCGATGTACCACCTGACGCTGGAGCCGAACACGCTGTTCGCCAAGTACCCGCCCGCGCTGCCGGACGAGGACATCGCCTACGAGATGCAGGACATCATCGAGGCCCGCACCGGCGAGGCCGGCTTCCGGCACTACGAGACCTCGGCCTACGGCAAGCCGCACCGGGAGGCGCGGCACAACCTCAATTACTGGCGTTTTGGCGATTACCTCGGCATCGGGGCGGGCGCGCACGGCAAGCTGTCGTTCCCGCACCGGGTGCTGCGCCAGATGCGGCACAAGCACCCCGCCACCTATATGCGCGAGGCGATGGCCGGCAACGCCGTGCAGGAAGCGCGCGATGTGAGCGCCGACGAACTGCCGTTCGAGTTCATGCTCAACGCGCTGCGGCTGACCGACGGCGTCCCGGCATCGAGCTTCCACGACTACACCGGCCTGCCCCTGCACACCATCAGCAAGACCCTGGCCGAAGCCGAGAAGAAAGGCTTGCTGGAGGCCGACCTCGCCACGATCCGCCCGACCGAACTGGGCCGGCGCTTCCTGAACGACCTCCAGGAGATGTTCCTGAAGGACTGAACCGGCACCTGGTCCCGCCATCCCCCCCACCCCGGACTATATTGGGGAGAAGGTCGCGGCACGCTTGCCGCCGACCGCCTCGGGAAGTGCGCTGGAGGTGCCGCCATGAAGCTTGAACCGCTGGTCTGCCAAAGCGTTGAGGTCCGGCCGGTTCTGGTGCCACTGAAACGGCCTATCGTGTCGAAAGTTGGCGCATTCGACCAGTGGCCGTTGATCCTGATCGATCTTCACACCCGGGAAGGCATTGTCGGCCGCAGCTATCTTGAGCCGTACCTCAAGCAAGCCGCGAAGTACATCGTGCCCGTCATCCGAGACCTTGTCGCGGCGCGGGCAGGCACCCCGCTTTGCCCGCTGGATGACTTCCAGCACGCCAGGCGCGCCCTGCACCTTGTGGGCTACGAGGGTATTACGATGATCGCCATCGCGGCGCTCGACATGGCCGCGTGGGACGCCCTTGGCCAGGCCGCCGGCTTGCCGCTCGCCGCATTGCTCGGGGGCGCGGTGGGCAAGGTGCCGGCGTACAACAGCAACGGACTCTGGCTGAGCGACGTCGGCGGGCTTGCCGAGGAGGCCGCCGCGCTCGTTGCAGAGGGCGGCTTCCACGCGCTGAAGCTGCGGCTGGGCCGCGAGCGGCTGCAGGACGACCTCGACGCCATTCGTAGCGTCCGGGAAGCCGTCGGCGAAGACACCAAACTCATGGTGGATTTCAACCAGGGCCTGTCGTTCGACGACGCCCTGCGCCGCTGCCACGCGCTCGACGATCAAGGGCTCTACTGGTTCGAGGAGCCGGTCGCCTACACCAACACCGACGGACATGCACAGTTGGCCCGGGAGATCAGGACGCCGATCCAGTTAGGCGAAAACTTCTACGGTCCGCGGGATGTTTGGAAGGCATTGCAGGCCGGCGCCTGCGATTGCGTCATGTTGGACATGATGCGGATCGGCGGCGTGTCGGGCTGGCTGCGCGCCGCGCCGATCGCGTCCGCTGCGGGGATCCCGGTCTCTACGCACCTGTATCCGGAAGCCTGCGCGCACCTGATGCGCATCACAGAGACCCCACACTGGCTGGAATGGCAGGATTGGGGCTACCCCGTCCTGAAGGCGCCCTTCGCGCTCGAAGACGGGCAACTCATCGTGCCGGACAGGCCCGGTCTGGGGATCGAGTGGGACGAGCCCGCCGTGAAGCGGTTTCAATACGAGTGAAACCGGGTCAAACGGGCCTCCGATGAAAAAGCCACGCATGACGCGTGGCTTTTTCGTAGAACTACGAGGTGCGTACTCAGTACGGCGTAGCCATGTCGTTGGCCACGCGCGCCCGGTCGCCCACGCGCAGGTTGCCGATGTTGCTCTGCGTCACGGTGGCCATCCGGCCATCGTCCAGCCGCACGTTCACGCGATACACGGTCTGCGTATTACTGCCCGCGCGTTTCTCGATCTGGTTGCCGGCCACGGCGCCCGCCACGGCACCGCCGATGGTCGCCACGGTCTGGCCACGCCCGCCACCGATCTGGTGGCCGAGCAAGCCGCCCGCCGCGCCGCCAATCACGGTGCCGAGCAGGCCGGAACTGCCTTGCGTGCTGCTGATCGGCTCGATCGACTCCACGCGGCCCGTGAACACCGACCCGGCCGGGGCCTGGTAGGTGGTCTGGTTCGGGTCCTGGTAACCCGTGTTGGGCGGCGCGTTGTTGTAGTTGCCGTAGCCGTTGTAGCCCGGTTGCGCGCACCCTGCCAGGGTGGCCGCACAGGCCAGCGCGCCAAGGGCCAGCCACGATTTGCTGCGATGTTGCTGCATGGATAAGTCCTCCTCTATCGCTTGTTTGAGATGCCAACGCGCGGCAGGCAGGCGCCGCACGTCCTGCCAATATGAGGCGATGTGGCCCACAAGGTTCCGCTGTGTCCGACAAACACCGACAACGCAGGCAAAGCGATTGACGAGGGCATCACACTACGGGCCGCCGCCACCTTGTATAATGCGGCCCTCCAAGGAAGCGTGGCCGAGTGGTTTAAGGCAGCAGTCTTGAAAACTGCCGATGGGGTGACCCATCCGTGAGTTCGAATCTCACCGCTTCCGCCAGACAAATAAAAAACCCCGCCATTCAGGCGGGGCGAAGCACTGCTGTGGAGCATTGACCCCCACGGTGATTCGGTCCGGGCGCTTACTCCAGCGTGATCTTGCCCTGCTCGATCACGGTCTTCCAGCGCTTCAGTTCCTCGTTCTCGAACTGGACGAACTGCTCCGGCGTGTTGGCGACGACTTCGAAGCCCTGCTCGCCCAGCTTCTTCTGCATCCCCGGTTCCTTGAGCGCGCTCACCAGCGCGCCATGCAGGCGCGACTTCACGTCCGCCGGCAGGCCCTTCGGGGCGGCCACGGCCTGCCACGAATAGACTTCCACATCCTTGACACCGGCCTCGGCCATCGTCGGCACGTCCGGCAGCAGGGCCGAGCGCTTGTCCGACGTAATCGCCAGCGCGCGCAGCTTGCCCGTGCGGATGTGCTGGATGACCGCGTTGAGGTTCTGGAACGAGACATCGACCTGGCCCGCTAGCAGGTCCGAGATGGCCGGCGCGCCGCCCTTGTACGGCACGTGCAGGCCGTCAGTGCCGCTCTTCTGCCAGAACAGCGCCGCGGTCAGGTGGTCGGACGACCCCGCGCCCGAGGTGGCGAAGCTCACCTTGCCCGGGTTCTTCTTCATATGGGCAACCAGTTCCGCCAGGTTCTTGGCCGGGAAGTTCGGGTTGGCCACCAGCACGTTCGGCGCGCGTACGGCCACGGTCAGCAGGTCGAAGTCCTTGGCCGGGTCATAGGCCAGGTTCTTCTGGAGGAACGGGTTGACCGCGTACACGCCAATCGAGGCCACCAGCAGCGTGTAGCCATCGGCCGGGGCACGCTTGACGAAGGTGGCACCGATCGCGCCCGTGGCGCCGGGGCGGTTGTCGATCACGAACGGCTGGCCCAGCTTGTCGTTGAGCGGTTGCGCCAGCACGCGGGCGATGGTGTCCGACGACCCGCCAGCCGGGAACGGCACCACCATCGTCACCGCCTTCTGCGGCCAGGCCGTGCCGGCCGCAACGGCCACACTGCTGACCGTGGCGCCCACGGCCAGGGCGACGAATACACCGGCAATCCGGCGGAACAGCGTCTTCTGTTTCAGCATTGTCTTGTCTCCTGTCTGACTGTCTTATCTTTAATGCCTTGATCCGTGACCCGGACGCGTTACCGCACCATGCACGGCGCCTTGTTGTTGAACTTCCACCCCGGGATCAGGAACTGCATGGCGATGGCGTCATCGCGCGCGCCCAGACCCTTCTCCTGATAGAGACGGTTGGCACGTGCCAGCGCGTCCATGTCGAGTTCCACGCCCAGCCCCGGCGTCTTGGGCACCTGCACCAGGCCGCCCTCGATCTTCAGCGGGCTGCGCGTCAGGTGTTCGCCGTCCTGCCAGATCCAGTGCGTGTCGATGGCGGTGACGCGGCCCGGCGCGGCGGCCGCCACGTGGGTGAACATTGCCAGCGAGATGTCGAAGTGGTTGTTCGAGTGCGAACCCCAGGTGAGGCCCCACTCCGCGCACATCTGCGCCACGCGCACCGAGCCCTGCATGGTCCAGAAGTGCGGGTCGGCCAGCGGAATGTCCACCGAGTGCAGGCGCACCGCGTGGCCCATCTGGCGCCAGTCCGTGGCGATCATGTTGGTGGCCGTCGGCAGGCCGGTGGCGGTGCGGAACTCGGCCATGATCTCGCGGCCCGAGTAGCCGTCCTCGGCACCGCAGGGGTCTTCGGCGTAGGCCAGGATGCCGTGCTTGTCGCGGCACAGGCGGATCGCGTCGGCCAGCAGCCAGCCGCCGTTCGGGTCCAGCGTCACGCGCGCCTTGGGGAAGCGCTCATGCAGCGCGATGATGGCTTCCATCTCCTCGTCGCCGCTCAGCACGCCGCCCTTGAGCTTGAAGTCGTTGAAGCCGTAGCGCTCGTATGCGGCCTCGGCCAGGCGCACCACGCCCTTGGCGTCCATCGCCACTTCATTGCGCACGCGGAACCATTCGTTGTCGGCGTTCGGCTCGGTGCGGTAGTCCAGCGTGGTCTTCTGGCGGTCGCCCACGTAGAAGAGGTAGCCGAGCATCTCCACGGCGTCGCGTTGCTGGCCTTCGCCGAGCAGCGCGGCCACGGGCACCTGCAGGTGCTTGCCGAGCAGGTCGAGCATTGCCGCCTCGATCGCCGTCACGGCATGGATCGTGATGCGCAGATCGAAGGTTTGCAGGCCGCGGCCACCGGCGTCCCGGTTCGCAAACGTCGCACGCACCTTGTTCAGCACGGCCTGGTACTGGCCGATCGGCTGGCCCACCACCAGCGGACGTGCATCCTCCAGCGTCTGGCGGATGCCCTCCCCGCCCGGCACCTCGCCCACGCCGGTATTGCCGGCGCTGTCCTTGAGGATCACGATATTGCGGGTGAAGTACGGGCCGTGGGCGCCGGACAGGTTCATCAGCATGCTGTCATGGCCCGCCACGGGCACGACGGTCAGCTCGGTGACGACGGGCGTGGCAACGCCGGCATGTTGGGATGCGGTCATGTGGATCTGTCTCCGAAATCGCGTTTCAGGGTGATGCCGGGTTCGCGCTCCAAGACGAGACTGCGCCCTGCTTGTGATGTTTGGCCGTCATACGGCGACAGATCGATGCCGATTATTGCAAGTGGCCTCGCAAACCTGTGCGTTATCTGTCATCGTATGACTTACGACGCAGTATAATGAGCGCATCTTGCGCCGGTCAATACCTCAGTTTCCCCTACCCATGTCCAATGTCCCGATGACTTCGCCCGCCCCCCTGCGCCGCCGCGGCCGTACGCTTGCCGAGGAAGTAGTGGGTAACCTGACCGACAGCATCCAGCAGGGCCAGATCAAGCCCGGCGACAAGCTGCCCACCGAATCCGAGATCATGGCCACGCTTGGCGTGAGCCGCACGGTGGTGCGCGAGGCACTTTCGCGCCTCCAGGCCAGCGGCCTGGTCGAGACCCGCCACGGCATCGGCACCTTCGTGCTGGCCCGCCCGGTCGAGACCCATTCGCCGTTCCGCATCGACCCCTCGGCCATGGTCACGGCCATGGACGTGCTGGCGATGCTGGAATTCCGCGTCAGCCTGGAAGCCGAGGCCGCGAGCCTGGCCGCCACGCGGCGCAGCGACGAGCAGCTCACGGCCATTCGCCGCGCGCTCGATGACATGAAACGCAAGGCTTCCGAAGGCAGCGATGCCGTGGGCTCGGATTTCGAGTTCCACCTGTCCATCGCGCGCGCCACCGGCAACCGCTATTTCACGGACATCATGGGCCACCTCGGCACGATGGTGATTCCGCGCAGCCGCCTGCAGGTCAGCACGCCCGAGCGCGAGCAGTACCTGGAGCGCGTCAACTTCGAGCACGAGAGCATCTACGATGCGATCGAGCGCCGCGACCCCGAGGCCGCCAAGGCCGCCATGCGCATGCACCTGACCAACAGCCGCGAGCGCCTGCGCAAGGCTTCCGCCATGGCAGGCTCCACCGGTTCTCCCGCCTGACGCCATGCGCGCGGCCCCTTTTGGCAGTTGGGGGGCGGCGCGGTTGCGGGCGACTTTCCGATGTCATATGATGTCTTATGACATGTTTCTGATACGACGCAGGATCGATACACCATGACTCTTACCGGCGAGATGCTGATCGGCGCGACTGCCGTACGCGGCACCGAAGACACTTTCCAGGCGATCAACCCGGCCACGGGCGAGACGCTGGCCCCTACGTTCCACGGTGGCAATGCCGCAGATGTGGACCGCGCCTGCCAACTGGCCGAGGCGGCCTTTGATACCTATCGTGCCACCACGCCCGAGCAGCGTGCGCGCTTCCTCGAATCAATCGCCGAAGGCATCGAGGCACTGGGCGATGAACTGGTCCAGCGCGCGCACGCCGAGACGGCGCTACCCATCGCCCGCCTGCAGGGCGAGCGCGGCCGTACCGCCGGCCAACTGCGCCTGTTTGCGCGCGTGGTGCGCGATGGCCGCTGGCAAGACGCCACGCTCGACAGCGCCCTGCCCGAGCGCACCCCGCCGCGCCCCGACCTGCGCATGCAGAACATTCCCGTGGGTCCGGTGGCCGTGTTCGGCGCCAGCAACTTCCCGCTCGCATTCTCGGTGGCCGGTGGCGATACCGCTTCCGCGCTGGCCGCAGGCTGCCCGGTGGTCGTGAAGGCCCACCCGGCGCATCCGGGCACCTCGGAACTGGTCGGACGTGTGATTCAAAAGGCAGTTGCCGACAATGGCCTGCCGGAAGGCGTGTTCTCGCTCGTGATGGGCGCCGGCATCGCCATCGGTACGGCGCTGGTTGCCCATCCGGTGATCCAGGCCGTGGGCTTCACCGGCTCGCGCACGGGCGGCATGGCGCTGGTCAAGGTCGCCAACGAGCGTCCGCAGCCGATTCCGGTCTACGCCGAGATGAGCAGCATCAACCCGGTCTACCTGCTGCCCGAAGCGCTCGCCGCGCGCGGCGAAGCCATTGCGCGTGACCTGGTGGAATCGCTGGTGATGGGCGTGGGCCAGTTCTGCACGAATCCCGGCCTGCTGCTGGCCATCGAAGGCCCGGCGCTGGACGCCTTCCGCGCCGCCGCCGTGGCAGCGGTGTCGGCCAAGGCCGCCGGCACGATGCTGACGCCGGGCATCCATCAGGCGTTCGAGCGTGGCGTGGCCCAGCTGTCCGCCGTGGAAGGCCTGACCCGCCCGGGTTGCGGCCTGGCGGGCACGGGTCCGAACCAGGCGCGTCCGGCGTTCTTCGAGACGACCGCCGAGCGCTTTATCGCCGATCACCGCATGCATGCCGAAGTGTTCGGCCCGTCGACGGTGCTCGTCACCTGCCGCGACGTGGACACGCTGCTGGCCGTCACCCGCATCCTGGAAGGCCAGCTGACGGCCACGGTGCAGGCTGACGCCGGCGACCAGGCCGTGGCCGCGCACCTGCTGCCGGCGCTGGAACGCAAGGTGGGCCGCGTGCTGTTCAACGGCTACCCGACCGGCGTGGAAGTGTCGTTCGCGATGGTGCACGGCGGTCCGTTCCCGGCCACCTCGGACACCCGCACGACCTCGGTGGGCGCTTCGGCGATCGACCGCTTCCTGCGTCCGGTGTGCTACCAGAACGTGCCGGCCGCCCTGCTGCCGGCAGCCGTGCAGGATGGCAACCCGCTGAACCTGTGGCGCCTGAAGGACGGCGAACTCGGCCGGGCCTGAGCCTCGTCCCAGTCCTGATGAACGAAAAAACGGCCGCGCAAGCGGCCGTTTTTCATGGCGGAGGGCGTTCCAGCCGCGGTCAGGCGGCAACCCGCACCGGCGCCGAACTCGGCGTGGTGACCGGCGACGATACCGGCGGCGGAATCACCGGCGCGTTGCCGCGCGAGCGCCCCGAACTCAGGTAGTCGGCAATCGACTCCTGCGTGACTTCGCCGAGGTAGACCCCCTCGCCATCCACCACGGGCAGCCAGCTCGTGTTGTGCTGGTACATGCGCGACAGCACGATGCGCAGGTGCTCGTCGAACGCGGCGCTGACCGCGAACGGGCGCAGCACGTCGGCGCAGCTGCCGCCCTTGGCCAGCGCGTTGCGCACGTCGCGGCGCGTGACGTAGCCCAGCGCGCGCTGTGCATCATCAATCACCGGCAGGTGGCGCACGTCGGCTTCGTCCATCACGCCGAACGCCTCCGCCAGCGACATGTCCGGACGGCAGCTCGGCGGCATCGTCGCGGCATCGCCCGCGCGCACCAGCAGCAGGCGCTTGAGCGTGTTGTCATGGCCGATGAAGGCCTGCACGAAGTCGTCCGCCGGGTGGGCCAGCAGCGCGTCCGGATGGTCGAACTGCACCAGTTGCCCGCGACGGAACACGGCCACCTTGTCGCCCAGCTTGATCGCCTCGTCGATGTCGTGCGACACCATGATCACGGTCTTGCCCAGCTGGCGCTGCATCTGGAAGAACTCGTTCTGGATGCTCTCCCGGTTGATCGGGTCCACCGCGCCGAACGGCTCGTCCATCAGCAGCACGGGGGCGTCCGCCGCCAGCGCGCGGATCACGCCGATGCGCTGTTGCTGGCCGCCCGACAGCTCGCGCGGGTAGCGGCCCAGCATCTTGTCCGGGTCGAGCTGCACCATCGACATCAGCTCCCGGGCGCGCTCGCGGCAGCGGCGCTTGTCCCAGCCGAGCAGGCGCGGCACGACCATGATGTTTTCCTCGATCGTCATGTTCGGGAACAGGCCGATCTGCTGGATCACATAGCCGATCTTGCGGCGCAGCGTCACGCCGTCGATGCCGGCGGTGTCCTCGCCCTCGATGCGGACCGTGCCCGAGGTGGGCTCGATCAGCCGGTTGATCATCTTGAGCGTGGTGGTCTTGCCGCAGCCCGAGGGGCCCAGGAAGACGCAGATCTCGCCCTTGGGCACCGTCATCGAGACGGCGTCCACGGCGCGCACTTCGGTGCCGTCCTTCTGGTGGAAGGACTTGGTGAGTTGGTCGAGTTCGATCATGGTTGGCGGATTCCTTTCGGCGTCAGCGCGCGCTGCAGGGCTTGCAGGCCGGCGTCCGCCGCGATGGCGAGCACGCTGACGAGGACCGCGCCCACCGCCAGCTTGCTCATGTTGCTCTGGCTGATCGCTTGCAGGATCAGCACCCCAAGGCCACCGGCGCCAATGATGGCGGCAATGGTGGCCACGCCGATGTTCATCACCACGGCCGTGCGCACGCCGCCCAGGATCACCGGCACGGCCAGCGGCAGGTCCACCAGCCGCAGCCGCTGCCAGGTGGTCATGCCGATGCCGCGCCCGGCCTCCTGGATGCCGGGATCGACATTGGCCAGCGCCGTGTAGGTGTTGCGCATGATCGGCAGCAGCGAGTACAGGAACACGGCGGTCACCGCCGGCACGTAGCCGAGCGCGTGGCCGAAGCGCGCAAAGATCGGGATCATCAGCCCGAACAGCGCGATGGACGGCAGCGTCAGCACCACCGTGGCCAGCGCCAGCAGCGGCGTGGCCAGGAAGCGGTGGCGCGTGATCAGGATGCCGAGCGGCACGCCGATCAGGATGGCCAGCCCCACGGCGGAGCCCACCAGCGCCAGATGCTCGCCGGTCAGGCGCAGCAGCGTCGGCCAGCTATGCGCGAGATAAGTCAGCAAATCCATGGGCGGCTCCTCAAATCAGACCGTGGCTGCGCAGGAAGTCTCCCGCCACCTTGTCCACCGGCTGCTGGCCGATATCGACCTGATAGTTCATGTCGGTCATCGCCGCGTTGTCGAGCTGGGCGGACAGCGCGTTGAGCAGGCCGGCCAACTCCGGCCGCTTGTCGAGCACGGCCTTGCGGACGACTGGCACGGCGTTGTACGGCGGGAAGAAGTGCAGGTCGTCTTCGAGCAGCACGAGGTCGAAGCCCTTCACGCGGCCATCGGTGGTGTAGACCAGGCCCAGATCCACCTGGTTGTTCTTGAGCGCGGTGTAGACCAGGCCGGGATCGAGCTGGATCACGTCCTTGCGGCCCAGCGGCAGCTGGTAGGCGGCCTTGAGCGGCTCCAGGCCGTCCGGGCGCGCGGCGAACTCCATGTCCACGGCGAACGGGCGGGCCTTGTCATCGGCGGCCTTCTCGCGCAGCTTGGCGGCGTATGCGGACAGCGTGGTCAGGCCCGGCTCGGCGCGCTCCTTCGGCATGGCCAGCGCGTAGGTGTTGTTGACCCGGGAGGCGTCCAGCCAGATCAGCCCCTTGGCGGCGTCCAGCTGCTTCACGCGGGCGTAGCTCTGCTCGGCGTCCAGCTTTTCCTCGACCTTGTTGAAGACGATCAGCGCGGTGCCGGTGTAGTCCCACACCACGTCCAGCTGGCCGGACTCCATGGCCTGGCGCATCAGCGTGCTGCCCAGACCCGAGGTGACTTCCGTGTTGATACCCTTGGCGCGCAGGTACTGCGTGGTCATCGACGACAGGATCAGCTGCTCGGTGAAATTCTTGCCGCCCACCCGCACGGGCTCGCCAGCCGGCTGTTGCGCGCGGGCCGGGGCGGTGCCCAGCAGCACTGCGGCAGCCGCCACGCCCACCACGGCGAACAGCCAGAACAGCCGGCGCTCCCAGTTTCGTTGCATTCCCATGTGATTCAGCTCCTCAGTACGCCAGCCCACGGCGGCGCAGATAGATATGGCCGGCGGCGGCGAACAGCGCGTCCAGCAGCAGCGCGAGCAGCGCGGTAGCCGCGGCGCCCAGCAGCAGCAGCGGCTGGTTGTTCAGGTAGATGCCCGGGAAGATCAGCTCGCCAAGGCTGTTGGCGCCAATCAGGAACGAGAGCGGCACGGTGCCCACGTTGATCACCAGGCTGATGCGCACCCCGGCCAGGATCACGGGCAGCGCGTTGGGCAGTTCCACGCGCACCAGGCGCTGGCACGGCGTCATGCCGATACCGCGCGCGGCCTCGCGCAGGGCCGGCGAGACGTTGCGCAGCCCTTCGTACGTATTCCGCACGATGGGCAGCAGCGACGCCAGCCAGAGCGCCAGCACCGCCGGGCGCTCGCCAATGCCGAGCACGGCCAGCGCAAGTGCCAGCACGGCCAGCGACGGCACGGTATTGCCGATATTGAAGATCTGCATCAGGCGGTCCGCCCAGCGGCGCATGCAGGGCCGGCTCAGGGCGATACCCGCCGGCACGCCGGTGATGAGCGCCAGCGCCATCGAGATGGTGACCAGACGGAGGTGGTCGCCCACGTCGTACAAGAGACGCTCGTGATACCGATGAATCACATCCACACCAATCCACGCGACCAGACCGGCCAGCGCAGCGGCAATGACACCGCTCCAGGCCAGCGCCCGGATGGTTTGCTTCGACATATTCCCCCTTTCCAAAGCCAGGGGCGGCACCATGAGAATCAGGCGCCACTTCCCGGAAGCGGAAAACAAAAGGGCCGGCGGTAGTTCGGATGGGTGCCCGCCGGGGCCCGGTTCAGATTGCCTTGCCGCCATGACCGGCACGATTGCCGGCGGACGGACTTGTGGCTGCCACGCGAAAGGGGCGGGACAGCCTTGTGAAGGGGATTCGCGCGGTAAAGCTGTGGCGCGGATCGCCCGATAGCGGCGCAATCGGATCACATCGATCCGGCTTGGCCAGTGGCGGCGACTGGTGTCGTTGTGAAAACGCGCTTCGGTGGGCGCCGCCGGTCAATCGGCCGTTGCTGGACAACGGATTGCGGGGATTCCGGCACAGACCGGCCCACAGCAATTTCCAGCAACGGATGACAAAGAGAGCGCTATTCTACACAACTTCTGCCAACCTGTCATCTTCGCGTTTTCCGCAGCGGTTTCGGGCGGCTTCTTCTGCGATCTGGTAGCGATCTTCCAACTGCTGATACGCCGGTCACCCCGTTGCATCCATGCGCCGACTGCATGCTCACTTGCAACATGAGTGGAACAATCTGTTGCCCGTCGGCCGTCTACCGCTTTGCCACCAAACCCCTACATTTACGGGTATGCAGAGACGGCCGAGGGCCGTCCGCCACAGGAGAACAAACAACATGGAAACCCGCACTCTCGCCACCGTTCCGGCCACCGCCCAGGAGACCGTAGCGCGCTCGCGCGCCGTCGACCGCGTGGTGCGCGGCATTGCCACGTCCGATGGCGCCGGCGTAAAGCTCACCCGCGTGCTGACGCAGAACCTGCAACGCCGGCTGGACCCGTTCCTGATGCTCGATGCCTTCGGCACCGACAACAAGGACGACTACATCGGCGGTTTCCCCGATCACCCGCACCGGGGCTTCGAGACCATCACCTACATGCTGGCTGGCCGCATGCGTCACCGCGACAGCGCCGGCAATGAAGGGTTGCTCGAAGGCGGCGGCGCGCAGTGGATGGTGGCCGGCTCCGGCGTGGTGCACTCGGAACTGCCCGAGCAGGAAGACGGCCGCATGGAAGGCTTTCAGCTCTGGCTGAACCTGCCCGCCGCGGACAAGATGACCACGCCGTGGTACCGCGACATGCCGGCCACGTCGATCCCGACCGTGGCACTGCCCTCGGGTGGCACCGTGCGCGTGCTGGCTGGCGCCACCCACGGCGTGGCCGGGGCCATGACGCGCCCGGTCACCGCGCCGATCTACCTCGACGTGAACCTGCCCGCCGGGCAGACCTTCACGCAGGCCCTGCCGGCCGGCCATAACGCCTTTGTCTATGTGCATCAGGGCGAAGTGCGGATTGGCGACGCGGTGGTGGAAGCGCAGCGCATGGGCGTGCTGGACAACAGCGGCCAGGCCGATGGCGTGGTCGTGACCGCCTCGAGCGACGCGCAGTTCCTGGTGATTGCCGGCCAGCCGCTGAACGAGCCGATCGCGCAGTACGGTCCGTTCGTGATGAACACGCAGGAACAGATCTACCAGACGCTGGCCGACTTCCGCGAAGGCCGCTTTGGCGTGGCAGCCAATGCCGCGTGATGCGCTGACTGACGCCTGACCGATAGCTCCCTGCCCCGGCGCCCGCCGGGGCCCTTGCTGACCGCCGCCCTGTCCTCGTGACAGCGCGGCGGTTTTTTCATGCCCGCGTGCTCGGCACGCGACTTGCAACCTGCCTGTAACCGTTGTGGGCCATGGCCTGCGGCCGGAAACGGCCCGCCGAACCCCCGCGCACTTATATAATCCACAGCAAATTCCGGGCATCACGACACCATGATGATGACAACCTGCCGCGCGGCGATGCTGCGCCACGCACAGCCGCTGTCACGTGCCTGATTTCAACGTTGCTGCCACAACAATCCGAGCCGCCTCAGTGACATTACAACTTCCCCCCAGGCTGGCGCTTGCCCACATCACCAAGCGCTATCCCGGCGTGACCGCCAATGACGACGTGAGCCTCTCCGTCGCTCCCGGCGAGATCCACGCCGTTCTTGGCGAGAACGGCGCCGGCAAATCCACCCTCATGAAGATCATCTTCGGCGCGGTCCGCCCGGACGCCGGCGAGGTGCACTTCAACGGGGCGCCGGTTGCCATCGCCAGCCCGCACGATGCCCGCAACCTGGGCATCGCCATGGTCTTCCAGCATTTCTCGCTGTTCGACACCCTGACCGTGACCGAGAACATCGCGCTCGGCCTGCCGCCGAAGGAAGTCGGCGGGATGAAGCAGCTGGCCGAACGCATCCGCGCCACGGCGGCGCGCTACGGCCTGCCGCTGGAGCCGAACCGCCACGTGCACACGCTGTCCGTGGGCGAGCGCCAGCGCGTGGAGATCGTCCGCGCGCTGCTGGCCCGGCCGCAGCTGTTGATCCTGGACGAGCCCACCTCGGTGCTGACCCCGCAGGCCGTGGAGACGCTGTTCGTCACGCTGCGCCAGCTGGCCGAGGAAGGCACCAGCATCCTCTATATCAGTCACAAGCTCGACGAGATCCGCGCGCTGTGCCATCACGCCACCGTGATGCGGATGGGGCGGGTGACGGGCGTCTGCGACCCGCGCGCGGAAAGCGCGGCGTCGCTGTCGCGGCTGATGATTGGCGGCGAGCCGCCGCGCGAGGCCCGCGTGACCACCGAGCGCGGGCCGGTGCGACTGGCCGTGCGCGACCTCTCGGTGCCACGCGCGCACGCCTTCGCCACCGAACTGCAACAGATTGCGCTCGATGTGCATGCGGGCGAGATCGTCGGCATCGCCGGGGTATCCGGCAATGGCCAGCAGGAACTGCTGGCGGCGCTCTCCGGCGAGGACCCGCGCGGCGCGGCGGGCAGCGTGCAGATCGACCACCAGCCGGTGGGCCGGCTCGACGCCGCCGCCCGCCGCCGCGTGGGGCTGGCCTTCGTGCCCGAGGAACGGCTGGGCCGGGGCGCGGTGCCGGGCATGAGCCTGTCGGCCAATACCCTGCTGTCGCACCAGACGCCGCCCTATGTGCGGGGCGGCATGGTGTCGCCGAAGGCAGCCGAGGGCCTGGCAGCCGGCATCATCAACCGTTTCCGCGTCAAGGCCAGCGGGCCGGCGGCGCTGGCGCGCAGCCTGTCGGGCGGCAATCTCCAGAAATTCATCGTCGGACGCGAGATCGAAAGTGGCCCGAAAGTGCTGATCGTGGCACAGCCCACCTGGGGCGTGGACGTGGGCGCCGCCGCGCAGATCCACAACGAGATCCTCGCGCTCAAGGCCACCGGCTGCGCCGTGCTGGTCGTGTCCGAGGAACTCGACGAGCTGTTCGGGCTCTGCGACCGGCTCCATGTGATGGCCAAGGGTCACCTGTCGCCGTCGATTCCCGTGGAATCGGCCACGCGCGAGCAGGTGGGCCTGTGGATGAGCGGATTGTGGGAAGGCGGGCCGGCCAGCGAACGGCCGCACGCCGCCACGGAGGGGGCTAGCCATGGCTGATCTCCGCTCCCCGCTGACGCTGGCGCCGCGCGGCGCCCCGTCGCGCCCGATGGCCTATGCCTCGCCGGTGTTCGCGCTGGTACTGACGCTGCTGTTCGGCGCGCTGCTGTTCCTGGTGCTCGGCAAGGACCCGGTGGCCGCGCTCAAGGTATTCCTGGTCGATCCGCTCAAAGACAAGCGCGCGATTGGCGAGGTGCTGCTCAAGACCGTGCCGCTGGTGCTCTGCGCGCTGGGGCTGTCGGTCTGCTACCGGGCCAATGTCTGGAACATTGGCGCCGATGGGCAGCTGATCCTCGGCGGCATCTTCGCCGGGGCCGCCGTGCTCTATTTCGACACACCGGGCCACACCATCGCCGGGCCGGCGGTGCTGGTCATCGCCGGGCTGGCCGGCATTATCGGCGGCATGGCCTGGGCGGCCATCACCGCGCTGCTCAAGGACCGCTTCAATGCCAACGAGATCCTGGTCTCGCTGATGCTGACCTACATCGCCCAGCAGTTGCTGCTGTGGGTGGTCAACGGGCCGCTGAAGGACCCGGCGGGGATGAACTTCCCGCAGTCGAAGGTGTTCTCGTCCGAGTTCCTGCTGCCGAACCTGCTGTCCGGCTCGCGGCTGCACGTGGGCTTCCTGGTCATGCTGGTGCTGGTGGCGGCGATGACGGTGTTCGTCTTCCGCAGCTTTGCCGGCTTCCGGCTCCAGGTGGGCGGCACCGCCCCGCTGGCGGCGCGCTACGCCGGGTTCTCGTCGCGCAAGGCGCTGTGGAGCGCGCTGATGATCTCGGGCGGCACGGCCGGGCTGGCGGGCGCGTTCGAGGTAACGGGGCCGATCGGCCAGCTGCTGCCCTCGATCTCGCCCGGCTACGGCTTCACGGCCATCATCGTCGCCTTCGTGGGGCGGCTGCATCCGGTGGGCGCCGTGTTCGGCGGCATCGTCATGTCGCTCTTCTATATAGGCGGCGAGATGGCGCAGTCGCGCCTGGGGCTGCCCTCGGCCATCGGCTGGGTGTTCCAGGGCATGCTGCTGTTCTTCCTGCTGGCGTGCGACACGCTGATCGACAACCGCCTGCGCTGGCGCGCCCGGGCCGCCTGAACCGGAGCCGACAAGAATATGGAACAACTCGCTCCCCTGATCGCCACGGCGATCAACGCCGGCACCCCGCTGCTGCTGGCCGCGCTGGGCCTGCTCGTCAACGAGCGCGCCGGCGTGCTCAACCTCGGCGCCGAAGGCATGATGCTGGTGGCTGCCGCGTTCGGTTTCATGGTCGGCTACCAGACCCAGTCGCCGATGCTCGGCTTCGCGGCCGGCGCGCTGGCCGGCATGCTGATGGCTTCGCTGTTCTCGTGGCTGGCGCTGGTGCTGGCCACCAACCAGGTGGCCACGGGCCTGGCGCTGTCGATCTTCGGCACCGGCCTGTCGGCCTTCATGGCGCAGCGCTTCGTCGGCTACGCCATGCCCGCGCAGGCCAAGTCGGTGCCGTTCCTGGCCGACCTGCCCTTTGTCGGGCCGGCCTTTTTCCAGCATCACTGGATGGTGTATTTCAGCATTCTGCTATGTGCTGCGATCGCCTGGTTCCTGTTCCGCACGCGGGCCGGGCTGACCCTGCGCGCGATTGGCGAGTCCCCGGAGTCCGCCCATGCGCTGGGCTACCCGGTGCGCTGGATCCGCTTTGGCGCCCTGCTGTTCGGCGGCGCCTGCTGCGGGCTGGCGGGCGCGTACCTGTCGCTGGTCTATACGCCGATGTGGGTGGAGAACCTCGTCTCGGGCCGGGGCTGGATCGCGCTGGCGCTGACCACCTTCGCCACGTGGCGCCCGGGCCGGGTGCTGGTGGGCGCGTGGCTGTTCGGCGGCGTGACCATTCTCCAGTTCTATTTGCAGGGCATTGGCGTGTCGGTGCCGTCGCAGGTGCTGTCGATGCTGCCGTACGCGGCCACCATCGTCGTGCTGGCGCTGATTTCGCGGAACCCGGCGTGGATCCGGCTCAATATGCCGGCCTCGCTGGGCAAGCCGTTCCGCCCGGGCAATGCCTGATTTTTCGTCGTTTTTCGAGCCAACCAGTCGTCAAAACCAAACGCATCACAAGACGTTTTTCAAGGAGAGATCGATGATCGTGTCACGCAGGACCACCCTGGCAGCCCTGGCCGCCACCGCCGTACTGGCCCTGGCCGGCTGCGGCAAGAAAGAGGCCGACAAGCCGGCCGAGACGGCAGGCCCGGCCTCCGCGCCAGCCGCCGCCGCCAGCGAACCGCTCAAGGTGGCATTCGTCTACATCGGCCCGGTGGGCGATGCCGGCTGGACCTTCGCCCATGACGCCGGCCGCAAGGCGGTGGAAGCCAAGTTCGGCGACAAGGTGAAGACCTCGTTCGTCGAGAACGTGCCCGAGTCCGCCGCTGACGCCGAGCGCGTGTTCCGCGACCTGGCCAGCCAGGGCAACAAGCTGATCTTCGGCACCACGTTCGGCTATCAGGAGTCGATGCTGAAGGTGGCCAAGGAATTCCCGGACGTGAAGTTCGAGCACGCCACCGGCTTCAAGACCGCCGACAACCTCGCCCAGTACGACGTGCGCACCTATGAAGGCGCCTACCTGGCCGGCGTGGTGGCCGGCAAGATGAGCAAGTCGGGCAAGATGGGCGTGGTGGCGTCGGTGCCGATTCCCGAGGTCATCCGCAACATCGACTCGTTCGCGCTCGGCGCACGCAGCGTGAACCCCAAGGCTACCGTCAAGGTGGTGTGGGTGAACAAGTGGTTCGATCCGGGCAAGGAGCGCGAGGCCGCCACCACCCTGATCGGCCAGGGCGTGGACATGCTGATGCAGAACACCGACTCCGCTGCCGTGGTGCAGACCGCGCAGGAGAAAGGCGTCTACGCGTTCGGCTGGGACAGCGACATGAGCAAGTTCGGCGAGAAGGCCCACCTGGCTGCCTCGGTGATCACCTGGGGCGTCTACTACAACAAGGTGGTGGAAGACGTGCTGAACAAGCAGTGGAAGAACAGCACCACGTGGTGGGGCCTCAAGGAAGGCATGATCGACCTGAAGGGTTTCAACGCCGTGGTGCCGGATGACGTGAAGGCGCTGGTCGAGGAACGCAAGAAGGGCGTGATCGACGGTACCGCCCCGATCTGGAAGGGTCCGCTCAAGGACAACGCCGGCAAGGAACAGCTGGCCAAGGATCAGGTCGCCGACGACAAGTTCCTGCACGACATCAAGTTCTACGTGGAAGGCGTGGAAGGCAACGTGCCGGGCTGATCGCCGGTTTCGGCCTGACTGACCGCCCCTCCGTCCGCCGCCTCGGGCGGAGGGGAACTTGAATCCCCCTGCATCGGCCCAAGTTATCCGTGCATGCGCAATGACTGCGTGTGTGGCGTGTGGACAAGGAGGCCCATATGTGGAAGCGATTTTCGGCCCTGTGGACGCTGGTGCGCCGCGACGGCCGCCTGCTCTGGTTCGCGCTGCGTCATCCCGACGCGCCCGCGTGGCTCAAGCCTGCCGCGCTGGGGCTGGTGTTCTACGCCATCTCCCCGATCGACCTCATTCCAGATTTCATCGCCGGGCTCGGCATCGTCGATGACGTGGTACTGATTCCGCTGGCCGTCCACCTGATCCTGAAGCGGCTGCCGCCGCACATTTTGCGCCAGGCGACGATGCGCGCCACCGCGACCACGGTCCGGTCGCGCTGACGGCATCGTCCCACCCGACTCTCTACTCAGGCCGCCGGCGTTCTTCCGGCGGCTTTTTCGTCTTCGAAGCAGTGCCGCGCGAGTTCCACCAGCAGCAGTTCGGCCGTGGCGAGGTTGGTCGCGCACGGCACATTGTGGACGTCGCACGCCCGCACCAGCGCGTTGATGTCCGGTTCATGCGGCTGCGGCGTCATTGGGTCGCGCAGGAAAATCACCGCAGTCACCTTGCCCTCGGCCAGCTGCGCGCCGATCTGGAGATCGCCGCCCCACGGGCCGGACAGCATGCGCTCCACCTCGAGGCCGGTTTCGGCCGCGATGCGGCCGCCGGTGGTGCCGGTGGCCAGCAGCTCGCAGCGCACCAGCATCTCGCGGTGACGGCCCGCGAAGGCCACGATGTCGTCCTTCTTGTGATCGTGCGCAATCAGCGCGATGCGCGGCTTTCCCATCAGAACGTCCCCGGGTACGAGCCGCCGTCCAGCAGCACGTTCTGGCCCGTCATGTAGGCGGCCTGCTTGCTGCACAGGAACGCGCAGGTCGCGCCGAACTCCGCCGGCTCGCCAAAACGGCGCGAGGGATTGGCGGCGGCACGCTTGGCGGCCACTTCCTCCACGCTCAGGCCGGCCTTCTTGGCGCCGCCTTCCATGGTCTTGAACAGGCGGTCCGTGTTGAACGGGCCGGGCAGCAGGTTGTTCACGGTCACGCCGTGCTGCGCCACTTCGCGCGCCAGGCCGGCCACGAAGCCGGTCAGGCCCGAGCGTGCGCCGTTGGAGAGGCCCAGCACGTCGATCGGTGCCTTGACCGCGCCGCTCGTGATGTTGACGATGCGGCCCCACTTGCGCGCGATCATGCCGTCCACGGTGGCCTTGATCAGCTCGATCGGGGTCAGCATGTTGGCGTCGATGGCGGCGAGCCAGGCGTCGCGGTCCCAGTCACGGAAATTGCCCGGGGGCGGGCCGCCGGCGTTGTTGACCAGGATGTCGAGGTCGCCCAGCTTGGCCGCGGCGTCCAGCGCGAGCTTGCGGCCCTCGGGCGTGGTGATGTCCGTGGCCACGGCCAGCACGCGGCGGCCATGGCGGGCGCGCAGGTCGGCAGCGGCCTTTTCCAGCGCATCGGCGCCGCGCGCCACGATCACCACGTCCACCCCTTCGGCCGCCAGCGCGTCGGCGCACGCAAACCCGAGTCCCTTGCTGGCGCCACACACCAGCGCATGCTTACCGCGCAGTCCGAAATCCATCGCTTGCTCTCCTTCCTTGGTTGCTAAGACCGGGCGCCGGCTCTTGGTGCGGCGTCCCGGTTGCTCTCGAAATTGTTCAGGCCCGGCGGCTCGACAACAGATACATGCCGCCCAGCACCAGCGCGCTGCCGGCGATCTGCCAGCCCGTGATCGGCTCGCCGAGCAGCCAGAATGCCAGCAGCAGCGTCGAAACCGGGCCGATCATGCCCGCCTGCGACGCCATCGGCGCGCCGATGCGCGCCACCGCGATCATCGTCAGCGACACCGGCAGCACCGTGCAGAACACCGCGTTGACGAGTGACAGCCACATCACCGGCGCCGGCTGCGCCAGCGCCGCCAGCGGACGGCCCAGCGCCACATACTGCACCACGCAGCAGGCCGTGGACACGCACATCGCGTAGGCCACCAGCCGCAGCGAGCCGACGCGCCTGACCAGCTCGCCGCTCAGGATCAGGTACACACCATACGACAAGGCGCTGGCCAGCACCAGCGCGCCGCCCAGCCAGACCTGCGCACCGCTCACGTCGAGGTCATGGGCGAACACCAGCACGATGCCGGCATACGCCAGCAGCAGCGACATCCACTGCCGCGCATGGATCGGCCGATGGAACACCAGCGCCGTGGTCAGCAGCACGAAGGACGGCGTCAGGAACAGGATCAGCCGCTCCAGGCCGGCGGTGATGTACTGCAGGCCGAGGAAATCGAGAAAACTGGACAGGTAATAGCCGATGAAGCCCAGGAAGACCACCCGGCCGCGATCGGCCCAGGACAGCGCCGGCAGCTTGCGCGCCTGCCACCAGCCGATGGCCATGAACAGCGGCACCGCGAACAGCATGCGCAGCGTGATGACCACGACGGCATCGACGCTATAGCGGTACATCAGCTTGGCCACGATGGCCTTGGCGGAAAACAGCACGGCGCCGACGGCCGCGACGGCGAGCCCATAGCGCTGCGGCGCGGGCAGCTCGACGGGCGAGGACAGGGACTTCTGGGAAGCAGGCACGGGAGACGCAGAGTTCGGATGCCGGCCGCGGCCGCGAGGGGGTGACGCGAGGATGACGCGGGGCCGGAACGCGTCGATTGTATGTCAAAAGGCGCAAGGCGCGCCGGGGTGCCGCGCGCGGCACCAGCAGCTTTCCCCTACAATGGCCCGCGCCCCGCCAAGCCTTGCCGGCGGGGCGCCAAGACGATACCAGGCCACACCCTGCCATATAAAAAACACGGAGACACCGAGCCATGCCCTTCCCGTTCGCCCGCGCCATCCTTTCCACCGGCGTCCTGTTCGCCGCCGCCACCCCTGCCGGCGCCGCCGATGCCTTCCCCGCCAAGCCGATCCGCTTCATCGTGCCCTACGCCGCCGGCGGCACCACGGACCTCGTCGCCCGCACCGTCGGCCAGCGCGTGGCCGAGAAGCTCGGCCAGCCGGTGGTGGTGGAGAACCGCCCCGGCGCAGGGGGCAACATCGGCATGGAAGCCGTGGCCAAGGCACCTGCCGATGGCTACACCATCGGTTTCGGGGCGATTTCGACGAACGCGCTCAATCCCCATATCTACAAGCACGTGCCGTTTGACCCCCGCAAGGACTTCACGGCCATCAGCCTGCTGGGCACCTCGACCATCGTGCTGGAAGTCAGCGAAAGCCTGCCCGTAAAGACCGTGCCAGAGCTGATTGCCTATGCCAAGGCGCACCCAGGGCTGACCTACGCCACGGCTGGCACTGGCACGTCGATGCACCTGGCCGGCGCGATGTTTTCGCAGATGACCCAGACCGGCCTGACCCACGTGCCCTACAAAGGCAGCAGCCCGGCCATCAACGACCTGCTCGGCGGCCATATCCAGGTGATGTTCGATAACCTGCCCGCCTCGCTGCCCCATATCCAGGCGGGCAAGCTGCGCGCGCTGGCGGTGGCCGGCAAGACCCGAGCGCCGTCGCTGCCCAACGTGCCGACGCTGGCCGAGGCCGGCCTGCCCGGCTACGCCGTGGAGCCGTGGTTCGGCGTCTACGGCCCGGCCAACCTGCCGGCGCCGGTGGTGCAGGCGCTCAACGCGGCCTTCGTGGAGGCGCTGGTCCGCCCCGAGGTGCGCGACAAGCTGCAACAGGCCGGTTTCAATCCGAAGGGATCGAGCGCGGCCGAACTCCAGACGCTGACGCAGACCGAGTACGAGCGCTTCGGCAAAGTGGCGAAGTCGGCCGCCATCACCGTGGACTGAGGCGGGGCAAGATCAAAGGCGGGGCCCGGCGGCCCCGATGACCACGTAGATGGCCGCGTGGAGCGGGGCGGCATCCATTACAATCCCGCTGCATCGGGCGCCGCGCCTGCCTTGCCAGGCCAGCGCGCCCACCACCCTCCGCCGAGCCTGCCGCCGCCATGAAACAAGATCCGCGTTTCCCCAATCTCTTCATCCTCAATCACCCGCTGATCCAGCACAAGCTCTCGCACATGCGCGACAAGGAAACGTCCACGCGCACGTTCCGCGAGCTGCTGCGCGAGATCACGCTGCTGATGGGCTACGAGATCACGCGCAACCTGCCGCTGACCACGCGCCGCATCGAGACCCCGCTTGTGCCGCTGGAAGCCCCGGTCATCGCCGGCAAGAAACTGACCATCGTGCCGGTACTGCGCGCCGGCGTGGGCATGAGCGATGGGCTGGTCGAGCTGATTCCGTCGGCCCGCATCGGCCATATCGGCGTGTACCGCGACGAACAGCATCGCCCGGTGGAGTACCTGGTGCGCCTGCCGGACGTGGAAGACCGCAGCTTCATCCTCTGCGACCCGATGGTCGCCACCGGCTATTCGGCCGCGCATGCGGTGGACGTGCTCAAGCGGCGCGGCGTGAAGGACGAAGCCATCACCTTCGTGGCGCTGGTGGCCGCGCCGGAAGGCGTGGAAGTGTTCCAGAAGGCCCACCCGGGCGTGCGGCTGTACGTGGCGTCGCTGGACAGCCACCTGGACGACCACGCCTACATCATCCCGGGCCTGGGCGACGCCGGCGACCGGCTGTTCGGCACCAAGAACTGATGTGAAATATGAGGCGCTTGATGCGCCTCAATGTTTATGCGCGATCCAGTTGGCGGTGCATTTCCCGCACCTGCTGCTGTTGCGCTAAACCAGCCTTACTTCTTCCGTCCGCCGCCGCCCAGCAGGCTGCCCAGCACGCCACGGACCAGTTCCCGGCCGACTTGCGAGGCGAGCGTCCGGCCGGCGGACTTGGCCATCGATTCGAGGATCGAGTCGCCGCGGCCAGTCTTGCCGGTGCCCTTGGTCAGCGTGCCGAAGATGTCGCCGGCCCAGCTGCTGCCGCCTTCCTCGGCCTGCGGCTGGGGGGTGCCGGGCCTGGCGGTCGTGCCGGGCTTTTGCGCCGATGTCTCGCCGTTGCCGGCCGTCGCCACACTGCCGCGCAGCTTCTCGTAGGCCGATTCCCGGTCCACGGTCTTCTCGTAGGTGCCGGCCACCAGCGAATTGGCGATCAGGGCCTTGCACTCGTCGGGCGTGGCCGGGCCGATGCGGCTGCCCGGGGGCAGTACCCACGCCCGCTCGGTGACGACCGGGGTCCCCTTGGCGTCCAGGCACGAGATCAACGCCTCGCCCACGCCCAGTTCGCCAATCGCCTGTTCCAGATTGAGCTTCGGATTTGGCCGCATGGTCGTGGCGGCCACCTTCACCGCCTTCTGGTCACGCGGCGTGAACGCGCGCAGCGCGTGCTGCACGCGGTTGCCAAGCTGGCCGAGCACGGTATCCGGAATGTCCACGGGGTTCTGCGTCACGAAGTACACGCCCACGCCCTTCGACCGCACGAGCCGCACCACCTGTTCGATCTTGTCCAGCAGCGCCTTGGGGGCATCGTTGAACAGCAGGTGTGCCTCGTCGAAGAAGAAGACCAGCTTGGGCTTGTCCAGATCGCCGGCCTCGGGCAGCCGCTCGAACAGCTCGGACAGCATCCAGAGCAGGAAGGTGGCGTACAGCCGGGGCGCATTCATCAGCTTGTCGGCGGCGAGGATGTTGACGACGCCCTGCCCCTTCTCGGTCTGGATGAAGTCCTCCAGGTTCAGCATCGGCTCGCCAAAGAACTTGTCCGCGCCCTGCGACTCCAGCGCGATCAGCCCGCGCTGGATCGCGCCGATGGAGGCCGCCGAGATATTGCCGTACTCGGTGGTGAACTGGCTGGCGTTGTCGCCCACGTGCTGGAGCATCGCGCGCAGGTCCTTGGCGTCGAGCAGCAACAGGCCGTTGGCATCGGCGATGCGGAACACAAGGTTCAGCACGCCCTGCTGGGTGTCGTTGAGTTCGAGCATCCGCGACAGCAGCAGCGGCCCCATGTGCGAGACCGTCGCGCGCACCGGATGCCCTTTTTCGCCGAAGACATCCCAGAGCGTGGTCGGGCAGGCGCCCCAGGCCGGTTCGGGCAGCCCGTGTTCCGCCAGGCGGGCCTTGAGCTTGTCCGAGGGCTTGCCGACCTGAGATATGCCTGAAAGATCACCTTTGACGTCCGCCATGAACACCGGCACCCCCAGGCGCGAGAACCCCTGCGCCAGCGTTTGCAGCGTGACGGTCTTGCCGGTACCGGTGGCGCCGGTGATGAGACCGTGCCGATTCCCCATCTCGGGCAGCAGTACGAGCTCGCAGTCGGCGTTCTTGGCGATGAGGATGGGGTCGGCCATGATGGTCTCGTCGTAATCGCGGTGTCATCCAGATCGGAAGACAGGGGCCGCGTGATAAAATCCTGCGCTGATTATAGCCAGCAAATCGGCACATCCATCACATGGCGTGGCCGCCGGAAGCGCCACCCAGCACGCTGCACGACAGCTATTCCGCCTCGGAGAGAATCATGGCCGGTCACTCAAAATGGGCCAATATCAAACACAAGAAAGCCGCTGCTGACGCCAAGCGGGGCAAGATCTGGACGCGCCTGATCAAGGAAATCACCGTGGCCGCCAAGCTTGGCGGCGGCGATGCCGACTCCAACCCGCGCCTGCGCCTGTCGATCGACAAGGCCATGGACGCGAACATGCCCAAGGACAACATCCAGCGCGCGATCCAGCGCGGCGTGGGTGGCCTGGAAGGCGCGAACTACGAGGAAATCCGCTACGAAGGCTACGGCCTGGCCGGCGCGGCGATCATCGTCGACTGCCTGACCGACAACCGTACCCGCACCGTGGCCGAAGTCCGCCATGCGTTCTCGAAGCACGGCGGCAACATGGGCACGGAAGGCTCGGTGGCCTTCATGTTCACCCACTGCGGCCAGTTCCTGTTCGCCCCGGGCACGCCCGAGGACAAGCTGATGGATGCCGCGCTCGAAGCCGGCGCCGATGACGTCGTGACCAACGACGACGGCTCGATCGAAGTGACCTGCCCGCCCAACGACTTCCCGGCGGTCAAGACCGCCCTCGAAGCGGCCGGTTTCAAGGCCGAACTGGCGGATGTGGTGATGAAGCCGCAGAACGAGGTGAGCTTTACCGGCGACGACGCGGTCAAGATGCAGAAGCTCCTGGACGCCCTGGAAAACCTGGACGACGTACAGGAAGTCTTCACCAACGCGGTGATCGAGGACTAAGTCCTCCGCCGCGCCCCATGGCGGCAGCCCGGCCCCGGCCAGCTGCCGCTTTTCGCATGCGTTTCTTTTCTGGCAGTGGATCATGAAAGTATTGGTTGTCGGTTCGGGCGGACGTGAGCACGCGCTGGCGTGGAAAATGGCCCAGTCCCCCAAGGTGCAAGTGGTGTACGTGGCGCCGGGCAACGGCGGCACGGCGCTCGACAAGCGCCTGCAGAACGTGCCGCTGACCGATCCCGAGGTGCTCGCCGCCTTCGTGGAGCGCGAAGGGGTGGCGTTCACCGTGGTCGGCCCCGAGGCCCCGCTGGCCGCCGGCATCGTCGACGTGTTCCGCGCCCGTGGCCTGCGCATCTTCGGGCCGACCCAGGCTGCCGCGCAGTTGGAGTCCTCCAAGGACTTCGCCAAGGCGTTCATGCATCGCCACAACATCCCCACGGCTGCCTACCAGACGTTTGCCGATGCGGCCGCCGCGCACGCCTACATCGACGCCCAGGGCGCCCCGATCGTGATCAAGGCCGATGGCCTGGCCGCCGGCAAGGGTGTGGTCGTGGCGATGACGCTGGAAGAAGCGCACCACGCCGTCGACATGATGCTGGCCGACAACAAGCTCGGCGATGCCGGCGCGCGCGTGGTCATCGAGGAATTCCTGGAAGGCGAGGAAGCCAGCTTCATCGTGCTGGTGGATGGCAAGAACGTGCTCGCCCTGGCCACCAGCCAGGACCACAAGCGCCTGCTGGACGCCGATGCCGGCCCCAACACCGGCGGCATGGGCGCCTACTCGCCCGCCCCGGTGGTTACGCCGGCGCTGCACGCCCGTGCACTGCGCGAGATCATCATGCCGACCGTGCGCGGCATGGAAAAGGATGGCATCCCGTACACGGGCTTCCTGTACGCCGGCCTGATGATCGACAAGGACGGCAACCCGAAGACGCTCGAGTTCAACTGCCGCATGGGCGATCCGGAGACGCAGCCGATCATGGCGCGCCTGAAGACCGACCTCGTGGACGTGATGGAAGCGGCCGTGGACGGCAAGCTCGACCAGGTGGAACTGGACTGGGACCGCCGTACCGCGCTGGGCGTGGTGATGGCTGCCTACAACTACCCGGAAGACCCGCGCAAGGGCGATGCCATCACCGGCATTCCCGCCGAGACGGTCGAGGCCGTGACGTTCCACGCCGGCACCACGCTCAAGGACGGCACCCTGCTGACCTCGGGCGGCCGCGTGCTCTGCGTGGTGGGCCTGGCCGACACCGTCAAGGCCGCGCAGCGCGCTGCCTACGCGGCTGTGGAGCAGATCCGCTTCGACGGCATGCAGTTCCGCACCGACATTGGCTACCGCGCCATCAAGCGCTGATGCGCGCACCGGACGCCCCCGCGCCAGCTTCACGGCGCGGCGGGAGTCCAGCCGGTACAATCATGACAGCGCCATGACGGCCGCGCCCTCCGGGCGGCCGTCGCGCTACCGGCCCATCCGATTCCGCCCATCATGATCGACTCCCAGGCAGTCCGCGCCTACCTGCTCGGCTTGCAAGACCGCATCACCGACGCCATTGCCGCCGTGGACGGCCAGCCATTCCTGACCGACGAATGGGAAAAGCCACCGACCGAGCGCCTGCGCGGCAATGGCCGCACCCGCATTCTGGAAGGCGGCGCCGTGATGGAGCGCGCCGGCGTGGGCTTCTCCCACGTGCGCGGCGACACCCTGCCCCCCTCGGCCAGCGCCAACCGGCCCGAACTGGCCGGGCGCAGCTTCGAGGCCATGGGCGTCTCGCTGGTGTTCCATCCGCGCAATCCGTACGTGCCGACGGTGCACATGAACGTGCGCTGCTTCGTGGCCGTGAAGCCCGATGCGGACCCGGTCTGGTGGTTCGGCGGCGGCATGGACCTGACGCCGTACTACGGCAATGCCGATGACTGCGCGCACTTCCACCGCACCTGCAAGACCGCGCTGGCGCCGTTCGGCGACGACCTGTACCCGCGCTTCAAGCAGTGGTGCGACGATTATTTCTTCCTGCGCCACCGGGGCGAGGCGCGCGGCATCGGCGGGGTGTTCTTCGACGATTTCGCCGCGCTGGGCTTCGACCGCAGCTTCGCGATGATGCAATCGGTCGGCGACGCCTTCCTCGACGCCTACCTCCCCATCCTCGAAGCCCGCAAGGACACGCCCTACGGCGCGCGCGAGCGCGACTTCCAGGCCTACCGGCGCGGGCGCTACGTGGAATTCAACCTGGTATTCGACCGCGGCACGCTGTTCGGCCTGCAATCGGGCGGCCGCGCCGAATCCATCCTGATGTCGATGCCGCCGCAGGTGACCTGGCGCTACGACTGGCAACCCGAGCCGGGCAGCGCGGAGGCCGCGCTGTACACCGACTTCCTGCCGGCACGCGAGTGGGCCTGACGGCGAGTGTGATGACTGTTCCTGAAGACTCCCGCGCAACCCACCCCGCCCCGTCCACCGGCCGCCCGTACCGCCTGGGTATCCTGGGCGGCACCTTCGATCCGCCGCATCGCGGCCATGTCGCGCTGGCGCAACTCTGCATCGACCATCTGGCGCTCGACGAGCTGGTCTGGATCCCCACCGGCCAGTCCTGGCAGAAGGGTGACCAGGTAACGCCCGCCGCCGACCGCTTTGCCATGACCGAACTGGCCGCAGCCACGCTGGACAGCCCGCGCGCCAAGATACGAGTAAGCCGCATGGAGGTGGACCGGGCCGGCCCGAGCTATACCATCGACACGGTGCGCCACCTGCGCGACGAATACGGCCCGGATACCTCCATGGCCTGGCTGATGGGCGCCGACCAGTTGCTGCGCCTGCACACATGGCACGGGTGGGAGGCGCTGTTCGAACAAGTGCACCTGTGCATCGCCACCCGGCCCGGTTTCGACCTCGCCGCGCTGGACGGTCCGGTGCTCGAAGCCATGAACCAGCGGCTGGCGGACACGCACCTGATACAATGCACGCCCTCCGGCCGGATGTGGATCGACCAGACCCTTGCCGTCGATCTGTCCTCCACCGGTCTGCGCCAGCGCCTGGCCGATGGCCAGCCGGCGGATGACCAACTGCCTGCCGGCGTGGCACACTACATCGCGAGTCGCGGGTTGTACCGCAATCCCTGAGCCGGCTCGCCCCTATCCCGAACGAAGCTGAACAAGAAAGACACCATGGATATTCGTAAACTGCAACGCGCCATCGTCGACGGGCTCGAAGATGTCAAAGCGCAGGACATCAAGGTGTTCGACACCACTCACCTGACCGAACTATTCGACCGGGTGGTGATCGCCAGCGGTAGTTCGAACCGCCAGACCAAGGCGCTTGCTGCCTCTGTGCGGGATACGGTGAAGGACGCTGGCGGCCATATCATTGCCGTCGAGGGTCTGGAGACCGGCGAGTGGGTGCTGGTGGACTGCGGCGACGCCGTGGTGCACATCCTCCAGCCGCAACTGCGCCTGTACTACAACCTCGAGGAAATCTGGGGCGACAAGCCGGTGCGCGTGAAGCTGACCGGCGCCAGGAGCCTGGCCAAGGCCAGCGAGCCGATGGACGAGGACGAAGCCGAGGCCTCCGCACCGGCACCGCGTTCGCGCCGTGCCTCGAGCCTGCGCCCGGCGCTGGCCAAGCTGCCGGAAGGCATGAAGGAACCTTCGCCGCCGATGGGCCACGAAGACACCGATCCGGACGCCATCGCCACCATCCGCAAGCCGGTGCGCAAGACCAGCACCGGCGCCGCCACCAAGACGGCGGCTGCCAAGACGCCGGCCCGCAAAGCCCCGGCCGTGAAGGCGCCGGCCCGCAAGGTGGCAACCAAGACGGCTACGAAGCCGGCAACAAAGACCGCCGCCAAGGCCCCGGCACGCAAGGCGCCGGCCGCCAAGAAGGCTGCGACCAAGACCGCCGCGCCGCGCAAGCGCTCGGCCTGAGTCAGCGGATTCGACTTAAGCCGTCCGCACCGATCCACCAGGTATCGCCAGATCGCCCATGCAACTCGTGATCGTGGCCGTCGGCCACAAGATGCCCGGCTGGATCGAAACCGGCTTCGGCGAGTATGCCAAGCGCATGCCGCCGGAGTTGCGCATCGAACTGCGCGAGGTCAAGCCGGAAGCCCGTTCGTCGAGCAACAACGCCGCCACGGTCATGCAGCGGGAAGCCGCGCGCATCGACGCCGTGCTCGGTTCGCTGTCCAAGCAATGCCGGATCGTTGCGCTCGATGAACGCGGGCGCGACTTCACCACGGTGCAGCTGGCCGACCAGCTGACCGGCTGGCAGCGCGAAGGCGGCGACGTGGCTTTCCTGATTGGCGGCGCGGACGGGCTCGACCCGGCCCTCAAGGCGCGCGCCAGCACGCTGATCCGGCTCTCCAGCCTGACGCTGCCGCACGGCATGGTGCGCGTGCTGCTGGCCGAGCAGCTCTACCGCGCCTGGTCGGTCACGCAAAACCACCCGTATCACCGGGTCTGAGTTCCCGCCGCCGACGGTTACAATCGCCGCATCGATTTTCCCGATGCGCGCCGTGACCCACGACCTCCTCTACCTCGCCTCCCAAAGCCCGCGCCGCCGCGAACTGCTGACGCAGCTCGGCGTCTCCCACGAACTGCTGCTCGCCGATGACGACGAGGACGCCGAAGCGCTCGAAGCCGTGCTCCCCGGCGAGACGCCCGACGCCTACGTGCAGCGCGTCTGCGCGCTCAAGGCCGAGGCCGCCCTGCGCCGCCGCGAGCGCCGCGCCCTGCCCGACCATCCGATTCTGACCTCGGACACCACGGTATGCCGGGGTGGCGACATCCTGGGCAAGCCGGCCGACCCTGACGATGCCGCCGCGATGCTGGCCGCGCTCGCCGGCACCACCCACCGCGTGCTGACCGCCGTGACCGTGGTTTCCACACTCGGCCAGCGCCATGCGCTGTCGATCTCGCACGTCACTTTCCGGCCGATGAACGCCGATGAGATCGCCCGCTACGTGGCCAGCGGCGAGCCGCTCGGCAAGGCTGGCGCGTACGGCATCCAGGGCCGCGCGGCCGAGTTTGTCGAACGAATCGACGGCAGCTATTCGGGTATCATGGGCTTGCCCTTGTTCGAGACCGCGGCCCTGCTGCGCGAGGCCGGCCTGCGTTTCTGAGCGCCCCGTCCCGCAGCCATCCCGCCCGGCGCCGAACGACAACAACAAGCCGCCGACAACACGGCAGCGCGCATCCATCGCTATGACTGAAGACATCCTCGTCAACATCACGCCGCAAGAGACGCGCGTTGCCATCGTGCAGCAGGCCGCCGTGCAGGAACTGCATGTCGAGCGCACGCTGACGCGCGGGCTGGTGGGCAATATCTATCTCGGCAAGGTCGTGCGCGTGCTGCCGGGCATGCAATCCGCATTCATCGACATCGGCCTCGAGCGCGCGGCCTTCCTGCACGTGGCCGACATCTGGCATCCGCGCGACCCCGACAAGAACGGCACCGCGCAGCTCGCCATCGAAAAGACGCTGTTCGAGGGCCAGGCCCTGATGGTGCAGGTCATCAAGGACCCCATCGGCACCAAGGGCGCGCGGCTGTCCACGCAGATCAGCATTGCCGGCCGGACGCTGGTGTACCTGCCCCAGGACCCGCATATCGGCATCTCGCAACGCATCGAGGGCGAGGTAGACCGCGAGGCGCTGCGCGCCCGCGTGCAGGGGCTGGTGCCGCGCGACGAGCGTGGTGGCTTCATCGTGCGTACCATCGCCGAGGAAGCCAGCGACGACGAACTCGGCAACGACATCGCCTACCTGCGCAAGATCTGGGCGTCGATCCGCCTGAACGCGACCACCCAGCCGGCCACCAGCCTGCTGTACCAGGACCTGAACCTGGCCCAGCGCGTGCTGCGCGACTTCATCAACGACGCCACGGGCGTGATCCAGATCGACTCGCGCGAGAACTACCAGAAGCTGGTGGAGTTCGCCCAGGAGTACACCCCGGCCGTGCTGCCCCGGCTCTCGCACTACACCGGCGAGCGGCCGATCTTCGACCTGTTCAATATCGACGCCGAGATCGAAAAGGCGCTGTCGCGGCGGGTGGACCTGAAGTCCGGCGGTTACCTGATGATCGACCAGACCGAGGCGATGACGACGATCGACGTCAACACGGGCGGCTACGTCGGCGCCCGCAACTTCGACGACACGATCTTCAAGACCAACCTCGAGGCCGCGCACACCATCGCCCGGCAACTGCGGCTGCGCAACCTCGGCGGCATCATCATCATCGATTTCATCGACATGGAGAACGTGGAGCATCGCGACGCGGTGCTCTCCGAGCTGAAGCGCGCGCTGTCCCGGGACCGCACCCGGATCACGGTGAACAGCTTCTCGCAGCTCGGGCTGGTGGAGATGACCCGCAAGCGTACGCGTGAGTCGCTGGCGCACGTGCTGTGCGAGCAGTGCCCGGTCTGCTCGGGCAAGGGCCAGGTCAAGACGCCGCGCACGGTCTGCTACGACATCCTGCGCGAGATCATGCGCGAGTCCCGCCAGTTCAACCCGCGCGAGTTCCGCATCCTGGCCTCCCAGGAAGTGATCGATCTGTTCCTCGAGGAAGAAAGCCAGCATCTGGCGATGCTCAACGACTTCATCGGCAAGCCGATTTCGCTCCAGGTGGAATCCACGTTCCATCAGGAACAGTACGACATCATCCTGATGTAAAGTGCATTGGGCGCCACGCGCCCAATACCTCACCCCGCAGACATTCCCCCCACACTCTCCCGCGCCACGTCATCGTTCTGTCATCCGCTCCCCCCAGAATGCGCCAAGTCATTCAAGCAAGGGAGTCGACATGACGCATGCAATCGAAGTCCGCGGACTCAGCAAATCGTTCCGCGCGGACCGCAAGGCGCTTGACGATGTCACGCTGCACGTCGCGCCGGGCGAAATGGTGGCCCTGCTGGGCGCCTCGGGTTCTGGCAAGTCCACGCTGCTGCGCCATGTGGCCGGCTTCGTGACCGGCGACGCCGGCGAGATCCTGGTCAATGGCCGCTCCATCCAGCGCCAGGGCCGCCTGGCCGGCAACGTGCGCAAGGTGCGCGCCGAGATCGGCTTTGTGTTCCAGCAGTTCAACCTGGTCGGCCGCCTGCCGGTCATCACCAACGTGCTCGTCGGCATGCTCACCCGCATCCCGGCCTGGCGCAGCCTGTTCCGCCTGTTCAAGGCTGATGAAGTGCAAGCCGGCCTCGATGCACTTGCCCAGGTTGGTATAGACGACTATGCGTTTCAGCGTGCCTCCACGCTCTCGGGCGGCCAGCAGCAGCGCGCCGCCATCGCACGCACGCTGGTGCAGAACGCCAAGGTCATCCTGGCCGACGAACCGATTGCCTCGCTGGACCCGGAATCGTCGCGCCGCGTGATGGCCCTGCTCTCGCAGATCAACCGCACCCGCAAGGTGGCCGTGGTGGTGTCGCTGCACCAGGTAGATGTGGCCATGCGCTACTGCCCCCGTGTGGTGGCGCTGCGCCAGGGCAAGGTGGTCTACGACGGCCCGTCCGCCGCGCTCACGCCGGGCATGCTGCGCGACCTGTACGGCACCGAGGCCGACGAACTGCTCCACGACTCGGTACCCGACCAGGCCGACACCACCAGCGCCATGCCGGTGCCGGCCATGGTGACGATGAACCTCGCAGCCGCCTGAACGCCGCCGCGTCATCGCACCCCGTTTTCGCTTTCCCGCTGTCTTGCGGTCATTTGCCGTTATCCACAACGACTCATCCGAAACGGAGTCACACATGCTTCGCAGAACCTTTCTCGCCGTGGTCGCCTCGGGCGTCGTGGCCCTGCCCGCCTACGCCCAGGACGCCAAGACCCTGAACATCGGCTTTATCTCGACGGAATCGTCGTCGAACCTGAAGTCCGCCTGGCAGCCGCTGATCGACGACCTGAGCAAGGCGCTCGGCGTGCCGGTCAAGCCGTTCTTCGCCTCCGACTACGCCGGCATCATCGAAGGCATGCGCTTCAACAAGGTGCAGATCGGCTGGTTCGGCAACAAGTCGGCCATGGAAGCCGTCGACCGCGCCAACGGCGAGGTGTTCGCCTCCGTGATCGACAAGGACGGCAACCCGGGCTACTGGTCGCTGCTGGTCGTGCGCAAGGACAGCGACCTGAAGACCGTGGAAGACGTGATCAAGCGCGGCAAGGAGCTCTCCTACGGCGCCGGCGACCCGAACTCCACGTCCGGCACGGCCGTGCCGGGCTACTACCTGTGGGGCGCCCACAAGGTGGAGCCGAAGACGCTGTTCAAGGCCGTGCGCATCAGCAACCACGAGACCAACCTGCTCTCCGTGCTGAACAAGCAGGTGGACGTGGCCGTGAACAACACCGAGAACTTCGAGCGCTATCGCATCAACACGGGCAAGAATGCCTATGACGAGGTGCGCGTGCTGTGGAAGAGCCCGCTGATCGCCGCAGACCCCATGGTCTACCGCAAGGACCTGCCGGCCGAGACGAAGAAAAAGATCCAGGATTTCTTCGTCAACTACGGCAAGGGGGCCGACGCCGCGCGCGAAAAGCAGGTGCTGACCACGCTGACCTACCAGGGCTTCCGCGTGTCGTCGGACGCGCAGCTGCTGCCGATCCGCCAGATCGAGTTGGCCAAGCAGAAGTCCAAGATCGAGACGGACACCACGCTGGCCGCCGCCGACAAGGAAAAGCAGCTGGCTGACGTGTCGCGCCGCCTGGCCGAGATCGACAAGGCCATCAGCGCCCAGTAAGCCGTACCCCGCCCAGGGCCGATGGCGCGCTGCCATCGGCCTTGTGCCATCTTCACCGTATTCCATCCGATGCCCCCCATGACCGCCACCGCCAAGCCCGGCCTCCCGCCCCCGTCCCCCGCGCCGCACAGCAACGTCCGCCCGCCGCGCACCTCGCTGTCCATGATGCTGGTCTGGGCGATCGTGCTGGCCTTGCTCGCCATGTCCTGGCAAGGCGCCGACATGCGCCCGATGGACCTGCTGCGCGACTCCGGCAACATGGCGAAGTTCGCCGCCGACTTCTTCCCGCCCAATTTCCGCGACTGGCGCAACTACCTCGACGAGATGCTCGTGACCGTGCAGATCGCGCTCTGGGGTACCGCCATCGCCGTGTTCATGGCCGTGCCGCTCGGCCTGCTGTGCTCCGCCAATATCGTGCCGGTGTGGGTCTACCAGCCGGCGCGCCGCATCATGGACGCCTGCCGCGCCATCAACGAGATGGTCTTTGCGATGCTGTTCATCGTGGCCGTGGGGCTGGGCCCGTTCGCGGGCGTGCTGGCGATCTGGATCCACACCACGGGCGTGCTGGCCAAGCTGTTCGCCGAAGCCGTGGAAGCCATCGACCCCCGCCCCGTGGAAGGCGTGCGCGCCACCGGGGCCGGCCCGATCGAGGAAATCGTCTATGGCGTGATTCCGCAGGTGCTGCCGCTGTGGCTGTCGTTCGCGCTGTACCGCTTCGAGTCGAACGTGCGCTCGGCGTCGGTGGTCGGCATCGTGGGCGCCGGCGGCATCGGCACCGTGCTCTGGGAGATCATCCGCAGCTTCCAGTACGCGCAGACGTGTGCGGTGATGATCATCATCATCCTGTTCGTCACCGGCATCGACATCGTGTCCGCGCAGATCCGCAAGGTGCTCGTATGAGCGCGGACCGCCTGACCCTGGCACGCATCGAGACGCTCTTCGCCAACCACGGCAAGGACTGGTATGGCGGCGAGGCGATCAGCCAGACCGCCCACGCGCTGCAGTGCGCGCAGTTGGCCGAGCAGGCCGGCGAGCCGGCGGCGCTGGTGGCCGCCGCGCTGCTGCACGACGTGGGTCATCTGATGCTGGCCGAGAGCAGCACCACCGACATGCGCCACCAGGAGGCCGCCGCCCAGGCGCTGGCCGACCTGTTCGGCGCGGACGTGACCGAGCCTGTACGCCTGCACGTGGCCGCCAAGCGCTACCTGTGCGCGGTGGACCCGGCCTACTTTGCCACGCTCTCGCCCGCCTCGGTCCACAGCCTGGCCCTGCAGGGCGGACCGTACGACGCCGCGCAGGCGGACGCCTTCATCGCCAGCCCGCATGCCGAGGCAGCGGTGCGGCTGCGCCGCTACGACGATCTGGCCAAGGTGGTGGATTTGCCGACGCCGGCGCTGGCGCACTATCTGGGCTTCGCCGCGCGCTGCGCACGGCACGCCTGAGCCACGCGCCCATGAAAAATGCCCGGGAGTCCCGGGCATTTTTCATTCGATCCGGGGCTCAGTCGTGCCCTACCCCAATCAGCCGGGCGAACGACGCCGCCGAGTCATCCAGCGCCCCGCTATTGTCGATCTCGACCAGCCTGCAGCCGGCCGGCACGTCGAACGCCTGCCCTGCGCGCGCCAGCCGCTGTGCGATCGCCGCTTCCGACTCCCGGCCACGCTGGCGCAGGCGCGCCGCCAGGGCCTCGGGCTTCACGCGCACGTGCACCGCGCACAGGCCCGGATAACGGGCGACTGCCTTCGGCAGGTACTCGCGCGAGCCATTGACGATGACCTTGAGCCCGCGCGCGAGCCAGTCCTCGATTTCCACCCCGATGCCGTAGTCCAGCCCATGGCTGTGCCAGTGCAGCGCCATGCAGCCGAGCGCCTGGCGGCGTGCGAACTCGTCAGTGGAGAGCGCCACCGAGGCCTCGTTGGCATCGGCGGCGCGCGTGATGTAGCGGTGGGCCACCACCACGCGGTCCTGCGGCCCCAGCCGCTCGCGCAGCGCGCGCAGCAGCGAATCCTTGCCGCTGCCAGAGGGGCCCATCACGTAGAACAGGCCGTGGCCGTCCGCGTGGGGCTCGATGCCGGAGTCGGCACGGGTATAGGTCGTCATGATCCGAGGAACGCCACGCCCGTGCCATCGCGCGTGCTGCCGTTGAAGCCGTAGTGGCGCGCGACGAGGAAATCGGCGCCGGGCTCGGGCTGCACGAACACGGCGATGCCGTCCACATGCATCGGCGCGCTGCAGAGCGACTGGCTGGCCGGCGCGAGTTGCGCCAGCGCGGCGGCTTGCGCCGCGGCGTCGAGCATGCCGGTGAGGGTGATATGAAAGGTGAAGGTCTCGAACACGTAGGGGTAGCCCCACGCCTCGAGCATGCGCCGCTGGGCGGCGGTGAGCTGGTCCGGCTTGCGCTTGCGCAGCTCCGCCTCGGTGGGCGGCGCGCGGAACGGTTCGAAGGCCCGCACGCAGCCATCTGCCAGCGCGTGCATCCGGCGTGCGCCATCGTGGCTCTCCGCGCCGTCATCGAGACACCACGCCAGGAAGCCGCGCAGCGCGCGCAGCGTGAGCCGGGCGTGGAAGGCATCGAGCCCGCGCGCGAAGTCCCGCGCGGCGGCGTCGAGCATCGGGCCGTCCGTGCCCGCCGCCAGCCGGAACGGTGGCTTCAGCGTGGCGTGGAGGCCGTAGTGGGCGGGCGCCGCCACCCAGGCGTCCGGGCGCGGCCCGAGGTCCTTCGGCAGTGGCAGCGGCGCGCTGGTATCGGCATCGCGCCCCAGCCACTGCGCGCCGAACGTGCGGAACGGCTCGGCCGGCGCCAGGTAGATCGCGAAGCGCGAGGCGGCCATCGTCATGCGGCCAGACTGCCTGCGTCGCCCTCCGCCGCGTAGCGGGCATCGGCGATGTCGATCATCGGCAGCACGCGCGTGGCGTGCTTCAGCTCACCGTTGACGATGGTGCCGCACACGCGCGGCAGGCCCGGCACGCTGTCATCGACGAGGATGGCGTCGGCGCGCAGCCCCGGCGCGAGCACGCCCCGGTCGCGCAGGCCAGCCGCACGGGCCGGGTTGCGCGAGACGAGGTGCCAGGCGTCCGCCAGCGAGACCACGCCAAGCTGCGCGAGCTTGAACGCGGCCTGGATCGGCGCGGGATAGTAATAGTCGGAGGCCAGCACCGTGCACAGGCCCGCCGCCACCATCTCGGTGGCGTTCGGGGCGCCGGTGTGGCTGGTGCCGCGCACCACGTTAGGCGCGCCGAACACGGTTTCGTCGCCGATCTGGCGGGCGAGCTTCGCGACCTCGATGGTCAGCGGGAACTCGGCGATATGGCAGCCCTGGCGGTGATAGTGCTGGCGCGTGGCGAGGTCCGGGTCGTCGTGCGAAGCCACCGGCAGGCCCGCCACGCGGGCGGCCGCGATCAGGCTGGACACGCCCGCCGGCACGTCCTGCGCGTTGCGGCTGGCCGTGCGCAGGCGCGTACGGAAGGTCTCGGGGTCGCACTCGGCGCGCTCGGCGTACTGGGCCAGCTTGCTGTCGTTGGCCATCTTGCGCGCCATCATCGGCAGGTGATCGTTGATGGCGAGCAGGCCGACGCGGCCATCGGCCATCCAGGACAGCGCGGTCTCCACGCCGGCGAGGTGATAGGCCTCGAAGCGCAGGTGCACCTTGTGGGAGACCCCCAGCACCGGTTGCAGGTGCGCCAGGGCATCGAACATACGCAGCGCGTAGGCTTCGCCACGCAGGCCGCCTTCCCAGGACAGCGTCACGCCGTGGAATTCGGTCGTGATGCCGTGCGACAGCAGTTGGCGGTCCACGTCGAGCAGCGCGCCCGCGTACGGAAAGCTCACGCCGGGGCGCGGCATCACGGCGCGCTCGAAGGCATCGCCATGGATGTCGACGATGCCGGGCAGCACCAGCAGGTCGCCCGCATCGATGCAGGGGCCGTTCTCGGGCGCCTGTTGCGGCGACGCGATGCTGCCCTGGTCGAAACCCAGCGTTGCCGGGCCAATGGCGGCCGCGCCCAGCACACGGCGACCCGTGATGCCGGCCAGCCGCGCCGAATGAGTTTGGTTTGTCGTAGGCATGGACAACACACTACCCCTGGTTGATGACAGTCGCATGTCTACACCGGATGTCTAGACCAATGCGATGCAAGCGCCGCCCCTCGCGGCGCACCCGGATTCAGTCGCTATCGGAGACGGTGAGCTGCACCCAGTCTCCGGCAAAGCGGGTCATGCTGTATTGCAGCGGCGCGCCGTCGATGTCCACATTGAGGGCTTCCACCTGCAGCACCGGCCGCGTCTTGGGCTGGTTCAGCAGCCGCGCCACGGGCGCGCTCGGCATGGCGGCGGTGATGCGCGACCACTTGCGCGTGTAGTCGGCAATGCCGAAGTGCGCCAGCGCGCGCGAGATCGACAACTTGGCGCGCACCTGCTCCTCCATGCCCGGGAAGCGCTTGGGGTCGAAGTAGTGCTCGGCTACGTCGATGGTGCGATCCTCGGCCTTGCCCACCATCTGCACGTGCAGCACGTCGGCATTGCGCGCCAGACCGAGGTGCTTGGCCACCTCCGGCGCGCGGATCACCTGGCTGCCCAGGATCTCCATATGCCCGCGCATGCCCTGCGCGGCCAGGTTCTGCGAGAACCGCGTCCGGCGCCCGATGGCGTAGTCGATGGCGTGCTCCTGCACGAAGGTGCCGCGCCCCTGCTCGATGCGCACGAGGCCGCTCAGCTCCAGCTCGCCCATGGCGCGCCGGATGGTGTGACGGTTCACGGCAAAGCGCGTGGCCAGCTCCGGCTCGGGCGGCAGCTGCTCGCCCGGGCCGTAGAGCTTGTTGCGGATGTCGTCCGCCAGCGCCTCACCAATCTGGCGCCACACGGCCACGCCGGAGCCACGTTCGACTTCCCGATCAGACATCGCTTCCCTCTTTCATCATGCATTCATCGTAAATCCACAATTGCGTGCGATTGTGCCTCAGCCGGAGCGCCCGCGTGGCGTGCCCGATCAATCCGCTCCGGGTCGGCCAGCGCGTCATGAAACCTTCATGTGGCTGTGGTCTAGTATCGCCGTGATGTGGTATTTTACATCTAAACGTATAGACGTATAGGGGTGATGATGCAAAGCGAAACCAATGCGGCACGCGCCGCATGGCTGCGAACCCTGGCCCTGGCGCAGTCTGACGCGCTGGACGCGGCCTACGCGCGGCTTGGCGAGGCAGCGGCGCTGCCGGCCTACCGCCTGCTGCGCAAGCCGGAGTCGGGCATGGCCATGGTGCGGGGCCGCGCCGGCGGCACGGGCGCCCAGTTCAATCTGGGCGAGATGACCGTCACGCGCTGCGCCGTGGTGATCGAGGATGGGGAAGCCGGTGGAACCGCCGGCGTGGCCTACGTGCAGGGCCGTGGCGCCCGCCATGCCGAGCAGGCCGCCGTGCTGGACGCCCTGCTCCAGCTTCCGGCCTGGCACCCGCGCGTGACCGACCTCGTCCTGGCCCCGATGGCGCAGGCCTTTGCCGAGCGCGCGGCGCAGCAGGCCGCCACCGCCGCGCAGACGCGCGTCGAATTCTTCACGATGGCACGCGGAGAAGACTGACATGCCCACCACGCAAGCAAATCTGCCGAACTTCGGCACGCCGGCCGCCTCGCTGCTGCCCGGCTTCGACAACCCGGTCGATGACGCCCAGCAGGTGTTCCGCGCCACGCTGGAAGCCTTCGCCCATCCGGGCCGGCTGGAGACGCTGCCCGCCACCAGCGGCGTGCCCGAGGGCCTCTCGCCCGCGCTGGCAGCGCTGCTGCTGACGCTGGCCGACCCCGACACGCCGGTCTGGCTGCCCGCCGCCGTCCCCGCCCCGGCGCGCGCCTTCCTGCGCTTCCACTGCGGCTGCCCGCTGGTCGATCAGCTCGATGCCGCCAGCTTCGTCTGCGTGCCGGCCGGCCATGCGATGCCCGCCCTCGCCGACTGCGCCCAGGGCCAGCCGGCCTACCCGGACCGCTCGGCCACGCTGATCGTGGAGGTGGCCTCGCTGACCGAAGGCGACACGCTCACGCTGCACGGCCCCGGCATCGAGACCACGCAGGCGCTGACCGTCACCGGCCTGCCCGCCGATTTCCCGGCGAGCTGGCGCGCGAACAACGCCGGCTTCCCGCTCGGTGTGGACCTGCTGCTGGCCAGCGGCGACCAATTCTGCGCACTGACGCGCACCACGCACCTTACGCACCTTACGCACCTGACGCACCTGACGCACCTGACGCACGGGGAGAACTGACATGTACGTAGCCGTGAAGGGAGGCGAACGCGCCATCCTGAACTCGTACCAGATGCTCGACAGCTATCGCCGTGGCGATACGTCGGTGCCGGAACTCACGCTCGCCCAGATCCGCGAGCAGATGCCGCTGGCCGTGGCCCGCGTGATGGCCGAAGGCTCGCTCTACGACCCGCACCTCGCCGCCCTCGCCCTCAAGCAGGCCGCCGGCGACCAGATCGAGGCGATCTTCCTGCTGCGCGCCTATCGCACCACGCTGGCGCGCTTCGGCTACACCCAGCCGCTCGATACCGGCGCCATGCGCCTGCAACGCCGCATTTCGTCGACGTTCAAGGACGTGCCGGGCGGCCAGGTACTCGGCCCGACCTACGACTACACCCAGCGGCTGCTCGACTTCACGCTCGAAGCCGGCCGCGACCCCGAACCGCTGCCGCCCTCCGCCCAGCCGCTGGCCAGCGGCATGCCGCGCGTGACGGGCCTGCTGGAAGCCGATGAACTGGTGGAAGCGGACACCATCCCGCCCGGCGACCCCGCCCCGCCGGACCTGACGCGCGAGCCGCTGACCTTGCCGGCCGACCGCGCCGCCCGCCTGCAGAACCTGGCGCGCGGTGACGAGGGCTTCCTGCTGTCGATGGGTTACTCGACCCAGCGCGGCTACGGCAACTCGCACCCGTTCGCGGCGGAGATCCGCTACGGCACCGCCGAGGTGGAACTGTTCGTCGAGGAACTGGGCTTCGCCGTGACGATCGGCGAGGTCGAGCTGACCGAGTGCCAGATGGTCAGCCAGTTCAGCGGCAATGCCGACGAGGCGCCCCGCTTCACGCGCGGCTACGGGCTGGTGTTCGGCTACAACGAGCGCAAGGCCATGTCGATGGCGCTGGCGGACCGTGCGATGCGGGCGGCGGAGCTGGGCGAAGCCGCCGACGCCCCGGCCAACGACATCGAATTCATGCTTTATCACAGCGACAACGTGGAGGCCTCGGGCTTCGTCCAGCACTTGAAGCTGCCCCACTACGTCGACTTCCAGGCCAACCTGGAACTGCTGCGCCGCCTGCGCGCCGAGCAGGAGGCCGCCGCGCCGCAAGCCGCATCCGCGCCGACGCCGGCCCCCGCACCGGCCGCCACCCAAGAGGAAACGCTGGCATGACACAGACCATCGCCCATCCGGCCACCGTCGCCCGCGACGACCACTACAACTTCGGCTACCTCGACGAATCCACCAAGCGCATGCTGCGCCGCGCACTGCTCAAGGCCGTGGCGATTCCGGGCTACCAGGTGCCGTTCGGCAGCCGCGAGATGCCGCTGCCCTATGGCTGGGGCACGGGCGGCATCCAGGTGACGGCCGCCATCATCGGCAAGCAGGACGTGCTGAAGGTGATCGACCAGGGTTCCGACGACACCACCAACGCCATCAACATCCGCCGCTTCTTCGGCCGCGTGACCGGGGTGCAGACCACCGAGCGCACCGCCGAGGCATCGATCATCCAGACCCGCCACCGCATTCCCGAGACGGCACTGCGCGCGGGCCAGACCATGGTCTATCAGGTGCCCATTCCCGAGCCGCTGCGCTGGCTGGAGCCGAGCGAGACCGAGACGCGCACCATGCATGCGCTGTCCGAGTACGGCGCCATGCACGTCAAGCTTTACGAGGATATTGCCCACCACGGGCATATCGCCACGACCTACGACTATCCCGTGATCGTCAACCAGCGGTACATGATGCGTCCGTCGCCCATTCCGAAGTTCGACAACCCCAAGCTCGACCGCAGCCCCGCGCTGATGTTGTTCGGCGCCGGCCGCGAGAAGCGCGTCTACGCGGTGCCGCCGTACACGTCCGTCAAGAGCCTCGATTTCAAGGACCACCCGTTCACCGTGGAGAAGTGGTCCAGCTGCTGCGCCCAGTGCGGCGCCACCGACAGCTATCTCGACGAAATCATCACCGACGACGCCGGCACCCGCATGTTCGTCTGCTCGGACACCGAGTACTGCGCCGACCGCCAGGCCGCCCAGACCGTGGAAGCCGTGGAAGCCGTGGAAGCCGCGGGAGTGCGCCAATGACCGCCACGCCGCTTCTTTCCGTCCGCCACCTCACGCGCACCTGGGACGGCCTGCACGGCTGCCACGACGTCAGCTTCGACCTCTATCCGGGCGAAGTGCTCTGCGTGGTCGGCGAATCCGGCTCGGGCAAGAGCACGCTGCTGCAGGCCCTGTCGATGCAGGCGCCGCCGCAGCGCGGCAGCGTCAGCTATGACATGCGCGAATCGGGCCTGACCGACCTTGCCACACTCTCCAGCGCCCGCATGCGGCTGCTGGCGCGCACCGACTGGGGCTTCGTGCGCCAGCACGCCCGGGACGGCCTGCGCATGCAGGTCAGCGCCGGCGCCAACATCGCCGAGCGGCTGATGGCCGTGGGCGAGCGCCACTACGGCGATCTGCGCGAAGTGGCTGGCGCCTGGCTCGAAAAGATGGAAATCGACCTGTCCCGGCTCGACGACGTGCCCGGCACGTTCTCGGGCGGCATGCAGCAGCGCCTGCAGATCGCACGGAACCTCGTCACCCATCCGCGCCTGGTCTTCATGGACGAGCCGACCGCCTCGCTCGACGTCTCCGTGCAGGCCCGCCTGCTCGACCTGCTGCGCCGACTGGTGACCGATCTCGGCCTCGCCGCCGTGCTGGTCACCCACGATCTGGCCGTGGCCCGCCTGCTGGCCCACCGCACGCTGGTCATGCAGGGCGGCCGCGTGGTGGAACAGGGGCTGACCGACCAGATCCTCGACGACCCCCAGCACCCGTACACCCAGCTGCTGGTCTCCTCCATCCTGCAAGGCTGACGACGATGTCCACCGACAACCTCCACACCCCTGCCGAGCGACTGATCGAGGTGCGCGGCCTTGGGAAGATGTTCACGCTGCACAATCAGGGCGGCATCCGCCTGCCCGTGCTGCGCGCGATCGACTTCGACGCCGCGCGCGGCGAATGCCTGGTGCTGTCCGGCCGCTCCGGTACCGGCAAGAGCACGCTGCTGCGCTGCCTCTACGGCAACTATCTCGCCACCGAAGGCACCATCCGCCTGCGCGATACCAGCGCCGAAGGCGCGCCGTGGGTCGAACTGACGCAGGCCCCGGAGCAACGCATCCTGCACCTGCGCCGCCATGTGATCGGCTACGTCAGCCAGTTCCTGCGCGCCATCCCGCGCGTCTCGGCGCTCGACGTCGTGGCGGACCCGCTCCAGCAGCGCGGCACCTCGCACGAAGAAGCCCGCGCCCGCGCCGCCGTGCTGCTCGAACGGCTGAACCTGCCGCGCCGCCTCTGGGACCTGCCGCCCGCCACCTTCTCGGGCGGCGAGCAGCAGCGCGTGAACATCGCGCGCGGGCTGATCGGCGGCCATCCGATCCTGCTGCTGGACGAGCCCACCGCCTCGCTCGACGCTGACAACCGCGCCGTGGTGATCGACCTGATCCGCGAAGCCCTGGCCGAAGGCCGCGCACTGATCGGCATCTTCCACGACGAAGCCGTGCGCGACGCCGTGGCCACGCGCCTGCTGCCGCTGCAACCCGCTACCGCCATCGCCTGACGGACGACCGCCCCCATGACCACCACCTACCTGACCCACGCCACGCTGGTCCTGCCGGACCGCGTGCTGCAAGATAGCGCCCTGCTGATCGAGGATGGCCGCATCGCCGCCATCGAACCCGCCCCGGCTGCCGTGCCGGCCCACGCCACCGTGATCGACCTGCGCGGCCACGCGGTCATGCCGGGGCTGATCGACGTGCACTGCGACGCCATCGAGAAGGAAGCCGAGCCGCGCGCCAATGTGCTGTTTCCGCTGGACTTCGCCGTGGCGCAGGTGGACCGCCGCAACGCCGCCGCCGGCATCACCACGCCGTACCACGCGCTCTCGTTCGCCAGCAACCAGTTCGGCGTGCGCAACAACGACACCGCCGCCACGCTGGTGCGCACCGTGGCCGCGTACCGTGCGAGTAGCCTGGTCGACAACCGCATCCATTGCCGCTACGAGGTGACCGACGCCGCCGCCGTGCCCGTGCTCGAAATGCTGATGGCCGAAGGCGTGGTGGACCTGCTCTCCGTGATGGACCATTCGCCGGGCCAGGGCCAGTTCAAGACGCTGGACGCCTATCTCTCGTACATGATGGGCAACCACGGCATGAGCCGCGAGGAAGCCGCCGATGCCGCCGCCAAGAAGACGGCCGAGCTGGATGGCGCGCACGAGCGCGTGAACCGGCTGGTGGCCCGGGCGCACGAGCTGGGCATTCCCACGGCCAGCCACGACGACGACAGCCCCCAGCGCATCGCCGCGATGCAGGCACTCGGCGTGCGGATGAGCGAGTTCCCGATCAACCTGGAAACGGCCCGCGCGGCGGCCACGCACGCGCTGCCGACCATCCTCGGCGCCCCCAACGTGCTGCGCGGCAAGAGCCAGAGTGGGTCGATGCGCGCCATCGACGCCATCCACGCCGGGGTGGGCAACATCCTCTGCTCGGACTACCAGCCGTCCACGCTGATCGCCTCGGCCTACGCCGCCGCCAGGCAGGCCGACCTGCCGCTCAACGAGGCGCTGGCGCTGGTCACCGCCAACCCGGCCGACGCCTGCCTGCTCGCCGACCGGGGCCGCCTGGCGCCGGGCCTGCGCGCGGACCTGATCGCCGTGGCCACCGTGGCCGGGCAGCCGATGGTCACGCACACGTGGTCGGCGGGCCGGCTGGTGTTCTCGGCCGGCTACCCGGCTGGCGCGGTGCAGCATGCCGCGCCGCGCCAAGCCGTGCGCGAGGTCGCCTGATGGCGGACGCGCAGTCGGACGAACAGGCCGCCGGGCTGGCGCAGGTGGTGGCAGTGAGCCGCAGCCCCGTGCACGGCTTCAGCAAGCCGCGCGAGGCGTCTATCCGGCTGCTGCCCGGCATCGGCGTGGAAGGCGACGCCCATGCCGGCACTACGGTCAAGCACCGCTCGCGCGTGGCCGTGGACCCGACCCAGCCGAACCTGCGTCAGGTCCACCTGATCCACGCCGAGCTGCACGCGGCGCTGGCGGCAGCCGGATTCGACATCGGCTACGGGGAACTGGGCGAGAACATCACCACGGCCGGCATCGACCTGCTCGCGCTGCCGGTCGGCACCCGCTTGCGGATTGGCGATGCGCAGATCGAGATTACCGGGCTGCGCAACCCGTGCGCGCAGATCGAGCAGTTCCGCGAGGGCCTGTTGAGTCAGGTGGTGGTTAAGGACGCGCACGGCGAGATCGTGCGCAAGGCTGGCGTGATGGGCGTGGTGGTAGCGGGGGGCGTGGTGCGGCCCGGCCAGGGCATCGAGACAACGCTGCCGCCGCTGCCGCACAAGCGGCTCGAACGCGTCTGAAGCGGGTGTAAAGCGCGTTTAAATCAGGTCTGACAAGTACGAGAACCGGCGCGTGCCGGGCATCCCCTCACTATAGGTTGCCGGGACGGGCGCGTTCCTCAGGACTTGTCCCGATCCCCTCCCGCTCGCGTTCCGGCGCCGTCCTCTATATATATAAGGAAGGCGGGCCGCCTTGCAGGACGGCCGGATCGCACCGAGGAGCCAGCATGCCGTTCAAACCCACACTGCCAGCCATGCTGGCTGTTTTTTTATGTGCGGCATGCACGCCGCCGATGCTGGCCGACCGCTCGGCGCCCATGCAGGGCCCCACCGCCCCCAAGCCCTACCCGCCGCCGCCTGAAACCCGCGCCACGCCCATCGCGACGCGTGTGATCGACCTGTCCGGCAGCTGCAAGCGCACCGAGGAGGATGGTTTCCGCGAGGACGCGCTGGTCAAGGTCTCGCGCAATGCCGTGCAGACGCTGAAATGGAAGCTCTGGGTGTCCCGGAAGGGTTCGTGCCAGTTCGATCTGGAGGATTTCAAGCAGGTACAGCAGACGCCACACATCGAACTGCACGCGATTGACGGCAGTGCCTGCAAGCTGATGGTGTGGCAGGACCCGCGCCGGGTGACGCTGGCCCATGCCCGCTGCGAGAAGCACTGCACGCCGGGTATCTACGAGCAGGCGTGGCCGGTGCTGTTCGATCCAAAAAGCGGCGCTTGCGCGGAGATCCGCTAAGCGCTGCGGGGTGGTCGGAGGGGGTTACTGCTGGGTGGCGAACTGTATGCGGTGCAGGCCCGCGTAGAGTCCGTTGGCGGCGAGCAGTTCGGCATGGCTGCCATGCTCGGCCACGCGGCCCTGCTCCAGCACGACGATGCGGTCGGCGTTCTCGATCGTGGACAGCCGGTGGGCGATCACGAGCGTGGTCCGCCCCACCATCAGCGACTCCAGCGCCGCCTGCACCTGCCGCTCCGATTCGGAATCGAGCGCGGAGGTGGCCTCGTCCAGGATCAGGATCGGGGCATCCTTGTAGATCGCGCGCGCAATGGCCAGCCGCTGGCGCTGGCCGCCGGACAGCTTCATGCCGTTGTCGCCGATATTGGTTTCCAGCCCCTCCGGCAGGCCCTTGACCGTATCGGTCAGGTAGGCTGCTGCGAGTGCACGCTCCACGCGCGCCATATCGATCGCTTCACGCGGATGCACGCCGTAGGCCACATTAGCCGCCACGGTATCGTTGAACAGCACCACGTCCTGGCTCACGAACGCGATCTGGCGGCGCAGATCGGCCAGCGCAAACTGGCCGATGGGCTGGCCATCGAGCAGGATCCGGCCATCGGTCGGATCGAAGAAGCGCGGCACGAGATTGACCAGCGTGGTCTTGCCGCTGCCGGACGGACCGACCAGCGCTACCACCTCGCCCGGGGCCACCCGGAAATTGACATGCTGGAGCGCCGCCCGGCCGGCATCGCCATAACGGAAACCCACGTCCTCGAACACCAGATCGCCCTTGGCACGCTCCAGCGGCAGCCCTTCGGTCTGCGGCTCGATCGGCTCGTCGATGAGACGGAAGATCATCTCGGCGGCGGTCAGCCCGCGTTGCAGCGGCTGGTTCAGGTCGGTCAGGTGCTTGAGCGGCGAGATCAGCAGCAGCATCGCCATGACGAAGCCGGTGAAGCCGCCCACGGTGGTCTGGTTGCCCTGGGCCTGGATCATCGCGATGGTCAGGATCACGGACAGCGCCAGCGACGCCAGGAACGCGGTGACCGGCTGGTTCAGCCCGCCCGCCACGGCCATGCGCATCGAGTAGCCGCGCAGGCGCTCGGCCATGGCCTCGAAGCGCGACTGTTCGTAGGCCTCCCCGCCGTGCAGCTTGACCACCTTGTAGCCGCCGGCGGCTTCCTCGACCACGTACGCGGCCTCGTTGGTCAGCGTCTGGTGGTCACGGTTGAGCCGGCGCAGGCGCCGGTTCACCTTCGACATGATGAAGCCGATCACCGGCAGCAGCACCGCCACCACCAGGGTGAGCCGCCAGTTGGTATAGAACAGGTAGATCAGCAGCGCCAGCACGGTCAGCGAATCGCGCACCAGCGTGATCAGCACCCCGGTCAGGATCTGCATCACCTGGTTGACCTCGAAGATCACGGCATTGATCAGCGACGCGGCGGTGTTGCGGTGGAAGAACAGCGCGGGCGCCTGCAGCATCCGGCCGAACATCTGCATGCGCATCTTGAACAGCACGCGGTTCGAGATCTGCGCCAGCAGGTAGCCGGACGCGAACTGCGCCACGCCACGGACCAGCGCCACGCCAGTCAGCAGCGCGGGCACATGCCAGAGCTTGCCGGCGTAGTCGCCGCCAAACCCCTTGTCGAGCAGGTCGTTGACCACCTTCGGGATAATCCCCTCGCTGGCGGCCACCAGGCCCATGGCGAGGATGGCCAGCGCGAACAGGCGCATCTCGGGCTTCAGATAAGCCCAGACCCGCTTGAGGGTGTCGGCTTCCTGGGGCGTTTGTTTATTGTTTTCGTTCACGATGACTCCGCCCCGCTCGCACGGGGGGTTGTGCCTGCCAAGACTGCGACTACCGCTAGAATGGCGTTCCAAGAGGGGAACCTTGCAAGCATCTCTATGAAAATCTCTGTCGTACTGATTACGAAAAACGAGGCACACAATATCCGGGAGTGCCTCGAAAGCGTCTCCTGGTGCGACCGCGCGATTATAGTGGATTCGGGCAGCACGGACGGCACCGTGGAGGCTGCCCGCGCCATGGGTGCGGAGGTCTACGAAACCGCCACGTGGCCTGGTTTCGGCCCCCAGAAAAACCTCGCCCTCTCCAAGGCCCAGAGTGAGTGGGTCCTGTCCATCGACGCCGACGAGCGTGTCACGCCCGCGCTGCGCGACGAGATCCTGGCCGCCATCGACTCCGGCCAGTCCGATGCCTATGACATGCCCCGGCTCTCGCGGTTCTGCGGCCGGTTCATCCGCCACGGCGGCTGGTATCCGGACCGCCTCACCCGCCTGTTCCGGCTGGGCAAGGCCCGCTTCACCGATGACCTCGTCCACGAGAACGTGGTCACCGATGCTCCGGTGGCCCATCTGCGTTCACCGCTGCTGCACTACACCTACGACGACTTCTCGCAGGTGCTGCGCAAGATCGATCAATATTCAACGCTCGGCGCCCGGCAAGCCTTCGCGCGCGGCAAGACCGCCTCGCCAGCCAGCGCCCTGCTGCACGGCACCTGGGCGTTCCTGCGGACCTACCTGTTCCGGCGCGGCTTCCTCGACGGCCCGCAGGGGCTCGGCGTGGCGCTGATGAACGGACAGGCCAGTTACTACAAGTACGTCAAGCTGTGGCTGCTGCACCGGCAGGCAGCGGAGACACTCCCGCCATCAGCCGGTTTGCCACCACGCTGAATTCACGCGCAGTGGGCCCAAAGCCCATCTGCTCGATATGGACCGCCGCGTGCGCCAGCAGCGCGGCACGCAGCGAGACATCCCGCAGGCCCCGCCCGATCGCGTCGGCCAGCGCCGGCGCATCGCCGACCGGCACCAGCAGCCCCGCGCGGCCCTCGTCGAGAATCTCGCGCGGCCCGGTCGGGCAGTCGGTACTGACCACAACCTGACCGACCGCCAGCGCCTCCAGCAGAACATTCGGCAGCCCTTCCATCTTTGAACTGAACGCCATCAGGCGCGCGCGCCGGATCCAGGCGTACGGGTTCGACTGAAAACCCTGGAACGTGACGCGGTCAGCGATGCCGAGCGACTTCGCCAGCGCCTCGAGTTGCGGGCGGGAGGCACCATCTCCGACGATGACCAGCCTGTCCTCGATACCATCCGCCACCAGCCGTGCATAGGCGTGCAGCAGCGTGGTGAAGTCCTTCTGGCTTTCCTCGAGCCGACCCACCGACACGACGAACGGCCCGGCCGGCGCATCGACCGGTGCCTTGGCCTTCTCGCGGATGCTGTCCAGATCGATCGGGTTGTAGAGCCGCACGAACCGGTCTGCCGCCTCGGGGATCAGCGCCTGCGCATCGCGCAGCATGCTGTCGTTGAGCACCACCACGGCATCGTAGTGCTCGCGGCACTGCCGCCGCAGCTTGCGGAGCTTGCGGCCGTGCCCGCGCGCAAGGTGCGCCACGCTGAAATGCTGGTAGCCCATCATCGGCACAGGCAGCTTGCCCGTCAGCCGCGACACGGACATGTCGTAGTCCACCACCAGGTCATAGCCCTGCAGGATCTTGCGGAAGCGCCGGTTCAGCACCGGCTTGCGCACCGGCGGCAGCAGCAGTTCCTCGTAGATCTTGCCGAGCGGCCCGAGCTTGCGCTTCTTCTTGAGCTGCCGGCAGTGCGACAGCCAGGCCTCGGGCGCCAGCACGTGGACCTTCACGTCCTTCGGCAATCTCTCAAGAAAATGCGAGGCCAGTTCGTCCGACGGATAGGTGATCGTCAGCCCGATCTCGAACTGGCTGCGGTCCAGCGAGGTCAGCAGCGAGACCAGCGCGGTCTCGATTCCCCCATGCAGCAGATGCGTGACATGGAACAGGATGCGCCGCTTGCCGCCCTGCGTCATCGATTGCACCGCCGCCTCAGCCATAGATCATCCGGACGCTATCGCCCAGCGCGTTGCGGAAGGTGGTCAGCGCGTCGTCCGACGGCGTGACCTGCCATTGGTCGCCCAGCGTGGCCTCGCACTGCGCGGTCTTGTTGACGTAGCGGATACGCACTGGCACGCCCGGCGTACGCGCCGTGTGGGCAAGGTACGGCGTCAGCAGTTCGCGCAGCCGCTCGGTGGAGGCGTTGCCGTTGAAGCCCAGGCAGACCGCATCGGCATACTTGGCGCGCGCGGCCACGAGGTCCATCACCGACTCGGCCGTGAACCGCACGCCGCCGGTGAACGTATCGTGGCGGGCATTGCCCTGCGCGATCAGCAGCTCATCCTCGCGGAACATGTGGCGGTTGGCGTCGAACAATTCGTTGAACACGGTCATCTCGATCTGGCCCGTGCCATCATCGAGCAGCACGATCAGCATCTTGCCGCGCTGGGTCATCTGCGTGCGGATGCCGGTGATGACGCCCGCCACGATCTTGCCCCGCACGTCGCGGCCATAGCCGCCGCCATTGCCTTGCACTTCCTTCTCGAGCCCGGCCAGCGTACCCTTGACGAAGCGGCGCACCTCGTCGCGCCAGGCATCGAACAGGTGCCCCGAGAAGTAGTAGCCGAGCGCCTGCTTTTCCTCCTGCAGCGTGCGCTTGGGCGTCCAGCGCGGCTCGTCGAGCAGTTCCGGCCGGTGGGCATCGCCGGCGTCGCCCATCAGGTCGAACAGCGACACCTGATTGGCCGACTCCGCCTTCTGCTCGGCCGCTTCCATGGCGATGGACACCGAGGCCAGCAACTGGCCTCGGTTGTCATTGAGGCTGTCGAACGCGCCAGCGCGGATCAGCGCCTCGATCGTGCGGCGATTGACCTGCCGGCGGTCCACGCGCTCGCAGAAGTCGAACAGGTCCGCGAACGGCTTTTCCTCGCGGGCGCGCAGGATGTCCTCGATGGCGCCCTGCCCCGAGCCCTTGATGCCGCCCAGCCCGTAGCGGATGGTCCTGGCATCGGTCGGGGCGAAGCGGTATTCGCTGGCGTTGACGTCGGGCGGCAGCACGGCGATGCCGTTCAGGCGGCAATCCTCGTAGAGGATCTTGACCTTGTCCGTATCGTCCATGGCCAGCGACATGTTGGCTGCCATGAATTCGGCCGGGTGGTGCGCCTTGAGCCACGCAGTGTAGTACGCCAACAGCGCGTAGGCGGCCGCGTGCGACTTGTTGAAGCCGTAGCCGGCGAACTTCTCCATCAGGTCGAAGATGTCGTCGGCCTGCTGTGACGACAGCCCGTTCTTGGCGGCGCCCTCGCGGAACAACTCGCGGTGCTTGGCCATCTCCTCGGCCTTCTTCTTGCCCATGGCGCGGCGCAACAGGTCGGCGCCGCCAAGCGAGTAGCCACCGATGATCTGCGCCATCTGCATCACCTGCTCCTGGTAGACCATGATGCCGTAGGTCTCCTTGAGCACCGGTTCCACGCGCGGATCGGGGTACTCGACCTTCTCGCGGCCATGCTTACGGGCGCAGAAGCTCGGGATCAGGTCCATCGGACCCGGGCGATACAGCGCCACGAGGGCGATGATGTCCTCGAAGCGGTCAGGCTTGGCGTCCTTCAGCATGCCCTGCATGCCCCGGCTTTCCAGCTGGAACACGGCCACCGTGTTGGCGGTCTTCAGGATGTCGAACGCGGGGCCATCGGCCAGCGGGATCTGGCTGCAATTCCAGTCGGCCTTGCTCGGGTCCAGCCGGCGGATGTAGCGCTCGGCCCAGTCGAGGATGGTCAGCGTGGTCAGGCCCAGGAAGTCGAACTTGACCAGGCCGGCGGCTTCCACGTCGTCCTTGTCGTACTGGCTCACCACGCCGCTCATGCCGTCATTCTGGCCGCCCTGGGTGTAGAGCGGGCAGAAATCGGTGAGGCGGCCCGGCGCGATCAGCACGCCGCCGGCGTGCATGCCCACGTTCCGGGTCATGCCTTCCACACGCTGCGCCAACTCCAGCAGCTGGCGCACCTCTTCCTCGTTATTCTCGCGCTCGGCCAGGACCGGCTCTTCCTTCTTGGCTTCCTCGATGGTGACGAGCTTGCCCGGCTTGAACGGAATCAGCTTGGCCACGCCGTCGACAAAGCCATAGCCGAGGTCCAGCACGCGGCCCACGTCGCGCACGGCCGCCTTGGCGGCCATGGTGCCGAACGTGGCGATCTGCGATACGGCGTCCTTGCCGTACTTCTCCTTCACATACGTGATCACGCGGTCACGGCCGTGCTGGCAGAAGTCGATGTCGAAGTCGGGCATCGAGACCCGCTCCGGATTCAGGAAACGCTCGAACAGCAGCGCGTACTTGAGCGGGTCCAGGTCGGTAATGCCCAGTGCGTACGCGACCAGCGAGCCGGCGCCCGAGCCCCGGCCCGGCCCCACCGGCACGCCGTTGTTCTTGGCCCAGTTGATGAAGTCCGCCACGATCAGGAAGTAGCCCGGGAAGCCCATCTTGATGATGGTGCCGGTCTCGAACTCCAGCCGCGCGTAGTACTCGGGCCGCTGCGCCTCGCGCTCGGCTTCGTCCGGGAACAGAACAACCAGCCGCTTCTCCAGGCCCTCGCGCGCCATGTGGATCAGGTAGTCGTCGAGCGACATGCCGTCCGGCGTGGGGAACAGCGGCAGGCGCGGCTTGCCCAGCTCCAGCGTCAGGTTGCAGCGCCGCGCGATCTCGACGGCGTTCTGCAGCGCGGAAGGAATGTCCGCGAACAGCGCGCACATCTCGTCCTGCGTCTTGAAATACTGGTCGGTCGTGAACTTGCGCGTGCGGCGCGGGTTGGCCAGCAGCTCGCCCTCGGCGATGCAGACGCGGGCCTCGTGCGCCGTGAAGTCGTCCGGCGTCATGAACTGCACCGGGTGGGTGGCCACCACCGGTAGCTGCATCGCGGCGGCCAGCTGCACGGCCTGCTGGACGTAGGCATCGGTGCCGGGGTGCCCGGCCCGTTGCAGTTCGATATAGAACCGCTGCGGGAACACGCGCGCCCAGTGCTGCGCGGCGCGGCGGGCGCCTTCCTCGTTGCCGTTGGCCAGCGCCTGGCCGATATCGCCGCCCATGGCGCCGGATAGCGCGATCATGCCCGTGGCCAGCGGCAGCCCGTCCTCGCCGGGTTCGTCGAACCAGCCCGGCTCGATCTCGGCGCGGCCCTTGTGCTGGTTGCCCAGCCACGCACGCGAGAGCAGCATGCACAGGTTCAGGTAGCCACGGCGGTCCTGCACCAGCAGCAGCATGCGCGCGGGCTTGTCGCGGTCATCGGCGTTGGTCAGCCAGACGTCAGCGCCCACTACCGGTTTCACGCCGTCCCCGCGCGCTTCCTTGTAGAAGCGGATCAGGCCGAAGGCGTTGGCGAGGTCGGTCAGGGCGAGCGCGCCCATGCCATCCTTGGCGGCGGCCTTGACGGCATCCTCCAGGCGGACGATGCCGTCCACGACGGAGTATTCGGAATGCAGGCGGAGGTGTACGAAGCGGGGTGCAGACATAGGGCGCCATTGTACCGGCTCCCCCCGCCTGAAAACTTGAGACTTTTCGGAAAATGCGGGGCTCGGGCGACGCCTGGCCCGGCCCAGGGTGCCTGGAAACAGGGTGTCAGCCAGGCTCGCAAGCGGCTATAATTTCGCCTTTCCAATCAGGCAGTTATCGCGCGGCCCGCCGCGCGGTCCGGCAGCGCCCATCCCATGCAGATCGTCAATATTTCCGCTTACAAATTCGTCACGCTGGACGACATCGAGACCCTGCGTCCGGAAATGCGCGCGCGCTGCGAGGCGGCCGGCCTCAAGGGCACGATCCTGCTGGCGCCCGAGGGCATCAACATGTTCCTGGCCGGCCCGCGCGACGCCATCGACACCTTCATGGCCTGGCTCCACGCCGACGCGCGCTTCGCGGACATCGCGCCCAAGGAGAGCCTGTCGGACAACCAGCCATTCAAGCGGATGCTGGTGCGCGCCAAGAAAGAAATCATCACCATGAAGATGCCGCTGATCCGCCCCGAGGCGGGCCGGGCGCCGTCCGTGCGGCCCGTGGATCTCAAGCGCTGGCTCGACCAGGGCCACGACGACGCCGGCCGCCCCGTGGTGATGCTCGATACACGCAATGCGTTCGAGGTGGCCGTGGGCACCTTCGAGAACGCGGTGGAATACGACATTGCGAAGTTCAGCGATTTTCCGCCCGCCGTGGCCGCCCGCAAGGCCGAACTGGAGGGCAAGACCGTAGTGTCGTTCTGCACCGGCGGCATCCGCTGCGAGAAGGCTGCCATCCACATGCAGGAAGTGGGCATGGAGCACATCTACCAGCTCGAAGGCGGCATCCTGAAGTACTTCGAGGAAGTGGGCGGCAGCCACTACAAGGGCGACTGCTTCGTGTTCGACTATCGAACCGCGCTGAACCCCAGCCTCGAGCCGGCCGGCCCGGTGCAGTGCTTTGCCTGCCGTGCGGTGGTCACGCCAGAGGAACAGCAACATCCAAGCTATGTGGTGGGCAAGCAATGCCCGCATTGCGCGGCGCAGAGCGGTCAGGCGGCCGCCTGACGCACACATCCCAACGCGAATTCACCTGGCAATTCGCCGAGTTCTTACGCGGCGAGCAGGTGATAGAGGTTGCGCAGCATGCCTGCGGTGGCACCCCAGATGAAGCGGTGGCCACCTTCCTCGCGCGGGTACGGCATCGAATAAAACTGACGTTCGCCCTCCTCCCAGCGAAACAGCCGCCGCTCGTGGCGTGACGGGTCCATCAGGAAGGCCAGCGGCACTTCGAAGATGTCGGCCACCTCGCCGGCATCAGCCTCCAGCGCGAAGCCGGTGCGCACCAGCCCCACAATGGGGCTGACGTGGTAGCCGGTGCCCGTGATGTAGTCGGGCAGCGAGCCGAGCACCTCGATATAGTCCCGATCAAGCCCGATCTCTTCCTTCGTCTCACGCAGCGCGGTAGCGATGCGGTCCGCATCGTAGGTTTCCTGCCGCCCGCCCGGAAAGCTGATCTGGCCCGCGTGGGCATTGAGGTTGGCGTTGCGTTCGGTCAGCAGCACGGTCAGGCCGTCGGTACGGTCCACCAGCGGCACCAGTACGGCGGCTTCGCGCAGGCCCCGGCTCCTGTCGTAGACACGCGACTCGTCAGTCAGCTCGGGTTCCCAGGCTGGCGGCGATAGCAGGCGGTGGCGGATAAAGTCCGGGCGCATCCGGGGCGCCGAGAGCGGCGCGCGGAGGGCATCGGTGCCGATGACCGGCAAGGTTTCTGGGTCGAATTTGGGGCGCATGACACCATCGAGTATGACAGAAGCGCGCCATGTCGCGCTGCAGCACACATATAAGCAAAAAGGACACCCGAAGGTGTCCTTTCCGAATCCGATACAGCACCGGTTGCCCGGTGCCGGACGGCATCGCCTTACTCGGCGGCAGCAGCCTTCGCAGCCTTCGAGACCAGCTTTTCCTTGATACGTGCCGACTTGCCCGAACGCTCGCGCAGGTAGTACAGCTTTGCACGGCGCACGTCGCCACGACGCTTCACTTCGATGCCGGCGATCAGCGGCGAGTACAGCTGGAACGTACGTTCCACGCCTTCACCCGACGAGATCTTGCGCACGATGAAGGACGAGTTCAGGCCACGGTTACGCTTGGCGATCACCACGCCTTCGTAGGCCTGCACGCGCTTGCGGGTGCCTTCCACGACGTTCACGTTGACGATCACGGTGTCGCCCGGGGCGAACGCGGGAATGGTCTTGTTCGCGGTCAGGCGCGCAATCTCTTCCTGCTCGATTTGCTCGATGAGGTTCATCGTTTCTTCTCCATTACCATCATGCCAGCGTTGTATGCCCCAGGACTTGGCCCGGGCCCCGGCAGAGGATGGGGTTTCATTTGACGGGAGCGAACTCCCGCCCTGCTTTCGCCGTCCACTCCGACAGAAACTTCTCATCGGCCTTGGACAACAAACCTTGTCCGCGCGCCGCCTCGATCAAATCGGGACGCTTGCGCGCGGTGTTGGCCAGCGCCTGCTGGCGCCGCCATTTCTCGATCTCGGCGTGATGGCCCCCGAGCAAAATATCGGGCACCCGCACACCTTCGTATTCTTCCGGCCGCGTGTAATGCGGACAATCCAGCAGGCCGTTGACGAAGCTGTCCTGCACGGCCGACTGCGCATCGCCCAGCACGCCAGGCAGATGCCGCACCACCGCGTCGATCAGCGCCATGGCCGGCAGTTCCCCACCGGACAGGACGAAATCGCCGAGGCTGATTTCCTCGACCACGCGGCGGTCGATCAGCCGCTGGTCGATGGCCTCGTAGCGGCCGCACAACAGCACCAGCCCGGGCCGCCGCGACAGCGACATCACCTTCTCATGCGTGAGCGGGGCGCCCTGCGGCGACATCAGTACCACATGTGGGACTGCCACACCGGCTTCCGCCTGCGCCGCGGCCGCCGCGTCGATCGCGTCGTCCAGCGGCTTGGCCAGCATCACCATGCCAGGACCACCGCCGTAAGGCCGGTCGTCGATGGTGCGGTAATTGTCGACCGTGAAGTCGCGCGGATTCCAGGTGCGCAGCGCGTAACGCTGCTGCTTGGCCGCCCGGCTGGTAATGCCCCAGTCGGTCAGCGCCCGAAACATCTCGGGAAACAGCGTGATTACATCGAACTGCATCCGCGGCCCCTTGGTGTGCTTCGGTACTTCAGTAGTCGAGCCCCCAGTCCACCACGATGCGCCGGGCGGCGGTATCCACCGTGCGCAGGAACGCGTCCACGAACGGCACCAGCCGCTCGCCGGGCTTGCCATCCGGCAGCGTGTACGCCACCTGGAGGATCTGGTGGGCGCCATTGTCGATCAGGCCGGATACCTCGCCCAGGGTTTCGCCCTGTTCGTTGATCACGGCGCAACCGATCAGGTCGACCCAGTAAAACTCATTCTCTTCCGGCGGCGGAAAATCCGCACGCCGGATCCAGACGCGACGCCCTTTCAGGGCTTCGGCCACATTGCGGTCCGCTACGCCGGTGGCCTGGGCCACCACGGTGCCGCTATGTTCGCGCGACTGGGCAATCTTGACGCACAACGCCTCGTCCGGCTGTGCCGGCGCCACCACCACGCCGGCCTGCGGCGCGCGAAGCAGCCACCAGCGGCGGGCGTGGAGCAATGCGGAGGCGTCGTCCGCGTGCGGCAGGACCTTGATCCAGCCACGGATGCCATAGGCGGCGCCCACATAGCCCACTTCGACGAGATCGTCGGGGAGGCTGTCGGTGAACAGCAGCGCAGCGGGCAGCTTGCGGGGCTTGGGCGGCTGGCCCGATACCTCGGCCTGCGCCGCGGTACCTTGCCGGTTCAACGGCTTGCGGCCGGGGGCGTTGCCAGTCACTGAGACGATGCGTCCGATGCGTCAGGCACGCGCCACAACGGGCCGCGCGCCATGGCGGCAATCAGGCAGCGGCCTTGGCGGCTTGCTTGACCAGGCGGGCAACCGTCGGCGACAGCTGCGCGCCAACGCCTTGCCAGTACGTCAGGCGGTCTTGCACCAGGCGCAGGCTTTCTTCCTTGCCGGAGGCGAGCGGGTTATAGAAACCAACGCGCTCGATGAAACGGCCATCGCGACGGTTGCGCGAGTCAGCGGCAACGATATTGAAGAAGGGGCGCTTCTTGCTGCCGCCGCGAGCCAGACGGATTACGACCATGGGGTTATTCCTCGAAAAAACGGGGGTGTGCGAACACGAAACGCAAGAGTATAGCCCAGTTCCCGATGCCAAACAAACACTTAGCGCGCATTTCGCGCCGCGCCCGGCCCTTTGTGCGCCGTTGGCGCAACATGGGCTGCTGGCACCGTCGCGTAAACCGTTGCAACTCGCCGTGAAACCCGCTGTGAAACCTGTCGCGAAATCTCCGGCCGGCACGACGTTACAAAGCTGGCAAAAATGTCGAAACAATCGGTTACACGGGTAACGGGATTGGCATAGGCGGTCACACGGCGCCTGCGTACCATGAACCCATCTTCCTGACTCTTTTCCCTGCTAAGGATCTTGGGATCTCGCATGCTTACCCGCCCCCACCTGCGTCTCCTGGTGGCTGGTACCTTGGCCCTCTCGGGCCTGATCGGCAGTATTGCCGCCAGCCACGCGCAAGTTGCCTTCTGGCACACCGCCCGGGCCGAACAATCGGCGCGCGTCAATCGCGTTGCCGGTGGCTGGGAAATGGCGAGTGTGCGTGCCGAAAGCCGGGACCATGTGCGGGCGCAGATCGAACGGATGGAACAGCGGGCGCGCAATGACGACCGCCTGAGCGGGCGCCCGCCCGGAGCCGCGGGACGCGACGATGACCGCCCGGTGCGGCAGACGTCCGACCGCAGCAGCATGAATGCTACCCCGGGTCGCGGCAACGACATGCGCCCGGCGGGCATGGGCCCGGGCTGGCAGGCGCGCGGCCGCGATGGCGGGCGCTGAGATCCCCGCCCCTCCCCACTCCCCTTTCTCGAACGGCCGGAACTCCGGCCGTTTTGCCGTGTCTCTCAGGATGTGCGTGCCTCGTGCCCGTACAGGCTGCCGCCCGGTGCAGTCGGCGATTCCAGACGGGGTTCAACCCCGGCGCCCTCGCAGCGTGCCGTCGTTGCGCAGACGGCAATCGAACTGACCTGCCTCTGCCCGGCACCCACTGGTCCGGCTCCGGCCACTCCGGTCTTGTCCCGATATCCTCGCCGGGCGCAGCCTCCACGTACAATGTGACGATTGTCAGCCCCCGTGCCTGCCACATCGCCACCCACAATGCCTACCACCGCAAGCCAAGCCCCCGCCCTCGGCGCCGATGCACGCCGCCCGGCCCGGGGCAAGTCCAAGCTGATCACCGTCGCCCTGGCGTTCCTGTTCGGCAGCCTGGGCGCGCATCGCTTCTATCTGAAGGGTTTCGGCGACAAGTTCGGCTGGGCGCACCTGCTGGCCACGCTGGCCGGCGCGATCGGGATTGCCTCGCTGGTGACAGGCGCCGGCTCCACCGCGCTGAACTGGACGTTCGCAGTAGCGGGCGGCACCTCGGTAATTGCGGCATTCCTGACCGCCATCGTGTTCGGGTTGCGTCCCGACGACCGCTGGGATGCGCGTTACAACGCACACGGCACACCCACGCGCTCCGGCTGGCCCGTGGTGATCCTGGTCATCCTGTCGCTGCTGATCGGTACCGGCCTCCTGATGGCCGGGCTCGCCATCAGCTTCCAGACGTTCTTCGAGTCGCAGGTGGAGGCGGCCAAGGCGCTTTCCCAATAGTTAGCGCGCACTTTCGCTGCAACATGACAATGGGATGACATTGGTCAAACGCGCTCCTGCAAATCGCCCATACTGGTAAGTCCGAGTACGCACGGTATGGAGCATGGCCCGCCATGGCGGGTCGATGCAAAGGAGCGCCCGATGGAACATCCCACGTATGAAGAAGGACGCCTGGCTGCCATCGCGGTCAGGCTGGCCCTGTCGTCCGGCCTGCCGGCGACCAGTGCGAAGGCCGCGCTGGAGTTGGCCTGCCGCATGATCGAGGACCAGCAGGCGGCGCCTCAGAACAGCGAACCCTGCCGGTCATCGGTGTCGCGGGGTCGCCCGGTGGGCCGGATCGGCCTGGGCGGCGGCCTGAACAGCGACGTATCCAGTTCGAACCGGTTGTAACGGAAGCCTAGCCGCTCGGCGGTCTTGTAGAACCGCTGACGCATCAGATCCGCCCAGATCCCCGTGCCGCGCATGCGCGAGGCGAAGTCGGCATCGTAATCCTTGCCGCCCCGCATCTCGCGTACACGGTTCATGACCCGCTCGGCACGGTCCGGGAAATGCGCTTCCAGCCACTCCTGGAATAGCGGGCGCACCTCCCACGGCAGACGCAGCACGATGTAGTTGGCATAGACCGCCCCGGCCTCCCGGGCGGCTTCCAGCACGCGCTCGAGGTCCGGTTCGGTGACGAACGGGATGATCGGCGCCACGCTCACCCCCACTGGAATCCCCGCATCGGTCAGTTCGCGGATGGTGCGCAGTCGCCGCGCCGGCGTGGCCGCGCGTGGCTCCAGCGTGCGGGCGATGCCAGCGTCGAGTGTGGTGATCGTCACAGCCCCCACCGCCAGCCGCTTGGCGGCCATGGGCGCCAGCAAGTCGATATCACGTTCGATCAGTGACGACTTCGTGATCAGCGCCACCGGGTGGTCGGTCTCCTGCAATACCTCTAACAGGCTGCGCGTGATGCGCTGCTCGCGCTCGATGGGCTGGTAGGCGTCAGTGTTCACGCCCAGCGCGATGGTTTCGCAGCGATATGACGGCCTGGACAATTCGTCACGCAGGCGCTCGGCCGCATTGGTCTTGGCGTAGAGCTTCGTCTCGAAATCGAGCCCCGGCGACAGGTCCAGATAGGCGTGCGTCGGCCGGGCGAAGCAGTAGATGCAGCCGTGCTCACAGCCCCGGTAAGGATTGATCGAGACATCGAACGGGATGTCTGGCGAGGCGTTGCGCGTCAGGATCGAGCGGGCCTGCTCCAGCGTGACCTGGGTGACGAGCCTGGGCGGCAGCGCGCCATCGGCGGGAGCCACGTCGTCGGCCGGCGCCCAGCCGTCGTCGAACGCCTCGCGCTGGTCGCGCTCGAAGCGTCCCTGGAGATTGCTGACGGCGCCGCGCCCCTTGCGGGCCACGGGCGGGCGGCGGGCACCTTCGCCCTCCCCGTCGCCGCCGAAATCGTGATCGTCACCCATCTTGCGTCGGACGGCCTTACTCGCGTTCTTCCACCGAGATGGCCAGTGTCTCCTTGATTTCTTCCATCACTACATAGCTCTTGGATTGGGCTGCGCCCGGCAACTGCAACAGAATGTCGCCGAGCAGGCGGCGGTACTCGCTGATCTCGCGAATCCGCGCCTTGATCAGGTAGTCGAAGTCGCCCGAGACAAGGTGACACTCCAGCACCTCGGGAATCCGCAGCACCTCGCGCCGGAACTGCTCGAACATATTGCCCGATTTGTTGCCCAGCGAAATCTCCACGAATACCAGCAGCGCGCTACCCAGCAGCCCCGGATTCAGCCGGGCGTAGTAGCCCATGATGACACCGTCGCGCTCCAACCGCTTCACGCGCTCGATGCACGGCGTGATGGTCAGCCCCACCCGCTCCGCCAGGTCTTTCATCGACACCCGCCCGTCGTCCTGGAGCACCGTAAGAATCTTCCGATCCAGCCGATCGAGGCCGCGCACTGGCTGACGCGTCGTTCTCATGACTTTTTCCTGTTTTTCTAAATTAATCGGTAACTAACACTGCTTTGAAGTCAATAGTATAGATACGAATCCTTCCATTTCATTCTTTCGCAGGTCCGGAGTCATCGAAATGCGTGTTCTTGTGCTTGGCAGTGGTGTTATTGGCGTGACCAGCGCGTGGTACCTGGCCCGTGCCGGTCATGAAGTGACCGTCGTGGATCGCGAGGCCGCGCCGGCGCTTGGCACCAGCTTTGCCAATGCCGGCCAGATCTCGCCGGGCTACGCGTCGCCGTGGGCCGCGCCGGGTGTGCCGCTCAAGGCCATCAAGTGGATGTTCCAGGAACACGCCCCGCTGAGCATCAGGCCGGATGGCACGCTGTTCCAGCTCCAGTGGATGTGGCAGATGCTGCGCAACTGCACGCCGGCACGCTATGCCGTGAACAAGGAACGCATGGTGCGACTGGCCGAGTACAGCCGCGATTGCATCCGCACGCTGCGGGCCGAGACCGGTATTGCCTACGAAGGCCGCCAGCAGGGCACGCTCCAGGTGTTCCGCACGGAGACGCAGCTCGAAGCCGCCGCGCGCGACATCGCCGTGCTCGAGGAAGCGGGCGTGCCCTATCAATTGCTTTCGCGCGAGGAACTCGGCGCGAGCGAACCGGCGCTGGCCGCCGCAGGCCACAAGCTGGCCGGCGGCCTGCGCCTGCCGAACGATGAAACCGGGGATTGCCAGCTGTTTACCCAGCGGCTGGCAGCCATGGCCGAATCGCTTGGCGTGCAGTTCCTGTACAACCGCTCGATCGACGGCCTGATGACCCAGGGCGACGCCGTGACCGGTGCCGTGGTCGGCGGCCAGCCGATGTATGCCGAGGCCGTGGTGGTGGCCCTGGGCAGCTGGTCCACGCCGTTCGTCCGCAACGTGCTGCCGGGACTGTCGAACCTGCCGGTGTATCCCCTCAAGGGCTTCTCGATCACGGTGCCGATGACCGATGCCGCACGCAGCCCGGTGTCGACGGTGCTCGATGAGACCTACAAGGTGGCGATCACGCGCTTCGACGACCGCATCCGCGTGGGCGGCATGGCGCAGATCGTCGGCTATGACCGTTCGCTCGACCCGGCCAAGCGCCGCACGCTCGAACACGTGGTGACGGACCTGTTCCCCGGCGCCGGCGATGTCAGCCGCGCCACGTTCTGGACCGGCCTGCGTCCGATGACGCCGGACGGCACGCCAGTGGTCGGCCCCGCCGGCATTCGCGGCCTGTGGCTCAACACCGGCCACGGCACGCTCGGCTGGACCATGGCCTGCGGCTCGGGCAAGCTGCTGTCCGACCTGGTCTCCGGCACGCAGCCGGCGATCCGCGCCGACGACCTGTCGGTGGACCGCTACCGCCAGCCCGCGCGCGCACACGGCGTGCCGCGTCCTGTGCCGGCCTGATCGGTTCTGAGCGTTCCTGAGCGTCCGTACTTCGACGAAAAAAAGGCGACCTTCGGGTCGCCCTTTTTCATCCCCAACGCAAGCTGCGCGTCAGAACTGGTCCACCGACATCGCCTTGACCGGCTCGGCACCGGCCACGATGGCGTCGCGCAGCGACGTCGCCTGCGACAGGATGTGCTCGCCGAAGAAATGCGCCGTGGCGATCTTGGCATCGTAAAACGACGGATCTTCGCCGCGCTTGGCATCGGCCGCCAGCATCGCGCGGCCCAGTTGCCAGCCCGAGAACACGATGCCGCACAGCTTCAGGTACGGCACGCTGCCTGCGAATACCGCGTTCGGATCGCCCTTGGCATTCTCCACGACGAAGCGCACCACGGCCTCGAGCGCCTCGCGGCCCCGCTTGAGCTGGCCCTGCACTGCCACGAAGGCAGCGCCGCCATGCTGGCCCAGCGCGGCCTCGGTCTCGGCGATCTTCGCGCAGATCGCGCGCGCCACGGCACCGCCATCGCGCACGGTCTTGCGCCCCACGAGGTCATTGGCCTGGATGGCCGTGGTGCCCTCGTAGATCGGCAGGATCCGCGCATCGCGGTAGTACTGGGCCGCGCCGGTTTCCTCGATGAAACCCATGCCGCCGTGCACCTGCACGCCAAGGCTGGTCACATCGATCGACAGCTCGGTGCTCCAGCCTTTGACCACAGGCACCATGAACTCGTAGAACGCCTGGTTTTCGCGGCGCGTCGCCTCGTCCGGATGCTGGTGGGCGGCATCGCTGGCCGCGGCGGCCACGTAGGCCACGGCGCGTGCGCCCTCGATCAGCGCGCGCATCGTCATCAGCATGCGCTTGACGTCGGGGTGATGGATGATCGTCACGGCCTCGCGCGCCGAGCCATCGACCGGCCGGCTCTGCACGCGGTCCCGCGCATAGGCCACGGCGTGCTGGTAGGCGCGCTCGGACACCGCGATGCCCTGCATGCCCACCGCGAAGCGCGCCGCGTTCATCATGATGAACATGTATTCGAGGCCGCGATTCTCCTCGCCGACCAGCGTGCCGATGGCGCCGCCATGGTCGCCGAACTGGAGCACCGCCGTCGGGCTGGCCTTGATGCCAAGCTTGTGCTCGATCGACACGCAGTGCACGTCGTTGCGCGCACCGGTCGTGCCGTCGGGGTTGACCAGAAACTTCGGCACGACGAACAGCGAGATGCCCTTGACGCCCTCCGGCGCGCTTGGCGTGCGGGCCAGCACCAGATGGACGATGTTCTTCGCCATGTCGTGCTCGCCGTACGTGATGAAGATCTTGGTGCCGAACAGCTTGAACGTGCCGTCGCCCTGCGGCTCGGCGCGCGTGCGCACGGCGGCCAGGTCAGAGCCGGCCTGCGGCTCGGTCAAGTTCATCGTGCCGGTCCACTCGCCTGCGATCAGCTTGGGCAGGATGACCGCCTTCTGTTCGTCGGTACCGGCAGTCAGCAAGGCTTCGATGGCGCCGTCGGTCAGCAGCGGGCACAGCGCGAACGACAGGTTGGCGCTGTTCAGCATCTCGATGCACGGCGTGGCGACGAGCTTGGGCAAACCCTGGCCGCCAAAATCGCTCGGGTGCAGCACACCCTGCCAGCCGCCCTCGCCAAACTGGCGGAACGCGTCGCGGAACCCGGGCGTGGTGGTGACCACGCCATCCTTCCAGCTGCTGGGGTCGAGATCGCCCGCGCGGTTCAGCGGGGCCACCACTTCCTCGTTGAACCGGGCCGCTTCCTCGAGCACGGCCTGCGCCGTGTCCGGGGTGGCTTCCTCGTAGCCCGGCATCTGGCTGACGGCGTTCAGGTCCGCCAGTTCGTTCATGACGAACAGCATGTCCTTGAGCGGTGCGCGATAAGTCATCGAAGTCTCCTGGATCTTGTAAAAAAGCCGCTCGCGGGATGCTCCCGGAACGGCTTCATTCTTCTTGTTGTGGCGCCGGCGCCCATACCTGACGGTACGCGGCCCGGCGCGGGCCAGACATCAGCCCAGTGCTGCCACCAGTTCCGGCACCACGGTGTTCAGGTCGCCCACCAGGCCGTAGTCCGCCACCGAGAAGATCGGGGCTTCGGCGTCCTTGTTGATCGCGACGATCACCTTGGAGTCCTTCATGCCGGCCAGATGCTGGATCGCGCCCGAAATACCGACGGCGATGTACAGCTGCGGTGCGACGATTTTGCCGGTCTGGCCGACCTGGTAGTCGTTCGGCACGAAGCCGGCATCCACGGCTGCGCGCGAGGCGCCCAGCGCGGCGCCCAGCTTGTCAGCCAGCGGCGTCAGCACCTTGGTGTAGTTCTCGCCCGAACCCACGCCACGGCCACCGGACACGATGATCTTGGCGGCGGTCAGCTCCGGACGATCGCTCTTGGCCACTTCGCGCGAGACGAATTGCGAGATGCCCAGGTCAGCCACGGCCGGCAGGGTCTCGACCGCAGCCGAGCCACCTTCGGCGGCAGCCGCGTCGAACGCCGTGCCGCGCACGGTGATGACCTTGATCTTGTCGGCCGACTTCACGGTGGCAATGGCGTTGCCAGCGTAGATCGGGCGCTCGAAGGTATCCGGTGCGTCGACCTTGGAGATTTCCGAGATCTGGGCCACGTCCAGGCGGGCGGCCACGCGCGGCAGGATGTTCTTGCCGTACGGCGTAGCCGGCGCCAGGATGTGGCTGTAGTCGTTGGCGATGGCCAGCGCCTGCTCGGCCACGTTCTCGGCCAGGCCGTCGCCGAAATAGGCGGCATCGGCCAGCAGCACCTTGGTAACGCCGGCGATCTTGGCAGCGGCATCGGCGGCAGCCTTGGCGTTGGCGCCGGCTACCAGCACGTGGACGTCGCCACCGCACTGGGCGGCAGCCGTCACGGTGTTCAGCGTGGCGGCCTTGATCGATTGATTGTCGTGTTCAGCAATGACGAGTGCAGTCATGTTTTCTCTCCCCGCGCTCAGATAACCTTGGCTTCAGACTTCAGCTTTTGCACCAGCGTGGCCACGTCCGGCACCATCACGCCTGCGCTGCGCTTGGCCGGCTCCACGACCTTCACGGTCGACAGACGCGGGGCCACATCCACGCCGAGGTCTTCGGGCTTCACGGTTTCCAGCGGCTTCTTCTTGGCCTTCATGATGTTCGGCAGCGTCACGTAGCGCGGCTCGTTCAGGCGCAGGTCCGTGGTCACCACGGCCGGCAGCTTGACCGACAGCGTTTCCAGACCGCCATCCACTTCACGGGTCACCGATGCCTTGCCATCCGCCACCACTACCTTCGAGGCGAACGTGGCTTGCGGCAGGCCGGCCAGCGCGGCCACCATCTGGCCGGTCTGGTTCGAGTCATCGTCGATGGCCTGCTTGCCCAGGATCACCAGTTGCGGCTGCTCCTTGTCGATCAGTGCCTTGATCAGCTTGGCCACGGCCAGCGGCTGCAGGTCTTCGCTCGATTCCACCAGGATGCCGCGGTCGGCGCCGATGGCCATCGCGGTACGCAGGGTCTCCTGGCACTGCGTGACACCGCACGACACGGCGATCACTTCGGTGACGACGCCAGCTTCTTTCAGGCGCACGGCCTCTTCCACGGCGATTTCGTCGAACGGGTTCATGCTCATCTTGACGTTGGCCAGGTCGACGCCCGTGCCATCCGACTTCACGCGGACCTTGACGTTGTAGTCCACCACCCGCTTGACTGCGACGAGTACTTTCATGCGCTCACTCCACTGATAGCTGATAGTCCAAAGATTTGAATCGCTCGCCATTATAACCACCGGGGTGGCGCAGCTTTAGTTTTTCGAACGATCGTACTATTTTATAGACAAAGAATTGCCGGGGCTAGCCCGGCAATCGAAGAAATCTGCGCCCATTGTGCCGCAGGATGCCCCGCGTGCACAGGGTTTGGACGATTTCCTCGAAAATCGTCCCTGACCGGCACCCGAGTGATGATTACCAGGCGGTGATCACCGACTCCTTGTAGGTGTTGGTGATGTACTGCTTCACCTCGGCCGAGTGGTAGGCCTTGACCAGCTTGGCCACCCACGGCTTGTCCTTGTCCGCCGCGCGGATGGCAATCAGGTTCGCGTACGGGCCCTTGGGGCCTTCTGTGGCGATTGCATCACGCGTGGGCGACAGGCCGGCGGACTCGGCGTAGTTGCCGTTGATCGCGGCGGCATCCAGGTCGTCAAGCGAGCGCGGCAGCTGGGCGGCGTCCAGTTCGACGATCTTGATCTTCTTCGGATTTTCCACGATGTCCAGCGGCGTGGCCTTCAGGCCGGCATCCGGACGCAGCTTGATCAGGCCCTTGGCCTGCAGCAGCAACAGGCCGCGGCCGCCGTTGGTCGGATCGTTCGGCACGCCCACGCGGGCGCCCTGCTTGATCTGGTCCAGCGACTTCACCTTCTTCGAGTACACGCCCATCGGGAACGTGACCGTGAAGCCCACGTGCGTAAACTTGTAGCCGCGATCCTTGATCTGGGCTTCCAGGTACGGCAGATGCTGGTAGCTGTTGGCGTCGAGGTCGCCTGCGGCCAGCGCGGCGTTCGGCTGGATGTAGTCGCTGAACTCCACCACCTGGATATTCAGGCCGTCCTTGGCCGCCACCTTCTTCACCTGCTCCATGATCTGCGCGTGCGGGCCGCCCGTCACGCCAACCTTGATCGGCTTTTCCTGCGCCAGCGCGCCCGTGGAAACGGCCAGGCCCAGCGCCACTGCAGCAGCAGTCTTCAGCAAATTACGACGTTGCATTTTCGATTTACCCCTAGTTTCCCAAAGAATTGAAGCCGATCAACGATGGCTGATGCGGCGCACGAGCCAGTCGCCAAAGCTCTGCACGGCCTGTACGAAGACGATCAGGATCACCACCACGGCGACCATGACCTCGGTGATATAGCGCTGGTAGCCGTAGCGGATGCCCAGGTCACCCAGCCCGCCGCCGCCGATGGCGCCGGCCATGGCCGAATAGCCGACCAGGCTCACGAAGGTGATGGTCAGGCCGGCCACGATGCCAGGCATCGCCTCGGGCAGCAGCACTTTCCAGACGATCTGGCGCGTGGTGGCGCCCATCGACTGCGCGGCTTCCACGAGGCCCTTGTCCACCTCGCGCAGCGCCGCCTCGACCAGCCGGGCGATGAACGGCACCGCCGCGATCGTCAGCGGCACCACGGCCGCCGTCGTGCCGATCGACGAACCGACGATAAAGCGCGTGAACGGGATCACCACCACCAGCAGGATGATGAACGGGATCGAACGCACCGCGTTCACGACCACGCCGATGGAGCGGTTGAACAGCGGATGCGACAGCACGCCGCCCCGGTTGGTCAGGTGCAGCAGCACGCCCAGCGGCACGCCGAACAATGCGCCCACCACGCCCGAGATCGACACCATCAACAGCGTCTCGCCGAACGACGCCAGGAACAGGTCAAACATTTCAGACCACATGTTCGATCTCCTCCACCACAACGCCCTGCGTCTGCAAATACTCCATGGCCGCGCGCACCGCGGCCGGCTCGCCCGTAGCCATGATCGCCAGCGAGCCGAACGCCTGCCCCTGGATCTCGTCGATATGGCCGTGCAGGATGTTGAAGTCCAGCCCGTGCTGGCGGATCGCCTGGGCCAGCACCGGCCGGTCGACGTTCTCGCCCGTGAAAGCCAGCCGGTAGACGTGGTCGCGGCCGTTGCCGAGCCGGCTTTCCACGCGCTTGAGCACGCTGGCCGGCAGCTCCTGGGCGATCACGTCGCCGATCATCGCGCGCGTGACGGCGTGCTGCGGGCGCAGGAAGACGTCGATCACGCGGCCGGTTTCCACGACCTGGCCGGCCTCGAGCACGGCCACGCGGTCGCAGACCTGCTTGATGACCTCCATCTGGTGCGTGATCATGACGATGGTCAGGCCCAGCTCGCGGTTGATCTGCTTGAGCAGGTCGAGGATCGCACGCGTGGTCTCGGGGTCCAGCGCGGAGGTGGCTTCGTCGGACAGCAGCACCTTCGGCTTGCTGGCCAGCGCACGCGCAATACCCACGCGCTGCTTCTGCCCACCGCTGATCTGCGCGGGATAGCGGTCGCGCAGGGCCGACAGGCCCACGAGGTCCAGCAGCGGCAGCACCGTCGCGGCAATTTCTGACTTGGTTTTGCCGGCCAGCTCCAGCGGCAGCGCTACGTTGTCATAGACCGTGCGCGACGACAGCAGGTTGAAATGCTGGAAGATCATGCCGATCTCGCGGCGCGCCGCGCGCAGGCGGTTGGCGTCCAGCGCGGTCAAATCGTGGCCGTCGACGATCACCCGGCCAGCGCTGGGCCGGTTCAGGAGGTTGATGGCACGCACCAGCGTGCTCTTGCCGGCCCCGCTTCGGCCGATGATGCCGAAGACTTCACCGGGCGCGATGGAGAGGCTGACGTCGCGCAGCGCATGCACTTCCCCCGACCCGCCGGGGAATCGCTGCGAGAGTCCTTGCAGTTCGATCATGGAAAGAGAAAAGAAAACGGCAACAGCGTGGGGTCTCCAGCGTTGTTGCCGCGCATTATTTTTCTGAAGCTCGCATTTTATGCGATCCGCTTCATACCTCAAACGAGATTTTTTCGATCTCCTTATGCATTGAGAGCATATAGAAGCACCGTCGATCGCATTTTTGCGAATTATGAATCACTTGAATCGACGATTGACGATTGACGAGGTTTTCAGCCTTCCATCAACACCTTCAGGTGCGCAAGCACGCTCCGGCCCAGCGCGCTGAGGTTGTAGCCGCCCTCCAGGCAGCTCACGATGCGGCCCTTGGCGTGCACGCGCGCCACCTCCATCAGCCGCTCGGTGATCCACGCGTAGTCCTGCTCTACCAGGCCCATCTGGCCGAGGTCGTCCTCGCGGTGGGCATCGAAGCCGGCCGAGATGAACAGCATCTGGGGCCGGAATTCGTTCAGGCGCGGCAGCCAGATCGTCTCCACCACCTCGCGCACGGCCATGCCGTTGGTATAGGCGGGCAGCGGGATGTTCGACATGTTCGACGCAATGTGCTCCGTGCCGCTGTACGGATAGAACGGATGCTGGAAAAAGCTGCACATCAGCACCTGCGGGTCGTTGCGGAAGGCCGCCTCGGTGCCGTTGCCGTGGTGGACATCGAAATCGATCACGGCCACGCGCTCCAGGCCGTGCGCGGCCAGCGCGTGACGGGCGGCAATTGCCACGTTGTTATAGAAGCAGAAGCCCATGGCGCGGTCCGGCTCGGCGTGGTGGCCCGGCGGGCGCACGCAGCAGAACGCGTTTTCCAGTTCGCCGGCCATCACGGCGTCGGTGGCGGCCACGGCGGCGCCGGCCGCGTGCGTGGCAGCGGTCAGCGTGTGGCAATTCATGGTGGTATCCGGATCGATCGCGTGGTAGCCGCTCGCGGGGCTCACGGACGCCAGCTGGGAGACATAGTCGGGCCGGTGCACGCGCTCGATCTGCTCTTCGGTGGCGGCGGGCGCGTCGCGGCGGTCCAGCAGCCCGTCCAGCCCGTGCGAGATCAGGTGATCCTCGATCGCCTGCAGCCGTTCCGGGCATTCCGGATGGAAATGTCCCATCTCGTGCAACTGGAATGCGGGATGTGTGTAATAGCCCGTTGGCATTGTCGTTTCCGGGTCAAGTTTGTCTCCAATCGATACGTTAGCACATGACGTGCCACATCATCCGTGAGCCGGCGGAGGCGCTGGCACCGGGAGGCATCCGCTATACTCGGTGCGACTTGCAAAGGACAACATGACCGACAAACAGCGCTCCTTGCGCCGCCCGCTGCTGGGCGCCGCACTCACCGCTGCCGCATTGGGCCTGTGCGGCGTTTCTCCTCGACTGATGGCTGCCGGCAAGCGTCGTGTGAGCGTCCGGGAAGAAGAAATCGAACCGGGCCGCTATCGAAATCATCCGCAGACCCGCGCGTTCATCGACGACATGGTGGCGCGCCACGGCTTCCCGCGCGCCGAGCTGGACACGTATTTCAGCCAGGCCGTGTATTCGGCCACGGTGTCGCGGCTGATCATGCCGCCGAGCACGCCGGGGCGGAAGAGCTGGCGGACGTACCGCTCGCGCTTCATCGAGCCGATCCGCATCAACGCGGGCGTGCGCTTCTGGCAGGAAAACCGCGACACGCTGCGCCGCGCCGAGGCCGAATTCGGCGTGCCGGCGTCGGTCATCGTCGGCATCATCGGCGTGGAAACCATCTACGGGCGCGATATGGGCACGTTCCGCGTGCTGGATTCGCTCTCCACGCTGGCCTTCGACTACCCGGACACCCCGAACCGCGACGCGCGCACCAAGCTGTTCCGCGACCAGTTGGCGGACTACCTGCTCTGGTGCCGCGAGACCCGTACCGATGTCTATTCGGTGCTCGGCTCGTACGCGGGCGCGGTGGGCATTCCGCAGTTCATGCCGACCAGCCTGCGCGAGTACGCACTCGACTATGACAAGGACGGGCACGTCGACCTGCGCAACAGCACCGTCGATGCCATCGGTAGCGTGGGCCGCTTCCTGCAACTGCACGGCTGGGAGCAGGGCCGGCCCGTGATCTGGCGTATTGCCGGCGACGAAGGCAGCCGGGGCATTGCCGTGGCTGCCGCAGACGGCGAGCCGTGGCCTACGCGCACGCTGAACCAGCTCACCCGCGCCGGGTTGCGCGTGGACGAGCCGATCGACCTCCAGCGCGAAGGCGAGACCGGCGTGCTGGTGGTGGACCTGCCCACGCCGGACCAGCCCACCGAGTACCTGATCGGCCTGCGCAATTTCTACGTGCTCACGCGCTACAACCGCAGCTTTTTCTACGCGCTGGCGGTGTATCAGCTCGGCGAGGCGGTGAAGGCGGCGATGGGCTGATCACGCGGCTCGCGCCTTCGCCCGTCCCAAATCCCCGAGCAGAGGCCCCGCCTTGCCGGGGATTTTCTTTTGGCCTATAGTTACCCATATGGCTAACTATCGAGCGTCGGTCAGCGAGGTGTTCCACGCGCTCGCCGACCCCACCCGCTGTGCGATTGTCAGCGCGCTGGGCGGCGGCGCGCAGTCGGTGTCCACGCTGGCGGCGCCGTTCGACATGGCGCTGCCCTCGTTCATGAAGCACCTGACCGTGCTCGAACGCAGCGGCCTGATCCGCACGCACAAGCTCGGGCGCACCCGCACGTGCGAGTTGTTGCCGGAGCGGCTGTCGCAGGCCGAGCAGTGGATGGCCGAGCAACGCGCCGTCTGGGAGGCCAGGTCCGACCGCATGGCCCAATTTGTCGAACGTCTACATCAGGAGGAGCAAGCCCATGTCAAACGGCCCAGCCGACAACGCTGAATCCCGCGACCTCGTCATCTCCCGCGTGCTCCGTGCGCCGCGCGCCGCATTGTGGCGCGCCTGGTCGGACCCCGCCTTGCTCAAGGAATGGTGGTGCCCCAAGCCCTGGACCACCGAGGTGCTGGCCTTCGACCTCAGGCCGGGCGGCGCCTTCCATACCATCATGCGCGGCCCCGACGGTGGCGTCAGCGACAACCCCGGCAGCTTTCTCGAGGTGGTGCCGCAAGCGCGCCTGGTGATGACGTCGATGCTGACTGGCGGCTGGCGTCCGGCCAAGCCGTGGCTTGGCTTCACGGCCATCATCACGATGGCCGACGAAGGTACGGGCAGCCGCTACACGGCTACGGTAATGCACCCCGATGACGAAACGCGGGACCAGCACGAGAAGCTGGGCTTCTTCGACGGCTGGAACACCTGCATCACCCAGCTCGACGACTTCGCGCTGGCTCTGCGCTAAATAGAAGAAGGCCCCGGCAAATCGCGCGGGGCCTTCTTACAAGTACGAGAAACGTGGAACCGATGACCGATCAGGCCGGGAACACGCCAGTCGACAGGTAGCGGTCACCGCGGTCGCAGACCACGAATACGATCGTCGCGTTTTCCACTTCCTCGGCCACGCGCAGCGCCACGCACAGTGCGCCGGCGGCGGAGATACCGCAGAAGATGCCCTCCTCGCGCGCCATGCGACGGGCCATGTGCTCGGCGTCGGCCTGCGACACCAGTTCCTGGCGGTCCACGGACTTCGGATCGTAGATTTTCGGCAGGTAGGCTTCCGGCCATTTGCGGATGCCGGGGATGCGCGAGCCCTCGGCCGGCTGCGCGCCGACGATCTGAATCGCCGGATTCTTTTCCTTGAGGAAGCGCGAGACGCCGGTAATCGTGCCCGTGGTGCCCATCGCCGACACAAAGTGCGTGATGCGACCCTCGGTTTCCGCCCAGAGTTCCGGCCCGGTAGTCTCGTAATGCGCCAGCGGATTGTCCGGATTGGCGAACTGGTCGAGGATCACGCCCTTGCCTTCGCGCTCCATGGCGTCGGCAAGGTCGCGGGCGTACTCCATGCCGCCTTTGACCGGCGTGAGGATGATCTCCGCGCCGTAGGCCGACATGCTCTGCCGGCGCTCGAGGCTCAGGTCCTCCGGCATGATCAGCACCATGCGGTAGCCGCGGATGGCCGCAGCCATGGCCAGCGCGATGCCTGTATTGCCCGAGGTGGCCTCGATCAGCGTATCGCCCGGCTTGATACGGCCGCGCGCCTCGGCGCCACGGATCATCGACAGCGCGGGACGGTCCTTGACGGAACCGGCCGGGTTATTGCCTTCGAGCTTGCCGAGAATCACATTGCCGCGCGCCTCGATGGCGGCGCCCGGGATGCGCTGGAGTCTGACCAGCGGCGTGTTGCCGATGGTGTCTTCGATCGTCTTGTAGGCCATGGTGCAGGGGAATGTCGCGGGAGGGGGTGTCGCCAATGTCTTTGTTGTCGCTGGTCATTGTAATGCACCCACCTTACCCGCACCGGCAGGGCGGGCATTCCGCCATCCCAGCCGTCCCCGCCCTACCGCCAGATCAGTGCGGCAGCGCGGTTTCTTCGTCGCGGCCCTTGCCCAGCAGGTGATACAGCAGGATGGCGCCGAAGGTGGCTGTGCCGATGCCACCGAGCGTCATGCCGCCAAGCTTCAGCGTCAGGTCGCCGGCCGCCACGGTCAGCGTGGCACCCACCGTGATCAGGTTGCGTGAGCTGGAGAAATCCACGCCGTTCTGCACCCAGATCCGCCCGGCTGTGGCCGAGATCAGGCCAAACACGACGATGGTCAGGCCGCCGATGACCGGGCCCGGAATCGTCAGGATCAGCGCGCCGAACTTCGGCGAGAAGCCGAGCAGGATGGCCACCGCCGCCGCCACCACGAAAATCAGCGTCGAATAGATGCGCGTCACCGCCATCACGCCCATGTTCTCCGCGTATGTGGTCACGCCCGTGCCGCCGCCCGAGGCGGACAGCATCGTGGCCACGCCGTCGCCGATGAATGCCCGGCCGATATACGGGTCCAGGTTGCGGCCCGTCATCACGCCGATGGCCTTGATGTGGCCGAGGTTTTCCGCCACGAGCACGATCGCCACCGGGGCGATCAGCAGCATCGCGCTCGGCTCGAACACTGGCGCCGTGAACGCGGGCAGGCCAAACCAGGCAGCCGACACCACGCCCGAAAAGTCGATGGCCTTGCCCATGCCCATCACATTGGTGGCAATGTAATAGGCAAGGTAGCCGCCCAGCCCACCCAGCAGCACCGGCAGGCGCCCCAGCATGCCCGGCGCGCGCACGGCGATCAGGCCCACGGCCAGCACGGTCAGCAGGCCGATCCAGGTATCGAGCGGTGCGGCGCTGACAGCCTTGACAGCCACCGGCGCCAGGTTCAGGCCAATTGCCGCGACGATGGCGCCAGTCACCACAGGCGGCATCAGCTTCTCCACCCAGGCGTAGCCCACCGCCTGCACGATCAGGCCGATCACCGTATAGACCGCCCCCGCCGCAATGATGCCGCCAAGCGCCACCGGGATGTTCAGGTTCGGGCCACTGCCGGCATAGCCGGTGGCCGCGATGACCACGGCGATGAACGCGAAACTCGACCCCAGGTAGCTCGGCACGCGCCCGCGCACGAACAGGAAGAAGATCAGCGTGCCGATGCCCGAGAACAGGATGGCGATATTCGGGTTGAAGCCCATCAGGATCGGCGCGATGGCCGTGGAGCCGAACATCGCCACCACGTGCTGGATGCCCGCCAGTATCGTCTGCCCCGCGGGCAGCCGCTCGTCCGGGCCGATCACGCCCGATGTCTTGAGCCGCCATTTCGGCAGGAAGCCCGTGTCCTCGCCATTCGCCATGTTGTTTTCTCCCTGTTATCGACGTCGCGCATGATACTCCGCGCCGCCCTGGCCGCGAAGCGACCGGGCCGGCGCCGGCCGACAAGGAAGCACAACGCATACCAGCCCCAGGCTGTTGACGCCCCGGGGCCTGGCCTGCCGGATGGCTCAGCGTGCCGCCTTCTGCGGCGACGGCGCCACGCTGGCCTTGGTCCTGGCGTCCTTGGCATCCTTCCTGGCCGGCGCTGCCTTGCCGAACGTCAGCCCGGCAGCCTCGAGGTTGGCCACCGACTTCGGCCCCACGCCGGGCACCCGGTCCGAGAGATCGCCGGCGTCCTTGAAGGCGCCATGCTTATCGCGCTCGTCGAGGATGCGCTTGGCGGTGGCCGGCCCGATGCCCTTCACGCTGGTCAGCGCGGCCTCGTCGGCCACGTTGACGTCCACATTGGCATAGGCGGCACCACCGAACGCGAGTGACACCAGCAGCGCCGCCAGCATCCGGCGCATGCACTGGATCAGGGAAACATCGAAGGGATTGCGCATCAGAAAGCTCCTTTCCATATTGGAATCAAGGCTCCGCGCCGGGATGGCGACGGAGCCTTGTCAGGATAGGAGCGGGTGACGGCCAGACGCGCAGTCGGCCACAATCGTTCACAACATCCGCGCGGATGTGTGGCCAACTGCAACGAGGGGGTTGCAATCGGCCGTGGGAAACGTCCGAATCGGTTAGCCGTTACGCTCGAGCAGCCACTTGCAGTAGCGCGACACGCCTTCCTGCACCGTGAGGAACGGGGCGGTATAGCCCGCCGCGCGCAGGCGCGACACGTCGGACTGGGTGAAGCACTGGTACTTGCCGCGCAGCGCGTCGGGGAACTTCACGTATTCGACCAGCCCTTCCTGCACCATCTCCTCGAGCGAGAGCGGCGGCTTGTCGTCGATCTCGCGCAGCGTGTTGACCACGCTGGCGGCGATGTCGTTGAACGGCTGCGAGCGCCCGGTGCCAAGGTTGAAGATGCCGGACTTTTCCGGATGATCGAGGAAGTACAGGTTGACCTTGACCACGTCCTCCACGGACACGAAATCGCGGCTCTGCGTGCCCGGCGCGTAGCCGTTGTACTCGCCGAACAGCTTCACCGAGCCTTCGGCCCGGAACTGGTTGAAGTGGTGGAACGCCACCGACGCCATGCGGCCCTTGTGGTACTCGCGCGGGCCATACACGTTGAAGTAGCGGAAGCCGACGATCTGCGAGTGGGTCGCCGGCAGCCGGCGCCGCACCACCTGGTCGAACAGGAACTTCGAATAGCCGTACACGTTCAGCGGGCGCTCGTACTCGCGGTCCTCGCGGAACATCGTCGACGCGCCGTAGGTGGCCGCCGACGAGGCGTAGAGGAACTGCGTGCCCTGCTCCAGGCAGGCTTCCATCAGCGCCAGCGTGTAGCGGTAGTTGTTCTCCATCATGTAGCGGCCGTCGGTCTCCATGGTGTCGGAGCACGCGCCCTCATGGAACACCGCGCGAACCTTGCCGAAGTCCCCCCGCGCAAAGCGCTGGACGAATTCCGACTTGTCGAGGTAGTCGGCGATCTCGCAGTCCACGAGGTTGCCGAACTTCTCGGCCCGGGTCAGGTTGTCGACCGCGACGATATTGGTCTCGCCGCGCTCGTTCAAGCCCTTGACGAGGTTGCTGCCGATAAAGCCGGCGGCGCCGGTCACGATGATGGTCATGGTAGTTTCAGACTCGAATTTCGGACTTTTACGACACGCGCCTCAGGCGCCGAACAGTTCGGGATACGTGACAACAGCGGTACCCAGCTTGCCGACGACGATGCCGCCGGCCCGGTTGGCGTGCTGCACGGCTTCCTTGAGCGGCACACCGGCGCCGAGCATGGTGGCGAGCGTGGCAATCACGGTATCGCCGGCCCCCGATACATCATAGACTTCGCGCGCCTGGGCCGAGACATGGAGCACCTCGGCTTCGGTGTAGAGCGTCATGCCCTCTTCCGAGCGCGTCAGCAGCAGCGCCTCGAGCTGGAGCGAGCGGCGCAGGTTCTGGGCACGGATGGTCAGGTCCGCCTCGGTCTTCCAGGCGCCCACCACGGCGCGCATCTCGGCGCGGTTCGGCGTGATCAGCGTGGCGCCCCGGTAGCGCGAATAATCGTCGCCCTTGGGGTCCACCAGCACGGTGCGGCCGGCAGCGCGGCCCGCCTCCACCATGCGCCCGACGTGCGCCAGGCCGCCCTTGCCATAGTCGGACAGGACCAGCACCTGGTAGTCGGCCACCAGGGCGTTGAAGCGGTCCTGTACCGAAGCCAGCACTTCGTTGGCCGGTGCGCTCTCGAAATCGACGCGCAGCAGCTGCTGCTGATGGGCCAGCACGCGCAGCTTGATCGTCGTGTTGAGGGTGGGATCGCGTTGCAGGTAGGGCTGCACGTGGCTCTCGGCCAGCAGCGCCTCAAGCGTGCGGCCCGGCTCGTCGTCGCCCACCACACCGAGCATGCCTACCTGTGCGCCCAGCGCTGCGGCATTGCGGGCCACGTTGGCGGCGCCGCCCAGGCGCTCGTCACTGCGCTTGACCTGCACCACCGGCACCGGCGCCTCCGGGGAAATGCGCTCCACGTCGCCAAACCAGTAACGGTCCAGCATCATGTCGCCCACCACCAGCACCTGCGATTGTCGAATCTGGTCCTGCGAAATCTGATTCTTGCTCATAGGGTCTCAGCGCATCGAGGCAGAGCGCCCGATCGCGTGGTATTCGATGCCGGCAGTCGCCATGGCATCGGGTTCATAGAGATTGCGGCCGTCGATGATGACCGGGGTCTTCAGCTTGGCGCGGATCTCGCTGAAATCCGGGCTGCGGAATACCTTCCACTCGGTCACGATCACAAGCGCGTCGGCGTCCTCGAGGACATCCATCTGCGCCTCGCAGAAGTGTACTCGCCCCGCGCCGCCTTCGATGTCGGCAAGATCCGCCTCGATCACACGGCGGGCCTCAGCCATCGCCACCGGGTCGTGCACGCGTAGCACGGCGCCGCGCGACACCAGTTCGCGCACCAGCACCCGCGACGGCGCTTCACGCATGTCATCGGTATTTGGCTTGAATGCGAGGCCCCAGACCGCGAAGGTCTTGCCCGTCAGGTCTTCGCCAAAGCGCTTGATGACCTTGTTGGCCAGCACCTGCTTCTGGGCGTCGTTGACGGCCTCCACGGCCTCCAGCACCCGCATCGGCTTGCCGTACGAGGTGGCCGTGCGCATCAGCGCCTGCACGTCCTTCGGGAAACACGAGCCGCCGTAGCCGGCGCCGGCGTACAGGAAGCTGTAACCGATGCGCGGGTCGGAGCCGATGCCCAGTCGCACCAGTTCGATGTCCGCGCCCACCTCGTCAGCCAGGTTGGCCAGCTCGTTCATAAAGGAAATGCGAGTCGCCAGCATCGAGTTGGCCGCATACTTGGTGAACTCGGCCGAGCGCACATCCATATAGAAGGTGCGCTCGTGGTTGCGGTTGAACGGCGAGTACAGCTCGCGCATGATGGCCTTGGCGTGGCGGCCGGCGACGTCGGGCGAGCAGCCGAGCACGATGCGGTCCGGGCGCATGAAATCCTCCACAGCCGCGCCTTCCTTCAGGAACTCGGGGTTCGAGACCACCGAGTACTGCAGGTCTTCCAGCCCGCGCGCGGCCAGTTCCTCACGGATGGCGGCGGCCACGCGGTCGCCGGTGCCCACTGGCACGGTGGACTTGTCCACCACCACCTTGAAGCCGGTCATGTGGCGGCCGATGTTGCGCGCGGCGGCCAGCACGTATTGCAGGTCCGCCGAGCCGTCCTCGTCCGGGGGCGTGCCCACGGCAATGAACTGCACGTCGGCGTGCTCCACGCTGGCCGCCACGTCGGTCGAAAACGTCAGGCGGCCGGCAGCGCGATTACGCTCGATCAGCTCCTTGAGGCCCGGCTCATAGATCGGCACGCCGCCAGCATTGAGCATGGCGATCTTGCGTTCGTCCACATCGAGACAGAACACCGAATTGCCGAGTTCCGCCAGGCAGGCGCCGGTGACCAGGCCGACATAGCCGCTACCGATAATTGTGACTTTCATAGCAGAAGCTCCAGAACAGGGAGGGGCTCAACAAGAGACAGCGATCAGCCAAGCGCTTCGGAGCGGCGTGGGGCATAGGTTTCCCAGCGATTGCAGCCGGGGCACTGCCAGTAGAACAGCCGGGCGCGGAAGCCGCATTCGCGGCAGGTGTAGCGGGCGAGGTTGCGCGTGCGCACCTGGAGCAGGTCGCGGATGGCGGCCACTTCCGACGTCTGGTCCGGCGCGACCGCTTCGCCGCCAGCCGTGGCCACGGCGGCGCCTTCGGCAACAGCAGCTTCCGCGGCCTGCATCTCGGCGGCCTGCGCCTCGAAATAGCGGGTCAGCGCCAGCAGCGTGGGTTGGCGGCGCAGCTGCTCGCGCATCAACGCGGCAGCCGCCTCCGGACCGTTCACGTCCAGTTCGGTGCGATAGGCGGTATCGAGCAGTTCCGGCGCGAGGTTGCCCTTGAGCAGCCCGCGCAGCCAGTCGATGGCCTGGCCCTGCTCGCCCAGCGTGCCGTAGGCTTTGACCACGCGGTCGGCCACCAGCGGCAGGTAAGCTGCATCCTGCGTCTCAATGCCGAGCCAGTGGCCCAGCGCGGCGCGGGCGTCGCCACTGGCCATCGCCACGTCGCCGAGCAGGATCGGCGCGCGCACATTGGCCGGGTTCTCCTCGCTCGCGCGCCGCAGCCACGCCACGGCGTCCTCGGGACGCTTTTTCTGGAGCGCGTCCTGCGCCAGTTCGCAGCAGAACTGGGCGATCTGCACGCGGTAGTCCTTCTGCTCGAGTGTCTGCAGCTCGCGCGCGGCATCAATGGCCTTCTGCCATTCCTTCTCGACTTCGTACAGCTCCAGCAGCACGCGCTTGGCCGACGCCGCGTACGGGCCCGACATCAGCCGGCGCAGCGACTCCTCGGCGCGGTCGAGCAGTCCGGCGCGCAGGAAGTCCTGGCCCAGTTCATAGAGCGCGTGCTCGCGCTCGGGCTCGGGCAGGTCCGGGCGCGTGGCCAGGTTCTGATGGACGCGGATCGCGCGCTCGGTCTCGCCCCGGCGGCGGAACAGCGCGCCCAGCGCAAAGTGGAGTTCGGTGGTTTCCGGGTCGAGCCGGGCCACCTCGACGAAGGCGTCGATGGCCTGGTCCGGCTGCTCGTTGAGCAGGAAATTGAGGCCCTTGAAATACGAGCGCGGCAGTGCGCCTTGCTCGCTGATCAGCTGGCGCAGGTCGAGCCGCGCCGCCATCCAGCCAAGGCCAAAGACAAGCGGCAATACCAGCAGCCACCAGGTTTCAAACATCATGGATCAGACTTTCGGGCCGACTACGTTATAGGGAACACCGGGCTTGGCCTCGGGCGGCACGGTGTCCGCCGGCATCGGCACGCGCGCCTGGGCCAGCGCGCGGCGCAGGCGCGTGGCCTCCATCCGCTGACGCATCAGTGCCGGCGCCACCGCGGCCAGCGCCGCGACGATACCCAGCCCGAACGCGGCCAGCAGAATCAGGATCAGCGGCGCATGCCACACGGCGCCAAGGAACAGCTGCAGGGACGCATCCTCGGTGTTGCGCAATGCCAGGACGAACAGCAGGGCGAACAGGACGATGCGGAAAATCCAGGCGATGAGTTTCATGCGGTGACGGCCATCGGGACTCAGGACAGCGAAAGCATGGACGCGCGTAATGTGCGCCATGGCTCCCGGCGACGGGTTCCCGGCATTGTAGCGGAATCACTTCAGGCAAACGGTAACGTTTGGTCGCGCGGCGCACCGTGGCACCCCAAACAAAAAAGCGCTCCCGAGGGAGCGCTTTCCAACAGACTTCCAGATTATCACCGCGTTCGCGTCAGGACCGAACCAGGTTGAGCTGGCCATCCTCGTGCAGCGTACCGGCCGGAGCCGATACCTGCGCGGCGTGGTCGCCGTGCGAGCCATTGCCGTGATGCACGGTCTGGCCGTGATGCGACGGCCCCGGGCTGCGGTCCACGCGTTCGCGCAACTCCTTGCCCGCCTTGAAGTGCGGCACCCGCTTTTCGGGCACCAGCACGCGTTCGCCGGACTTGGGGTTGCGGCCCACACGCGGAGGCCGCCGATTCAAACCAAAGCTGCCGAAGCCGCGAATCTCGATGCGATGGCCATCGGCCAGGGCTTCGGACATCGCGTCGAGAATCGTTTTCACCGAGATGTCCGCATCCCGCAGCAACAACTGCGGGAAACGGGCAGCCAGTTTTTCGACGAGCTCGGACTTGGTCATGGGCGGTCTCGCGGGCGCGGGCGCTGACGATTACTGGTTGTCCTGGCCGAGCTTGGCCTTCAGCAGTGCGCCGAGGTTGGTCGTGCCAGCCGTGCCGGTGTCAGCCGCGAACTTTTGCATGGCTTCCTGCTGTTCCACGTTGTCCTTGGCCTTGATCGACAGGTTGATGTTGCGCGACTTGCGGTCCACGTTCACCACCAGGGCCGTGATCTGCTCGCCTTCCTTCAGCACGTTGCGGGCATCTTCCACGCGGTCCGCGGAGATTTCCGAGGCGCGCAGGTAGCCTTCCACGTCGTCAGCCAGCTGCACCACGGCGCCCTTGGCATCAACGGCCTTGATCACGCCGTTGACCAGCGAACCCTTGTCGTTGGCCGAGATGAAGTTGTTGAACGGGTCGCCCGACAGTTGCTTGATACCCAGCGAGATGCGTTCCTTGTCGACGTCGATGCCCAGTACCACGGCTTCCACTTCGTCGCCCTTCTTGTACTTGCGCACGGCCTCTTCGCCGGTTTCTTGCCAGGACAGGTCGGACAGGTGCACCAGGCCATCGATGCCACCGGGCAGGCCGATGAACACGCCGAAGTCGGTGATCGACTTGATCTGGCCCGTCAGCTTGTCGCCCTTCTTGTGGTTGCGGCTGAAATCGTCCCACGGATTGGCCTTGCACTGCTTCATGCCCAGGCTGATACGACGCTTGTCTTCGTCGATATCCAGAACCATGACTTCCACTTCGTCGCCCAGCTGGACAACCTTCGACGGAGCCACGTTCTTGTTGGTCCAGTCCATTTCGGACACGTGGACCAGGCCTTCGATACCGGCTTCGATCTCGACGAACGCGCCGTAGTCGGTCAGGTTGGTCACCTTGCCGAACAGGCGGGTGCCTTGCGGGTAGCGGCGCGAGATGCCCACCCACGGATCTTCGCCCAGTTGCTTCACGCCCAGCGAGACGCGGTTCTTTTCCTGGTCGAACTTGAGGATCTTGGCGGTGATTTCCTGGCCAACCGACAGCACTTCGCTCGGATGACGCACGCGACGCCATGCCAGGTCGGTGATGTGCAGCAGGCCGTCGATGCCACCCAGGTCCACGAACGCGCCGTAGTCGGTGATGTTCTTGACGATACCGTTGACGATGGCGCCTTCCTTCAGCGTTTCCATCAGCTTCTGGCGCTCTTCGCCCAGCGTGGCTTCCACCACGGCACGGCGCGACAGCACAACGTTGTTACGCTTGCGGTCGAGCTTGATAACCTTGAATTCGAGGGTCTTGCCTTCGTACGGCGTGGTGTCCTTGATCGGACGCACGTCGACGAGCGAACCGGGCAGGAAGGCACGGATGCCATTGACCATCACGGTCAGGCCGCCCTTGACCTTGCCGGTCACGGTACCCGAGATGATCTCGCCGTCTTCCAGCGCCTTCTCGAGGTTCAGCCACGATGCCAGGCGCTTGGCCTTGTCGCGGGACAGAATCGTGTCGCCATAGCCGTTCTCGAGCGCATCGATGGCCACGGAGACATAGTCGCCGGCCTGCACTTCGAGTTCGCCCTGGTCGTTCAGGAACTCCTCCACCGGCACGAATGCCTCGGACTTGAGGCCGGCGTTGACGACCACGAAGTTGTGGTCGATGCGCACGACTTCAGCGGAGATCACTTCGCCAGCCTTCATATTGGAGCGGGCGACGGATTCCTCGAACAGTGCGGCAAAGGATTCGTTAGTTTGCAGGTCGGACATAAACGTGTGTGAGCAGTCCGCAGTACGCTGGCCGGCGCGACAATCGCGCTCAGTCTGCCATCGCAGCGGGGTTAGTTGATGAACGCCTCGCACCGGTCATCCGGGGCAAGGCTCCAGCCGGTGCCGGACCGGTTCAACGCCGCACGGCGGCGTACCACTCCAGCACCTGCGCCACGGCTTCATCCACCGACATGTCGGAGGTATCGAGCCGTTGCGCGTCTTCGGCGGGACGCAGCGGGGCGGCGGCACGGGAACGGTCCCGCGCGTCGCGCGCCTCGAGGTCACGCAAAAGGTCTTCGATATTAGCAGAAATTCCCTTATCAATCAATTGTTTATAGCGCCTGCGGGCGCGGGCCTCGACACTTGCGGTCAGGAAGACCTTGAGGCGGGCCTCGGGAAAGATCACCGTGCCCATGTCGCGGCCGTCGGCCACCAGCCCGGGCAGCTTGCGGAAGCCGCGCTGGAGTGCTGTCAACGCATCCCGCACCGGCTGGTGCACGGCGATGGCCGAGGCCCGGTTGCCGATAGCTTCGGCGCGGATGGCCTGGCTCACCTCCTCGCCGGACAGCCAGACCCGGTCCGGGCCGAACTTCACATCGAGGCGGGCCGCCATCTTTGCAAGGGTGGACACGTCCTGCAGGTCCACGTCCGCGCGGTCGCTCGCCAGCGCCACAAGCCGGTAGAGGGCGCCGCTGTCGAGCAGGTGAAAGCCAAGGGCGTCGGCCACCTTGTGCGCCACAGTGCCCTTGCCGGACGCCGTGGGGCCATCAATGGTGATGACGTCGATCATAGTCATTGGTTATTGGTGCGCTAAAAACTATTGATTTTGAAAATCAATTAAGAATCATTATTATTTGTTCCATGGCTCGCACGGGCGGCCTCCCCGCCACCCATCCCCACAGAACAGCCCGGGCGAGCCACCCCGAATCCCCGAGCCAACTCCAAGAATGCGAGGCAATCTATCATGGCCAAGACCCTGACTTTCGGCATCATGCACCTGGGCATCGCCTTCAGCGTGACCTATGCGCTGACTGGCAATCTGGCCATCAGCGGTGCCATCACCTTCATCGAGCCGGCCGTGAATACCGTGGCCCACTACTTCTTCGACAAGTTCTGGGAACGGCGCGAACGCAGTGCATCCGGCGCCGCCAGCGCGCACGCCGGACACGGGGTGCCCGCCACGGCCACTATTTGACCGGAGTGACCCCTTACCGCGCCACCCCGGCAAACACCGAGAAGTATTCCGGGAATGTCTTGGCCACGCAGCCGGGTTCGTTGATACGCACCGGCAGCGGGCCGAATGCCGCCAGCGAGAAGCACATCGCCATGCGGTGATCATCATAGGTGCCGATGCCTTCGGCTGGCGTGCGCCAGTCGGCTACAGATGCCGGCGGCGTCACACGCAGGTAGTCGGCGCCCTCTTCCACCGTGGCGCCGAGCTTGCGCAACTCGGTCGCCATCGCCGCAATCCGGTCCGTTTCCTTGACCCGCCAGCTGGCGATATTGGTCAGCGTAGTGGTGCCTTCCGCGAACAGCGCAGCCACGGCCAGCGTCATCGCGGCGTCGGGAATGTGGTTGCAGTCGAGCTCGATGCCGTTCAGCCGGCCGTCGTCGCGCTCGGTGCCTCGTACCTCGATCCAGTTGTCGCCAGCCATCACGTTGGCGCCCATCCGGTTCAGTGCATCGGCAAAGCGCACGTCGCCCTGGATACTGGACAAGCCCACACCTTCCACGCGCACCGGTCCGCCGCCAATCGCGCCGGCCGCAAGAAAATACGATGCCGTGGAGGCATCGCCTTCCACGTAGATCTCACCCGGCGAGCGGTACTGCGCGCCGGCCGGCAGGATGAAGCGCTCCCAGCCCTGCCGCTCCACGTCGATACCGAAGCGCGCCAGCAGGTTCAGGGTGATCTCGATATACGGCTTCGAAATCAGCTCGCCAACCACCTCGATCTCGATGCGGCCGGACGGCGCGCTGGCCATCGGCAGCGTCATCAGCAGCGCGGTCAGGAACTGGCTCGATACATCGCCGCGCACGCGGATCGGCGCGTCGATGCGGATCTGCGCCGGGTTGATCTGGAGCGGCGGGTAACCTTCCGTGCCGAGGTAATCCACGGACGCACCCACCTGGCGCAGACCGTCGACCAGATCGCCGATGGGCCGCTCGTGCATGCGCGGCACCCCGGAGAGCCGGTACGTGCCACCCTGCAGGGCCAGCGCCGCGGTCAGCGGACGGATCGCCGTGCCGGCGTTGCCCATGAACAGATCGGCCGATTTATTCGCAAAATTGCCACCCGCGCCGGTGACGATGCAGTCGCCGCCATCGCGCTGCCAGCTCACGCCGAGCACCTTCAGGGCGTCGAGCATGACGCGGGTGTCGTCCGAGTCCAGCAGATCGCGCACGCGCGTCTGGCCGGTGGCAAGCGCCGCCAGCAGCAGCACGCGGTTGGAGATGCTCTTCGAGCCGGGCAGCCGCACCGTGCCGGAAGCACGCGTCAGGGGGGCGAGGGTCAGATGTTCCATGATGTGGGCAGATTCAGCGCTTCAGGGTTCGACGTTGGTGACAGCCGCACGCGCGGTGCCCCACTTCTGGCGGGCGCCGCTGGCCCGCGTGAACACGCGCTCCAGGCCCTCGGCATCGCCTTCCTTGATCTGGGTCTTCAGGTGCGCGAGCACCTTTTCATAGGTGTCGATCTCGCGCAGCAGCGCCTCCTTGTTGGCGATGCAGATGTCACGCCACATCTCGGGCGAGGAGCCCGCAATGCGCGTGAAATCGCGGAACCCGCCGCCGGCAAAATCGAGCTTCAGCGCGGCATCCTCGGCATTGACCAGTTGGGCGACCAGCGCGAAGGCCAGCAGGTGCGGCAGGTGGCTCACCGCCGCGAACACGGCGTCGTGCTGTACCGCGGACATCACATGGCAGTCGGCGCCCGTGGATTCCCACATCGCGCGCACGGCGGCCACGTCGGTCCGCGCGTTCTCCTGCAGCGGGCACAGCACTACCTTCTTGCCGAGGTAGAGGTCGTTCAGCGCCGCCTCCACGCCGCTCAGCTCGCGGCCGGCAATCGGGTGGGCGGGGACGAACTGGGCCACCTTGTCGCCCAGGGCGGTCTTGGCGGCCATGATCACGTCGGACTTGGTGCTGCCTGCGTCCGTCACGATCGTGCCCGGCTCCAGGTGCGGCTCCAGCGCGTGCAACAGCGCAAAGTTCTGGGCGACCGGCGCGCACAGCACGATCAGGCTGGCGCCGCGCGCGGCGTCTTCGAGCGAGGCAATCTCGTCGATCACGCCCAGCGACTTGGCCTTCTCGAGCGAAGCCGCCGAACGTCCCACGCCCACCACGGTGCCCACCACGCCTGCGCGCTTCAGCGACAACGCCAGCGAGCCGCCAATCAGGCCCACGCCGACAATCACAACCCGGGAAAAATGCAGAGCGCTCACGGTATCAGGCCACCAGCGTGGCAGAAAGCTTAAAATCGGACATCTTCATCACTGCAATGCCTGCTCGAGCGCCGCGATGAACGCGGCGTTCTCCTCAGACAGGCCAATCGTCACGCGCAACCACTGCGGCAGGCCGTAGTTCGCCACCGGCCGCACGATCACGCCCTGCTTCAGCAGCGCCAGGTTCACGCGCGCGCCGGCACCGTCGTCGGTGCCCACGCGGACCATGACGAAATTGCCGGATGACTTCACATGCTGGAGACCAAGCCGGTCGAACGCGGCCACCAGCTGCGCCTTGCCTTCGCGGTTCAGCGTGGCGCTGCGGGCGAGGAAACCGGCATCGCCAAGCGCCGCCACGGCGGCAGCCTGGGCCAGGCTGTTCACGTTGAACGGCTGGCGCACGCGGTTCAGCAGATCGGTCAATTGCGGCTGGGCCACGCCGTAGCCCACGCGCAGCCCGGCCAGGCCGTAGGCCTTCGAGAACGTGCGCGAGACCATCAGGTTCGGATACTTGCGCACCCACGCCACGGACTCGTACTGCTGGTCCGCATCGAGATATTCGTTATAGGCCTCGTCCAGCACGACCACCACGTTGGATGGTACTTTCGCCAGAAACGCCTCGATCTCGGCCGCCGGAATGAACGTGCCGGTGGGGTTGTTCGGATTGGCGATGAAGACCAGGCGCGTGTCGGGCGCAATCGCCGCTGCCATCGCGTCGAGATCATGGCCGTAATCGCGTGCCTTCACCTCGATGGCGCGCGCGCCGACTTCCTGCGTGGCGAGCGCATAGACGGCAAACGAGTATTCGGCATAGACGATCGACTCGCCCGGCCGCACCAGCGCATGGGCGGCCAACTCCAGGATGTCGTTGCTGCCGTTGCCGAGCGTCAGCCATTCGGCCGGGACATCGTACTTCGCCGAAAGCTTCGCCTTCAGCTCGAAACCGTTACTGTCCGGATAGCGGCCCAGCTCATCCATCGCCGCCGTAATCGCGGACCTGGCGGAGGCCGGCATGCCGAGCGGGTTCTCATTCGAGGCCAGCTTGACGATACGCGCCTCGTCGAGCCCGAACTCACGCGCCACCTCGGCAATCGGCTTGCCAGCGATGTACGGCGAGATCTTTCTCACATAGGACGGCCCGAAATAGTGGGCGGCATTCTGCGCGTCGTCGGTGGCGCGGCCGGGTTCTGCCATGTTCGCTCCTTGAACCTTACTTGCTGGACGGGTACGAGCCGAGCACCTTGAAGTACGCGGCGTTGCGCTTCAGTTCCGCCAGGGCGCGCGCCACGGCGGGCTCGTGCTGGTGGCCTTCCACGTCCACATAGAAGTAGTACTCCCACGCGCCGCTGCGCGCGGGGCGCGATTCGAACCGGCACATCGACACGCCGTTCTCGGCCAGCGGCGCCAGCAGTTGGTACACCGCGCCGGCCTTGTTCGGTACCGACAGGATAAGAGACGTCTGGTCGCTGCCCGACGGCTCGGTCTCATAGCGGCCGATCACGGCAAACCGCGTGCGGTTATGCGGATCGTCCTGGATATGCGTGCGCACCAGATGCAGGTGGTAGCGGTTGGCCGCCGACTCGCCGGCGATGGCCGCCACGGTGGGGTCTTCGCTCGCCATGCGCGCGGCCTCGGCGTTGCTGGAGACGGCCTGGCGCTCCAGGTGCGGATAGTTGGCCGTGAGCCAGTGCTGGCACTGCGCCAGCGCCTGGGCGTGCGCGCGGACCACGGTCACGCCCTTCATGTCCGGCGTGGAAGCCATCAGGTTGTGATGGACCTTGAGCGCAATCTCACCGCTGATCTTCAGCGAGGTCTGCAGGAACAGGTCGAGCGTGCGCGACACCGCGCCCTCGGTCGAGTTCTCCACGGGCACCACGCCATATTCGACGGTGCCGGCTTCCACGGCACGGAACACCTCGTCGATGCTCGGGCACGGCACGCCGCTCACTTCATGGCCGAAATGGGCGTACAGCGCCTGCTCGGAGAACGTGCCGGCCGGGCCGAGGAACGCAATCTCGAGCGGCTTTTCCAGCCCACGGCAGGCGGACATCACCTCGCGCCAGATCGACGCCACGCTCTCGCCCAGCAGCGGGCCCGGATTGGCGGCCTGCACCTTGCGGATGACCTGCAGTTCACGTTCGGGGCGAAACACGGGCGCGCCGTACTTCTTCTTGACCTCGCCCACATCGAGGGCGAGCTGGGCGCGGCGGTTCAGCAGCGCCAGCAGTTCGCGGTCCACCGCGTCGATCTGGCCGCGCAGCGGCGCGAGGTCGGCGGACAGCGCCTGCTCCTGGGCGCTGGGACCGGGGTTCCCTGTGGGCGGCGCGTCGTTGTTCGCGCGCTTGTCTTCGCTAGTCATGTCAAAGCCTGGTGGGCCGCGCCGGGGCGGCCGGGAAGAATCGGTGCAAACCCGCCGTCAGGCGGCAGTACGCTCGAATTCGCGCATGAAGTCGATCAGCGCGGTCACGCCTTCCAGTGGCATCGCGTTATAGATGCTGGCGCGCATGCCGCCCACGGACTTGTGGCCCTTGAGCTGTACCAGGCCGTTCGCGCGCGCCTGGGTCAGGAACGCTTCGTTGCGCGATTCATCGCGCAGGAAGAACGGTACGTTCATGCGCGAGCGGCAGCTGGGGTCAATCTCGTTACGGTAGTAGTCACTCTGGTCCAGGAAGTCGTACAGCGCGCGCGCCTTGGCGATATTGCGCTGCTCGATGCCGGGCACGCCACCCTGGGCCTTGAGCCACTTGAACACGAGGCCGGCGATATAGATCGCATAGGTGGGCGGCGTGTTGTACATCGAATCATGCTCGGCCACCTGGCGCCAGTTGAACGCCGACGGGCACAGCGGATGCGCGAAGCCGATCAGGTCCTCACGCACGATGACGATGGTCACGCCGGCCGGGCCGATGTTCTTCTGCGCGCCGCCGTAGACCACCTGCACGCGCGACCAGTCGATCGGGCGCGACAGGATATGGCTGGACGCGTCGGCCACCACGATGCGGCCCTTGTCGTGCGTGCCGGTCTGACCGATGTCGGGAATCTCCTGGAATTCCACGCCGACGATGGTCTCGTTCGTGCACAGGTGCACATAGGCCGCGTCGTCCGACAGCTTCCAGCTGGCGACATCCGGAATTTTCGTAAATTTACGATCCGCGCTCGAGGCCGCGATATTGACCTCGCCATAGCGGCGTGCTTCCTGCTCGGTCTTGACCGACCACGTGCCGGTCACGACGAAATCGGTCTTCGGCTTGGCCGCATTGACGCGGCTGGCCAGGTTCAGCGGCACGATGCCATTCTCGCCAATCGCCCCGCCCTGCAGGAACAGGATGCGGAAGTTCTTCGGCACATGGAGCAGTTCGCGCAGATCGGCGAGGGCTTCATTGTGGATGCCCTCGAACTCGCGGCTGCGGTGGCTCATCTCCATGACCGACACGCCGGTGCCACGCCACGACAGCATTTCCTCGGCCGCCTGCTGCAGGACTTCGGTCGGCAGCGCGGCCGGACCGGGCGAGAAATTGAACACGCGCTCGGCCACGTTGCGTTGCAGGCCAGCGAGGGCGGGATTCTGGGGATCGTTCATGGAGGAAGAAGGAAAAATGGCTGCCGGTTTGAACCAGGCAGCCATTATCCCTCAAACGCGCGCCGCCAGGGCAGCGGCTCGGCGGCCGGATCGGCCGTCGATTCCTTGCGGATCACTTACTTCGCAGCGGCGGCGATTTCCTTCTCGGCCGAGTCACGCATCGACTTGCCAACCTGCGGGCCGTACTTCTGCATCATCGAACCCCAGATTTCCTGGGTCGCCTTGCCCTGGTTGGCCATGAACTTCTGGCCCGTCGGCGACTTCAGGAACGTGGTCAGGTCCTTGATTTCCTGGGTGCTGTAGTACTTGCCGAACGCGTCGTAGTGGGCCTTGATGGCGTCCTGACGGAAACCGTCGGTGTTGAACGCCGTGCCGGCGCCATCCACCATGCGCTGCACTGCGCCGTTCTTCTTCAGCTTGTCGACAGCGGCCTGCTTCTGCTTGTCGTTCAGCGTCTTGTTTTCCACGAGGACCTGCTCGAGGACCAGCGGAGCTTCCTGCTTGGCGCCGTTCTGCCAGTTTTCGGCCTGGCCCTTCACGGCCTGGTCGGCCTGCATGACGGAGAGCAGTTCCTTGATAGCGGCGGTCTTGTCGGCATCCTGCGCCTGAGCGTGGGCGGCCTGGGCCACCATCATCGTCGGGACAAAAGCAGCCAGAACAGCAATACGTCGATAGGTTTTGAGCATTATGACTCCCTGGAAAATATGTCCGATTAGTCCGCACGGCCGTCTGGCGAGTTCCGGCCGTCGTCCTGTTGTTGCAACAAATTACGAATTCGCGTCCGCGTCGGTTGCGCCGTCGGCACCTTCTGCACCGGCGGTGCCAGCGGCACCTTCCACCACATCGGCGTCCGCATCCTCGGCACCCTCGATCCCGGCGCCATTATCGGCATCGGTCTCGACAATCCGTTGCAGGCCCGACAGCTTGGTGCCCTCGTCCACGTTGATCAGCGTCACGCCCTGCGTGGCGCGGCCCATCTCGCGGATCTCGGCCACACGGGTGCGGATCAGCACGCCGCCGGTCGTGATCAGCATGATCTCGTCTTCGGGAGATACCAGCGCGGCGGCCACCACGCGGCCATTGCGCTCGCTGGTCTGGATCGCAATCATGCCCTTGGTGCCGCGGCCATGTCGAGTGTATTCCGAGATCGGCGTGCGCTTGCCGTAGCCGTTCTCGGTGGCGGTCAGCACGCTGCCCACCGCCGCGACGGCGCCCTCGGACCCTGCGTCGCCTTCGGTCGACGCTGCCGATTCGGCCGATTCCGCCACCGCAGTTTCTGCCGGCGCTACCAGCATGGCGATGACCGACTGGCTTTCCTCGAGATTCATGCCGCGTACGCCACGAGCCTGACGGCCCATCGGACGCACGTCGTTCTCGTCGAAGCGCACGGCCTTGCCGGCGTCGGAGAACAGCATCACGTCATGCTGGCCATCGGTCACGGCGGCACCGATCAGGAAATCGCCCTCGTCCAGGTCCACGGCGATGATGCCGGCCTTGCGCGGGTTCGAGAACTCGGTCAGCGCGGTCTTCTTGACCGTGCCGCGCGCGGTGGCCATGAAGATGAAGTGCTCGGCGTCGAACTGGCGCACCGGCAGGATCACATTGATCTTCTCGCCATCGGCGAGCGGGAACATGTTAACGATCGGACGGCCACGCGAGTTGCGCGACCCCTGCGGCACTTCGTACACTTTGAGCCAGTACAGCCGGCCACGGTTGGAGAAGCACAGGATGTAGTCGTGCGTGTTGGCCACGAACAGCGTGTCGATCCAGTCGTCTTCCTTGGTGGCCGTAGCCAGCTTGCCGCGCCCGCCACGCTTCTGCGCGCGGTACTCGGAGATCGGCTGACTCTTCATATAGCCGCTGTGCGAGAGCGTGACCACCATGTCCTGCGGCGTAATCAGATCCTCGGTGTCGAGTTCGGTCGCGTTCAGTTCGATGGTGGAGCGGCGCTCGTCGCCGAATTCGGCGCGGATGGCGCCGAGTTCGTCGGAGATGATGGTCGTAATACGCTCCGGACGCGCCAGGATGTCCAGCAGGTCTGCGATCACCGCCATCACTTCGCGGTATTCCTGGACGATCTTGTCCTGCTCCAGGCCCGTGAGGCGTTGCAGGCGCATTTGCAGGATTTCCTGCGCCTGGCCGTCGGAGAGGCGATACAGGCCATCCGGTTGCATGCCGAACACGGCGGGCAGGCCATCCGGGCGATACGAGGCACGGCCGCCGGCAGTGTCGCTTTCGGCACGCGCAAGCATGTCGCGCACGAGGGCCGAGTCCCACGACTTGGCCATCAGCTCCTGCTTGGCGACCGGCGGCGTCGGCGCGGCCTTGATGATCGCGATGAACTCGTCGATGTTCGCCAGCGCCACCGCCAGGCCTTCCAGCACATGGCCGCGCTCGCGCGCCTTGCGCAGCTCGAACACGGTGCGGCGGGTGACCACCTCGCGCCGGTGCGACAGGAACGCGTCCAGCATCTGACGCAGGTTCAGCAGGCGCGGCTGGCCGTCGACCAGCGCCACCATGTTCATGCCGAAGGTGTCCTGCAGCTGGGTGTTCTTATATAGGTTGTTGAGAACGACCTCGGGCACCTCGTTGCGCTTCAGCTCGACCACCACGCGCATGCCCGACTTGTCGGACTCGTCACGGATGTCTGAAATGCCCTCGACCTTCTTCTCGGTCACCAGCTCGGCGATGCGCTCGAGAAGTGTCCGCTTGTTCACCTGGTACGGCAGTTCGTCGACGATGATCGCCTGGCGCTGGCCGCGGTCGATGTCCTCGAAGTGCGTCCGGGCACGCATGACGATGCGGCCCCGGCCGGTGCGATAGCCTTCTCGCACGCCCTGGATGCCATAAATAATGCCGGCCGTCGGAAAATCGGGCGCCGGCACCAGTTCGATCAGGTCATCCACCGTGGCGTCGGGATTGCGCAGCAGATGCAGGCAGGCGTCCACCACCTCATTGAGGTTATGCGGGGGGATATTGGTGGCCATACCCACCGCAATACCCGACGAGCCATTGATCAGCAAATTCGGAATACGCGCCGGCAAAATACTCGGTTCTTTTTCAGAACCGTCGTAGTTCGGCTCGAAATCGACAGTTTCCTTGTCGATATCGTGGAGCATTTCATGCGCGATCTTCGACAGGCGGATTTCCGTATAACGCATGGCTGCCGCGTTATCCCCATCGACCGAGCCGAAGTTGCCCTGCCCGTCTACCAGCATGTAGCGCAGCGAGAAATTCTGCGCCATGCGGACGATCGTGTCATAAACGGCGGTGTCGCCGTGCGGGTGATACTTACCGATCACATCACCGACAATACGGGCCGATTTCTTATAGGCTCGGTTCCAGTCGTTATTCAGCTCATGCATCGCAAAGAGCACGCGCCGATGTACTGGTTTCAGGCCATCCCGGACGTCGGGAAGCGCACGCCCGACGATAACGCTCATCGCGTAATCCAGGTATGAGCGGCGCATTTCCTCTTCCAGGGAAACCGGAAGCGTTTCTTTGGCGAATTGATCCATTGCGGCTTGGTTTATGCGGCGGGTTTTAGCGAATGAGACCCTGGCCCCAGGAGCGCCGGCGGGGGCGCCTGTCCGGGACGGGCAACATGGCATTCTACCACGCGCGCCACCCCTTCCCGACGCCCACCGGACGGCCCGGAAACGGGCCCGCCGGCGCCCTCCGCGGCGCGGCGCCTACCGCCCGCAAGCCATACGGGACAAGGGTTTGCGGGCACCGCAAGCGTGATGTTGCACAAACACCACAGGCCCAAAACCCCAGGGTTGAATCGAATATATTTACTTCTTAGGAAACGAGCCTTGTGGCACAATTCCCCAGCGAAGAGCCAGACATTGTTCGAAGTGGAGCATCCACCACATCGAGAATGTTATACTCCGAAGAATGTATGACTTGTTTTCGTCCATTTGCTCGCAGTAACCCTGCGGTGATCTCATCCTGAGAGGAGAAATATGAAAAAATTTGCCAAGCTCGCGCTCGTTGCAGCTACCGCAGTAATGGCTGCATCCGCTCAAGCCCAGTCCGTCCCCTATGAAAAGAAGGCTGTGAACGACAACTGGGGCAACGGTACGAGCGAGTACGTGTGGAAGAATGGCACGAACGAGCTCTGCTGGCGCGACAGTTCCTGGACCCCGGCAACGGCCAATGCCCTGTGCGATGGCGCACTGGCTCCGGCTGCTGCTCCGGCTCCGGCACCGACCCCGGTGGCTCCTCCGGTTGTGTCGAGCGAGAAGGTCACTTTCGCAGCTGACACCCTGTTCGACTTCGACAAGGCTGTTCTGAAGCCCGAAGGCAAGGCCAAGCTGGACGACCTGGTCTCGAAGCTGCAAGGCATCACCCTCGAAGTGATCATCGCCGTGGGCCACACCGACGCGTTCGGTTCGGACAAGTACAACGATCGCCTGTCGATCCGTCGTGCTGAATCCGTCAAGGCTTACCTGGTGAGCAAGGGCGTGGAAGCCAACCGCGTGTACACCGAAGGCAAGGGCAAGCGCCAGCTGAAGGTGGATCCGAAGTCGTGCAAGGGCAACCGCACGGCACAGATCGCCTGCCAGCAGCCGAACCGCCGCGTGGAAGTCGAAGTGGTCGGCACCCGCAGCGCACGTTAATCGGATCCTCTCCGATGAAGAAAGCCCAGCGCAAGCTGGGCTTTTTTTTTGCCCGCTATTTTTGGTACAGTTGCCGGACGCTTCTCTCCGCACTCAGGTTCCGGGCCGTGCGCCGGGGACCCCACTCCTTTGACGATGTCGCAAACCTCCACCCTCTCCCCTGCTGGCAGCCCCCCCGGCCGCAACGCCGATCCGAAAGAGATCGACAAGTTCAGCGAGCTGGCCCACCGCTGGTGGGACCCCAACAGCGAGTTCAAGCCACTCCACGACCTGAACCCGCTGCGCCTGGGCTGGATCGACGGCATCGCGCACCTGCCCGGCAAGCAGGTGATCGACGTGGGCTGCGGCGGCGGCATCCTGTCCGAAAGCATGGCGCGGCTTGGCGCCACCGTACGCGGCATCGATCTGTCGACCAAGGCCCTCAAGGTGGCAGACCTGCACAGCCTGGAGTCGGGCGTGCCCGTCACTTATGAGGAAATTGCCGTCGAAGACCTCGCCGCGCGCATTCCCGGCAGCGTGGACGTGGTGACCTGCATGGAAATGCTCGAGCACGTGCCCGACCCCGCCTCCATCGTGCACGCCTGCACCACGCTGGTCCGCCCGGGCGGCTACGTGTTCTTCTCGACGATCAACCGCAATCTCAAGGCCTACCTGCTGGCTATCGTCGGCGCCGAGTACGTGCTGAACATGCTGCCGCGCGGTACCCACGACTACGAGAAGTTCATCACGCCATCCGAGATGGCCCGCTTCGCGCGCCAGGCCGGGCTGGACCTGATCGAGATGCGCGGCATGACCTACAACCCGTTGTCGCAAACGTACTCGCTCGGCCATGACACGGGCGTCAATTACATGATGGCCTTCCGCAAGACGGCGGCGAAGGCGGCGGGCTGACCCATGCGCACTTTCGACGCGGTATTTTTCGATCTCGACGGCACGCTCGCCGACACGGCCCCCGACCTGGCCGCAGCCGCCAACCGGCTCGTGGTGGAACACGGCCTGCCGCCCGTGGCCTATGAGAAGCTGCGGCCGGTGGCTTCGCACGGGGCACGCGGCCTGATCGGCGCGGCGTTCGGCAAGTCGCCCGACGACCCCGAGTTCCCCGCCCTGCGCGATACGTTCCTCGACTACTACGAGGCCGACATCGCGGTACACACCCGCCTGTTCGACGGCATGGACGACGTGCTGGCCCGGTTGGAAGCCGCCGGCATCCGCTGGGGCATCGTGACCAACAAGATCACCCGCTTCACGGTACCGCTGGTGGCCGCGATCGGCCTCGCGCCCCGCGCCTCGGCCGTGGTCAGCGGCGACACCACGGCACATGCCAAGCCCCACCCCGCCCCGCTGCTGCACGCGGCCGAGGTCAGCGGCGTGGCGCCGGCACGCTGCCTGTACGTGGGCGACGACCTGCGCGACATCCAGGCCGGCAAGGCGGCCGGCATGGCCACGGTGACCGCCGCGTACGGCTACTGCGGCGACGGCGAGCCGCCCGAAGCCTGGGGCGCAGACTACCTGATCCGTCACCCGGCCGAGCTGCTGGCGCTGTTCGGGAACTGAAGCCCCCGGCCAGCGGCCAAAGCGAGTACAATCCGACTCCTACATCTTCACACTGGGGCCGACCTGGTTTCGACGTGGGTTGCGAAGCAGTGGAGGGCATACCGAGGACCCGTCACCTCGTTAATCAATGGGAATGCAATAACTGCTAACGACGAACGTTACGCACTGGCAGCCTAAGGGCTAGCCGTCCTCGCACTGGCTCGCTGACGGGCTAGGGTTCGCAAGAACTGGCGAGGTCATTTACGTCAGATAAGCTTCGGGAGTGTCACGGGCCCGAGGACGAAAACCTAGTGACTCGCCGTCGTAGAGCGTGTTCGTCCGCGATGCGGCGGTTAAATCAAATGACAGAACTAAGTATGTAGAACTCTCTGTGGAGGGCTTGCGGACGCGGGTTCGATTCCCGCCGGCTCCACCAGTATTACCGTCCGACATTCCTTTTTCTTCAGGAAACGCCGGACAAGCGAAAACCCCGTCAATCGATGACGGGGTTTTTTCTTTTCTGCCGACCCAAAATCCGTGTGCCGCTCAGTGCACCCTCAATGCACCGATTCCGCCGGCTGGCTCGCTGCCAGGCGTGCGGCATAGAATCGGTCCAGCACCACGTGCACGCCGAGCAGGCCGAAGAGATGTGCAGCCTCGTTCACCGATACCAGCACACCCGGCATCCACAGCCGCTGCAGGCGGCCGGGGGTCTGCCCGCTGAGTTCGGCAAACGCTTCCATGCCGTGCTCCTGGATGGCCTTGAACAGCACCAGGCCCACCAGGTACATATCGCCGGAATCCAGCGCAATGGCCGCTTGGGCAGCCCAGCGCACTTGCCGGTCTTCGTGTTTCTCCGCCTCGGCAAAGCGCTCCGTCGCCGTCTGGGCGACCGCTTCTCCGGGCGCTTGGAATGTCAGGCTCATTGCCAATCTCCAATGCCAGATCCCATGGATATCGGCAGATTTGCCATTTTCCTGAACCCTTCCGCAAAGACACGAGATAACGCATGGGTCCCTTGGCCGCGCGGGGCTACAATGGACGCCCGCCTCTTCCTGCCCAACCCCATGACCGACCATCCCCGCTTCACCCTCAACCGCTCCATGGTCATGCTGCTGCCCGAGCAGCCGTTCCTGGACTGGATCAAGGCCGTCGACCCGGAGCCCGTGCCAGGCCTGTCGCTCGAGGACGTCCGCGACGACGCCAGCGTCTTCCTGTTGCCGTCGGAAGTGGCGGATTCCCCGGAGACTGCTATGCGCTGGGTGGAAAAGCGCTGGCAGGCGTTCTTCGAATTCATGTTGGGCGAATGGTTTGATGATTCCATGTGGCCCGAGAATATGTCCCTGGCCATGTTCCGCGAATGGTTCACGCCGCGTTTCCATTCCATGGTGTGGGATATGGCGCCGGAGTCTCCCATCACGCATGAAGACTGGGATGACGAAGACGACGATATGCCGTCCATGCTGCACTAAATCCACCACCGGAAATTGAAACGGCACGCCCTGGGGCGTGCCGTTTTGCTTGCGCGAACAAGACTATAAATCAAAGAAAGCGATCGAGTATTTTGCGGCTCGGCTTGTCGAGCGCGAACAGGTCGCGAATCAGGTAATGAATGCCGTGGCTGTCGGAGATCAGCAGCGTGCTGCCGGTCAGTCGCCGGATGTCCTCTTCGCCACGCAGGACGAGATCGGTCTGCCCGCGATCGGTCCGCACCGTCCACACGCTCGGCGTGGCATAGGTGGACACTCCCACAATGCTACGAATTTCCGGCATGAATTCGCGCGCGGCCAGCTCGGCCTCGATCAGGGCGCGCATTGGCGGCGGCAGGACATCGAGGCGCGGAATCCACGCCAACTCGCGGCCATCGGTGCTGATCATGCCGACACCGTCGTCCGGCGCGGCAATCGGGAAGGCGCGCACGGGCACCACGCCCTCGTGCGCCATGCCGTCCGCCATCGTCAGGACGAGCTTGCCGAACGGGTTGCGGGACAACGTGTAGTCGGGCGTCTGCATAGCCGTTTGCCGAGAAATCGAATCACCAGGGGTATCACTGCGCATTGACGGCCTCCGTATCGAGGCGTTCGCCCGCGCTGGGCAACTCCGCTTCGGTATCGACGTTGCGCGCCTGCGCCTGGTAGAGCTTGTAGTAGGCCCCTTCGCGTGCGAGCAGTTCGTCGTGATTGCCGACTTCGACGATCTGCCCGCGATCCATCACCACCAGCCGATCGGCCTTGCGCAGCGTGGAAAGCCGGTGCGCGATGGCAATCGTCGTACGGCCCTGCACGAGGTTGTCCAGCGCCTTCTGGATTTCCTTCTCCGTGGTGGTGTCCACCGACGACGTGGCCTCATCCATGATCAGGATGCGCGGATTGATCAGCAGCGCACGCGCGATGGAGATGCGCTGGCGCTCGCCACCCGAGAGCGCCTGCCCCCGCTCGCCCACCAGCGAGTCATAGCCGTGCGGCAGGCGCAGGATGAACTCGTGCGCATGCGCGGCGCGCGCTGCGGCGACGATTTCCTCGCGCGTGGCGCTGGGCTTGCCGTAGGCGATGTTGTCGGCAATCGTGCCGAAGAACAGGAACGGCTCCTGTAGTACCAGTCCGATATGGCGGCGGAATTCGGATACCGGCAGCGAGCGGATGTCGATGCCGTCCACGCGAATCGCGCCCTCGGACACATCGTAGAAACGGCAGATCAGGTTGACCAGCGTGCTCTTGCCCGAGCCGCTGTGGCCGACCAGCCCGATCATCTCGCCCGGCCGGATCGACAGGTTCAGGCCACGGATCACAGCACGGTTGCCGTAGCGGAAGCCGAGGTCGCGCAGTTCGATGGCGCCCTCCACCTTCTCGAGGTGCACCGGGCGCTGCGGCTCCGGCACGCTCGACACATGGTCGAGGATGTCGAAGATCCGCTTGGCGCCGGCGGCGGCCTTCTGCGTGACCGACACAATCCGGCTCATCGAATCCAGACGCGTGTAGAAGCGGCTGATATAGGTCAGGAAGGCGACCAGCACACCCACCGTGATGGCATCGTGGCTGACCTGCCAGATGCCAAAGATCCAGACCACCAGCAGGCCCACTTCGGTCAGCAGCGTCACCGTGGGCGTGAACAGCGACCAGACGGCATTGACGCGGTCGTTGACGGCCAGATTGTGCTTGTTCGCCTCACGGAAGCGCTCGACCTCGCGCTTTTCCTGGGCGAAGGCCTTGACCACGCGGATGCCGGGAATGGTATCCGCCAGCACGTTGGTGATCTCGGACCAGATACGGTCGATCTTCTCGAATCCGTGGCGCAGGCGGTCCCGCACCAGGTGGATCATCCAGGCGATGAACGGCAGCGGCACCAGCGTCACCAGCGCCAGCCACGGATTGATCGAGATCAGGATGATGGCCGTCATGGCAATCATCAGCACATCGGTCGCGAAATCGAGCAGGTGGAGCGACAGGAAGACGCAGATCCGATCGCTTTCCGAGCCGATGCGGGCCATCAGGTCGCCCGTACGCTTGCCGCCGAAGTATTCGAGCGACAGTTTTAACAGGTGTTCGTATGTGGTTGTTCGCAGATCGGCGCCGATGCGCTCGGATACGCGCGCCAGCAGATACGTCCGCGCCCAGCCCAGGCTCCACGCCACCAGCGCGGCACCGAGCAGCCCTGCCAGGTACATCTTGACCCGGTCATAATCGATCGGCACGCCGTTCTGGTACGGAATCAGCACCTTGTCCATCAATGGCATGGTCAGGTACGGCGGCACCAGCGTGGCAGCGGTGCCGAGCAGGGTCAGCAGGAAGCCGGCCAGCAGTTCCCACTGGTAGGGCCGCGCGAAGCGCCACAGGCGCAGCAGCGCCCAGGTGGACGGCGGCGTCTCAAGATCGCGGCTGCACTGGGGGCAGACGTCCTCGCCGGGGGGCAGTGGGGCCTTGCAGGTGGGGCAGACGTCGTCATCGGCCGGCTCCGCGGCCTGGCCGGTTGCCAGCAGCGCGCGACGCGCCTCGAACTGGTCGGCCAGCCGCAAGGCATCGGGATTGTAACCAAGCGTGTAGCGCCAGCTTCCCAGCCGGGCGCGGCCGTCGGCCAGCTCCAGCGAGCCGACCCCGGCATGGTCGCTATGGGCCAGCGTCAGCGCCGGTGTGATCTCCCAGTCGACGGTGTTTTTTTCACCGGGCGCCCGGGCAATGAGCCGGCGATCGGTCACAACCAGCCACCCTTGGGTAAAATGCAGCCTTGCGTCCAGGTCCAGGTCAAGGCCGGCCAGCACGGTTTCACCGGGCTGCAGGCTCGTGCCGATCTCGGCGCCCCAACGACCTTGCGGGCCGGAGGGGATTGGGACGGACGGGGAGGATTGGGTCATTATTGGCGCGAAATGCGTCCGCAATGCGTCCACAACAGGGTAGACACGGACATAACTTGAAACAATTTAGGCGGGAAGCCGGCTGGCGGCCCGCGATTTTGCCCGCAAGTATACATAACGCAAACAAACGGGGCGCCTGGTGCGCTGCACAACGTCTTCCGGACTTCAGGGGTCAACCCCGATGCCGTTGAAACGTTACTGAAAGGTTAGGCTCCCATTTCTCGGGCATTCGCCCACTGCCTCAAGCTAAATCAATGAAAAAGAAGGACATTGAGATTTTCGATGTCATGTCGCTGCGCGGCCCGAATATGTGGACATATCGGCCGGTGCTGGAGGCATGGGTTGATATCGGCGAACTGGAGGATTTCCCCTCCAACAAGATCCCGGGGTTCTACGAACGCCTGTCGGCCTGGCTCCCGTCGCTGATCGAGCATCGCTGCAGCATTGGCGAGCGCGGCGGCTTCCTGCAGCGGCTCAAGGAAGGTACGTGGCCCGGCCACATCCTCGAGCACGTGACGCTTGAGCTGCAGAACCTGGCCGGCATGCCGGGCGGCTTCGGCAAGGCCCGCGAGACCCCCGTACGGGGCGTCTACAAGGTGATCGTCCGGGCCTGGCACGAGGAGGTGACGCGCGCCGCGCTGTTCACCGCCCGCGACCTGGTCATGGCCGCGATCGAGGACCGCCCGTTCGACGTACCCGAGGCCGTGGACAACCTGCGCCGCCTGGTCGACGAACACTGCCTCGGCCCGAGCACGGCCTGCATCGTCGATGCTGCCGATGACCGCGACATCCCCTCCATCCGACTCTCCGACGGCAATCTGGTTCAACTCGGCTACGGGGCGCGCCAGCGCCGCATCTGGACCGCCGAGACCGACCGGACCAGCGCCATCGGCGAATCGATCTCGCGCGACAAGGACCTGACCAAGACGCTGCTGGAATCCTGCGGCGTGCCGGTGCCGGAAGGCCGCATGGTGGAGAGCCCCGAGGATGCCTGGGACGCCGCCGAGCGGATCGGCGTGCCGGTGGTGGTCAAGCCGTACGACGGCAACCACGGCCGCGGCGTGTTCACCAACCTGATGACGCGCGAGGAAGTGGAAACTGCCTACTCCGTAGCCATCGACGAAGGCAACGGCGTGATCGTCGAGCGCTTCGTGCCGGGCAACGAACACCGCCTGCTGGTGGTGGGCGGCCGGCTCGTGGCGGCGGCGATGGGCGAGACGGCCAGCGTCGTGGGCGACGGTACCTCGACCATCGACGACCTGATCGAGTCGCAGATCAACTCCGATCCGCGCCGGGGCAGCACCGAGGACCATCCGCTGAACCGCGTGCGGCTCGATTCCGCCGCACGGCTGGAACTGAAGCGCCAGGGGCTGGAGGATGGCGATTCCGTGGCACCCGCCGGCAAGACCATCCTGATCCAGCGCAACGGCAACGTCGCCTTCGACGTGACCGACCGCGTGCACCCGAGCGTGGCCGCGCATGCGGCGCTGGCCGCGCGGGTGGTGGGGCTGGATATCGCCGGGGTGGATCTCGTGGCCGAGGACATCTCGCGCCCGCTGGCCGACCAGCGCGGCGCCATCGTCGAGGTAAACGCCGGGCCGGGCCTGCTGATGCATATCAAGCCGGCCGACGGCACGCCGCGCCCGGTGGGCCCCGCGATCGTCGACCATCTGTTCCCCGCCGCGAAGGATGGCAGCGCCGATGACGGCCGCATTCCCGTGGTCGGCATCACCGGCAACAACGGCAAGACCGTGGTGGCCAAGCTGGTGGCGCGTCTGCTGCAACTCTCGGGCAAGCACACCGGGCTGGCGTGCAGCGACGGCCTGTTCCTCGACCGCCGCCAGGTGGAAACCGGCGACCAGGCCAACTGGGAAGCCGGCCACCGCATCCTGATGAACCGCGCCGTGGAAGCGGCCGTGTTCGAGAACGACAGCGGCATGATCCTGTCGCAGGGCCTGCCGTACGACCGTTGCCAGGTTGGCGTGGTGACCAACTTCGCCCAGCCAGACCACCTCGGCGACTACTACGTCGAGGACGAGGACCGCATGTACAACGTGCTGCGCACCCAGGTGGACGTGGTGCTCGACAACGGCGTGGCCGTGCTCAACGCCGGCGACGCGCGGCTGGTGGAAATGGCCGAGCTGTGCGATGGCGACGTGGTCTTCTTCGGCCTCACCGCCGACCTGCCGGCGATTGCCGCGCACCGGGCGGCGGGCAAGCGCGCGGTGTTCGTGCGCGACGGCAAGGTCGTGATGGCCACCGGCCAGAGCGAGCTGCCGCTGACCGATGTGTCGGCCATTCCGCTGACCTACGCGGGCCGCGTGGCGTTCCAGATCGAGAACGTGCTGGCGGCCGTGGCCACGGGCTGGGCGCTGGGCATCTCCAACGACCTGATCCGCGCCGGCGTGGTGACCTTCGACGTGGGCCAGGTGGACGTGCCGGGCCGCTTCACGCTGTTCGAGCGCCAGGGCGCCACGGTGATCGTCGATGACGCGCACAACGCGCCCGCGCTCGCCGCGCTGGCCGCCGCGCTGGACCGCTTCCCCGCCGAGCGCCGCATGCTGGTATTCGGCGCCGGCGTGCAGCGTCGGGACGAAGACCTCGTCCACCACGGCAAGATCATCGGCGCCGCGTTCGACCGCGTGTTCCTCTGCGAGGACCAGAGCGTGAAGCGCGACCTGCCCGATGCCGAGGCCCGCGCGCTGGTCAGGAAGGGGCTGTACGAAGGCCGCCGCGTGACCAAGATCATCGACGAAGGCGCCCGCCGCACCGCCATCGAGACCGCGCTCTCGCAACTGGTGGCCGGCGACCTGCTGGTCATCCAGTGCGACGAGGGCTCGCCCGAGGGCACTGTCGAGCAGGTACACCAGTGGGTCGGCCGCAGCGGCCGCCGCGCCTGATGGCTCGGCCAGAAAAATAACGGAAATACTATGGAAGTCTCCCGTATCCGGGCCCTGCGCGGCCCGAATCTCTGGTGCCGCCACACGGCCATCGAGGCCATCGTGGCCTGCTCGGACAAGTCGCACCTGCTGGCCGACCTGCCAGGCTTCGAAGACCGCCTGCGTGCGCGCTTCCCGGCCATCGGCCCGCTGCGCCCTGACGACGAGGCTGGTACGCCGTCGATGGCCCACGCGCTGGAAGCCGCCGCGCTGGGCCTGCAGGCCTCTGCCGGCTGCCCGGTCACCTTCAGCCACACCGCGCCCACCGTGGAGCCCGGCACGTATCAGGTGGTGGTGCAGTACAGCGAGGAAGAAGTCGGCCGGCTCGCCTTCGAACTCGCCGAACAGCTATGCCTGGCTGCCCGGGACGACAAGCCCTTCGACCTCGACGACGGGCTGCACCGCCTGCGCGAACTTGACGAGGACGTGCGCCTGGGGCCGAGTACCGGCTCCATCGTCTACGCCGCCGTGGCGCGTGGCATTCCGTACCGCCGCCTCACGCAGGGCTCGATGGTGCAGTTCGGCTGGGGCAGCAAGCAGCGCCGCATCCAGGCCGCCGAGACCGATATGACCAGCGCCGTGGCGGAGTCCATTGCGCAGGACAAGGACCTGACCAAGAGCCTGCTGCACGCCGCCGGCGTGCCGGTGCCGCTGGGCCGCTCGGTGCGCAGCGCCGAAGAAGCCTGGGCCGCCGCGCAGGCCATCAACGGGCCGGTGGTGGTCAAGCCGCGCGACGGCAACCAGGGCAAGGGCGTGGCGGTACGCATCCGCACGCGCGAGGAAGTGATGACGGCCTACGAAGTGGCGGCCGATATCTCCTCGGACGTGCTCGTGGAACGTTACATCCCCGGTCACGATTTCCGCCTGCTGGTGGTGGGCAAGCACCTGGTGGCGGCCGCGCGCCGCGATCCGCCGCAGGTGATTGGCGATGGCGTGCACACCGTGCGCCAGCTCGTGGAGGAAGTGAACCGCGACCCGCGCCGGGGCGAGGGCCATGCCACGTCGCTGACCAAGATCCGCTTCGACGACATCGCGCTGGCCACGCTGGCCAAGCAGCACCTGACCGCCGACTCGGTGCCGGCCAACGGTACGCGCGTGGTGCTTCGTAATAACGCCAATCTGTCGACCGGCGGCAGCGCCACCGACGTGACCGACGACGTCCACCCGGACATCGCCGCGCGCGCCGTGGCCGCGGCCCAGATGGTGGGCCTCGACATCTGCGGCGTGGACGCCGTGTGCGAGACCATGCTCAAGCCGTTCGAGGAACAGGCGGGCGGCATCGTGGAAGTCAACGCCGCGCCGGGCCTGCGCATGCACCTGCAGCCGTCGTTCGGCAAGGGCCGGGCCGTGGGCGAGGCCATCGTCTCGACCATGTTCGCCGATGGCGACGATGGCCGTATTCCCGTGGTGGCGGTGTCCGGCACCAACGGCAAGACCACCACCGTGCGCCTGATCACCCACCTGCTGGCCACGAGCGGCCTGCGCATGGGCATGACCGGCACCGATGGCGTGTATATCCAGGGCGAGCGCATCGACACCGGCGACTGCAGCGGCCCGCGCAGCGCGCGCAACGTGCTGCTGCACCCCGACGTCGACGCGGCCGTGTTCGAAACCGCGCGCGGCGGCCTGCTGCGCGAGGGCCTGGCCTTCGACCGCTGCGACGTGGCCGTGGTGACCAACGTGGGCGAAGGCGACCACCTGGGGCTGTCCTACATCAGCACCGTGGAAGACCTGGCCGTGCTCAAGAGCGTGATCGTCCAGAACGTGGCGCCGCACGGCATGGCCGTGCTGAACGCTGCAGACCCGATGGTCGCGCGCATGGCCGACGCCTGCCCCGGCACGGTGACGTTCTTCGCGCACGATGCCGGGCTGCCGACCATGGCGCTGCATCGCGCGCAGGGCAAGCGCGTGGTGTTCGCGGAAGGCGGCGAGATCGTGGCGTGCGAGGGCGAAACCCAGGTGCGCATTGCGCTGGCGGACATCCCGCTGACGCGCAACGGCAGCATCGGCTTCCAGGTGGAGAACGCGATGTCGTCGGTCGCCGCCGCGTGGGCGCTGGGCGTGGACTGGGCCGTGATCCGTCGCGGGCTGGCCACCTTCGTCAACGACGCCGCCACCGCGCCGGGCCGCTTCAACGTGTTCGACTACCGGGGCGCCACCCTGATCGCCGACTACGGCCACAATCCGGACGCCATCCAGGCATTGTGCAATGCGGTGGAAACCATGAAGGGCGATCGCCGCGTGGTGGTGATCAGCGGCGCGGGCGACCGTCGCGACGTGGACATCCGCCGGCAAACCCAGATTCTGGGCGGCGTGTTCGATGAGGTGGTGCTGTATCAGGACCAGTGCCAGCGCGGCCGTGAGGACGGCGAGGTGCTGGCGCTGCTGCGCGAAGGGCTGGAAGGCGCACAGCGCACGCAGCACGTGGAGGAAATCCGCGGCGAGTTCCTGGCGATCGACACCGCGCTGGGGCACCTGAAGCCGGGCGACCTGTGTCTGATTCTGGTCGATCAGGTGGAAGAGGCACTTGGGCACATCGCCCAGCGCATCGCGGAACAGTAACAGGCACCCGCTGCATCCGTCGTTGCACCGCAGCTGCATCCGTATGAAGGCCGGCTCCCAGGAGCCGGCCTTTTTTCTTGTCCGCCCCCTTGCATCGAAACGGTTGCAGGTGCCACATTACTGTCACCATCGATCCGATGTGACCGCCCCTGCCCCGCCGGTCTCAGCCAGAGGAGGCTCGCCATGCAATCGCCGCAGACCGTAGTGGTCACCTACATCGCTGCCACACCCGAGCAGGTCTGGTCCGCGCTGACCGACCCCGTGCAGAGCGAACAGTATTTCTTCGGGCGGCGCGTGGAGTCTGACTGGCAGGTCGGCAGCCCGTTCGTGCTGCGCATGGACGACGGGCGCGTGGATTCCCAGGGCGTGGTGCTGCTGGCCGAGCCGCCCTACCGGCTCTCGGTGACGTGGCGCGTGGAATGGCTCGAGGCGTTCCGCGAACTGCCCGAGGTGGTAGTCACGTGGCAGGTGGACGCGCTGGGGCAGGCGGTGCGGCTGACCGTGAGCGAGACCCATCGCGAGCCGGTGGACGAACAGATGCTGCAAGGCGGCCGCAACGGCTGGCCGATGATCCTGGCCGGACTCAAGACGCTGCTGGAAACCGGAAAGCCCCTCAATGTCGAGGCCCCCAAGCCACCGCCGGCGCCCTCTTCCGGCGCCTAGCCCCTCTCGCCTTCAGTGCCGCCCCGGCAGCGAGAGCCGACGTTCCAGCACGCGCTGCAGTACCGATAACCCGGTACTCAGGATCCAGTAGATGACCGCCACCGCCAGGTAGAGCGGCAGCGGCTGGTAGGTGGCGGCGATGATTTCCTGCGCGGTGCGCAGCAACTCGGTCACGGTGATCACCGACACCAGCGAGGTGTCCTTGATCAGGCTGATCAGGCTGTTGGACAGGCTCGGCACCGCCAGCCGCAGCGCCTGCGGCCCGACGATGTAGCGCAGCGTCTGGATCGGCGTCAGGCCCAGGCTGTAGGCCGCCATCCACTGCCCGCGCGCAATGCCGAGGATGGCGCCGCGCATGCTTTCCGACAGATAGGCGCCCACGTTGAGGCTCAGCGTCAGCACGCCGGCCGGAGTGGGCTCAAGCGCAATGCCGACGCTCGGCAGCCCGTAATAGACCACGAAGATCTGCACCAGCAGCGGCGTGCCGCGCATGATGCTGACGTACACGCGCGCCACCGCTTTGAGAATCGGCGCATGGCTGATGCCCATCAGCGCGACCACAATGCCAATCACCAGGCCGAACGCCATCGACAGCACGGCGAACTTCAGCGTGAGCAGGGCGCCCTGCAACAGCACGGGCAGCGAATCCATCACGAGAGCGAGGGCGGACATGGCAGGGGCGGGTCAGGAATCCGGAATGCCGGGATCATACGTGATCCAGCCATCGAAAAAAAAGCCGACTCGCGGGAGTCGGCCTGGTTGGTATGGGTTGCAGCGGGTTGGCCCGGGTGGGCCACGCAACCCGACCCGCTTACTTCGCCGCCTTGGTCACATCCGAGCCGAACCACTTGGTCGACAGCTTCACCAGCGTGCCGTCCTTGCGCAGGTCTTCCAGCGCCTTGTCGATGGCCTGGGCGAACTTCGGATTGTCCTTGCGGAACGGAATGGCGACTTCGGTATTGGCGCCGGGCACCACGGCGCCCGGGCGCAACGGCAGGTTGGCGTTCTTGATCAGGTAGTTGACCATCAGCCGGTCATTGAGCGCCGCGTCGATCCGTTGCGAGGCCAGGTCGCGCAGGTACTCGGGCGCGCCGGGATAGGTCTTCACGTCGATGCCGGGCACCGACTTGGCCAGTTCGTTGTAGTTGCTGCCCAGGCTGACGCCGAGCTTGTGGTTCTTCAGGTCATCCAGTGACTTGAACTCGCGCTTGTCGTCCTTGCGCTGGATCAACTGTGCCGCCGAGTAGACGTAGGGCGTGGAGAAATCGAGGGTCTGCTTGCGCTGCGGCGTCACCGCAACCTGATTGACGATGATGTCGAACTTGCCTGCCTGCAGGCCGGCAATGATCGCGCTCCATTCGGTGGTCACGAACTCCGGCTTCACGCCCAGCTTGCCGGCGATGGCGCGTGCCACGTCCACGTCGAAGCCCTCGAGCTCGTTCTTCGCGCCGCGATAGCCGAACGGCGGATACGTGCCTTCCACGCCAATCTTGAGCACGCCGGCTTGCTTCACCGTGTCGAGCAGATCGGCGGCGCTGGCGGCCGTGGCCGTGAATCCGGCAACGCCAGCCAGCAGCACGGAAGCCAACAGGGATTTGAGCAAGCCAGTACGAATCGAGCGCATAAGTTCTCCAGTGAGATGCGGGGTCAGGGCCGGCTTACCCCTTTTGGGGGCGGACCGGAGGCTCCTAAGAGCCTATAACGGGCTCCACACTACCGCAAACACTATCAAGCGCGAAATAACGATTCATTATGGCTATATAACCGATCCACCACCCGGTCAGGGACCCGGTGTGACGGACCGGCGCGCCGCCCGCGTCCTGCTCCCTTACTGGAACGCCTTGTCGTTCGGCGCCGCGTACAGCGCCTTCATGTCCGGCGACATCGGGTAGTTCATATTGATGTTGCGCGGCGGAATCGGCGACTGGAACCACTTCGTGTAGAGCTTCTCGGCACGGCCGCTCAGCATCAGGTCCGATACCACGCCATCGGCCAGCTTCTTGAACGAGGCGTCGTCCTTGCGGAACATGCAGGCGTAGTTCTCGGTCTGGAGCGGCTCGCCAGCCACGACCCATTCGCTCGCGTTCTTGGCCTTGGTGCGCTCGCCGTACAGCAGCGGCTCGTCCATGACGAAGGCCACCGCGCGGCCCGTTTCCAGGATCAGGAACGCCTGGCCATGGTCCTTGGCGCTGGTCAGGTTCATGTTCATGCCCTGCTCGCCGTTCATCTTGACCAGCAGGCGCTCGCCCGTCGTGCCGGCCGTGGTGACCACGTTGCGGCCCTTGAGCTGGGCGAAGTCGGTCACGCCCGAGTCCTTCTTGGTCAGCATCTTGATACCGTAGACGAACAGGCTGTTCGAGAAGGCCACCTGCTTCTGGCGCTCGAGGTTGTTGGTCGTGCTGCCGCATTCGATGTCGATCGTGCCGTTCTGCATCAGCGGAATGCGGTTCTGCGAGGTGATCGGCGTCAGCTTGACCTGCAGGTTCGGCATGTTCAGCGTGGTCTTGATCTTGTCGACGATCTGCAACAGGATCTCGTGCGAGTAGCCCATGATCTCCTTGCCGTCCGTGTACGAGAACGGGATCGACGACTCGCGGTAGCCGAGCGAGATCACGCCGGTGTCCTTGATCTTCTTGAGCGTATCGCCATCGGCGGCGTGGGCGCCGGCGGCAGCGCAGGCCAGCACGGCAGCGGCCAGCAGGCGGGTGGACAGGCAGGTAGGGGTCAGACGGACACGCAGTGACTTCATGGTTTTCGCTCCTTGATGGGGCTTGGTTTAATCAGCTTGAGGCAATCCCACTTCCGTACAACAAACTTCAACACCCGATGTGCGCCGGTCAGGCCCGGGCCGCACTGAAATCTTCCGCGCCGATGGCCGGCGCGCGCCCGGCCAGCTGGTCCGCCAGCAACCCCGCGCTGCCCATCGCCAGCGTGAACCCGAGCGCGCCATGGCCCAGGTTCAGCCACAGGCCCGGCAGGCGCGACGGGCCGACCAGCGGCAGGCCGTCCGGCGTGGCCGGGCGCAGGCCGGCCCAGGGCTGCAGGGCGTCGAGTCCGGCGCCATTGGCCACGCCGCCAAACACGGCGCGGGTCTGGGCGACCAGCGTCTGTGCGCGCTCGCGGTCGATGGTCGGCCCGCCGCGCACCAGATCCGCCATGCCGGCCACGCGCAGCGTATTGCCGATGCGCGCGTAGACGATCTTGTTGGCGAAGTCGGTCACGCTGATATGCGGCGCCCGCGCGCCATCGGCGATCGGCACCGTGATGCTGTAACCCTTGAGCGGCCACAGCATCGGCCGCACGCCGAGCGGACGCAGCAGCGGCACGCTGCCGATGCCGCCCGCAACGATCACCGCGTCCGCGCGCACCTCGTCATCGGTGGTCCTCACGCCCACCACCTGGACGCCCGATGTCATCAATCCTGTGACACGTGTGCCAAACCGCATCGACACATTGCCCTTCCCTTGCAACAGATGGGCCAGCGAGAGGCAGAAGCGATGACAATCGCCCACTTCCTCGCTCGGCGTGTAGATGGCGCCGGCGATGTCGCCCCGGATACCGGCCAGCGCGGGCTCCAGGGCCACCGTGGCGTCGCGGTCCAGCGCCTGCTGCTCGCAGCCCAGGCTGGCCTGGTAGTCCAGCAGCCGGCAGGCCGATGCGTAGGCCGCTTCGTTGCGATGCACCACCAGCTTGCCGCGCCGCGCGAAATCGAAGCCGCCGCCCTCGCCGCGTGCCTCCGGGCCTTCCACGAAGGCCTGCATCAGGTCGCGCGAGTAGAAAGCCAGCCGCAGCAGCTTGCGCGTGGTCGCCTCGCTGGTGGCGGCGTTGCACGCCTGCACGAAGGCCATCAGCCAGCGCCACTGGGCCGGGTCGGCGGTCGGACGGAAGCGCATCGGCGAATCGCGGTCCAGCAGCCAGCCCGGCACCTTCGACAGCACGCCTGGCCCGGCCAGCGGCGCCACGTAGCTGTAGCTCAGCTGCCCGCCGTTGGCAAAGCTGGTCTCCTCGCCCGGGCCCTCGTGGCGCTCCAGTACGGTGACCTCGTGGCCATCCTGGGCCAGCCGCCATGCAGTGGTCATGCCGACCACCCCCGCTCCCACAATCGCTATGCGCATCGAACCTGCCTTGCCATCCATATCGAATCGATGGGCCAGAGCGTAGTCCACCGCGCGCGGCTTGCCCAATGCCAATACGTGCCAGAATATGTCCCCAGGCTATGGATGCCGGCCACCCGGGCTTACCCGTAGTGCACGGCGGGATCGAGGCCATTTCCCCGCACCTTTCCGGACACTTTCCAGCACCACAACGATGCGCCTGCGCCAGATCGAAGTCTTCCGCGCCGTCATGCTGACCGGCACCGTCAGCGAGGCCGCGCGCCTGCTCCACGTCTCCCAGCCCGTGGTGACGCGGGTGTTGCAGCACGCCGAGGCGTCGCTGGGCTTCCGTTTGTTCGAGCGCGTGCGCGGCCGGCTGCAGCCCACACCGGAGGCAACCGCGCTCTATGGGGATGTCGAAAGGCTATATGGGGAGATCGAGCGCGTGCGGCGCGTGTCCGAGAGCCTGCGCCACAAGGGCGCCGGCCGGCTGCGCGTGGCGGCCACGCCGAGCCTGGCCAATCCGCTGCTGGTGCCGGCGGTGCGGCGCTTCTGCGCGCGGCACCCGGAAACCCAGGTCCAGGTGCTGACCCACCATACCAACGAGATCGTGGACGCGCTGCTGGCCAACCAGATCGACGTGGGCTTCGCCTTCTCGCCGCCCCGGCACGAGGCCATCTCCTCGGAGCCCGTGGCCGCCGGGCGGATGCTGCTGGCCGTGCCGCGCACGCTGCCGCTGCCGGGCGGAGGGCGGCGCGGGGCGGTGTCGATGCACAAGCTGATGGACCGCCCCTTCGTCGGCTACGACGACGACACCTCGCTGGGCCTGCTGGTGCGCCAGACGCTGGCGCGCCACGCACTGGAGCCGCACTCCACGCTGGAAGTGCAGACCTACTCGCTGGCGCTGGCGCTGGTCGATGCGGGGCTTGGCCTGACCGTGCTCGACCAGTACACGGCGCTGAGCGCCAACCCGGCCAATGTGGCACTGCACGATATCGAACCGGTGCTGCCGTTCGAGATCCAGTTGCTGCGCGCGAGCCACCGGGGCGCCTCCAGCCTTGTGGACGACATGCGCACCCAGTTCACGGCCGCCGCCGCCGAACTGGCAGCCACCCTGCCCCACCGGCTGGAAGCCCCGCGCGTGCAGTTCGACGCGCCCGACAAATGAGAACCGCCCTAAATGAGAGCCGCCGCAATGAGAACCGTCGCATTGACAGACCCGCGCGGCGTGCACCATCATCAACCCGCACCGACAGGCGCGTGAAACCCACATGTTCGTCCTGACCCTGATTCTCCTCGTCCTGATAAGCGCGTTCTTCTCGATTTCGGAGATCGCGCTGACCGCCGCCCGGCGCACCAAGCTCCAGGTCCTGTCCGAGCGCGGCGACCACCGCGCCACCAAGGTGCTGCGGCTCAAGGAAGAGCCCGGCAACTTCTTCACCATCGTGCAGATCGGCGTGAACAGCGTGGCCATCCTCGCCGGTATCCTGGGCGAGAAGCACGTCTCCGATCTCGTCTTCGCGGCGCTGACTCCCTACATGAGTGCCGCCCACGCCCTGCGCGTGGCCAATATCGGCTCCTTCCTGGTGGTGACGCTGCTGTTCATCCAGTTCGCGGACCTGATTCCGAAGCGCATCGCCATGACCTTCCCCGAGCGCTGCGCGGTAGTGGTGATCGGGCCGATTCTCACGCTGCTGCGCGTGCTGAAGCCGGTGGTGTGGATCTTCAACGCGGCGGCGGACGCCATGCTGAAGCTGCTCGGCATCCCGACCAAGCCGGTGGACCAGATCACCACCGAGGATATCGCCGCGATGGTCGATGCCGGCGCCGAGGCCGGTGTGCTCCACAAGCACGAGCTGCACCTGATCGAAAACGTGTTCGAACTGGATTCGAAGGGCATCACGGCGATCATGACCCCGCGCGACGACGTGATCTTCCTGACGCTGGATGAGACCGCCGACAGCGTGCGGCGCAAGCTGGTCAGCCAGCCGCACGCGCAGTACCCGGTCTGCGGGCACGACCTGGACGACGTGCTCGGCTACATCGACTCAAAGGACATCCTGCAACGGCTACTGGCCGACGAGAGCGCCACGGTGCTCGGCAACATCGGCCGGCATCACGACAAGAACGTGCTGGTGATTCCGGACACACTGACGCTGTCCGAGTCCCTGACGCGATTCCGAGAGATGCACGAGAGCTTTGCCGTGGTGATGAACGAGTACGGGCTCGTGGTAGGCATCGTCACGCTCGACGACATCGTCGGCGCGCTGATGGGAGACATCCTCTATTCGGCCGAGGACGAGCAGATCGTGCGGCGCGACGAGACGTCATGGCTGGTGGACGGCGTGACGCCGCTGGTGGACCTCAAGAAGGCGCTCGAGCTCGATTCGCTGCCCGGCGAGGACTACGTCGATACGGCCGCCGGCCTGGTGATCTACTCGCTGAAGCGGATTCCGAAGAAGTCCGAGTCAATCACCGTGGCGGGCTACCGCTTCGAGGTGCTGGACATCGATCATCACAAGATCGACCAGCTATTGGTGTCGCGGCTGCCGGGCGCGGCGGCGCCGACCGCCGCGACGGCAGCGGATCGCTGACTCAGGTCCGGGTGATGGAGAGGCCGCCGTCCACCAGGGATGCGGTGCCGGTCACGAACGCCGAGTCGTCGGAGGCCAGGTACAGCACCGAGCGCGCCAGTTCCTCGGGCTGGCCCACGCGCTTGAGCGCGTGCAGGTTGGTGATGAACGACTGCGCTTCCGCCGTGTCGTTCTTTTCGCGATACATATCCGTTTCCACGGCGCCCGGCAGGATCGCATTGACGCGCACGCCCTGCGGCCCGTATTCCGCCGCCAGCGCCTGCGTCAGGCCGATCAGGCCAGCCTTGCTGGCGGCGTAGGCGGCCGTGCCGGGGAAACCGACCGTGTAGCCCACGAACGTCGACGTGAAGATGACCGATCCACTGCCCTGCTTCGCCATCTGTGCGATCTGGTACTTGGCGCCGAGGAACGCGCCGGTCAGGTTGATCGCCAGCGTCTCGTTCCAGCCAGCTTCCGACACCTCGGTGCTCGGGCCGCCCTCGCCCAGCGTGCCCGCGTTGTTGAAGGCGATGTCGAGCTTGCCGTACTGCTCGACCGCCAGATCCACCAGCGCGCGGGCATAGCTTTCCTGCCGGACGTCGCCCGCCAGTGCCACGGCCTCGCCGCCAGCCGCGCGGATGCGGGCCACAAGGGCGTCCAGTTCCGCCTGGCGCCGCGCGCCAACCACGACCTTCGCGCCCTCCTTCGCAAACAATTCCGCAGTGGCCAGGCCAATGCCGCTGCTCGCACCCGTGATGATCGCCACCTTGCCGTTCAGTCGTTCCATGATGTGCTCCGGTTTCCGTTGATTTGATCCATCGATTTCGGTTCGGCACACCCATGTGCGCCGCGTCTGAACACAGTATGGGCGCTGGGATTAGATAGCGGTATAGTGCTAATTACGATTCTGCTTTTCGGAAAAACCGAACAATGTTCAAACTTGAAGGCGTGGCGAGTTTCGTGGCGGTGGCCGAGTCCGGGTCGATTACGGAGGCGGCGCGGCGGCTGCACCTGTCGAAGTCGGTAGTCAGCGAGCGGCTGGCCGAGATTGAGCAGGGGCTGGGCGCGCGCCTGCTTCACCGCACCACACGGCGGGTCAGCCTGACGGAAGACGGCGCCGCGTTCCTGGAACGTGCCACCCGGATCCTGCGGGAAGTGGAGGACGCCGCGGCGGAAATGGCCGAGCGGCGCGGCACGCTGTCCGGCCCGCTGCGGATTGCCGCGCCGGTGACATTCGGGCGCATGCACCTGGGGCCGGCGCTCTATCCGTTCCTGGCCCGGCATCCCGACATTGATCTCTTGCTAGACCTGGACGATCGCCGCGTGGATGCGGCATCGGAAGGCTACGACGCGGTGATCCGCCACGGCGCCGTCGGCGATTCGCGGCTGGTGGCCTGGCCCCTGGCACCGAGCCGCCGGCTGCTCGTGGCATCGCCGGCCTACCTCGACCAATGCGGCGCGCCTGATTCGCCCGAGGCCTTGCAGCGTCATCACGGCATTTTCTATACGAACCGGGGTATCGCGGACTGGTCGTTCCTGCAGGACGGCGAGATGATTTCCCTGCGCGCCCGCGCCCGCCTGCGGGTCAACAACGGCGACATGATGCTCGACGCGGCGCTGGCCGGTCTCGGCATCGCGCTATTGCCAACCTTCCTGGCCGGCGCTGCATTGAAGTCGGGGGCGTTGCGGAGCGTGGACATCGGCGTGCAGCCGGCAGCCGAGTCGATCTACGTCGCCCATGCGGAAGGCCGACGCGCGTCCGCCAAGCTGCGGGCGCTGGTGGAGCACCTGCGCGAAGCGATCGGCAGTCCGCCTTATTGGGACGTGTAGATCGGATGTGGGGGGGAGGACGAGCAGAAAAACAAAACCGACGCCTGCTTGCACAGTGCGTCGGTCTGAGTGTTACTACTGTTTGTTGCTCACCCGATGTTGCTGGGTGGCTTCTTATGCTGGCGGAGAGGGTGGGATTCGAACCCACGGTACCGTCGCCGGTACGCCTGATTTCGAGTCAGGTACATTCGACCACTCTGCCACCTCTCCGGTAACTTGGTCGTCCTTGCGGCGAAACCAAGATTATAGCGATGTAGCACCCGCCTTTGCAAGCGGCTTGCGCAATAATTTTTACGCTTCCGGTTGCAGCGTTGTGATGCCGCCCATATACGGCTGCAGCGCCTTCGGCACCGTCAGCGAACCATCGGCGTTCTGGTAGTTCTCGAGAATCGCCACCAGCGTGCGGCCCACGGCCAGGCCCGAGCCGTTCAGCGTGTGCACGAGTTCCGGCTTGCCCTGCCCCGCGCGGAAGCGGGCCTGCATGCGGCGCGCCTGGAAGTCGCCCATGCTCGAGCACGAGCTGATCTCGCGGTAGGTGTTCTGCGCCGGAATCCACACCTCGATGTCATAGGTCTTGGTGCTGCCAAAGCCCATGTCGCCCGTGCAGAGCACCACGGTGCGGAACGGCAGTTCCAGTTTCTTGAGGATGGCCTCGGCATGGCCGGTCATCTGCTCGAGCGCATCCATCGACTGCTCGGGCGGCACCACCTGCACCATCTCCACCTTGTCGAATTGGTGCTGGCGGATCATGCCGCGCGTGTCCTTGCCGTACGAGCCCGCCTCCGAGCGGAAGCACGGCGTATGGGCGACGTAGCGCAGCGGGAGCTTGTCGCCGGCCACGATGGCGTCGCGAACCATATTGGTCAGCGGCACTTCGGCGGTCGGGATCAGGTAGAAGTTCTCGATGGTGTCCTGGCCATCTTCGCCGCCCACCTTGCGCGGCACCTTGAACAGGTCGTCCTCGAACTTGGGCAGCTGGCCCGTGCCCCGCATCGACGCGGCATTGACGATATACGGCACGTACATCTCGGTGTAGCCGTGCTCGAGCGTGTGGGTGTCCACCATCAGTTGCACCAGCGCGCGGTGCATGCGCGCCACGCCGCCGCGCAGGAAGGAGAAGCGCGAGCCAGTCACGCGCGTGGCGGTCTCGAAGTCGAGGCCGAGCCTGGCGCCCACGTCCACGTGGTCCTTGACCTCGAAGTCGAACGTGCGCGGCGTGCCAACGCGGCGTACCTCGACATTGCCGGTCTCGTCGCTGCCCACCGGCACGCTCGCGTCCGGCAGGTTCGGAACCGACATGATCGCGTCGTGGATCTGTTCCTGGATCTCGGCCAGGCGCTGGGCCGACGCCTTGAGCGTGTCGCCAATGCCGGCGACCTCGGCCATCGGGCCGGAGGCGTCTTCACCCTTGCCCTTGAGCATGCCGATCTGCTTCGACAGGCTGTTGCGGCGCGCCTGCAGGTCTTCGGTCTGCGTTTGCAGTTGCTTGCGTTCGGCCTCGAGAGCCTGGAACGTCGCCACGTCGAGTTGAAAACCGCGCGTGGCCAGCCGTTGGGCCACGGCGTCGATGTCTTTGCGGAGCAGCTGAATGTCGAGCATGTTGCGGGAGCGATGGGTGTGCAGTGCCGGCGACATGCCGGCGATGGGCGCCATTTTACTGCACCGGCACCCCCTGCCGCGACCAAGTCAGCGCCCTTTTTCCCGCCTTCTTCCCGCCTTGTCCGGCATTTTCAGAGTCGTCTCAGTCTTTCTCATCACGCTTATCCGACCGATGTTCGCGGTGCCAGGCCGCGTCGAGGTCGCGCAGATGGCGCAGTTTGTCGCCGATCTTGCCTTCCAGGCCGCGCGGCGTGGGCTGGTACCAGTCCTGGCGGCGCAGGTCGTCCGGCAGGTAGTGCTCGCCGGCCGCATAAGCCTCGGGCTCGTCGTGCGCGTAGCGGTAGGCATGGCCGTAGCCGAGTTCCTTCATCAGCTTGGTCGGCGCGTTGCGCAGGTGCACCGGCACCTGGCGCGACTTGTCCTTGGCCACGAAGGCCCGCGCGGCGTTGTAGGCGTTGTAGCCGGCATTCGACTTCGGGGCGATGGCGAGGTACAGCAGCGCCTGGGCCAGCGCCAGTTCGCCCTCGGGCGAGCCGAGCCGCTCATAGGTCTCGGCCGCATCCAATGTGATGCGTGCGGCACGTGGATCGGCGAGCCCGATGTCCTCCCAGGCCATGCGCACGATGCGCCGCGCCAGATAGCGCGGATCGGCGCCGCCGTCGAGCATGCGGCAGAACCAGTACAGCGTGCCGTCCGGATCGGACCCGCGCACGGACTTGTGCAGCGCGCTGATCTGGTCGTAGAACGCATCGCCGCCCTTGTCGAAGCGGCGCAGGTTCTCGGCCAGCGCGCTGCCCAGCAGCGCCGTGTCGATGCGGTCCTGCCCCGCGTTGCGGGCCGCGCGCGCGACGATCTCTATATTGTTCAGCAGCTTGCGTCCGTCGCCGTCGGCCGAGCCGACGATCAGCTGCAGCGCCTCGTCCTCCCAGGCCAGCCCGCCCAGTTCCTCGCTGGCGCGCAGCACAAGCTGCTTCAGTTCGGCGTCATCCAGGCTCTTCAGCACGTAGACCGCCGCCCGGGACAACAGCGCGCCGTTGACCTCGAACGACGGGTTTTCCGTGGTGGCGCCAATGAATGTAAACAGGCCGCTTTCCACATGCGGCAGGAAGGCGTCCTGCTGGCTCTTGTTGAAGCGGTGCACCTCGTCGACGAATACCAGCGTGCGGCGGCCATGGGCGCGGTACTGCTCGGCGCGCTCCACCGCCTCGCGGATGTCCTTGACGCCCGACAGCACGGCCGACAGCGCGATGAACTCGGCATCGAACGCGTTGGCCATCAGCCGCGCCAGCGTGGTCTTGCCCACGCCGGGTGGGCCCCACAGGATCATCGAATGCGGCTCGCCGGAGGCAAACGCCACGCGCAGCGGCTTGCCGGCCCCCAGCAGGTGCTGCTGGCCGATGACCTCGTCGATGGTGCGCGGGCGCAGGCGTTCCGCCAGCGGTTGCCGGGAACGTTCAGGGGGGTCGGAAAACAGCGAATCCGCCACGATGGCTCTACCTCTTGGATCTGGGCGCGCGCGGCCTTGCCGCGGCGCGGAACGTGACAGTGTAGACCATCGCCGGAGGGCCTAAAGAATCCCTTCAACCTTGCCGATAACGTCCAATGGCCCGTGTATCACCCGACCGGGCGTGGCAGACGTTCATCGGTTACAAGTTCGAGGATCCCTATGCTGCGTTACCGCATGCTGTTGTTCAAGATGTCCCGCCTCGCGAGCAAGAACAAGCTCAGCGGCGTGGAAGAAATCTCGTTGGCAGGGCAGTTTTCCGAGATGATCGGATCGCAGGAAGAGGCCGACCGCCTGATCGAGGATCTGGTCGACCATGAGAACCCGCAGGTGCGCCGCATCGGGCTGTCCGCGATCCGGCGCACGCGCCGCTTCGGCGGCCGGCTGCTGATGCCCGCGCTGCTGCGCCGGCTGGCCGACGTGGAAGGCTGGCTGCGGCACGACGCGGTGTGGATCGTCCAGGAAGGCCAGCTCGATGGCGCCGAACTGCGCGCGGCGCTGCGCCGCGTGGCCGGCAATGTGCGGCTGCCGCAGGATGCGGTGCGGGCTAAGGCCAATCCGGCCGACGGGCCGCTGCACGCGGCCGTGCGCGCGCGCCAGGCGCTGGACGTACTGATCAAGAAGTCGGCAGAAGCGCACAATGCTGCACTTGCGGCTGGCGGCGGCCTGCCCGGCGCCACGGACGGCCAGCCCTATGCCCAGGGTTCGGTCGGCCATATCCGCGCCGTGCACCGGCAGTTGCAGCGCAAGATGGCGGGGCGCAAGCTCAAAAGCAGCACCAAGCTGCGCTTCAAGAAGGTGGAAAGCCAGTATCCGCCCAACGACAACCGTCGCTTCCTGCTCTGATACCATGGGGCTCGCCTTGAGGTTTATCCAGGCTTGCCCAGCTTTTCCAACCCCGCCGGCCCCATGGCCGGCTCGCCAGGAGGAAGCCACTGCCATGGCCATCACGACCCGCATCCGCAAGAAGAGGCAATATCGGAAAGCCGTGTTGAAGTTGCGCGCCGCGATCAAGCGCGGCGACGAGGAAGCGATCCGGATCCGGCGCGAGAAATTGCAGAAGCTGCCGGTGCCGCGCCAGCGCTACGCGCGCGAAGCGCAGGCGTAGCCCCGCCCCCGCCAGCACATCGTCTTCAGCCCTCAGTCTTCAGCCCTTGGCCCGGTCGGCCAGCACCTTCATGGCATCCGCAGGCAGCGGGCCATGGCAGGTCCGCTCGCCGCCGGCCACTCCCACCACCAGCCATACCTTGTCCGGCGCATCGGCCGGATGGAGCAGCCATGCCGGCCCGCGCGCCGCATTGCTGGCCGGCAGGTCTTCCAGCACCCCGCTGTGCGCCGATTGCAACAGCGTGGCGCACTGGGTGTGCGGCACACGCGTGGCCTTGAGGAAGTCCGGATTGCCGAGCACTTCGGGCATGGCCGTGTCCGACGCACGCAGGAAGGCGTCCACGTCGAAGCGGTTGGCCGGCGCCTGCGCGCAGGCGGCCAGCAGCAGGACTGCGGAAGCGGCCAGCAGGCGGGGCTTCAGAAAGGACGGCGGAAAATCGGCGGGCATGGTGGGCCTCATTGCTTCATCACGTCGGCGCCCTTCGGCACCGTGAAGCGGAACGTGTCCGCCGGCAGCGATGGATTCTTCTGCATCGCCGAGAAAGTCAGCAGCGTGGTATTGCCGAAGGCATCGCGCAACTCCATCGCCTCCAGGTTGCCGGCCTTGAAGCCGATCTGGATCTTCTCGAACTGGGTGTCCTTGGACTTCGGCGTCAGCTCCAGCCACTCCACGCCGTCGCGCGTGGCGCCATTCTTCACATCGAAATTCTTGGTCAGGTCGTTGCTGCCGAACAGGATGGCGGCAGGGCTGGAGCCCAGCGCGTTGTCCAGCTTGCGCTCGGTCACCTGGTTCAGGTCTTTATCGTAGATGTACAGCGTCTGGCCATCGGCCTGGAGCAGTTGATCGTAGGGCTTGGTGTAGCGCCACGTGAACTTGCCGGGGCGCGAGAACGCGAAAGTGCCGCTGGACGTACCGCCGGCCTTGCCTTCGCCGCCCTGCCCCTTGAGCTGCTTCTGGGTGAATTCGCCACGCGCGGTCTTCACGCTGGTCACAAAGCTCTGCAGCTGGTCGGTCGCGGCGGCCTGGGCGGCCGATGCGGCAGCCGCCAGCAGCACGAGCGCGGCGCAGGTGGACGCAAGAATGCGATGTCGCATGGAGTCAGCCTTTCCTGAGTAGTGGATGCCCGGTTAGAGCCGGACGCGGGGCGCCGGATTCCTGTGACCGGGGTAACGGTATGTTACGCGTCACATTTGACGCCGGCCACCCTTGGCCGCCCCTTGGCCGCCCCGGCCGCGTCTAGTCGTCGTCGCGCGCACCCGCCCCGGCGCCGGCCGGCACCAGGATGTCGCGGTTGCCGTTGCCCGACATGGCCGAGACCAGTCCGGCTTTTTCCATATCCTCGAGCAGCCGCGCGGCGCGGTTGTAGCCGATGCGCAGGTGGCGCTGCACCAGCGAAATCGAAGCCCGGCGGTTCTTGACCACCACCTCGACGGCCTGATCGTACAGCGGATCGGCCTCGCCGCCCCCGCCGCCGATGCCGGCGCCGCCGCCCAGGCTGTCGCCCGCGCCATCGCCATCGACCAGCCCGCCCTCGAGAATGCCCTCGATATAGTTGGCCTCGCCGGATGCCTTGAGCTGCTCCACCACGCGGTGCACTTCCTCATCGGAGACAAAGGCGCCGTGCACGCGTACCGGAAACCCGGTGCCCGGCGCGAGATAGAGCATGTCGCCCATGCCCAGCAGCGCCTCGGCGCCCTGCTGGTCGAGGATGGTGCGCGAGTCGATCTTGCTGCTGACCTGGAACGCGATCCGGGTCGGCACGTTGGCCTTGATCAGGCCGGTAATCACATCCACGGACGGCCGCTGCGTGGCCAGCACCAGATGCAGGCCGGCCGCGCGGGCCTTCTGGGCGATACGGGCGATCAGTTCCTCGACCTTCTTGCCCACCACCATCATCAGGTCGGCCAGTTCGTCGATGACGATGACGATGGTCGGCAGCTTCTCGAGCGGCTCGGGGGCGTCCGGCGTCAGGCTGAACGGATTCGGCACCTTTTCCTCGCGCGCCGCCGCCTCGTCGATCTTCTTGTTGTAGCCGGCCAGGTTGCGCACGCCCAGCTTGCTCATGAGCTTGTAGCGCCGCTCCATCTCGCCCACGGCCCAGTTCAGGGCGTTGCCGGCCTGGCGCATGTCCGTGACCACCGGGCAGAGCAGGTGCGGAATGCCTTCGTAGACGCTCATTTCCAGCATCTTCGGGTCGATCAGGATCAGGCGCACGGCCTCGGGCTTGGCCTTGTAGAGCAGCGACAGGATCATCGCGTTGATGCCCACCGACTTGCCCGAGCCGGTCGTGCCGGCCACCATGCAGTGCGGCATCCTGGCGAGGTCGGCCACCATCGGCTTGCCGGCGATGTCCTTGCCCAGCGCCATGGTCAGGCTGGACGCGCTTTCGTTGTAGACGTGGGAACCGAGAATTTCAGTCAGGCGAACGGTCTGGCGCTTGGGGTTCGGCAACTCCAGCCCCATGTAGTTCTTGCCCGGGATGGTTTCCACCACGCGGATCGACACCAGCGACAGCGAACGCGCCAGGTCGCGCGCCAGATTGACAATCTGGCTGCCCTTGACGCCGGTAGCCGGCTCGATTTCATAGCGGGTGATGACCGGACCCGGGTAGGCGGCCACGACCTTGACCTCGACGCCAAAGTCCTTGAGCTTCTTTTCGATCAGCCGCGACGTGAATTCCAGCGTTTCGGCGCTCACCGTCTCCTGATGGGCCGGCACGGGGTCGAGCAGCGACAGCGGCGGCAGGTCGGAGTCCTGGATATCGGCGAACAGCGGCTGCTGCTTCTCGCGCTCCACCCGCTCGTGCTTGGGCACGGCCTGCGGGCGCACGATCTGCACCGGGGTGGCTTCCTCCTGGCGCACGCGCTGCACTTCCACGGTCTCGGTCCGTTCCACCTTGGCCGCGGCGCCGATGATGCGGTCCTGCTTCTTCTCGCGGCGGGCCTTGAAGCCGAGGAACAGCGTTTCGACGAAGCCGCCGACGTGTTCGGCCACGGAGAGCCACGAGAAATGGAAGAACAGCGACAGCCCGATGGCGAACATCAGCAGCAACAGCAGCGTGGCGCCCGAAAAGCCCAGCGCCAGCTGCAGCCAGCCGCCGAGCAGGTCGCCCAGCACGCCACCCGGCGCCCGGGGCAGCGCGGCGCGCAGCGGGTACATGCGGATGGCCTCAAGACCCATGCTCGACACCAGCGTCAGGCCGAAGCCGATCCAGCTGATCGCCACGCTGTGCTGCGGATCCGGCACGCGCTCGGGCAGTTCGGCGGTCAGGGTGCGCCAGCCGCGCCAGCAGCGGCGCATCAGCAGCACGCTCCACCAGTAGGCGGAAAAGCCGAAGATGAAGAACAGCACGTCCGCCACCCAGGCGCCCACGCGGCCGCCCAGATTGTGGATATCCGCCACCTGGCTGGCGTGGGACCAGCCGGGGTCCGCCTTGCTGTAGCTGGCCAGCACGCACACGAAGCCGAGGGTGACGGCCAGCAGCAGGAACCAGCGCACCTCGCCCAGCAGCTTGCCGATTCGCGAGGGGAGTGCCGACGGGTCGGTACGGGTAGTGGTGGTAGCGCGGGCCATGCCTTGGGTTCGGATGATCGCTTCAGATCGCTCGGGGTGGACGATGGCGGCCATTTTAACCTTGCGCGCGCTATCGGCCCCATTGGAATTTGCAACAGTCGGCAAACGCCAGCCCACTTATAATGGCGGTTTCGAGTTACACCGGCGCGAACGCTCTCGCGCGTGCGCCGGCCACAGGAAGGCAACATGTCCGCAAAACACGCAAAAGTGCTGATTCTCGGGTCGGGTCCGGCCGGCTACACCGCCGCCGTCTACGCCGCCCGCGCCAACCTCCAGCCCGTGCTGATCACCGGCCTGGCCCAGGGCGGCCAGCTGATGACCACCACCGACGTGGAAAACTGGCCCGCCGACGCCAATGGCGTGCAGGGCCCGGACCTGATGCAGCGTTTCCTGGCCCACGCCGAGCGCTTCAACACCGAAATCATCTTCGATCACATCCACACGGCCAAGCTGACCGAGAAGCCGATCCGCCTGATCGGCGACGCGGGCGAGTACACCTGCGACGCGCTGATCATCGCCACGGGCGCCTCGGCACAGTACCTGGGCCTGCCGTCGGAGGAGTCGTTCATGGGCCGCGGCGTGTCCGCCTGCGCCACCTGCGACGGTTTCTTCTACAAGAACCAGGAAGTCGCGGTGGTTGGCGGCGGCAACACGGCCGTGGAAGAGGCGCTGTACCTGTCGCATATCGCCAGCAAAGTCACCCTGATTCACCGCCGCGACAAGTTCAAGGCCGAACCGATCCTGGTAGACCGCCTGCTCCAGCGCGTCAAGGAAGGCCGCGTGGAACTGCGCTACGACCATACGCTGGATGAAGTGCTGGGCGACGAGTCGGGCGTGACCGGCCTGCGCATCCGCAGCACCAAGGACACCGCCAAGACCGAGGACCTGAAGCTGGCCGGCGTGTTCGTGGCGATTGGCCACAAGCCGAACACCGACCTCTTCGTGGGCCAGCTGGACATGAAGAACGGCTATATCGTGACCAAGAGCGGCCTGTCCGGCGATGCCACGGCCACCAACATCCCGGGCGTGTTCGCCGCCGGCGACGTGCAGGATCACATCTACCGCCAGGCCATCACCAGCGCCGGCACGGGCTGCATGGCCGCCCTGGACGCCCAGCGCTACGTAGAAGCGCTGCAGTAAGTAGTGGCCTCCCCTCTCCCTCTGGGAGAGGGGAGCAAACCCCGGTTTGTCTGGCCAATCCCCTTATAATCGACGCCGAGCCCCCGGAGAATCTTTCCATGTCGCACGGCGCAAAATCCCCTTCCAAGCGCTTCGGCCTGCACGATCTGGCCGCGGTGCGTGACAATCTCAAGGCTGACGCCGAGCGCCGCGAGGCGGAGCGCGTGGCCGCCGAAGCCACCGCCCGCCGCGCCGACGAGGAAGCCAATGTCTTCCGCAGCAATGTCGGCCAGGTCAGCGCCCTGCGCGACCGCAACCGCGTGGCGCATCCGCCCAAGAAACCCCCGCCCGTCGCCATCCAGACCCAGCTTAATGACAAAGCCGTGCTGGAAGCCTCGTTGTCCGACGAATTCGATGTCGAGAATCTGCTCGATATCGACGAAACCATGTCGTTCCGGCGCCCCGGCATCGGCATCGATGTGGTCCGCAAGCTGCGTCGCGGCGAGTGGGTGCCGCAGGACAAGGTGGACCTGCACGGCCTGCGCAGCGACGAGGCGCGCGAGGCGCTGGCCGAATTCCTGCGCCGCTCGGTGCGCAACGGCGTGCGCTGCGTGCGCGTGATCCACGGCAAGGGCATCGGCTCGCCGGACAAGCTGCCCGTCCTCAAGGGCAAGGTACGCAGCTGGCTGGTACAGAAGGAGGAAGTCATCGCCTTCGTCCAGGCGCGCGAGTCGCTAGGCGGCGCCGGCGCGTTGATGGTCTTGCTGCGTCAGCCCCGCGCCTGATGTCGATGCACCTGCCGTTCGATCTGTTGATGGGGCGGCTGCCGCTGATCCTCCACGTCATGGAAGTGGTCGGCGTGCTCGCCTTCGCGGTCTCGGGCGTGGTGGATGCGCGCAAGCAGCGGCTCGATGCCGTCGGCACCTTCATCGTCGCCTTCGCCACCGCGTTCGGCGGGGGCACCGTGCGCGACGTCCTGCTGGACCGCCGGCCGTTCTACTGGGTCGAGCACGAATACTACGTGCTGCTGATCTTCGCGATGTCGATCGGCGCGGCCATCGTATTTCGCGTAGTGAGCACGGTGGCCTCGAACCGCGCGATGCTGGTTGCCGATGCCATCGGCCTGGGGCTGTTCTCCGTCACGGGCACCTCGCTGGCGCTGGTGGCGCAGATGACGCCGACCGTGGCGGTGATGATGGGAATCATCTCCGCGGTGTTCGGCGGCGTGGTCCGCGACGTGCTCTGCAATGAAGTGCCGATGATCCTGCGCGACCGCTCGCCCTACGCCACCTGCTCGTTCGTGGGCTGCTGGGTCTATGTCGGCCTGACCTGGCTACGCGCCGACCAGGAGGCGGCGCTGCTGACCGGGGCGCTGGTCACAATGGCCATGCGGCTGCTGTCCGTGCAGCTTGGCTGGAAACTGCCGAGCTAGCAGAAGCCTCAACAACGAAAAAAGCCGGCGCTTGGCCGGCTTTTTTGCGTCTGGAGGATGAGCCCCAATCAGACTGCGGCTTCGTCCTGCTCGCCGGTACGGATGCGGATCACGCGCTCGATCTCGGTCACGAAGATCTTGCCGTCGCCGATCTTGCCCGTGTGGGCGGCCTTCACGATCGAATCGAGCACGGTGTCGAGCTGGTTCTCGGCCACGACTACCTCGATCTTGATCTTCGGCAGGAAATCGACCACGTACTCGGCGCCGCGATACAGCTCGGTGTGGCCCTTCTGGCGGCCGAAGCCCTTTACCTCGGTTACGGTGAGGCCGGTCACGCCCACATCCGCCAGTGCCTCGCGTACCTCGTCGAGCTTGAACGGTTTGATGATGGCGGTAATCTGCTTCATGGCTGGCCTCTGTCTGTGTTTGTCGGAAGATGACAGATTCTAGCCCGAAACCCGCCTCGGGATTGCAGGAATGGGCACACTTGGCCCCTTCCCCCCAGTTCGATCAGTCCGGAATCCGGGCCAGGTCGCGCACCCAGACCGCCGATTCCCCGTCGCTCGGGGCGCGCCAGTCGCCACGCGGCGAGAGCGACCCGCCCGAGCCCACTTTCGGGGCATTCGGCACGCAGGACCGCTTGAACTGGCTGGTGCGGAAGAAGCGGTCGACGAAAATACCCAGAACGCGCTTGATCTCGGCAAGTTCGTAGGCGTTACGCGCAACATGCGGGCCGTTGGGCCATTCGCCGCGCGCCACATCGCCCCAGGCGCTAAGCGCCAGGAAGGCCACCTTGCTGGGCGCAAACCCGAAGCGCAACGTGTAATAAAGGTTGAAATCCTGCAATTCGTACGGCCCGATGACCTGTTCGGTCTTCTGGCCCGGCGCCTTGTCCTGGCCGTCGGCGGCCGTGCCGCCGGGCACCAGTTCCGGGCTGATGTCGGTATCGAGCACGGCCGTCAGCACCGCTTCCCCGCCCTCGGCCACCTGGCCGGTTTCGGCCACCCAGCGCACCAGATGGCTGATCAGTGTCTTCGGCACACTGGCATTGACGTTGTAGTGAGACATATGGTCACCCACCCCATAGGTACACCAGCCTAGCGCCAGTTCGCTGAGGTCGCCGGTGCCGATCACGATGGCGTGATGGTGGTTGGCCAGCCGGAACAGGTGGTTGGTGCGCTCGCCGGCCTGCACGTTCTCGAAGGTCACGTCGTAGACCGGCTCGCCTTGCGCGTACGGATGGTCGAGATCTTTCAGCATCGCCATGCAACTGGGGCGAATATCGATCTCGCGCGCCGTGCAGCCGATCCAGCTCATCAGTTGCCGCGCCTGATCGAGCGTGCGGTCGCTGGTGGCGAAGCCGGGCATGGTGTAGCCGAGGATATTGGCGCGCGGCAGGCCCAGGCGGTCCATCGCGGCGGCGCAGACCAACAGCGCATGGGTGGAATCCAGCCCGCCCGAGACGCCGATGACCACCTTCGAGATCTTGCTGGACGACAGCCGCTGCACCAGCGCCTGCACCTGGATGTTGTAGACCTCCATGCAGCGCTCGTCGCGGCGGCGCGGATCGGCCGGCACGTAGGGAAAGCGCTCCACCTTGCGCGCCAGCGGCAGGGTCTGCGTCGTGGGCACGTCCACGCGGAACGACACCACCTCGAATTTCTCCACTTCCTCGCGATGACGGCGCACCGAATGGCCGAAGGTGGTCTGGTGCATGCGCTCGCGCGAGAGCCGCTCCAGGTCCACATCGGCCGTCAACAGGTGCGAACGGTCCGAAAACCGCTCCGATTCGCCCAGAAGTTCCCCGTTCTCATAGATCAGCGCCTGACCGTCCCAGGCCAGGTCGGTGGATGACTCCCCCTTGCCGGCCGAGGTGTACAGGTAAGCCGCCAGACAGCGGGCCGACTGCTGCGACACCAGCTGGTGCCGGTAGCCGGACTTGCCGATGACGATATTCGACGCCGACAGGTTCACCAGCACCGTGGCCCCGGCCAGCGCCGCGAACGACGACGGCGGCACCGGCACCCAGACGTCCTCGCAGATTTCCACATGGAAACGGAAGAACGGGATGTTCTCGATCTCGAACAGCAGCCCCGCGCCGAAGGGCACCGTGGCGCCGAGCAGCGAGATGCGGCCCTCGGTGGGGGCGCAGTCCGCCGCACTGAACTGGCGCGCCTCGTAGAATTCCCAATAATTCGGCAGGTAGCTCTTCGGCACCACGCCCTGGATGGCGCCGTTGGCCACCACCACAGCGCAGTTGAACAGCTGATGTTCCACCACCAGCGGCATGCCCACGACCAGCGCAGCCGGCAGCGACACCGAGGCTTCCACGATGCGCTGGAGCGCCAGTTCGCACTCGCGCAGCAGCGCGCGCTGATGGAACAGGTCGTCGCAGGTATAGGCCGACAGGCCCAGTTCCGGGAAGGCGACCAGCGCCGCGCCGCCTTGCACGGCCTGGCGGGCCAGTTCCAGCGTCTGGTCGGCGTTGTAGGCCGGGTCCGCCACGCGGCACTCGGGCACACCCACGGCCACGCGCGCAAAGCCGTGGGAATACAGGTTGAAGAACGGATGAGTCATGTCTGGCCTTCGGATTCGGGGCGCCAGCATGCCAGTGCGGCAATCGGCGTGATCCCTGTCATTCTACGATGCGCACTGCGCACCCGTCGCGCACCCGTCGCGCACGTCACCTGGCTGGCCATGGCTGCACCGCCGCACGTCTTCCGGTAGACTCGTCCGGCACCTGATGTGGCGTCGGATGGATCAAATATTCTTCAATTCTTGAGTGGATCGGGCGGAATGCAGTCGGAATCTTGTCAGCCGGTGAGTGCGCAGCCGGACACCCCGGTGGCCAATTACCGGACGGAGATCGTCCTGGACCTGGCCGGGGTGCCGGCCGCCGACTGGGACGCCCTCGTGGCCGCCCAGCCTGACGCCACGCCCTTCCTGCGCCACGCCTTCCTGCACGCGATGCACACCAGCGGCAGCGCCACCGACGACACCGGCTGGTCGCCGCGCTTCCTCACCCTCTGGGTGCCGAACGGCCACGGCGCAGGCCGCGACCGGCTGGCCGCCGCCATGCCGCTCTACGCGAAATCGCATTCCTACGGCGAGTATGTGTTCGACTGGGCCTGGGCGGACGCCTATCGCCAGCACGACGTGCCCTACTACCCCAAGTGGCTGTCCGCCATCCCGTTCACGCCGGTGCGCGGCGCCCGGCTGCTGGCCGAGGATGACATCGCGCGCCGCCTGCTGCTGCGCTTTGCGCTGGCCCTGGCCGAGGAATCGGGCATGTCCTCGCTGCACGTGCTGTTTCCGTCCGACCATGAGGCGGATTTGATGGACGAAGCCGGCATGATGATGCGGCATGGCGTGCAGTTCCACTGGACCAACCCCGGCTACGCCGACTTTGACGCCTTTTTGGCAACGCTTTCACAGAAGAAGCGCAAGAATATCCGCGCGGAGCGGCGCCGCGTGGCGGAGGCTGGCATCACCTTCCGGCAGTTGCGCGGAGCGGAGATCGACGATGAGGCGTGGAAGTTCTTCAACCGCTGCTATCGCCAGACCTACCGCGAGCATCATTCGTCGCCCTATCTGAACCTGGACTTTTTCCGGCGCATCGGCGCGACCATGCCCGAGAACCTGCTGCTGGTGGTGGCGTCCCGCGACGGGCGCGACATCGCCAGCTCGCTGGTCGTGTTCGATGCCGATCCGCGGGTCAGCACGCTCTATGGCCGCTACTGGGGCGCGCTGGAGCACCACCCGTGCCTCCACTTCGAGACCGCCTACTACCAGCCGCTCGAATTCTGCATCGCCGAGGGCCTGCGCACGTTCGAAGGCGGCGCGCAGGGCGAGCACAAGATGGCGCGTGGCTTCCTGCCGGTGGCCACGCGCTCCGCGCACTGGCTGGCGCACCCCTCGTTCGCCGATGCAGTGGAGCGCTTCCTGGCCCGCGAGCGCCAGGGCATCGACGCCTATCTCGACGAACTGAACGATCACAGCCCGTTCGCGCGGGGCGAATAAAAAAACCCGCCAAACTGGCGGGTTTTTCCATCGATCATCGATCATCGATCATCGATCCGGTGCGAACCAGCTTACTTCTTGAAGTTCGCCACGCCGTCGGTGATTTCCTTGTGGGCTTCCTCGATGCCAGCCCAGCCATCCACCTTGACCCACTTGCCGGCCTCAAGTGCCTTGTAGTGCTCAAAAAAGTGCTTGATCTGGTCGAGCGTGTTTTGCGGCACATCGGACAGGCCCTTCATGAAGGCGGTGGCCGGGCACAGCTTGTCCACGGGCACGGCCACCAGCTTGGCGTCCACGCCGGACTCGTCGGTCATCTTCAGCATGCCGAGCGCACGGCAGCGCACCACGGCGCCGGCCAGGATCGGGAACGGCGTCAGCACCAGCACGTCCACCGGGTCACCGTCGCCGGACAGCGTCTGCGGAATGAAGCCGTAGTTGGCCGGGTAGCGCATGCCCGTGCCGATGAAACGGTCGACGAACAGCAGGCCGGTTTCCTTGTCGGCCTCGTACTTCACCGGATCGCTCTGGGCCGAAATCTCGATGATGACGTTGAAATCGTTGGGAAGGTCCTTGCCCGGGGAGACGAGGTTGAAGCTCATGCGAGTTCTCCGAATGCCAGTGTTGTGGGATGGCGGGCATTATAGCGGTTCGCTCCTGACCCCACGCTGACAAGCCAGCAGCCCGCGCCGCCCCCCAAGTACCAAGTGCCTTGCGCGGCCCGCGCGGTGCGCGATAATGCGGCATTCCCGATTCAGCAGTTGCTCCATACCCGAGCACGGAGATAAGCATGCACGCCCAGCACTTCGTCGCCAACCGCCTGATCGCCCCCGATTCCGGTCTGCGCATCAAGGTTTTCGATCCCTCCAACGGCGAGCCGTTCGCCGAGATTGCCCGTGGCAACAGCACGGACATCAGCGTGGCCGTGCTGGCCGCCCGTCAGGCCGCCGAGGGCGCCTGGGGCGCCATGGCACCCGCAGAGCGTGTCCGCCTGCTGAACCGCGTGGCGCTGGTGCTGATGGAGCACGAGGACGAACTGGCCGCGCTGGAGGCCCGCGACACCGGCAAGCCGCTGCGCCAGGCCCGCGCGGACGCCCGCGCCGTGGCGCGCTACTTCGAGTTCTACGCGGGCGCGGCAGACAAGCTGCACGGCCAGACCATCCCCTACCAGCCCGGCTACACGGTGCTGACCGTGCGCGAGCCGCACGGCGTGACGGGCCACATCATCCCCTGGAACTACCCGCTCCAGATCTTCGGCCGCAGCGTCGGCGCGGCGCTGGCCACCGGCAACGCCTGCGTGGTCAAGCCGGCCGAGGATGCCTGCCTGTCCCTGCTGCGCGTGGCCGAGCTGGCCGCCGAGGCCGGACTGCCCGAAGGCGCGCTCAATATCGTCACCGGCTATGGCCACGAGGCCGGCGCCGCGCTGGCCCGCCATCCGGGCATCAACCATATTTCCTTCACCGGCTCGCCCGAGACCGGCAAGCTCGTGGCCCAGCTGGCGGCCGAGAACCATGTGCCGGTCACGCTGGAGCTGGGCGGCAAGTCCCCGCAGATCGTGTTTGCCGATGCCGACCTGGACACGCTGCTGCCCGTTATCGTCAACGGCATCGTCCAGAACGCCGGGCAGACCTGCTCGGCCGGCAGCCGGCTGCTGGTGGAGCGTTCCGTCTACGAGACCCTGCTGGACCGGCTCTCGGGCGTGTTCGAGTCGCTGCGCGTGGGGCCGTCCGCGCTCGACCTCGAATGCGGCCCGCTGATCAGCCGCAAGCAGCAGCAGCGCGTGTGGGACTTCGTCTCCGATGCCCAGCACGCCGGCATTGCCGTGATGGCGCAGGGCCAGATCGTCGGCGAGGCCCCGGAGTCTGGCTACTACCAGGTGCCGATGCTGTTCCGCGACGTGCCGCCCACGCACCGGCTGGCCCAGGAGGAAGTCTTCGGCCCGCTGCTGGCGGCGATGCCGTTCGACAGCGAGGAAGAAGCGCTGCGCCTCGCCAACGGCACCGCCTACGGGCTGGTGGCCGGCCTGTGGACGCGTGACGGCGCCCGCCAGCTACGGCTGGCCCGCAAGCTGCGCGCCGGCCAGGTCTTCATCAACAACTACGGCGCCGGCGGCGGCGTGGAGCTGCCCTTCGGCGGCACCGGCCAGTCGGGCCATGGCCGCGAGAAGGGCTTCGAGGCCCTGTACGGATTCACCACTCTGAAAACCATCGCCATTCAACATGGGTAACATCAATTTTCTGTCGGTCGCGTTCGCCATCTTCTTTTTCTGGATGGCCTGGCATGTCCGGAACAAGCGTGCCACCAACCCGTCCGGCATGCCCCGCCTGCAGGTTTTCAAGCGCAAATGGGGCGACACCGTGGGCGACCGCGTCCACTGGTGCCTCTACGTGGCCCTGCCCTTCCTGCTGGCCGTGATGATGGTGGCCAACGCCCTGCGCGGACGGGGGCCGTTCGCGCACTAATCGATAAGTCGTCGGCAGCATGCCCGCCAGCGGCGCCAAGACCGCGGCGGGCCTATCTATATAGGAGACAGGACATGGCAAGACTGGCTGGCAAGGTGGCCGTGGTCACGGGCGGCGGCTCGGGCTTCGGCGAAGGCATCGCCCATACGTTCGCGCGCGAAGGCGCCGCCGTGATGGTGGCCGACCTGAACCTGGAGGCCGCCGAGCGCGTCGCCGCCGCGATCCGCGAACAGCATGGCGCGACAGGTGGCACCGCCCGCGCGGTCCGGGCCGACGTGGCGCGGGGCGACGACGTGGCCGCCATGCGGGACGCCACGCTGGCCGCCTTCGGCGACGTGCACATCGTGGTCAACAACGCCGGCACCACCCATCGCAACAAGCCGATCCTGGAGATCACCGAAGACGAGTTCGACCGCGTCTACGCGGTCAACGTCAAGAGCATCTACTGGTCGGCCCGGCACTTCATCCCGCATTTCCGCCAGCGCGGCGGCGGCAACTTCGTCAACGTGGCGTCCACCGCCGGCATCCGGCCCCGCCCCGGTCTGGTCTGGTACAACGGCAGCAAGGGCGCCGTCATCACGGCCAGCAAGGCCATGGCGGCCGAACTCGGCCCGGACAACATCCGCGTGAACTGCGTCAACCCGGTGATCGGGGCCACCGGCCTGCTCGAACAGTTCATGGGCCTGCCGGACACCCCCGAGAACCGCGCCAGATTCCTCGCCACGATCCCGATGGGGCGCATGTCCACCCCGCAGGACGTGGCCAACGCCTGCCTCTACCTCGCCTCCGACGAGGCGGCGTTTATCACCGGCACCTGTATCGAAGTGGACGGCGGGCGCTGCGTGTAGCGCTTGCATCACTTCCCAACCCGCGGCAACGACTTATAAGAACCCAATGAGGAGACAAGTCATGACAACGACCGCAGTGAACCCCGGCATGCGCGATGCCGGTTTCGAAGACGCCACCTACCGCAAGGTGAGCTGGCGCCTCGTGCCCTTCCTGTTGCTGTGCTACGTGGTGGCCTACCTGGACCGCGTGAACGTGGGCTTCGCCAAGCTCCAGATGCTCAACGACCTCAAGTTCAGCGAGACCATCTACGGGCTGGGCGCCGGCATCTTCTTCATCGGCTACTTCCTGTTCGAGGTGCCCAGCAACGTGATCCTGCACCGCGTGGGCGCGCGCATCTGGATCGCCCGGATCATGATCACCTGGGGCGTGATCTCGGCGGCGATGATGTTCGTGACCACGCCGACGATGTTCTACGTGCTGCGCTTCCTGCTCGGCGTGGCCGAGGCGGGCTTCTTCCCCGGCATCATCCTGTACCTGACCTACTGGTACCCGGCGGAGCGGCGCGGGCGCACCACCACGTTCTTCATGACGGCCATCGCGCTCTCGGGCGTCATTGGCGGGCCGCTGTCCGGCTGGGTCATGCAGGCGTTCGACGGCCACAACGGCTGGTCCGGCTGGCAGTGGATGTTCCTGCTCGAAGGCATTCCGTCGATCCTGGTCGGCCTGTGGGTGCTCGCCTACCTCGACGACCGCATCCGCCACGCCAAGTGGCTGACCGAGGACGAGAAGGCGCTGCTGGAGCGCAACATCGCCAACGAGGAGCAGCACAAGGAAGACCCGCCGATCCGCAAGGTGCTGTCCAGCCCGCGCGTCTGGCTGATGAGCGCCATCTACTTCTGCTTCGTGATGGGGCTCTACGGCGTGAGTTTCTGGCTGCCGACGATCATCAAGCAGACCGGCGTGAAGGGCGCGCTGGACATTGGCCTGCTGACGGCGATTCCCTACGGCTGCGCCGTGATCGGCATGATCCTGGTGGCGTACAGCGCCGACAAGCGGGGCGAGCGGCGCTGGCATATCGCGCTGCCGGCGCTGGCCGGGGCGGTGGGACTGGTGCTGTCGGTGCAGTGGCATGGCGACACCACGCTGGCCATGGTGGCGCTGACGCTGGCCACCATCGGCATCCTGACCACGCTGCCGCTGTTCTGGAGCCTGCCCACGGCCTTCCTGGCCGGCACGGGCGCGGCGGCCGGCATTGCGCTGATCAACTCGCTGGGCAACCTGGCGGGGTTTATCAGCCCCTACGCGGTGGGCTGGCTCAAGGACCTGACCCAGAGCACCGACTCGGGCATGTACCTGCTGGCGATCTGCCTGGTAGCCGGCGCGGCGCTGACGCTGTCGGTGCCGGCAAAGATGGTGAACCGCAAGGCTGGATAAGGTAGCGGATCGGATCGATCCAAAGACAAAGGGCCGGCGCTTGACGAAGCGCCGGCCCTTTTTTCTGACTACGTCAGATGCGATGCGTCAGGCGTCGCCCAGCATCTGCGCCACCGAGGCGGCGGCGTTGCCGGCGCGCTCGCCAATCAGCTGGCGCAGCGTACGCAGCAGTTCATCCTCGTTGAACGGCTTGCCCAGATAGACGTTCACGCCGATCTCGGCCGCGTAGCGGCGGTGCTTTTCGGCCGTACGTGACGTAATCATCACCACCGGCATATGCGTGGTGCGGCTGTCGGCGCGGACGTTGCGCGTGAGGTCGAAGCCGTCCATGTTCGGCATCTCGATATCGACGAGCATCGCGTCCGGCATCACCTCCTGCAACTGCCGCAGCGCATCCACGCCATCGCGCGCCAGCACCACCTGGTAGCCCGCGCGCGTCAGCAGCCGCTGGCTGGCCTTGCGCACCGTGAGCGAATCGTCCACCACCATCACGGTCGGCTGCGTCATCAGGCCCGAGACCGGCCGGGCATCCCCCGCGCCGACGAACTCGGCCACCGCGCCAGTGTTCTCGGTCGATGCCAGAAGCGCCGTCGGCGTCACCTCGCCGCGCTCGCGCACGAACCGCTGCGCCAGCACCACCGGGTTGTAGATCAGCACGATCTCGCCATCGCCGAGCGTGGTGGCGCCGGCAATACCTTCCAGGCGCGCCAGGTGGGGGCCGATGTGCTTCACCACCACTTCGCGGTTGCCGATCACCTCGTCCACGTGCACCGCCACGCGGTCCGCGCCCGAGCGCACCACCACCACGGGCGAGTACTTGCGGCCCGAGGCAATCGCCGCGCTCTCTTCGAGCAGCGTGCCGAAGTAGTAGAACGGCGCTTCCACACCGGCGCCCGGACCCGCCGTCGCGCCGAAGCGGCCGGCGTTATAGGCTTCCAGCAGCGGCTTTTCGCGCAGTTGGTGGACCTGATCGATCATGCCGCTCGGCATCGCGTACAGGCGGCCGCCCAGCGACACCAGCAGCACCTGCGTAATGGCGGTGGTCAGCGGCAGGTGCACCGTGAAGCTGGTACCCCGGCCCGCCTCGGTGGAGAGCGTGATACGCCCGCCCAGCGCCACGGTTTCGGCGCGGACCACGTCCATGCCCACGCCACGCCCGGCCAGCTCGGAGACCTCATCGGCCGTCGAGAAGCCCGGCGTGAAGATCATCTCGGTCAGGCGCGCGTCGCTGGCGTCTTCCTCGTGCGTCAGCAGCTGGCGGCTGATGGCCCGCTCGCGGATGCGCGCGAGGTCCAGCCCGCCGCCATCGTCGAAGAACGTCAGCACCACCTCGTTGCCTTCCTGCTGCACTTCCAGCGTCAGCGCGCCCGTGGTGGACTTGCCCGCCGCGCGGCGTGCGTCTGCCGGCTCGATGCCGTGCACCACGGCATTACGGATCAAATGCTCGATCGGGCCGGCCATGCGGTCCAGCACCGAGCGGTCGATCTCCACCGTGCCGCCCTTGATCAGCAGGCGCACTTCCTTGCCGGTTTCGGTGGCCGACTGGCGCGCCACACGGTACAGGCGCTCAGCCAGCGCATCGAACTGCACCATGCGGGCCTGCATCAGCCCGCGTTGCAGGCCGCGCGTCAGCCGGGCCTGCGCGGCCAGGTCGCCCGAGGCGCGGTCGAAGCCGCGCTGCAGGTTCTGCTCCACCGTGGCCACGTCGTTCACGGACTCGGCCATCATCCGCGTCAGTTCCTGGAACCGCGTGAAGCGGTCGAACTCGAGCGGATCGAAGTCCGGGCTCTGCTGGGTATCGGCAATCCGCGACGCCATCTGCGTCTCGGCCTGGATTTCGATCTCGCGCAACTGGGTGCGCAGACGCCCCACGTTGTCGTTCAGTTCGCCGAGGTAGGCGCGCAGCGCTTCCAGCTCGCTGTCCAGCCGGGCGCGCGTGGCGCCGACTTCGCCGGCGTCGTTGATCAGCGTGTCCAGCGCCCGGGCCTGCACGCGCACCAGCGCGCGCTGGCGGTCGGCTTCCGGGGCCTTGGCGGCAGTGGCCGGCAGTTGCGGGGCGGTCGTGGCCAGTGCGGTGCCGGGGGTGTCAGCCGTGGTGGCAGCCGGTACATCGAGCGAAGCCGCGGGCGCCGCGTCGGGTTCGACCAGCCCGTTCACCACATCGGCATCGTCCACCGGCAGCAGGCGGCCGTTCTGGAGCGCGTCCACGTGCGCGAGGATGCGGTCGTACCAGGCGTAGAGCTTGCCGAACAGGTCCGGCGTCACGCGCTGGCCGCGCACGGAGGCTTCCAGCAGCGTTTCCATTTCATGCGCCGCCTGCCCCAGCGCCATCGCGCCGGCCATGCGGGCGCTGCCCTTGAGCGTGTGCAGCGCGCGCAGCACCAGGCCGCCCTGCTGCGTCTCTTCGGGCGTGGCTTCCCAGGTGCGCACCAGCTTGCCGAGTTCCGGCAGGCTGCCGTGCGCCTCTTCCAGGAAGATGTCGACCAGATCGGCATCCAGCGCCGAGGCGTCGAGCGATGCTTCGGGCGGGGCCGCCGGCGCCGCCGGCGATTGCGCGGAGACATGGGCGACGGCCACCTGCTCATGACGCGGATCGGGGCGCGGCGCCGTGGGCATGGCGATGACCACGGCGTCGTGCAGCGGCGTCACCGGCGTCACAGGGGTCAGCGTGGGCGCGGCCACCGGCGGCAGCGAGGTGATCGGCGTCAGCCTGGCCGGCGCATCGGTCACGGCCGGCAGTGCCGGGGTCGGCGCGGCCGGCTCGGTCACAGGCGGAAGCGGCGGCAGCGGCGTGGTCTGCAGGATCTGGGTATTGCCGAACAACTGCGCGACGGAGCCTTCCTGATCCGCCTGCGCCTGCTCGCCGGTCACGGTGGCGCGCGGGCGCATCAGCGCGCGTTCGCCGAAATCGTTCAGGTTGCGGCACAGCGCCGGGTCGGCATCGGGCCAGACCCCGGCGGCAAACTGGTGCAGCATCGCGCGCAGCCGCTCCACGGCCTGGTCGAGCAGGCGGAAGTCGCCCGGATGCATCACCACGGGGTGACGGCCCAGCAGCAACAGCAGTTGTTCGAGGGCCTCGGCGATGTCGCGCACCGGCTCCAGCCCCACCGTGGAGGCGCTGCCCTGCAGCGTATGCGCCACGCGCAGCGCCAGCTCGCTCGGGCACGGATGGTTCTCGTGCTTCCACTCGGACAGGTCGGTGGCGAACTGGCGCACCAGATCGTCGGCCTCCTGCAGGTAGACGTTGTAGAGCGCCAGCCCGATGCGCACCGGGCCAATCACCTTGTAGTGGTCGTCGTCGCTGGCCAGCCCGCCCGAAAGGCGGAACGGCAGCACGTTGCTGTCCTCGGCCTCGGCCGCCGGCTGCTCAGGGGCGACCGGCTGCGCCGGGGCGGTCTGCCCGGGCGCGTTGGCCTGGGCGTGGGCCAGCAGGGCGTCCAGTGAATCGATGGCATCTTCCGGCGCGGCGGGGGCCGCGACGGCGGACAAGTCGGTCTGACCCGGCTCGCGCACGGCCTGCGCTTCCGCCACCAGCGGGGCGATGTCGCGCTGGGTGCCGGCGTCGGCCTGCAGGGCGATGGCCCATTCGCGCAGCAGGTCGTGCGCGTGGTGCAGCAGGGCCAGCAGCGCGGGCATGGGCTCGCGCGCCTCGGCAATCCACAGGTTCATCACCTGTTCGATGGCCCACGCGGCCTCGCCGTAGCGGTTCAGGCCGACCATGCGGCTCGAGCCCTTGAGCGTGTGGAAGGCGCGGCGGATGCGGCTCAGCACGTCGGCGTCGCGCAGCGCGTCGAGCCCGCCCGGCAGGTCGGTGGCGATATTGCCGAGCACTTCCTCCGCTTCGGACAGGAAGATCTCGAGCAGTTCGGCGTCCACCCCGGCGGCGTCGCTCGGCATCGGGGCAGACGGCGCGGCGGACGATGCCAGCGCAGCGGCGGGCATCGGGTCGGCCAGCGCCACGATCAGGCGTTCGGCGGCGGAGTCGCTGCCGGCAAGCCACGCGTGCAGCTGCGTGGTGGCGTCGGTGGCCTGGCGGCGCAGCGCGGCATCGTCGTCGATGGCGGCCTGGTCGCTCACCGCCTGCAGGGCGGCGCGCAGGCGCTGGATCTCGGGCGAATCGGCGCCGGCGGCCACGCGGATGGCGTCCATCGCGGCGTGGCGCGCGGCGGCCAGCGCGGTGGCGGGTACTTCGTCGGTCCGGCGTGGCGCGAGGGCGTCGTCGTCGGTGGCATCGGCCTGACGGCGGCCGAATTCGAGGATATCGGCAAAGGCATGCACCGCGCCGAGTTCGGCGGCAATCTCGGACAACTGGGCCACGCGGCCCGGCTGGGTGTCGATGCCACGCAGCACGTCCAGCCGCGCCAGCACGGCACGCGTGGCGGCCAGCGCGGCGGTGGCGGCCTCGTCGATGCCTTCCGGCATCGCGGCGCTGCCGATCAGGCGCTCCAGCGTGGCCAGCAGCCCGCCAAACGCCTGGGCGGCATCGCCAAGCGTGTTGACGGCATCGGGCTTGGCCGCGTTGCGGTCGAAGGTATCGAGCCAGGACTCGCCGCTGTCGAGCTGGGCGCGCAGCCGGGTCACGGCCTCGACGCGCAGCGCCTGGGCGTTGGCGGTCTCGACCATCGCGGCGAGCCAGTCGGGCGCGGTGGCGGCGGGGTCGGCGAGGCAGGCCGCGAGCTGGTCGCAGCGGGCGGCGAATTCGGCGGCGGACGGATGGC
>NZ_CAJPVH010000004.1 GCF_905397395.1 Cupriavidus campinensis
CGGCGCCCGCGCCCGCGCCGCAGGCAGCGGTCCCGGCCAACGCCCCGCAGCCGGTGACGGGTCAACACCTCGTCCCGCGTGCCGAACCGACGGCGCCTCCGTCCCCCGCCCGCTCGCACCATGGCCCGCTAGCGATAGCGCTGGCCGTGCTCGCCATCGCGCTGGGCGCCCTCCGGGAATGGCGTCGGGCGCGGCGCGTGGCCTTGCCGGCTGTCGATGGACAGCCACCCCACATCTCTTTATCCTGATCGCCTTCAAGCGACCCGCCCCCGCTCATCCACTGGATTTCCGCATGCAAACCTCCAAGATCCCCGCCACCATCGTCACCGGCTTTCTCGGCAGCGGCAAGACCACCTTGCTGCGCCACATCCTCGACAACGCCAACGGCCGCCGCATCGCGGTGATCGTCAACGAATTCGGGGAGCTGGGCATCGACGGCGAGATCCTGCAGGGCTGCGGCATTGGCTGCGATGACAACGGCGAGCCCACTGGCCAGCTCTACGAACTGGCCAACGGCTGCCTGTGCTGCACGGTACAGGAGGAGTTCTTCCCGGTGATGGAGCAGTTGCTGGAGCGGCGCGGGAAGATTGACCACGTGCTGATCGAGACCTCGGGCCTGGCGCTGCCCAAGCCGCTGGTGCAGGCGTTTCACTGGCCGAGCATCCGCAACGCCTTCACGGTAGATGCCGTGGTGACCGTGGTCGACGGCCCGGCCGCCGCCGCCGGCCAGTTCGCCGCCAACCCGGTGGCCGTGGACGCCCAGCGCCGCGCCGACCCGAATCTGGACCACGAATCGCCGCTGCACGAGCTGTTCGAGGACCAGCTGGCCAGTGCCGACCTCGTGATCCTGAACAAGACCGACCTGATGGACCCGGCGCAGATCGCCGCCGTGGAGGCGCTGGTGCGCCCGGAGATCCCGGCCGAGGTCAAGATCGTGCCGGCGCAGGCCGGCAAGCTGGACGTGGCGATGCTGCTGGGCCTGCAACGCGCTTCGGAGGAGACCATCCATCTGCGCGTCGATCATCACGGCAATGCCGAAGACCCCGACCATGCCGACCATCATCACGATGAATTCGATTCCGTGGTGGTGGAAGCGGGCACCGTGGAGCGCGACCAGCTGATCGGCGCCCTCCAGCAACTGGTGGCAGCCAATACGATCTACCGCATCAAGGGCTTTGCCGCGCTGCCGGGCAAGGCGATGCGGCTGGTGCTGCACGGGGTTGGCCAGCGCTTCGACAGCTATTTCGACCGCGCCTGGCGCGCCGCCGAGCCACAGGGTACGCGCGTGGTGCTGATCGGGCAGGATCTCGACCGCGCCGCGCTGCAGGCGTCGCTGGACGCTGCGCTGGACGCTGCACTGCCGGCCCGCTGACCCCATGCACCTGCTGTCCACCCGGCCCGGCGGCTTTGTCGAGGACAGCGCTGTCGTGCTGCGCATCGTGCAGACGCCGGGGGAGATCGTCGTCCTGAGCGCGGCGGACACCACGCTGTCGCTGCTGGCCGGCGCGGTGCCGCGCCTCGGCCCCGGTTACCCGTCCGTGCGGCTGGCCAACCAGATGTACCTGCGCCAGCCGGCCTCGCTCGACCTCTATATCGACGAAGTGCTCCAGCACGCGCGCGTGGTGGTGGTGGACCATCTGGGCGGCGTCAACGACTGGGCCTACGGGCTGGAGCGGCTGCCGGAGCTGGCCCGCGCGCGCGGCCAGCTGCTGGTGATGGGTTCCGGCGACCTGGCCGAGGACGACAACCTCGCCCGGCACGGCAATGCGCCCGCCGCGCTGTCCCACCAGTTGTGGCACTACCTGCGCGAAGGCGGCGCCGGCAACGCCGAGCAGTTCTTCCGCTGCCTGGCGCACCATGCCTTCGGCTGGGGCGCGCCCGCGCTGCCGCCGCAGGTGCTGCCCGAGGCCGCCATCTATCACCCGGAGAGGACGGTCGCCACCGTCGAGGACTGGGCCGCGCGCTGGGCCGCGCACGGGCTGGCCGACCACGCCCCCGTGGTGGCGCTGCTGTTCTACCGCTCGCACCTGCAGGCCGGCAACACGGCCGTCTTCGACGCCATCGCCGATGCCTTGCTCGATGCCGGCCTGCGCCCGCTGCCGCTGGCGGTGACGTCCCTGAAGGCGCCGCTTTGCCGCGAAGTGCTCCAGCGCCTGTGCGATGCGCACGAGGTGGCGCTTGTCCTCAACACCACCGCGTTCGCCGTGGCGTCGCTCGACAGCGAAGGCGGGGAAGGGGATGCCCCGCTCGCCAACGATGCCCCGGTACTCCAGGTGATCCTCAGCGGCGGCAACCGGGAGGACTGGCTGGCCGACAACCAGGGGCTCGGCACGCGTGACGTGGCGATGCACATCGCGCTGCCCGAAGTCGATGGGCGGATCATCACGCGCGCGGTCAGCTTCAAGGGGCTGGCCTACCGCTGCCCGCACACCGAGGCGGACATCGTGCAATACCAGCCGGACGCCGAGCGCGTGCGCTTTGTGGCGGAACTGGCGCGCCGCTGGTGCCGCCTCCGCACGCTGCCCAACGCCGGGAAGCGCGTGGCGCTGGTGCTGGCCAACTATCCGGCCAGCGAAGGGCGCATCGGCAACGGCGTGGGGCTCGATACACCGGCGTCGGTCGTGCGGATCCTGGCCGCCCTCCATGCCGAGGGGTACGCCATCGACGCGCTGCCCGAGAACAGCGATGCGCTGATGCAGGGCCTGACGCGCGGCATCACCAACGACCTGGATCAGCACGCCGTGCGGCCCGCGTTCCAGAGCGTGACGGTGGAGGACTACCGGCGCTGGCTGGCGGCACTGCCGGCGGCGCTTCAGGACGCCATTGCGGCGCGCTGGGGTGCGCCCGAGGCCGACCCGATGGTGCGGCAGGGCCGCTTCATGATCGCCGGCGTGCGCACCGGGCGGGTGTTCGTCGGCATCCAGCCGGCGCGCGCCTATGGCTTGGACGGCTACGCCAGCTATCACGATGCCGAACTCGTGCCGCCGCACGGCTACCTCGCGTTCTACTTCTGGCTGCGCCACGTGTTCGGCATCGACGCCATCGTGCATGTGGGCAAGCACGGCAACCTCGAATGGCTGCCGGGCAAGAGCGTGGCGCTGTCCGACGCCTGCTGGCCGGACGCCATCCTCGGCCCGCTGCCGCATCTGTACCCGTTTATCGTCAACGACCCGGGCGAGGGCGCGCAGGCCAAGCGCCGCACGCAGGCCGTGATCATCGACCACCTGATGCCGCCGCTCACGCGCGCCGAGAACTACGGGCCGCTGCAGGACCTGGAGCGGCAGGTGGACGAGTACTACGAGGCGCTCACCGTGGACCCGCGCCGCGCCCGGCTGCTGCGCAAGGAGATCCTGGCGTCGATTGTCGGCCAGCAGTTGCACACGGAACTGGGGCTGGCGGCGCCCACCGGCGGCGAGGAGGAAGACGCGCTGCTGAATCGCACCGATGCGTGGCTGTGCGAACTCAAGGAGTCACAGATCCGCGACGGCCTGCACGTGTTCGGCCAGTCCCCGGCTGGCGTGCAGCGCCGGGACACGCTGGCGGCGCTCGCGCGTTTTCCGGTGGGCGATGGCCGGGACGCCCGGGCGGGGCTGCTGACGGCGCTGGCCGCCGACCTGTCATTGGGCGACGACTTCGACCCGCTCGACGCCGACTGGGCCGCGCAATGGCTGGGGCCGCGTCCGACGCTGCTGGCGGACATCGACGCCGGCCCGTGGCGCCACCACGGCGACACGCGCGAGCGGCTGGAAATGCTGGCGCTGCGCTTGCTCGATGGGGGACTGGACGCCGAAGCAATGCTGCCGCACACCGCGCAGGTCCTCGCCCGGCTGCGCCAGGACGTGGCGCCACGGCTGGACGCCTGCGGCGCACAGGAACTGACGCAGCTAATGCGCGGCCTCGCCGGGCGCTTCGTGCCGCCCGGCCCGAGCGGGGCGCCGTCGCGCGGCCGGCCGGACGTGCTGCCCACCGGCCGCAACTTCTATTCGGTGGATACCCGCGCGGTGCCCACGCGCACGGCGTGGACGCTTGGCCTGCGCGCGGCCAACCTGCTGATCGAACGGCATGTGCAGGAGCATGGCGAGTATCCGCGCGCGGTGGGCCTGTCCGTGTGGGGCACGGCGACCATGCGCACCGGCGGTGACGACATCGCCCAGGCCATGGCCCTGCTGGGCGTGCGGCCCAAGTGGGCGCAGGGCAGTCATCGCGTGGTGGACTTCGAGATCCTGCCGATGGCCAACTTCGGCCGCCCGCGCGTGGACGTGACGCTGCGCGTGTCCGGCTTCTTCCGCGATGCCTTCGCCAGCCTCGTGGCGCTGTTCGACGCCGCCGTGCGCGCCGTGGCAGACGTGGACGAGCCGGCGGACGTCAACCCGATCCGCGCGCGCGTGCTGGCAGAGCAGGCGCGGCTGCAAGCCGGGGGCGCCGCGCCGGACGATGCGCGCGAACGTGCTGCCTGGCGCGTCTTCGGCGCCCGGCCCGGCGACTACGGCACCGGCCTCCAGGCCCTGATCGACGGCCGCCAGTGGCAGGACGACGCGGACCTGGCCCACGCCTACCTGCACGCGGGCGGCTACGCCTACGGGCAGCGCGCCGATGGCATCGACGCGCGCGACGCCTTCGCCACCCGGCTGGCCGAGATCGACGCCGTGGTGCAGAACCAGGACAACCACGAGCACGACCTGCTCGACGCCAACGACTACTACCAGTTCCAGGGCGGCATGGTGGCCGCCGTGCGGCATCTGGCAGGCGAGCAGCCGGCGATCTATCACGGCGACCACGCCAACCCGGCCGCGCCGCGCGTGCGCACGCTGGGCGAGGAAATCGCCCGCGTGATCCGGGCGCGGGTGGTCAATCCCAAGTGGATCGACGGCGCGCGCCGGCACGGCTACAAGGGCGCGTTCGAGATGGCCGCCACCGTGGACTACCTGTTCGGCTACGATGCCACGACCCGCGTGGTGGGCGACCACCAGTACGCGCTGGTGGCGGACGCCTACGTCAACGACCCCGCCAATCGCGCATTCCTTGCCCGGCACAATCCGCGCGCGCTGCAAGGCATCTGCGAGCGGCTGCTGGAGGCCATGGAGCGCGGACTCTGGCAACAACCGGGCGCCCAGCGCGGCCGGATCGAACAACATCTGCTCGACAACGAGCAGCGCATCGAAGGTTCTTCCGAAGGTTAATGCTCATGAGCCCCGTCACCGTGGTGCGTCATCCGTTTCCGTTCAGCGCCCTGGTCGGCCAGGCGCGGCTGCAACAGGCGCTGCTGCTGGCTGCCGTCGATCCCGGCATCGGCGGCGTGCTGGTCACCGGGCCGCGCGGCACCGCCAAGTCCACGGCGGCGCGTGCGCTGGCGGAACTGCTGCCGCACGGCCACTTCGTCACGCTGCCGCTAGGCGCCAGCGAGGAGCAGCTGACCGGCACGCTGGACCTGAGCCACGTGCTGCAACAGGGCGAGGTGCGCTTCGCGCCGGGCCTGCTGGCGCGCGCGCACGAGGGCGTGTTGTATGTGGATGAAGTCAACCTGCTGCCGGACCCGCTGGTGGACCAGTTGCTCGACGTGGCGGCCAGCGGTGTGAACGTGGTGGAGCGCGATGGCGTGTCCCACCAGCACGCGGCGCGCTTCGTGCTCGTCGGCACGATGAATCCGGAGGAGGGCGAGCTGCGCCCGCAACTGCTGGACCGCTTCGGCCTTGCGCTGGCGCTCGACAACTACGCCGACCCGGTCACGCGGCAGGCCATCGTGCGCGCCCGGCTGGCCTTCGATACCGACCCGGAGGCGTTCCGCGCCGCCATGGCGACGGCCCAGCAGGCGCTGGCGGCGCAGGTCGTGCAGGCGCGCGGGGCGCTCGGCGGGCTGGATTTCTCCGATGCCGTGCACGCCCATGTCAGCGCGCTGTGCCTGGCGGCGGCGGTGGATGGCGTGCGGGCGGATCTCGTCATGCTGCGCGCCGCGCGCGCGCTGGCCGCGTGGGACGGTGCCCCGGCGGTGACCGTGGCGCATGTGGATGCCGTGGCGGAACTGGTGCTCCATCATCGTCGCCATGCGGGTTCGCCGGCATCCCCCGAGGCTGGCGACGCGGAATCGGCCGGGGAGCGTGCCACGGCGCCCGCGCCGCAGGACAACCCGTGGGGTGCCATGCCGCCGCCGGCTGACACGGTCGCCGGCATCGCCAGCATCAAGCCGCTGCGCGCCTTCGGGAATCGTCCGCCAAAAAAAGCCTGAGCCACCGGCAGGCCGCCGGGCCGGTCCGGCAAGGCGGCAACCGGTGGCAGCCCCCTCGCTCTATGCCACGTTCTATGCCACGTCCGGCCACGCCGGGCGCGGGCGTGCCCGGGGCCCGCATCCACTGGCCGCGCACGCTGGCGGCCAAGCGGCAGGCGCGGCTGGCCGCCGAGCATCTGCGCCACCGGCGTGCCGACGCGCGCGCCGGGGTGCTGCATTGCGTGGCGCTCGATTGTTCCGGCTCGATGACCCAGGGCGAGCAACTCGCGCTGGCCAAGGGCGTGCTCGTGCGGCTGCTGGAACGCGCCTACCAGTCCCGTGCAGATGTGGCGCTGGTCTGCTTTGCCGGGCGGCAGGCCGAGATCCGGCTAGCGCCGTCGCGCGCACGCTACTGGAACGCCGACTGGATCCGCCCGATTGCCGGCGGCGGCGGCACCCCGCTGGCGCTGGGCGTGGCGCGCGCCGGCCAGTTGCTGGCGGCGCAGGCCCGACACCGGCCGATGCAGCGGCGCTGGCTCTGGCTGCTGACCGATGGCCGCAGCAGCGAGCTGCCGCCCCGGCCCGCCTGGGCCGATCACGTGGTGGTGGTGGACGTGGAGCGCCGCGCCGTGGCGCTGGGCCGCTGCCGCACGCTGGCCTTGGCGTGGAGCGCCGACTATCGCGATGCCGCCGCGTTGATCGAATAAAAGTAACGCCCGCGCCACATCCCCCTTCCGTAGGGCATGTCCGGCCTAAAGTCTCGCGCCTGCCTGACCGTTAGCCCATCGATAGCCCCGGCACGCAGCAACGAAACAGCGGGGCATTACGAGGAGCGGACGGCATCATGGCTTGGGACAACTTGAGTATGCGCACGCGGCTGGGCGCGGCGTTTGGCGTGGTCGTGCTGTTGGTGGCGGTCATGATGACACTGGCGCTCGAGCGTATTGGCGAGCTGGAGCAGCGCGCGGCGGCCGTGCCGGACAAGCCGGCGGCTACCGCCCAGGCTGTACCCCTGACTGGCGACAACACCCGTACCTGGATCTGGGGCCTGGGCGGCGCGGTGCTGCTGGCCAGCGTGGTGTGCTGGTTCCGTCTCACGCGCGCCATCGAGATCCCGCTCAAGGAGGCCGAGTTCATCGCCGAAACCGTGGCGGCGGGCGACCTCAGCAAGGAATTCGAGACCGAGCGGGGCGGCGATTTCGGCCGCCTGCTGGGCGGGCTGGGCGAGATGGAGGACATGCTGACGGACCTGGTCACGCGCATCAAGGCGTCTAGCGATTCGATCTCGTCGGCGTCGCACCAGATTGCCGCTGGCAATACCGACCTGTCCCAGCGCACCGAGGAACAGGCCGCCACGCTTGAGGAAACGGCATCGAGCATGAGCGAGCTGACCGCCATGGTGAAGCAGAACACCGAACGCGCGCGCACCGCCAACGGGCTGGCGGCGTCCGCGTCGGGCGTGGCCGAGCGCGGCGGCGCCATCGTCGGCAATGTCGTGGAGACCATGCAGGCCATCAGCGCCAGCTCCCGCAAGGTGACGGACATCATCGCCGTGATCGAGGGCATCGCCTTCCAGACCAATATCCTGGCGCTGAACGCCGCCGTGGAAGCGGCCCGGGCCGGCGAGCAGGGGCGCGGCTTCGCTGTGGTGGCGGGCGAGGTGCGCACGCTGGCCCAGCGCAGCGCGGCGGCGGCCAAGGAAATCAACGTGCTGATCAACGATTCGGCGCGGCAGGTGGAGTCGGGCTCCTCGCTGGTGGGGCAGGCCGGCCAGACCATGGCGGAAATCGTGCAGTCGGTGCGGCATGTGACCCAGATCCTGGGCGAGATCGCCGAGGCGTCCGAGCACCAGAGCGGCGGCATCGAGCAGGTCAACGAGGCCGTGGCGCAGATGGACGAGGTAACGCAGCAGAACGCCGCGCTGGTGGAAGAGGCCGCCGCGGCATCGGCGGCGCTGGCCGAGCAGGCCCAGCAGCTCCAGCAGGTGGTAGGCGAGTTCAAGCTCGACGACGACGAGCCTGCCCGCCCGGCGGCGCGCCAGTCGCTGGGCTTCCAGGCCAGGCTGGCCCGCGCCTGACTAATATCTAAGCGGGCGGACGGACGATGTCCGGTGCGGCGGCCACGCCCAGGTCGCCGCTCTGGAGATAGGCGATCACCGGCGCCCAGAACGCCTGCGCGTGCGCAGGTTCGATGGCGGCGTTGTGGGGCAGGTCCTCGAAGATCTCGAGCCGGCTCGGCGCGCGGGCCATCCGCGCCAGATACTCGCCATGACTGAACGGGATGGTCTGGTCCTGCCGGCTGTGGATCAGCAGCAGCGGCATGCGCAGCTTGCGGATGCGCGCGGCGTTGTTCCACGGCTCCGGCAGCATCCACGCCAGCCACGCGGGCACCCGCCCCGTGACCACCGCCGCCGCGCGCGCGGAGCGGAAACCGGCGCCAATCACGGCGCCGTCCGGGCTGGGCCGCAGCCGGCCAATCACATCGAGCAGAATCCCACTTCCCAGCGAATAGCCCATCACGTGGCGCCGCGCCGCAGCCGGCGTGGCGGCGATGAACTGGAGATAGCCGGCCAGCGCGTCCTGACGCAGGTTGCGCACCGAGGGCCGCCCGGTACTCGCGCCATAGCCGCTGTAGTCGAACACGAAGGAGCCGATGCCGGCCGCGTGGAGCATGGCTTGCACGGGCGCCCAGTCGGTCAGGCATTCCGAATCGCCATGGAACACGCACAGCGCCGGGCCGGTTGGGTCAGGCGCGGCAACGAATGAGGCATGCAGTGTGCGGTCCCCGCTGGCGAAGGTGTACTGGCGGGACGGCACGCCGAGGTGGTCGGGGGTGACGTCTCCGACCGGGATGGTGACGAAAGCATCACGTTCCATCGCCCGGAAGACCAGCCATCGGCCCAGCCCAGCGGCCACGGCAACGCCAGCAACGCCGGCCGCGCCGGCAAGCCAGCGTTTCAGGGGACGGGAGGCGGCAGCGGGCGGGGTGGACAGCGGAGCGGACATGGCGGGCCGGGGCGCGGGGGATGTGATAAGCCTAGCACCCGATTGGGCAGGGCGCCGGTCGCAAGAGAGTCAGGCTATCGGCCTCATAAATAAGTTTTCGGCGCGATCGGCAGATTCGCCTTGCTTGTCTATCTACCAGTAGATATTATCCAGCCCATGGACTCGCCGCACAAACCGAGCGGTGGTCTGAGCAAGACCTCGAACGGGGCCTTTCAGAGCCAAGATATCTATCTAGTGGTAGATAGCATCGGAAGATAACCCCGGCAAACGCAGCCAATACAAGGAGCTTCACCATGAACGCCAAGACCATCCTCAGTGCCGCCGCTCTCGCCGCCGCCTTCGTGACGGGCGCCGCCCAGGCCGCTCCCGCCAGCAACCAGACCGGTGAAGCCTACGGCTACGGTTACCGCGTGAACGACGCACGCAACCCGTACAGCGACGGTGCCCGCGACGTACATCGCCCCCGCAACCCGTTCGTGGACGGCGCCCGCGTGAATGACGCACGCAGCCCGTTCTCCGATGGCGCCCGCGCCGGCAAGTTCGACCCGTACACCGACGGCGCCCGCACCGTGGCCGGCCGCGACCGCACCGGCGTCTCCGCCGAACCGGGCCGCACCGCTGATACGGCTGTTGAAACTGCCTAAATTATCGCTCCGCCGCGGATCGCGGCATGCGGTACCGGCCGGCGCCCCAAAAAGGTGCCGGCCGCCTTTGCGTTGACATCGGGGTAATCCCGGTTGAGTATCTATCTTCGTGTAGATAAACTTTGCCCCATGAAAACCCAACCCGTCCGTGAGCAGCTGCTCGAACACACGCTGGTACTGATTCGCCGCCGTGGTTTCAATGGCTTCAGTTATCGCGATCTGGCCGAGCTGGTGGGGGTCAAGACCTCCAGCATCCACTATTACTTTCCGTCGAAGGACGACCTCGTCCTGGAAGCGGTGAAGGAATACAGCGCGCGCATCGTCGAGCGCCTGCGCAATATCGACCCCGAACTGCCGGTGCTGGAACAGGCCCGCCAGTACCTGGAGCCGCTGCGCGCTACCTGCGGATCTGACCAGATCTGCCTGGCCGGCATGCTCTCTACCGAGGTGCTGTCGCTGCCCGAGCCTGTGCACAACGTGCTCAAGGATTTCTATCACATGAACGAGGCCTGGCTCGCCAAGCTGCTCGAGCGCGGGCAGCAACAACGCGAGACCCTGTACCCCGTGCCGCCCGAAATGCTCGCGCAAGTGCTGTATGGTGCGCTCCAGAACGGCCTGATCGCCGCGCGGCTGTTTGGCACGCAGGAGCGCCTGGAAGCCGCCGCCGAAACCCTGCTCGGCGCCCTGTGCAACAAGCGCGCCGCCGCACTGTTGGGCAAGACCTGCGCCTGACGTAGACGCTGCATAAAAAACCGCCGGATGGCCGCAAGGTCTCCGGCGGTTTTTCTTTGTCAGATTGTTAAATCGGCGTGCGATCTGATGGGGCTCAATTTTGTCGGGAAAAGATCACGTTACATCTGTGCTTCCAGAGGCAGCGGGGCCGTGTGACCGTTGTGCACGGAACTGCCTTGGTATAAAATTTTGTACAGATGGGGCAGCATGGATCGTGAAAGAGAAATCCGTTGGGTAGGGTCAGCCTATGCAGATCTGCTTTTGTTTCCCGACGACGCCAGACGGCAGGCGGGCTTTCAACTCGCCAAGGTGCAGGCGGGGCTAGATCCCACCGACTGGAAACCGTTTGGCGACATCGGGCCCGGCACGCGCGAACTGAGAATTCGTGAGGCGAGTGGGATCTATCGGGTGATGTACGTCGCACGATTCGACGACGCGGTCTACGTACTGCATTGCTTTCAGAAGAAGACCCAGGCCACCAGCCTGGGGGACCGTGCGATTGCACGCGCGCGCTATCGGGCGCTGGATATAGGATGGAAACACTAGTCATGACGATCGATACCAAGATCCGACACGTCACCAAGCCGGGTGCGAACCTGTTTCTCGAGCTGGGATTTGCCCCGGACGAGGCCGAACGGCTCCATGCCGTTTCCCAGAAGGAGATTAACGACACCCGTCTGCTCAAGCAGCAACTGATGCGCGAGATCAGCGGCTGGATCGACGAACACAACCTGCGGCAGGCGGATGCTGCCGAGATCCTGATGGTGTCTCGCCCCCGCGTGTCCGACGTCGTGAATCAGAAAACCGCGAAGTTCACGCTCGACACGCTGGTGGAGATGCTGAGTCGCATCGGCAAGCCGGTGACGATCGCGGTGGGCTAGGCAGTCGCATCCCCTGACGCAAGGCCAGACCCGGCCACCACCCCGCACAACCACCCCCCATCGTCATGCGGCAGGTCATGTCCTGCCCACGGATGGCGCAGGTGCCGCGCCCCCCAGGCCGCTGCGATGCGGACCGAGCAGACCGGGTTGACGAGGCGGTCGGCGTCCGAGGAGAGGATCAGCGTGGGGCAGGGCGGGGCGGAGGGGGCGGCGCGGTAGCGGGCGGCGGCCAGCAGTTGGCGGAGGGCCGCCGCGCGGGTGACCGGGGCGGTTTGGCCGATGGTGACCCACGCCGCCAGGTCGGCGTCCCGCGTATCCATCCGCTCGCAGGTCAGGCGGTGGACCGTGCGCTCGCAGCGGGCGCGGTCGTGCCAATGGTTGGCCATGCCGATGAGCGCGGCCCAGTTCTGGGGGCGCAGGCGCTGCGGCAGGGTGTTGAAAGGGCGCATGCTGGTGTTGATCAGCACCAGTCCGGCCACTTCCCCGGGGTAGCGTTGGGCCCATTCGGTGGCGACCATGGCGCCGAGCGACATCGCCAGGATGCGGCATGGCGCGGCCACCCCATCGGCGCGGGCCGTGGCGCGCACCGCTTCCATGATGCCGTGCACGTCGACGGGCACCGTCGCGTGGTGGGCCGTGCCGTTGCCGGGCAGGTCGATCAGGGTCGGGCGCCCCAGGCCGCGGGCGGTCCACAGCGCGGGCAGGTCGCCCCAGTGGCGCGACTCGCGGGTCAGGCCGCGCAGGAAGATCCACGGGCTCATGGCGCAGGTTTCCGGTCTTGCCAGTGCGCGCGCGCCTGCGCCAGCAACTGCTGCCGATGGACGCCCTCGGGCAGCCATCGCTCCGGAGCGAAGGCGGTGCGGCCGAGGAAGTCGAACAGGCTCACGTGCCGGCGCAGCACGCGCGCCGTGCGATGGGCCTTGATCGGATTGAAAATGCCCGCGCGCGAGAAGAGCTGGCGCGGATTCTTCTTGATCCACAGCCACGAGCCCAGTTCCAGCGTCATCGGCAGGAACAGCGTGCCCGCCGGCGCGCGGTCGTAGGCGTAGTCCCACAGGTCGCCGTGCAGCAGGTACTGGTGGCTCTGCGGCTCGAAGGCGTAGCCGTGGTGCGGGTGGGCCTGCTCGAACATGGTCTTGAGCAGGTACATCTCCGGCAGGTGCGCCATGGGCGTGTGGGTGCGCGCGTAGGGAAACCAGATGCTGTCGCGCCAGCCATAGCCGGAATGGCAATCGACCGCGAAACTGAGGGGCCGGCCCAGCAGTTCTTCCTCCACCACGCGCAGCAGCGCGGCGGCCTCGGGCTCCATCGGCGCACCGGCGCGGCCGCGATACCACGGCAGCCACGCGCCGAGGCGCTGCCCGCCGGCCAGGAAGGGCACGCGCGCATCGGCGTTCTGCGGCGCGTTGCGCATCAGATCCACGCCCCGGGGGTTGGCGCGCGTGGCCGCATGCATGCCGCCCGGGTTGACGATCGGCATGAAGACCAGCTTCACGGCCTGCAACTCGCGGTGGAGCAGCTCGTCCCATTGCAGGCGGCACAGCAGCGAGCGCATGTAGTCGAGCACCAGCTGGGTGCCGATCCGTTCGAGCCCGTGAATGCCGCCGAAGATGCCGATGGCCGGCGCATCGGGCGCGTCCGTGCCCAGCGCCGCCACATGCACCCCGAACGAGCGGCCGTCCACGGCTACCTCGCACGCCACGCGCGACCGGAACCACGGGGCGCCCAATTCCAGCAGCGCCAGCAGCTGGTCGTACTCGGGAAAGCTGGGGCGGCCCGGGTCGGTCATCGGCGGAGGGGGTCCTTGGGGGCGGTGCGGTGGGGGCGCGAGGCTCAGGTCAACTCAGTTCAATATAGGTGCAGGTTGCGGAACCTCGCAATGCCGCTGCGCGGCGCTGCCCGGCAGCACCAGGCAGTCCAGCAGCGCGCGCACCAGCCGCGTCCCGCTGCGAATCTTGAGGCTGTAGAGATATTCGTGGATGACCGGCGCCTGGCTGGCGAACGGCACCACGCAGAGCGCGGGGTCGCGCGGCACCTCGCCCACGGGCATCACGCTGGCGCCAAGGTTGTGCCGGATCGCCTCGCAGATGGCTTCGCGGCTGCCGATCACGGTATGCGGCGGGAGGTCGATGCCCACCGCGCCCAGCGCGGCCTCGGTGGCCTCGCGGGTCATCGACCCTTGTTCGCGCACGATCAGGTGGCAGGTGGCCAGTTCGGCCACCTCCACGCGCGGGCGGCGCGCCAGCGGGTGGAGCGGATGGGCGACCAGCACCATCGGGTCGGCGGCGAGCATGACGCGGGAGAGCCGGTCGTCGTCCACCGCGTGCGACGACACCGCGGCATCGATCCGGTATTCGAACAGCGCGTCGAGCATCTGCCGCGAATTGCCGATCTCGATGCTGACCGCCACGGCCGGGTAGCGTTCCCGGAACGCGGCCACGCTGCGCAGGATGTAGTAGGGGCCGGTGGCGCCAATCCGCAGGCTGCCCAGCCGCAGGTTGCCGGCGTTGCGGAGCAGGAAATCGGCCTCGCCCTCCTGCTGCATCATCTGTTCGGCCAGCGGCATCAGGGCCACGCCGACGTCGCTGAGGTCAAGCCGGCTGGCGCGGCGGTGGAACAGTTCCACGCCGTAGAGCACTTCCAGCTGGCGGATGCGGCCGGTGACAGTGGGCTGGCTGAGCCGCAGTTGCCGGGCCGCGCTCGTGATGCTGCCTTGCCGCGCCACTTCATAGAACGTCATCAGCAGATCGCCAAGCATGGGGCTCCCATCGAATTCAGGACGAACCCGCGAGCGTAGCCTGGCAATGTGACAGTGGTGGGTACGGCGGCGCCCCTCTCCCAAGGGGACAGGGGCGCCGACCAGGCCCAGGCGGGCTTAGCTCCCCATCGCCGGATCGGACACCGTGTGGGTGCCGTTCTCCACGCGGCCGGCAAAGCGCCGCGAGAAGCCGCCCTGCGTGGTGGTCACCGTGAAGTCATACCAGTTGCCCTGCGACTTCACCGGGAAGGGCTGGTCGAGTTCCTTGCCGGCGGGCAACTCGAAGGTCCACGGGCCGTCCGTGCGGTAGGCGTTGGGCACCACCGTGAACGTGCAGGCTGCCTTGCCACGGTTGATCAGCGTCAGCCAGACCTTGGGCTCGTCGGATTCCTCGTAGCACACGCGGATCTCCGGCGCGGCGCCGCCGCCGGCTTCCTGCTGGGCGCTCACGTCGCCGATGAAGGCGCGATGGTAGCCGTTCGGGCCCAGTACCCAGAGGTCGTAGCGGCCGCTGTCGGTGGCGTAGACATCCCAGGTGGCGTCGATGTCCTTGCCCGGCTCCACCGCGTAGCGGCGCGGCACGCTGCCCAGGTGCAGGCGGTCGTAGACATGGAACACCGCCGCCTGGGTGCCGTCATTGCGGAACTTCAGGATCATGGCGCGGTTGACCGGATCTTCCAGGCCGCTGGTGTGCAGCGTGTACGGCAGCGCGCGCGAGGGCCGCGTGCCGCTGGCCTGCGTCGGCATGGTCTGCGCCGCCACGGTCGGGGTGGGAATCTGGGCCAGCGCCTCCTGCTGGGTGCGCTGGGTGTCCGCGCCGGTCTTGTCGATCCCGGCGAAAGAGATCGACGTGGTGCCGTTCGGGTTGACGAAGTCGAACGCAGTCATCATGTCGCCCATCACCGCGCGGCGATAGGGGCTGATGTTGGTCTCCTGCACGCCGAAACGCTGCTCGAGGAAGCGCAGCACCGAGGTGTGGTCGAACACCTGCGAGTTGACCCAGCCGCCACGGCTCCACGGCGATACCACGTACATCGGCACGCGCGGGCCGGGGCCGAACGGCGTCTTGTCCACGCTGTAGTACTCGGCGGCGGCGTCCATCGTGGTGGCGCCGACGGGCTTGCCCGCGCCATCCAGCGCCGGGGCGCAGGGCGGCGGCACGTGGTCGAAGAAGCCGTCGTTTTCGTCGAAATTGATCAGCAGGACGGTCTTGCTCCAGATGTCCGGGTTGGCCGTCAGCGCGTTGAGCACCTCCTGGGTGTACCAGGCGCCCTGCACCGGGCTCGACGGCCCCGGGTGCTCCGAGTACGTGGCCGGGGCCACGATCCACGATACCTGCGGCAGCGTGCCGGCGGCGATGTCGTCGCGCAGTGCCTGCAGGAAGCCGCCATCGGGCATGGTGTTGGCGATGCCCTTGAACAGCGGGTTCACGGCGTCGTTGGCCGGCGTGTAGGCCGGGTAGGGCGCACCGTTGGCCGCGTTGCCGAGCGCGGCGTTGGCGGCGCGGTACTGGGCGAAGCCGGCCAGCGGGTTGTCGGTGAAGTTGTCCGGCATGTTCTGGTAGACCTTCCAGGTCACGCCGGCGGTCTGCAGGCGCTCCGGGTAGGTGGTCCAGGTGTAGTTGATGCCGGTGGCGTCGAGCGAGTCGCCGCTGTTGTCGATCACCGGGCCGCCCTTCTGGCCGAACGGGTCGTTGGTGCCGGTCCAGTGGAACAGGCGGTTGGTGTTGGTGCCGCCGTGGAAGCTGCAGTGGTAGGCGTCGCACAGCGTGAAGGCGTCCGCCAGCGCGAACTGGAATTCCAGCTCCTTCTGCTTGTAGTAACCCATCGACTGGCGCTGCTTGGAGGTCGGCCACGCGCTCATGCGGCCGAGGTCCCAGGCGGCCTGGCCGTCCGGCTGGCTGTGCGGGGTGCCGCTCACGCGCTGGGCGTTGCCGGCGGTGCTGTCCAGGTGGTACGGCAGCACTACGCGATTGGTGTTGCCGCTGGCGTAAGTCTGCTGGAACACGTTGCGGCCGCCCGGCAGCGGGATCGGGAAGCGGTCACCGAAGCCGCGCACACCCTTGAACGTGCCGAAGTAGTTGTCGAACGAGCGGTTTTCCTGCATCAGGATCACCACGTACTGCACGTCCTGGATCGATTTGTTGACGTTGTTGGCCGGAATGGCCAGCGCGCGGCGAATGGCCGGCGGAAACGCGGCGAGCGCGGCGGTTGCGGCGGCGCTGCCGCCTGCCATCTTGAGGAAATTGCGTCGGCTGCTGGAGTTCATGTCGAGTTCTGCCCTGAGCGGTTCTGGATTCGAGGAGGTGGGATCGCGGCGCTTCAGGGCGCGCACTTCAGCTTGGGCGTATCGGTGGGCTGGCCCGGCTGGGTCGGCGTGCCGCCAGGTTGCCCAGTGGTGGGCGGGGTGTCGTCGCCGCCACAGGCGGTCAGCGCCGCGCAGAGCAGCAGGGTGGCGGCCAGCCCGGCCAGGGGGCGCGGGGCTTTGGGCGGCCGCACGTGGGCAAGGCTGGCAAGGGTGCGGATGTCGTGCATGGTCTGGATTCTCTTGCGGAGGGGTGGGGTGGGTGCCGTCAAGCGCCCTATGCGTTGCTCGCGTCGTTCGCGTGGCTCGCGATGCGCTTCGCAGCGTACGGTCCCGCCTTGTCCCGGCGGTGACATATGCCCCAAGAATCCTGATACGGACATTCGCCGATTTGGCCCCGAAGGGCGCTGAATGCACATTGGCTGGCGTCGGTTGCTGCGTCGCACCAAGTCCTGTGCTATGGTGTTTGGAAGGTTTCCTCCAATTTGCCCCCGAATCCCGTTTACCTGTCAGACTGCCGGACTCGGGAAGATCCTTGCCCAGACCGGGTTGCAGGACCGGCGCATCGGATAGCCCCCCATCAATGCATTTTTGTTGCACTTGCAACGTGGCATGACCTTGCTTGTCGGCAAGGCTTTCCGCCCCCATTCTGCAATGCGGAAGGGCTTGCAGGAGCGGTACATGAACACCGAATCACGTTACGTCTGGCATTACACCGTGGGTACGCCGCTGGCCGCGATTGCGCGCTCGGGTCGGCTCAAGCCCGCGATGGCCCATGGCCGGCCCGCGCGTCCTGGCGAGCAGGACATCCTATGGTTTTCGCGCAACCAGCAATGGGACCCATCCGCCACTCAGGACGATGGCCTGAGCGAGGCGCGCCACGCGCTTTCGCGCGCCGCCCTGCATGCGCGCTTTGGGCTCTACCGGTTTGGCATCGCGGCCACTGACCCGCGCCTGCTGCCGTGGCCGACGGTCACGCGCGTGGCCGATATCGAGGTGCCCGATGCCATGGCGATGGTGGCCGCCGGCCTGCGCTGCGGCGCCGCACCCACTGACTGGATCGGCACGCTGAACGAGATTCCGCTGTCCGAGCTGCGCTTCGAGGCGTGGACCGGCCGCGAATGGACCACCGCCGATCTCAACGAGCTGGCCGCCCAGCTCGCCTAGCTCACACGTTCAGCGACTCAGCCCGCGCGCGGCCACCGGCCACACCGCTTCCACCACGCCGCCGCGCACCGCCACCAGTGCATCGTAGAGATTGAGGGTCGGGTCGCAATGGCCCGGCACCAGCAGCACGCGGCTGCCCAGCGCGGGCAGGGCGGCGAGGTTGCCGGCCTGCCGGGGTTTGACGATGCCATGCTCGTCGTTCGCTGCCACGTATTCCAGCGCCCCGGACGCCGCGCCATCGGCCCAGATCCACGGCAACCCTGAATCCACCGCCATCGACTTCAGCCCCGCATCGAGGATGACGCGGTCGCCGGCGGCCACACTCATCACCGTCGTGGCGATAAACAGGCTGTGCTCGAAGCGCAGGGCGCCCGGATAGGCGTTGCTGCCGTAGTCGGCGTCCATGAACACGTACGAGCCCGGCTGGATCTCGGTGTACACGCCGCTGCCCACGTCGAACTCCACGCTGCCGCTGCCGCCGCCCGTTACCACCTCGCATTGCACGCCCGCCACCGCCAGCTTCGCCAGCACGGCGCCGGTGCGTTCGGCGGCTTGCGCGGCGGCGTCGCGGCGGGCCGCCCAGTCGCGCAGATGCTGGATGCCGCCGTGGTACGCCTGCAAGCCGCGCAGGGACAGGCGGGGATGGGCGGCAATCCGTTCTGCCAGGGCGATGGCCGCCGGCGCGTCGGCCACGCCGCAGCGGCCCTGGCCGACATCGATCTCGATAAAGACGTCCAGTTGCGTGCCGGCGGCCTCGGTGGCTGCCGCCAGGGTGTCAATTTGTGATGCATCGTCCACACACACGCTGAGGCGCGCATGGCGGGCCAACTCGGCCAGCAGCGCCGCCTTGGTCGGCGACGCAATCTCGTTACTGATATGGATGTCGGTCACGCCGGCCGCCACGAAGGGCACGGCCTCGCTGACCTTCTGGCAGCAGATGCCCACTGCGCCGCGCGCGATCTGCGCCAGCGCAATCTCGGGGCACTTGTGCGCCTTGGCGTGCGGGCGCAGTTTCACGCCGGCGCGGTCGGCGGCGTCCTGCATGCGCGCCACGTTGCGCGTGAAGGGGGCGAGGTCAAGGATCAGGGACGGCGTGTCGATGGCATCGACGGACTGGCCGGGGATGGCGGCGGGCGGCAGATCAAAAGACAGGGGCATGGCGGCAAGGATGTGATGGATGGGGCCGGGGAGCGGAAGCGTAGCACGCGCGATTCCACTACGATGAGGAAGTCCGCGCCGATGCGGACCCAAACCAGGAGGGCGCCATGGCAACCGATGCAAGAGGCCTGGAAGTCACATCCAATCATCCCGCCGCGCTCGCGCACTATGAGACCGGGCTGGCGCTGCTGCATGGCTACTACGGCGACCCGCTGGCGGCGGTGGATGCCGCGCTGGCCGACGACCCCGACTTCGCCATGGGCCACGCACTGCGCGCCGCGCTGATGGTGACCTCGGGCGACGGCACCGCCGTGCCCCTGCTGCGCGAGAGCGTGGAGGCCGGCGAGGCCCTGGGCGACCGCGCCAACCTGCGCGAGCGCCGCCATCTGGCCGCCGCGCGCGCCTGGCTGGACGGGCGATTCGCCGAGTCGGTGCAGGCGTACGGTGACATCGCCATCGACTATCCGCGCGACATCCTCGCCGTGCAGGTGGCCCATCTGGGCGATTTCCTGCTCGGCCAGTCGTCGATGCTGCGCGACCGCGTCGCGCAGGTGCTGCCCCATTGGGACAGGGATGTGCCCGGCTACGGCTACCTGCTCGGCATGCATGCCTTCGGGCTCGAGGAATCCAATCGCTATGAAGACGCCGAGGCGCGTGGCCGCGAGGCCGTGGCGCTGAACCCGCGCGATCCGTGGGCGATCCACGCCGTGGCGCATGTGATGGAGATGCAGGGCCGGCTGGACGACGGCGCGGCATGGCTGCGCGCGCACGTATCGGACTGGTCTGAAGACAACATGCTGGCGGTGCACAACTGGTGGCATCTGGCCCTGTTCCTGCTCGAACAGGAGCGCTACGACGAAGTACTGGCGCTCTACGACGCGCACATCAACCGGCCGGCGCCGGCCATTGCGCTCGATCTGGTCGATGGCGCCGCGCTGCTGTGGCGGCTGCACCTGCGCGGCGTGGATGCAGGCGCGCGCTGGGCCGCGCTGGCCGACGACTGGTACACGCGCGGCGCGGCCGGCTACTACGCCTTCAACGATGTGCACGCCATCATGGCGTGCCTGGGCGCGGGCCGCGACGACGCCGTGGCAGAGATCCGCGCGGCCATGGCGGGCGCGGCGATCGGGCAGGGCACCAACGCGATGATGTCGCGCGACGTGGGCCTGCCCGTGGCCGACGCGATGATCGCCTTCGCGCGCGGCGACTATGCCGCCACGGTGGCGCTGCTGATGCCGGTGCGCATCCTCACCCATCGCTTCGGCGGCAGCCACGCCCAGCGCGACGTCTTCGCGCTGACCCTGATCGAAGCGGCCCTGCGTGGCCGCCACGCCAACCTCGCCGCCGCGCTGGTGGCCGAGCGCGCCGCGCTCAAGCCGATGAACCCAAGCCTCGCCGCGTTAGCCGGCCGCGCACGGCGGACATCGCAGGCCCAGGAAACCCGTTCGACGCTGCACTGATCCATCCCCCTGCATCCACCTTGTCGCCAACCTGGAGGTCACCATGCATCAACCGACGTTCCGCTCGAAGCCCCTGCGTCTCGCCGCCGTCCTGCTGGCGATGGCCAGCCTGCCGGCCATCGCCCACCATGGCTGGTCCACCTATGACCAGACCAAGCCGCTGACCGTGACCGGCAAGGTGGTGGAGAGCCACTACGAGAACCCGCACGCCACGATCCGGGTGGATGCGCAGGGCAAGCGCTGGTTTGCCGTGCTGGCGCCGGTGTCGCGCATGGAGTCCCGCGGCGCCACGCAGGAGAAGGTGGCCGTGGGCAAGCAGGTAACCCTTGTCGGCTACCAGAGCAAGGAAAAGGCCGACGAGATGCGCGTGGAGCGCATCACGGTAGACGGCGGCCAGACCGTGGAACTGCGTTGAGTGTCGATGGAGGCACTTGGCGAGCTGGGCGCCACGCTCGCCGCGTGGCCGTTCTCGGTGGCGCTGCGGGCGTCGTCCTGGGCGTATCCGATCATCGAGATCGTGCATCTGGCCGGCATGGCGCTGCTGTTCGGGTCCATCGTCGTGGTGGACCTGCGGCTGGCCGGGCTGGGGCGGCAGTTGCCGGTCACCACGCTGCTGCGCCATGCGCTGCCGGCCTCGGTGGCGGGCTTCCTCGCCGTGGTGGCCAGCGGGGCGCTGCTGTTCCTGGCGCATGCCGATGAACTGATCGTCAACCGCGCGTTCCTGATCAAGATCGTGCTGATCGGGCTCGGGCTGGCCAACGCGCTCTGGTTCCATCAGGGGCCTTACCGGCAGTTGCATGCCGCGCCAGCCGGCGCCAGCTGGGATATCGGCCAGCCACCGCCCACGGGCGCGCGTGCCTGCGCCATGGTGTCGCTGCTGACGTGGGGGCTGGTGATCTGCGCGGGCCGGCTGATCGCCTATGTCTGAGCCGCTGCAGGGCTGTCTGGACCACGCAATTTGATGTAACGCAAATGGCGTGCAGGCGTTGCTCAAGGTTTAAGGGGGCGGGTCGTTAAGCCTGATCGGTACTCCATCGATCCAACGAACAACCTGCCCCATGAACAACCTCAGTATTCGCCATGGCCTGCTGGCCACCCTGGTGGTCTTCGGACTGATGATCCTGTTTGGCGCCGCCCTGGGCGTGACCGAGCTGCGTGCAGCAAGCGGCGCTTCCGAGCGCATTCACGTGGTGGCCACGCGCGCCATGCTGATCAACGACGCCTACAAGGACATGACGCGCGCGCGCTCGGCCCTGACCCGCGCCTATAGCTCTGCCAAGGAGTCTGGCGCGGTGAACGCGGACGCCATCGCCAGCGCCGAGAAGTCGATGCGCAAGTCCGCCGATGAGCTGAACGCCTTCGAGAAGGCCGCGCCTATCGAAGGCCAGGACGCCGGCACGCGAGAGGAGATCATCGGCGCGGGCCGTGCCCATATGGATGCCGTGCAGCGCGCGCTCGAGGCGCTGCGCAGCAATGACCCGGCGGGTTACGCGGCGATCAACGACAAGGACATCACCGCCTCCGGCGCGAAGTACTCGGCTGGCGTGGAGCGCTTCCAGAAATTCGCCGAGCAGCATAACGACGCGGCCGTGGCCACGGGCCGCAGCCGCTTCCATCGCGTACTGGTGCTGGTGGGGATTGGCCTGGCGGCGTCGGTGCTGCTGATCGTAGCGGTGCACGTGGCACTGCGCCGGCTGGTGGTGGCGCCGCTCAACGCGGCCTGTCAGCTGATCATGCGCGTGGCCGATGGCGACCTGACCATGACCGTGCCGCCGGCGGGCCGCAACGAGATTGGCCAGTTGCTGGACGCGCTGGCCCGCATGCGCGCCGGCCTGACCGAGACCGTGCGCAAGGTGCGCGCGGGTTCCGATGCCGTGACCACCGGCGCGCGCGAGATCGCGGCGGGGAACACGGACCTGTCCTCGCGTACCGAGGAACAGTCGTCGGCGCTGGAGCAGACCGCCGCCAGCATGGAGGAACTGACCTCCACCGTCGGCAACAACGCGGAGAGCGCCAGCCGGGCCAGCGCGCTGGCGCGCGACGCGGCGGACCTCGCCCAGCGCGGCGGCGATGTGGTGCGCGGCGTGGTGCAGACCATGAGCGACATCAACACGAGTTCGCAGAAGATCGTCGACATCATCGGCGTGATCGACGGCATTGCCTTCCAGACCAACATCCTCGCGCTCAACGCCGCCGTGGAAGCCGCGCGCGCGGGCGAGCAGGGCCGGGGCTTTGCCGTGGTGGCGGGCGAGGTGCGCGCGCTGGCGCAGCGCAGTGCCGGGGCGGCCAAGGAGATCAAGGCGCTGATCGATTCGTCGGTGGAACGCGTGGACGCCGGCAGCACCCAGGTGGAGCAGGCCGGCAACACCATCGGCGAGATTGTTGGCGCGGTGCAGCGGCTGGCGGCTACGGTCAACGAGATCTCGGCGGCGTCGCAGGAGCAGTCCAGCGGCATCACGCAGGTCAGCGAGGCGGTGTCCCAGATGGAGCAGGTCAACCAGCAGAACGCCGCGCTGGTGGAGCAGGCCGCCGCAGCGGCCGACTCGCTCGAGGCGCAGGCCAACCAGCTGGCGGCGGCCGTGACGGTATTCCGTCTGGCGGCTTGACCCTTCCACGCATTGGCAGACCTCAGGCCGCCAGCCGTTCCTCCACGAACAGCAGGCGGTCGTTGCCCCAGAACAGTTCCCCATCGACGATAAAGCTGGGCGCGCCGAAAATGCCGCGCGCCACGGCTTCCTCCGTCACGCGCTTGAGTTCGGCCTTGACCTCGGGGTCATCGAGCATGGCCAGCGCCTGCCGGGGGTCCATCCCCGCATCGACCAGCACTTTTCCGATCTCCTGGGGATCGTTGAGGTTGCGGCCGTCCTCCCACATCGCACGGAAGATCGCCTCCACGTAACGCGCGAAGGCGTCCGCGCCCTGGCGCTGGTAGCCGATGGCGCCGCGCATCAGCGCCAGCGTGTTGACCGGGAAATAGGGGTTGTGGCGGAACGGCACGTCGTAGCGGCGCGCCCAGCGCTCGGTGTCTGTCTTCGACCATTGCGACTTGAGCGGGATGTCGGCCGGGCTGTGGTTGCCGGTGGCCTTGAACACGCCGCCCAGCAGCATCGGCCGCCAGACGATGGTGGCGCCGGTGCGCGCCGCCACGCGCGGGAGTTCCTTGTAGGCCAGGTAGGAATAGGGGCTGCCGAAGTCGAAGAAAAACTCCACCTGCTTGGTCATCGCATGTCTCCGTTGTAGTTTGTGACAGTTGTCCGGGGCGGGGCGGGGCTACCAGTGCTCGATCCAGGGGCGGATGTCCAGTTCGTGGGTCCAGGCGTCGCGCGGCTGCTGGTGCAGCATCCAGTAGGTATCGGCGATGTGCTCCGGATTGACGATGCCATCGCGCGCCTTGGCCGCGTAGCGGTCTGGAAAGTTCTCGCGGATAAAGGCGGTGTCGATGGCGGCATCGACAATCAGGTGGGCCACGTGAATCCCCTGCGGCCCCAGTTCGCGCGCCATGCTCTGCGCCAGCGCCCGCAGCGCGTGTTTGGCGCCGGCAAACGCAGACATGCCGTCGCGCCCGCGCACGCTGGCCGTGGCGCCGGTGAAGAAGATCGAGCCGCGCTGGCGCGGCAGCATCGCGCGTGCCGCCTCGCGGCCCATCAGGAAGCCGCCGAAGCAGGCCATCTCCCACACCTTGAAGTACACGCGCGAGGTGGTTTCCAGGATCGGAAAGTTGACGTTGGCGCCGATGTTGAACACGGCCACTTCCAGCGGGGCGATGTCGCGCTCGATGCGTGCGATCAGCGCCACGGTGTCTTCTTCCTTGCGGGCGTCGCAGGCGAAGGCGTGGGCCTCGCCCCCTTCGGCGCGGATCTGGTCGACCAGATCCGCGAGCTTGTCTGCGCTGCGCCGGGTCACGCAGGCGATATAGCCCTCGCGCGCAAAGCGTCGGGCAATGGCACCGCCTGTGGCGTCTCCGGCACCTACTACCAGGATGGCTTTCTTGTCGGGCATCGCGTCTCCTCCGTGGTTTGCGTCGCATTGTGACAGCAAAGGCAGAATCGCTTCGGGCTTGACTTTATATCGTACGATATATATCTTACGATACGTCTTACGATGGATTCGTGAACCCGACAACGGAGTGCAGCATGCGACATCTCTTTGGATTTCCCTTCGGTTCCCCCTTCGGTGAGCACCATCATCACCATGCCCACGACGGCTGCGGCCATCGTTTCGGCAAGCACGCCATGTCCCGCCGGGGCGGCGGTTTCTGGTCTCAGGGCGGCGGCCCGGACTTTGAGGGGGGCGATGGCTTCGATGGCGATAGCTGGCGCCGGGGCCGCAAGTTCAGCGCGGAAGACCTGCAGCTGCTGCTGCTGTCGCTGCTCGAGGAAAAGCCGTCGCACGGCTACGAATTGATCAAGGCGCTGGAGGCCCGCACCGGCGGCTTCTACAAGCCGAGCCCGGGCGTGGTCTATCCCGCGCTGACCTTCCTCGAGGACCTCGGCTACGCCACGGTCATCACCGAAGGCAACAAGAAGCGCTACGAACTGGCCGATGCGGGCCGCGCCTACCTGGCCGAGAACCGCGAGCGGCTCGAGCACATGGTCGCCCGGCTGCGCCACGTGGCGCGCAAGATGGACTTCATGCGCCGTGCCATGAGCGGCGAGCCCCAGCGCGAGCCGGAGCAGGGCGGCTGGCTGCCCGAATTCGTCGAGGCGCGCCTGCGCATCAAGCGCGCGCTGACCCAGCGCAGCGAGGCCTCCGCCGACGAACAGCGCCGCATCGCCGCCATCCTGGCCCGCGCCGCCGACGAGATCGAAGCCGGCCAGTCCTGAACCCTAATACAAGGTATTCCATGACGATTTCCCGTGACCTGACGGTCCAGCGCGTGCGCCATCCGCTCAAGATGCGCCTGCTCCAGGTGCTGCGCACCCAACTGGTGTCCCCGCAGCTGCTGCGCGTGACGCTCGGCGGCGACGATCTGGCCGATTTCACCTCAGGCTCCTTCGACGACCATATCAAGGTGTTTTTCCCCGCGCCCGGCGCCGAGCGCCCGGTGCTGCCAGTGGTGGGCCCGGACGGCATCGTGTTCCCCGAGGGCCAGCCGCGCCCGCAGGCGCGCGACTACACGCCGCGCCGCTACGACCCCGTGGCGCGCGAGCTGGACATCGAATTCGTGCTCCATGGCGATGGCCCCGCCTCCACGTGGGCGGCGCAGGCCCGGCCGGGGCAGTACCTGCGCGTGGGCGGGCCGCGCGGCTCGTTCGTGATTCCGACGGCGTTTGACTGGCACCTGTTGATCGGCGACGACACGGCGCTGCCGGCCATCGCCCGCCGCGTGGAGGAACTGGGGCCCGATGCCCAGGTGATCGTGGTGGCCGAGGTGACCAGCGCCAAGGCGCAGATCCCGCTCGCCGTGGGGCCGCGTGCGCAGGTGCATTGGCTCCATCGGGAAGATCAGCCCGAAGTTCGCGTCCCAGAAGGCAGCCTGCTGGCCCCGGCGCTGCAATCGGTGAACCTGCCCGCAGGCGAAGGCTATGTCTGGGCGGCCGGCGAGGGTGCCGCGATGCGCGCCGTGCGCCAGCACCTGGTGGGCGAGCGCGGCGTGGACAAGGCCCGCATCCGCGCATCGGCCTACTGGAAGCGCGGCAACGCGGCGGTGCACGAGACCCTCGACGATTAAGCTCGCCGGGTTTGGACGGGCGGCGGGCGCCGGCTACACTGGCTGGATGCCAACCGCCCGGGATGTGCCATGCCGCTGAAGCGCCTGACCCTGCTGTCGATTGCTGCTGCCGTGGTCATGACCGCCGCCGCCTGTGCCCCGGATGCGGTGCGCAACGTCGAGGCCAAGGGCTTCAACGCCTATCTCGATACGGTCCAGACGGCCTGCGCCAATGCGCGCCTGGGCTCGCACCCGCTGGGCGAGTGGCTGCGCAGCGGCGGCGACGACAGCGACAGCGACTACGTGTTCTGGCTCGACCAGACCTCCCGGCTCTACTACCAGCGCATCAGCGTGCCGCAGTACCGGAGTTCGATCGCCGGGGCCATGGGCGGCGACAAGGCCAACGCCGCCGCGCTCGACTGCATCGTCCGCCACCTGCCGGCGGATCGTCCCACCAAGGTGCCCGGCGGGCTGCTGTAGCGGCTGTAGTAAAAAAGCCCGTTGTGCAAACGGGCAAGGCTGGATAAGATCGATTCCCGGTGGCCGAGACAACGGCCGCCGACGTCGCTCGGACGGTTCCGGGCGCTTACGTAAAGGACTCCCGCCATGACTGCCGATTCCGGCAAGCGCCGATTTGCGCGCATCGATCGCCTTCCCCCGTACGTCTTCAACATTACTGCCGAGCTCAAGATGGCCGCCCGCCGCCGTGGCGAGGACATCGTCGACATGAGCATGGGCAACCCCGATGGCGCCACGCCGCCCCATATCGTGGCCAAGCTCGTGGATGCCGCGCAGCGGCCGGACACGCACGGCTATTCGGCCTCCAAGGGCATTCCCCGGCTGCGCCGCGCCATCTCGCACTGGTACCGCGAGCGCTACGACGTGGAGATCGATCCGGACAAGGAGGCGATCGTCACCATCGGCTCCAAGGAGGGCCTCGCCCACCTGATGCTGGCCACGCTGGACCGGGGCGACACCGTGCTGGTGCCGGACCCGAGCTACCCGATCCATATCTACGGCGCGGTGATCGCCGGCGCCGACATCCGCTCGGTGCCGCTGACCCCGGGCATCGACTTCTTCGCCGAACTGGAACGCGCCATCCGGGGCAGCTACCCGAAGCCCAAGATGATCGTGCTGGGTTTCCCGTCGAACCCGACGGCGGCCTGCGTGGAGCTGGACTTCTTCGAGCGGGTGATTGCGCTGGCGCGCAAGCACGACATCTTCGTGGTGCACGACCTGGCCTACGCCGATATCGTGTTCGATGGCTGGAAGGCCCCGTCGATCATGCAGGTGCCGGGGGCGAAGGACATCGCGGTGGAGTTCTTCACGCTGTCCAAGAGCTACAACATGGCGGGCTGGCGCATCGGCTTCATGGTCGGCAACCCGGACCTCGTGGCCGCCTTGACGCGCATCAAGAGTTACCACGACTACGGCACTTTCACGCCGCTCCAGGTGGCGGCAATTGCCGCGCTGGAGGGCGACCAGCAATGCGTGAAGGACATCGCCGCCCAATACCAGTCCCGCCGCGACGTGCTGGCCAAGGGCCTGATCGAGGCCGGCTGGCCGGTGGAAATTCCCAAGGCGTCGATGTACATCTGGGCCCGCATCCCCGAACCCTACCGCGCGCTGGGCTCCCTCGAATTCGCCAAGCAGCTGCTGGCGAAGGCCAAGGTGTCGGTCTCGCCGGGCATCGGCTTTGGCGACTACGGCGATGAATACGTGCGCTTCGCCCTGATCGAAAACGAATCCCGCATCCGCCAGGCCGTCAGGGGCATCAAGTCGATGTTCCGGGCGGATGGGTTGGTTGGGGTGGGGGGGTAGCCCCACCCCTACACCTCAATCGATCCGCGCCCCCGACTGGATCACCACGGGCTTCCATTGCTCGTATTCCGCCAGCACGAACTTGCCGAAGGCTTCCGGGGCCAGTTGCATGGCCTCGGCGCCTTGCTGGGACATCTTCGTGCGCACTTCCGGCTTGTTCAGCGCATCGCTGACCGCCTTGTTGAGCGTGGCGACGATGGCCTTCGGGGTGCCCTTGGGGGCGAACAGCCCGAACCACGCGCCGGTAACCAGGTTCGGCACGCCGGCTTCGGCCATGGTGGGGATGTCCGGCAGGGCGGCGGAGCGCTTGCGCGAGGTCACCGCCAGCGGGCGCAGCGCGCCGCCCCGGATGTGCGAGATTACCGAGGGAATCGTCGCGAACATGAACTGCACGCGGCCGGCCAGCAGGTCGTTCAGCGCATCGGCGCCCTTGTACGGCACGTGGGTAGTCTTCACGCCGGTGCGCGCGTTGAACAGCACGCCGGAGAGATGCGCCGCGGTACCCACCCCAGTCGAACTGAAATTCAGCGTGTTGGGGTGCGTCTTGGCATAGGCCACCAGTTCCTGCACGGACTTCACCGGCAGCGTGGGGCTCACCACGAGCACGTTCGGCACGTCCGCGATGGGCGCCACGGCGGTGAGGTCCGTCTGCGGATTGACCTTGAGCTTGCTGTAGAGCGTGGGATTGATTGCCACTGGGCCGACCGAGGTGGCCAGCAGCGTGTAGCCGTCCGGGTCGCTGCGGCCGACGTAGTCCGTGCCGATATTGCCGCCGGCGCCGGGCCGGTTCTCCACCACCACGCTCTGGCCGAGCGTCTGGCCAAGCTGCTGGGCGACTTCGCGCGCCAGGATGTCCGTGGTGCCGCCGGCGGTGAAGGCCACCACCATGCGTACCGGCTTGGACGGGTAGGGTTGCTGGGCGCCCGCCGTGGCGGCGCAGCACAGCAGCAGGCCGGCGGCCGTGCGCCGCAGGATCTTGTTCATGGCTGTCTCCGAATCGTGTCGTTATGTCAGCCATGTTAGGAAGCCGCCAGCCGCCAGCTTTGAAAAAAGAGCAACGCAGCGTTCTTTGCGCGCATGGCGGAAAACCCTGAGCCCGCCGCCGGCTGAATGCCGCCTACCTCGGCTTCTGGAAGTGCTGCTCCATCGCCGCGCAGCGGCTCAGGTACTCCAGCAGCCGTCCCACGCCCGCCGGCAGGCAGTCCTTGTCGCGCACACACACGTAGAAATCCCGCACGGCCCAGGCATCGTTCAGCGTCAGCAGGGACAGGCCCATCATCGTCAGATAGTTCCGGGCGATGCCCTCGGGCACCACGGCAATGCCGAGCCCCTCGCGCACCATGCGGCAGCGTGCCTCGAAGTTCGACACCTGGGTCTTCACGGTCAGCGGCCGGGAGATGGTGCCGGACACCAGCGTCAGGAAGGCATCGAAGGTATGGCGCGGAAAGTAGCCGAGGAAGTCGTAGTCGAGCGCCTCTTCCAGCAGCAGCGCGCCCTTGGCCTCCAGCGGATGCCCGCGCGGCACCACCAGCCCCACGCGGTCCTTGCGGTACGGCAGCGAGTACACGCCGGGGCTGGGGCTGCGCGCGTGATAGATGCCGATGTCCACGTCGCCGTTGGAGACCATGCGCGGAATATCCACGCTGAAGGACTCCACCAGGTCGATGCGCGCCTCCGGGTCGTGCTTGAGATAGCCGCTGATGTCGGTGGGCAGGAACTGGAGCACCGTGGAGCGGTTGGAAGCCAGGCGGATCTTGGCGATGCCGTCCGTCGAGTAGGCCGCCAGCGCATCCTGCGCCAACTGCACGCTGCGCACGATGGCCTTGGCGCGCTGGTAGAGCATGGCGCCGGCCGGCGTGGGCTCCACGCCCCGGCCATGGCGACGCAGCAGGGCGGTGCCGGCGCGGCGCTCCAGTTCGGCAATGCGCTTGCTGGCGGCGGAAGTGACGAGGTTCTCGCGCTCCGCGGCGCGCGAGAGGCTTTTTTCCTCGACGGCGGCGATCAGGATGGCGAGCGAGGGGATATCCATGTCCATGGGCGCGGGCGTTCTCCAGACGGAAAGGGTTCCGGGGGGGGCGCGGCCGGGCGGCGGATCTGGCGATGCGGGTTTTCCCGGAATCGCACGGCATCGGCACACGGCGCGCCTGCGGAGTATGCACCGGCCCCGCACGCCCCGGAATACACGGTGCGGCGCGGGAGCGTTCTCCAAATGTCAAAGCTCGCGCCGGCGGCGTCCCTACCATGTGAAGCATTCCCATGAGGAACCCGAACGAGGAGCCGCTGCAATGCTGATAGACGAATTCGCCGCCTATGTGGGCCGTGCCGCCACGGCGGAACTGCCCGGCCCGGTGCTGCATCACGCACGCCGCGCCGTGATCGACTGGTTTGCCGCGCTGCTGGCCGGCGTGCCGATGGCGCCGGGGCAGCCGCTGGTGCGGGCCCATCGCGCGGAGCTGGGCGTGGGGGCGTCCACGGTGATTGGCCACGCCACCACGGCGTTTCCGGCGCTGGCGGCGTGGATCAATGGCAGCGCGTCCCACGCGGCCGAGTTCGACGACATCTTCCGCGATGCCGTCTACCACCCGGGCTGCCCGACCATCGCGGCGGCGCTGGCACTGGCCGAGCAGGCCGACGCCAGCGGCACTGACTTCCTGCGTGCCGTGATTGCCGGCTACGAAGTCTCCACGCGCATCGGCGCCGCGATCCAGCCGGCGCACTATCGCTACTTCCACACCACCGGCACGGTCGGCTGCCTGGGCGCGGCGGCGGCCGGCGCGCTGCTGGCGGCGCCCGGCGATGCGCGCGTGGCCGCCGACGCCATGGCTACGGCCACGACCTTCGCCTCGGGCCTCCAGCAGGCATTCCGCTCCGATGCCATGACCAAGGCGCTCCACGCCGGCCATGCCGCGCAGGTGGGCGTGCAGGCGGCCCAGGCCGCCGCGCACGGCGTGAACGGCGTGCACGACATCCTCGAAGGCGACGCCGGCTTTGGCGCTGCGCTGTGCGGCCAGCCCGACTGGCGCGACGTCACCGCCGGCCTCGGCACCGACTTCAATATCACGCGGATGACCCAGAAGAACCACGGCTGCTGCGGCCACACCTTCGCCGCCATCGACGCCGCGATGCAGATCGTGCGCGACCACGGGCTGGACCCGGCGCGCATTGCCGCCGTGCGCGTGGCGACCTACCAGGTGGCGCTCGACGTCACCGGCAATTTCCAGCCGACCACCGCCTTCGAGGCCCGCTTCAGCCTGCCTTACGTGGTGGCGCACGGCCTGCTGCACGGCGCGGTGCGGCTCGACGCCTTCCAGCCCCAGCGCATGGCCGACCCCGCCATCCGCGCCCTGATGACCCGCATCACGCTGACGGCCGACGCCGACCTGACCGCCGCCTTCCCGCGCCAGCGCGCCGCGCGCGTGGAGATCGAGATGGCCGATGGGAGCCGGCATGCCCACTTCGCCCCGTACCGGCGGGGCGACCCCGAGGCGCCGCTCGATGACGCCATGCTGACCGACAAGTTCATGGAACTCGGCGCGCCCGTGATCGGCGCCGGCCCCGCCGCACGCCTGCTCGACGCGCTCTGGCAACTCGGCGACCGCCCGGTGCGGGCGCTCGGCCTCGGCCAGCTGCGCGCCGGCTGACCCGCAACCCTTCAGACAGATACCGATATGACGAGAGTGGACGAACACGTGGCGCCGGACGCGACGGTGACCGGCAGCGCGCTGGCCCGGGCGCTGTTCACGCCAGCCGCCGTGGCGCTGGTGGGCGCCTCGGCCGACGAGAGCAAGAACACCGCGCGGCCGCTGCGCTTCATGCGCAAGCACGGCTATTCGGGCCGCATCTTCCCGATCAACGCGGGCCGCACCGAGGTGATGGGCCTGCGCGCCTACCCGAGCGTGGCCGCGCTGCCGGAGGCCATCGATCATGCCTTTGTGATGGTGCCGGGCCGCCATGTGCCCGAGGTGCTGGAGCAATGCGCGGCGCGCGGCGCCAGCGTGGTGACGGTGTTTTCCGATGGCTTTGCCGAACTGGGCGAGGCCGGCATGGCCGCCCAGCAGGCGCTGGCCCTGCGTGCCAAGGAACTGGGCGTGCGGTTGCTCGGCCCGAACAGCATCGGCGTGGTGGACGTGCACAGCGGCGCCATCCTCTCCGTGAACGCCGTGCTGGAGACCGACACCCTGCACGCAGGCGGCATCAGCGTGATTTCGCAGAGCGGGTCGATGCTGGGCGCGCTGCTGTCGCGCGGCGCGGCACGCGGGCTGGGCTTCGCCAAGCTGGTGTCGGTGGGCAACGAGGCGGACATCGGCGTGGGCGAACTGGTGGACCTGATGGTCGATGACAGCGCCACCGAGGTGATTCTGCTGTTCCTGGAGACCATCCGCGACGCCGCCGTGCTCGGCCCGGCGCTGCGCCGCGCCCGCGCCGCCGGCAAGCCGGTGCTGGTCTACAAGCTGGGCCGTTCCGCGCAGGGCGAGGCGCTGGCGCAGTCCCACACCGGCGCGCTGGCCGGCAACGACGCCGCCGTGGATGCCTTCCTGCGCAAGCACGGCGCGATGCGCGTGGAGATGCTGGAGACGCTGTTCGAGGCCGCCCCGCTGGCGCGCCGCTACGCCACCGCCATCCCGGCGCTGGACCGCAATCCGCGCATCGCCGTGGTCACCACCACGGGCGGCGGCGCGGCCACGGTGGTGGACCGGCTCGGGCTGGCCGATGTGGAGGCCGTGGCGCCGCCCACGGCCTTCATCGAACACATGGCCGCGCGCGGCCTGAAGATCCGCCAGACGCCGATTCTCGACCTGACGCTGGCCGCCTCGCCGGCCCAGTACCGTGACCTCGTGGAGCAGATGCTGCAGAGCGACTGGTGCGATGCGGTGCTGTGCGTGGCGGGCTCGTCGGCGCAGTTCCACCCGGCGTACGCGGTGCGGCCGATCGTCGAGGCTTCGGCGGTGCAGGGCAAGCCGCTGCTGGCGTTCCTGGCGCCGGAGGCCGGGCAGTCCCTGACGCTGTTGCAGGAAGCCGGCGTGCCGGCGTTCCGCACGCCCGAGTCCTGCGCGGACGCGCTGGCCTGCCTGTTCCGCGCCGCGCGCACGCCGCTGGCCACTGGCACGCCGCCCGAGCCCGTGACCTGGCCGGCCGGCCTGCCGACGCATGGCGACCTGTCCGAATTCGAAGCCGCCGCCGCGTTTGGCGAACTGGGCGTGCCCATCGCCCCGATGGCGCTGGTGCAACCCAACGCGCTGCAACACGCGGTGCCGTACCCGGTGGTTGCCAAGATCTGCTCGCGCGACATCCTGCACAAGACCGAAATCGGCGGCGTGGAGGTGGGCGTGCGTGACAACGAGGAACTGGCCCGCGCGGTGGCGCGGCTGGTCGACAACGCCGGGCGGGGCGCCCCCGCCGCGCGGCTCGACGGCATTCTGGTCCAGCGCATGGAACACCGGCTGCTGGAACTGATGCTCGGCTATCGGCACGACCCGCTGGTCGGCCCGATGGTGATGCTCAGCGCGGGTGGCATCACGGCGGAACTGCACCGGGACGTGAGCCTGCGGCCGGCGCCAGTCAGCCTTGAGGAAGCTCGCGACATGATCGGCGAGGTGCGTTCCACACGCCTGATCCGGGGCTTCCGGGGCCTGCCGCGTGGCGATGTGGATGCGCTGGCGCGCGCCATCGTCGATTTCTCGCGGCTGGCGGTGGTGCAGGGCGTGCGCATCGACGAAGCCGAGATCAACCCCTTGTTCGTGCGCGCCGAGGGCGTGGTCGGTGTCGACTGCGTGCTGCGGCTCAGCGCCACGCCAGATGCGGCGTAATCATCACAAATTTCTAAAATTCGGAGACTGAACATGAATTTCACCCTCACCCCGGAACAGCAGGAGTTTCAGGACGCCGTCAGCCGCTTCGCCGAGAAGGAGTTGCGTCCTGGCGCCCACCAGCGCGCCCACACGGATGCCTACCCCTGGGACGTGGCGAAGAAGATGGCCGCGCAGGGCCTGCTCGGCATCACCATTGCCGAGGCCGACGGCGGGCAGGGCGGCACGCTGATGGACGCCATCATCGCCATCCAGGCCGTGGCGGCGCACTGCCCGCGCAGTGCCGATGTGATCCAGGCCGGTAACTTCGGCGCGATCCGCGTGCTGGCCGAGTACGGCTCGGTGGCGCAGAAGGCCAGGTGGCTGGCCCCGCTGCTGGAAGGTGGCGCGCTGATCTCGGTGGGCATGACCGAGCCGGAGGCCGGCTCCGCCGTGACCGAGCTGAAGACCAGCGCCACGCCGGACGGCGCGGGCTTCCGCATCAACGGCAGCAAGGTCTTCACCACGCACGGCCCCCATGCGGACGTGATCCTGGCCTACGTGCGCTTCGGCCCGGGCGTGGGCGGCATCGGCTCGGTGCTGATCGACACCAAGGCGCAGGGCGTACGCATCGGCCAGCGCTCGAAGTTCATGTCGGGCGAGGAGTGGGCGCAGATCTATTTCGACGACGTGTACGTGGCGCCGGAGGACGTGCTGCTGGGCGAGGGCGGCTTCAAGAAGCAGATTGCCGGCTTCAACGTGGAGCGGATGGGCAACACGGCGCGCTCGCTGGCGCTGGGCCGCTATGCGTACGAGGAAGCGCGCCAGTGGGCCATGCAGCGCAAGCAGTTCGGGCGCCTGCTGTGCGAGTTCCAGGGCCTGCAATGGAAGTTCGCCGAGATGAAGATGAAGCTCGACGCCGGCCAGTTGCTGCTCTACCGTGCCGCCGCCAATGCCGACAGCGGCATCCCGTCCGCCGAGGAAACCGCGATTGCCAAGGCGTTCTGCAACCAGGCTGGCTTCGACATCGCCAACGAGGCCATCCAGGTGATGGGCGGCATGGGCTACAGCCAGGAAGCGCTGGTCGAGTACTGCCAGCGCCGCTGCCGCGGCTGGATGATCGCCGGCGGGTCGATCGAGATCCTCAAGAACCGCATTGCCGAATCGGTGTTCGAGCGGACGTTCTCGCAGCGGCCCGAGCGCGCGCGGGCCTGAGGCCGGCCCCCGGCCCGTCGGATCAGAAATAGCCGACAAACCGCGCCATGATCGGCGACAGGGCGCCGGCGCGGTGGGCCATCAGCACCCGGCTGCCGGCGTCCGGGCCGGCCAGCGGCAGGTAGGCCACGCCGGGAATCCCGGTGCGCGCGTAGATCTCGGGCAGCACCGACACCCCGGCGCCGCTGGCCACCAGCCCGATGATGGTCGTGGCCTCGCGCGCCTCCTGCGCGACGTTGGGCGCGTAGCCGGCCCGGTTGCACAGCGTGGTCACATGGTCGAACAGCCCGCAGCCCAGCCCGCGCGGGAACAGCAGGAAGCGTTCGGCGGAGAGTTCGGCGATGTCGATGCCCGGCGCGCCGCCCTCGTCATGGTTGCCTTCGCGCGCCAGCGCATGGCTGACCGGCAGCACGGCCACGAGACGGTCTGCCAGCACCTCCCGCACCGTAATGCTGGCTGGCGGCCGGAACTGTGGCGACGGCCGCAGGAAGCCAATGTCGATCTCGCCCTGCTCGAGCTGTTGAAGCTGCTGCCCGGTCGACATATGCACCAGTTGCAGCGTGGCATTGCGGTGCGCCTCGCGGAACTGATGCACCGCGCGCGGAAAGACATCGTGCATCGGCACGGATGCCGTGAATCCCACCCGAATCTCCCCGGCATCGCCCGATGCCACCTGCTTCACCACCTCGCGCGCCTGATCCAGCGTAGCCAGCGCATCGCGGGCCTTGTCCAGGAACAGCGCCCCGGCGGGCGTCAGCGCCACGTGATGGCGGGAGCGTTCGAGCAGCGCACTGCCCAATTCCTCCTCCAAAGCCTTGATCTGGATGCTGAGTGGCGGCTGACTCACATGCAGCTTGCGGGCAGCCTCGCTGAAGCTCAACGCCTCGGCGACGGCCACGAAATATCGGAGTTGGCGAAAGTCCATGATTCGAAATCGAAATAACAAGCCATCTGAAAACATATTGGACAGTATCACGACGGCTGCACAGAATGGGCGCACTTAAAAGAAACCTGGAGAAGACAATGCGCGGGTCCGCTCGTCGTCGTGTTTCGCAGGGCGCGCGCCGCCCGTTCTTGATCAATTCGCTCGCCACGCTGCTGGCCGCCACCCTTGGCCTGGCCGTCTCGGCCCCGCAGGCCGCCGAGGTGTATCCGGACAAGCCCATCCGTCTGGTCGTGCCGTACGCCGCCGGTGGCGCGGTAGACATCGTGGCGCGGGCCGTGGGCCAGAAGATGGGCCAGGTACTCAAGCAGCCGATCATCGTCGACAACCGCCCGGGCGCCAGCACCAATATCGGCCTGGACATCGTCGCCAAGTCCCCGGCGGACGGCTACACGATCATGATGGCGTCCAACAGCCTCGCCACCAATTCGGCGCTGTTCGCCAAGCTGTCCTTCAACCCCGCCACCGACTTCGCGCCCGTGGCACGCGTGGGCGAGGCCTCGCTGGTAGTGGTGGTGCCGGCCAAGTCGAAGATCGACTCGCTGAAGACCCTCGTCGCCCAGGCCAAGGCCCAGCCCGGCAAGCTGGCGTACGCGTCCGCCGGCAACGGCAGCTCCGGCCATCTGGCCGGTGAAATGCTCAAGGACACCGCCGGCATCGACGTGCTGCACGTGCCCTACAAGGGCGGCGCCCCGGCCATCACCGACCTGCTCGGCGAACGGATCACCTTCATGCCGATCAACCCGCTCGAGGTCATCACCCATATCCACGCCGGCACGCTGCGCCCGCTGGCCGTGGCCAGTGCCAAGCGTTCGGCCCTGCTGCCGGACGTGCCGACCTCGCGCGAGGAAGGTCTGCCCAACTTCACCGCTTCGGTCTGGTGGGGTCTCGTGGCGCCTGCCAAGACGCCGCCCGCGATCATCAAGCAGCTCAACGCCGCCGCCAACACCGCGCTGGCCGACGCCGACGTGCGCAAGCAGCTCACCCAACTGGGCGTGACCATCCTGCCCGGCACGCCGGAAGCCTTCGGCCAGTTCGTGCGCACCGAAACCACGACCTGGGCGGGCGTTATCCGCAAGGCCGGCATCACGGCCGACTGAGTCTCACCCTGACTGGTATTACGTATGTCCCAAAACACCGCTCCTTCCACGGCCCCCGCGACCCGGCCGTCCATTCTGGTTGTCAGCGCCCACGCGGCTGACTTCGTCTGGCGCGCCGGCGGCGCCATCGCGCTCTACGCGGAGCGCGGCTACCACGTGCGCATCGTCTGCCTGTCGTTCGGCGAGCGCGGCGAATCGGCCAAGATGTGGCGCCAGCCGGGCATGACGATGGACCGCGTGAAGGCCGCCCGTCATGAAGAGGCGCAGCGCGCCGCCGAGATCCTCGGTGGCACGCTGGAGTGCTTCGACCTCGGCGACTATCCCTTGCGCGTGCCCGACGAGGCGCTGCTGCGTCTGGCCGACATCTACCGCGACATCCGTCCCGAACTGGTGATGAGCCACTCGCGCGAGGACATCTACAACTTCGACCATCCGCTCGCCACACATGTGGCGCAAGAGGCGCGTGTGATTGCCCAGGCCCACGGCTACAAGCCCGAGGTGCCGGTGATCGGCGCGCCGCCGGTGTTCCTGTTCGAGCCGCACCAGCCCGAGCAGTGCAACTGGAAGCCGGACGTGCTGCTGGATATCTCCGCCGTCTGGGAGAAGAAGCAGCGCGCGTTCACGACCATGGCCGCGCAGGAGCACCTGTGGGAGTACTACACCCGGGTGGCGCTCCAGCGCGGGGCGCAGGCCACGCGTAATTCCGATCGCAAGGTGCAGTACGGCGAAGGCTACGCACGCGTGTTCCCCCAGGTTTCGGAGGTGCTGGCATGAAGACGATTGCTTACCGCAATATCCTGCGCGCGGCGCCCGCCGCGATCGAGTCGCTCGGCAAGCTGGGCGTGGCCACGGTGCATGAGGCGCAGCGCCGCACCGGCCTGATGAAGCCGTATCTGCGGCCGATCCAGTCCGGCGCGGCCATCGCCGGCAGCGCCGTGACCGCGCTGATGCACCCCGGCGACAACTGGATGATCCACGTGGCCGTGGAGATGATCCAGCCGGGCGACGTGCTGGTCGTGGCCCTGACCAGCGACTGCACGGACGGCCTGTTCGGCGACCTGCTGGCCACGTCCCTGAAGGCGCGCGGTGCGCGCGGCCTGATCATCGACGGCGGCGTGCGCGATGTCAGCACCCTCAACGCGATGGGCTTCCCGGTCTGGTCCCGCGCCGTGCACGCGCAGGGCGCCGTGAAGGAAACCGTGGGCGCCGTGAACGTGCCGGTGGTCTGCGCCGGCGCCACTGTGCGGCCGGGCGACGTGATCGTGGCGGACGACGACGGCGTGGTCGTGGTGGCGCGCCCGCAGGCGCAGGACATCGCGCAAAAGGCGGCCGAGCGCGAGGCGCTGGAGCTGTCCAAGCGCGACAAGCTCGCCTCCGGCGTACTCGGCGTGGACATGTACAACATGCGCCCGGCCCTGGCGGCGAAGGGTCTGGTCTACCTCGACCAGACCGTGGACTGGTACAGCGGCGCCGACGAAGCCTGACGGCGCCCGGGGTGCCCGCGCCACGCGCGGCCCCCGCACATCTGGTATAAGACCCCGGAACAACAGGTCGAATCCCGCCGGCGCGGCAGGGATCCGCGAGAACGGGGGAGACAGATGGAACTGCGCCAGCTTCAGTATTTCGTCCGGGTGGTCGAGCTTGGCAGCATGAGCCGTGCCGCGCTCGAGCTGGACATGGTGCAGTCGGCCGTCAGCCAGCAGATCAGCCGGCTCGAAGGCGAGCTTTCCACCCGGCTGTTGCGCCGAACGCCGCAGGGCGTGACCCCCACCGAGGCCGGCCTGGCCTTTTTCCACGAAGCCCAGCTGACGCTGCGCCACGCCGAGCAGGCGCGGCGCGCGGCCCATCACGCGCGCCTTTCCGGCACCGTGAGTGTGGGGCTGGCGCCGACCACGGCATCGGTGATCGGCGTGCCGCTGATCCGCGCCATGCGGGAGCGTTACCCCGATGTGCGCCTGCATATCGTCGAAAGCCTGTCCGGCCACCTGACCGCCATGCTCAACGCCCGCCAGCTCGACCTCGCGGTGCTGTTCGACACGCATGCCGCCCGGCGCTGGACCGTGCTGCCGCTGCTGGAGGAGACGCTGTTTCTGATCCAGTCCCGCCAGACGCTGCCCCAGGGCAAGGCGGAGCCGCCCACCCAGCTTGGCATGGCCGACCTTGCCGAGGTGCCGCTGATCATGCCGACCGGCGTGCACGGCCTGCGCAGCACGCTGGACGCCGCGTTCGCCCGCGCCAAGGTGGCGCCGCGCGTGATCCAGGAGGTGGACTCGCTGGCGATGCTGATGTCCGCCGTGGACATGGGCTTCGGCGCCACGCTCCAGCCCTGGGCGGCAGTGGGGCGGTACCCGGACGCCGCGACGCGCTTCCACCTTGCCCAGATCGACGACCCGAGCGTGGGCCGGCGCAACCTGCTGTGCAGCCTGTCCGACGACGAACTGTCGCCCGCCGCCCTGGCGCTGCGGGTGGTGCTGGCCGACACCGCCCGCGGACTGGTGAAGTCCGGGGGGTGGAGAGGGGCGCGGTTGATCGAGGGGTGACATGCGCGTCAGTCTGGAACGCGGCGGAAGCCAGGCACGCGTGACGCGCGCCTGTCGAACGTGTAGATGAACCTGCATCTCATGCTCTGGCAGCTTTCCAGAATGACGCAATCGCCGAAGTCGATGCCTGTCTTCCCGTAGCGGACCATGGCACGGCATACGGTTGCGTACGATTCCAGGACGATCCAGTGGGATTCGAGGAAGGCCACCAGCACGCGCGTGATGCGCTTGCGGGTGAAGGCGTAGCGCTTCTTAAGGACCCAGACGAGTTCAACGAGGGCGGCCAGCGGCACAAAACCGCGGCACCCACTGGAAAACGATGCGATCACGCGGCTGGCGTGTCGAGCCTGAGGGGTATCGTCCTGCGTGAAGTGCCGGACTAACACACAAGTGTCGAGTCCTATCATTGGCGCTCCTCCGCAGCATATCTCTGCAACACCTTTTCCAGCCGCGCCTCAATATCCGCGATTTCCTCGGGGCTCAGCGGCCCGTCATCCGGGTCGTCCTCGTACGGCCCATTGAGTTTCCGGAGCACCGATTCGACGATGGCGTCACCGATGGCATCGTCTATCTCCTCAATCGTCAAGGGTTTGGGCGGCTCGGGAAGGGTGGCCGGGTCGGTGGGATGTTCGTTCATGGTCCTGGACTCCAAAAGTTGGGGAAACGAACACCTGCAAGGTGCCGTCAACGCAACTTTCCCTCACCGCAAGCCCCTTGCCTATGAGACAGCTCTGAAATTTCCCCGGACCGGCCCCGGACCGCCCGGACCCCCATCACAAATCGTGATACCCCCATGCCCGTCAAGGGGTTAGCAGCGGTCCGGCGGGCGGATACAGTCCGGCACAGACTCCCGAAGCCATAGAAAAAGTCGTGTCCAACCCCACTCAACCTTCCCGAAAGGGCGCCCGGCCATGATCGACGTCCTTGTGATTGGCGGCGGCAATGCCGCCCTGTGCGCCGCGCTGATGGCCCGCGAGGCCGGCGCCAGCGTGATGCTGCTCGAATCCGCCCCGCGCGAATGGCGCGGCGGCAACTCCCAGCACACCCGTAACCTGCGTTGCATGCATGACGCGCCGCAAGACGTGCTGATCGATGCCTACCCCGAGGAGGAGTACTGGCAGGATCTGCTCAAGGTCACCGGCGGGCTGACTGACGAACGGCTGGCCCGGCTGGCCATCCGCGCCTCGTCCAACTGCCGTGACTGGATGCGCAGCCATGGCGTCCATTTCCAGCCGCCACTCTCGGGCGCGCTGCACGTGGCGCGCACCAACGCCTTCTTCATGGGCGGGGGCAAGGCCCTCGTCAACGCCTACTACCGCAGCGCCGAGCAGCTCGGCGTGCAGATCCGCTACAACGCGCCGGTCGATGCCATCGAGCTGGATGGCGGCCGCTTCGTGGCGGCGCGCATCGGCAGCGAGCGGATCGAGGCGCGCGCCTGCGTGCTGGCCGCCGGCGGCTTCGAGTCGAACCGGGAATGGCTGCGCGAGGCCTGGGGCCAGAACGAGCGCGGCGAATGGCCGGCGGACAACTTCCTGATCCGTGGCACGCGCTTCAACATGGGCGTGCTGCTGAAATACATGATCGAGGCGGGCGCGGATGCCATCGGCGATCCGTCCCAGTCGCACTGCGTGGCTATCGACGCCCGCGCGCCGCTCTATGACGGCGGCATCTGCACGCGGATCGACTGCGTCTCGCTGGGCGTGGTGCTGAACGCCAACGCCGCGCGCTTCTACGACGAAGGCGAGGATTTCTGGCCGAAACGCTATGCGATCTGGGGCCGGCTGGTGGCCCAGCAGCCGCAGCAGATCGGTTACTCGATCATCGACGCCAAGGCCGTGGGCCGCTTCATGCCGCCGGTGTTCCCGGGCGTGAAGGCAGACACGCTGCCCGAACTCGCGCGCAAGCTCGGCCTCGACGAGGCCACCTTCATGCGCACCATCAACGACTACAACGCCGCCTGCCGCGTGGGCAAGTTCGACCACACCGTGCTCGACGACTGCCACACCGAGGGCGTGACACCGGCCAAGACCCACTGGGCCCGCCCGCTGGACACCGCGCCGTTCTACGGCTACGCGCTGCGCCCCGGCATCACCTTCACCTACCTGGGTTTGAAGGTGAACGAGGCGTCGGCCGTGCATTTCGGCGGCCAGCCCAGCGACAACCTGTTCGTGGCCGGCGAGATGATGGCCGGCAATGTGCTGGGCAAGGGCTACACGGCCGGCGTGGGGATGGCCATCGGCACGGCGTTCGGCCGTATCGCCGGCACCCAGGCGGCCAAGGCGGCACTCGCCCCGGCAAAGGGCCAACGCGCCCGCGCATCACAGGAAATCGAACATGCAACATCTTGAAGCGCTGACGCGCGAGGCGGCGGCGCTGGCACAGGGCGTGCTGCCGCTGACCGCCGACGAGGGCGAAGTCGCCCGCACCCTGCAGATCTGCAACGCCTGCCGCTATTGCGAGGGCTTCTGCGCCGTGTTCCCGGCCATGACGCGCCGGCTGGAGTTCCCCAAGGCGGACATCCACTACCTGGCCAACCTCTGCCACAACTGCGGCGCCTGCTACCACGCCTGCCAGTACGCGCCGCCGCACGAGTTCGCGGTGAACATTCCCCAGGCGATGGCCAAGGTGCGGGTGCAGACCTATGGCGACTACGCGTTTCCGGCTGCGCTGGGCGGGCTGTACCGCCGCGCCGGCCTGACCACCGCGCTGGCGCTGGCCGGCGGGCTGGCGCTGTTCCTGCTGATGGTGCTCGCCATGCGCGGCAGCCTGCTGCACGCGCCGCTGGCCGGCAATTTCTACGCGATCTTCCCGCACAACCTGCTGGCGGCGATGTTCGGCGTGGTGTTCCTGTTTGCGATCGGCGCGCTGGGCGTGGGCGTCACGCGCTTCTGGCGGCAGGTTTCGCCGGGCACGCGGCCGGGCGAGTCGCGTGGGGCGGCCGTTGGCGGCGCCGCGCACGACGCGCTGCGGCTCAAGTATCTGGACGGCGGCCATGGCCAGGGCTGCAACAACGCCGACGACGCCTTCACGCTGGCGCGCCGCCGCTTCCACCATTTCACGTTCTACGGCTTCATGCTGTGCTTCGCCGCCACCACGGTGGCCACGCTGTACCACTATCTGCTGGATTACCACGCGCCGTATCCGGTGACGAGCCTGCCGGTGCTGCTGGGCATCGCGGGCGGCATCGGGCTGCTGGTCGGCCCGGCCGGGCTGCTGTGGCTGAACCTGCGCCGCGACCCCAACACCGGCGATGCCAGCCAGCGCCCGATGGACCGCGGCTTCATCGCGCTGCTGTTTCTGACCAGCGCCAGCGGCCTGGCGCTGCTGGCCTGGCGCGACTCCGCCGCCATGGCCGCGCTGCTGGCCGTGCATCTCGGTATCGTAATGGCGCTGTTCCTGACGCTGCCGTATGGCAAGTTCGCCCACGGCATCTTCCGCAGCGCGGCATTGCTGAAATGGAATATCGAAAAACGCCGGCCCAGTGATCTCGCGCTTGGCGCCGACTGACCCGCTCACACCAGATCCAACCATCCCCAAAGGAGACTCATCATGACAAAGCCCGGTGTGCTGAACATTCCGTCGATGCGCGGCCAGTGCAGCGAGGCGGAGTGGCAGGCCCGCGTGGACCTGGCCGCCTGCTACCGCCTCGTGGAGTTGTATGGCATGGCAGACATGATGGCCAACCATATCTCCGTCCGCGTGCCGGACGAGGAGAACGCCTTCCTGATCAACGCCTACGGCATGATGTACGAGGAGATCACCGCGTCCAGCCTGATCAAGGTGGACCACGACGGCAAGATCCTCGCCAAGCCGGATTTCGGCGCGCTCGACTACGGCATCAACAAGGCCGGCTACGTCATCCACAGCGCCGTGCACCACGCGCGCCCGGAAGTGGCATGCGTCATCCACACCCATAGCTGGGCGTCGATGGCCGTCTCCTCGCTCGACTGCGGGCTGCTGCCGATCACCCAGACCGCCATGCGCTTCCTGAAGATTGGCTACCACGAGTACCAGGGCGTGGTGCTGGACACCGCCGAGCAGGAATCGCTGATTGCCGACCTGGGCAAGGGTGAGGCCCTGATCCTGCGCAACCACGGCGCGATGACGGTGGGCAACACCGTGGGCGAAGCCTTCAACTGGATGCACCGCCTGGAGCTGGCCTGCCGCTCGCAGGTGGCGGCGATGTCGTGCAGCACGCCGCTGCGCGATGTGCCGGCGGAGGTCCTCCAGGAAACCTGGAACAACTACCAGCCCGGCACGCGCCGTCCGTACGGCGTGATGGAGTGGCCGGCGCTGCTGCGCAAGCTCGATCGCCTGGACCCCAGCTACCGCGACTAAGACGGAACAAGACGGCAGCGGAGTCCCCCAGGGGCCGCATGGAACGGGATTGCAGGGCGGCCTCGCCTTGAACGATGAATCAGGTCAGAAGAAAGCCCTGAACGGAGTGAGATGATGAAACGCAGAACCCTGCTGGCGCAAATGCTTGCGCTCGGCGTCGCCCCCTATGTCATGTCGGCCCGCGCGCAAGGCGGCCTGCCCAACAAGCCGATCACGCTGGTCGTGCCGTTCGCCCCGGGCGGCAACCTGGACGTGGTGGCGCGCGCCATCGCCCCGGCGCTGGAGCAGAGCCTCGGCCGCAACGTCATCGTCGATAACCGGCCCGGCGCCGGCGGTGTGATCGGCGCCACGGCGGTTTCCCGCGCCGAGCCGGACGGCAGCACGCTGCTGGTGACTACCCCCAACGCCATCGTGGTGCTGCCGAAGATGACGCGCACCAGCTACAAGCTGGCCAGCTTCAGCCCGGTGGGGCTGGTGTCCACCACGGCGCTGGTGATCGTGGTGAAGGGCAACGACACGCGTTTCAAGGACATCGGCGCGCTGCTGGCCCATGCGCGCGCCAACCCGGGCAAGACCACCACCGGCCATGCCGGCCCCGGCACCACCAACCACATGGCCACGCTCCAGCTCGAGGACGCCGCCAAAATCCAGCTGAACGAGGTGCCCTACAAGGGCTCCGCGCCGGCGCTGATCGACCTCATGGGCGGCCAGATCGACATGGTGGTGGACCAGCTCACCAGCTCGGCGCCGCATATCCAGTCCGGCGCGCTGCGCGCGCTGGCCGTGATGTCGCGCGAGCGCGATGCCGCGCTGCCGAAGGTGCCCACGCTGCGCGAATCCGGGCTGGCCAACTTCGAGGCGACCACGGCCACGGGCCTGCTGGCCCCGGCTGGCACGCCGGCGGCGGTGGTCGAGACGCTGAACAGCGCGCTGCGCAAGGTGCTGGCCGAAGGCGCCGTCAAGAGCCGCCTGCTGACCGTGGGCAGCGTGGCGCAGGCTTCGTCGCCACAGGAACTGCTGGCCTCGCTGCAACGCGAGGACGCCCGCGCGCAGACGCTGGCCGCCGCCGGGCGCCTGAAGGCCCCGGAATAACGCCGAACGTATCGACCGGACGCCATCGACCATGACCCGCCCCTGCCTGCCCCCGCTCCAGACCCTCACCGCACCGGTGTTCCGCGCGCCCGCCGGCGCCTGTGACAGCCATGCCCACGTGTTCGGCCCGTTCGCGCGCTATCCGCTCGCGATGGACCGCAGCTACACGCCGGCCGAGCATCCCGCCGACGCCTTTATCGCCCATCTCGATGCACTCGGGCTCACGCGCGGCGTGCTCGTCACGGCCAGCGCCAGCGGCACCGACAACAGCGTGGTGACCGACGCCCTGCGCCAGTACCCCACGCGCCTGCGCGGCATCGTGGTGCCGTCGCCGGACACCACGGATGCCGAGCTGGACGCCTGGCACGCCGCCGGCGTGCGCGGCGTGCGCATCAACCTGTATCAGGTGGATGGCCACGCGGTGTACCGCAACGGCGTGGGCATCGAGGTGCTCGAGGCGCTGGCCCCGCGTCTGGCCGCGCGCGGCTGGCACGCGCAGATCTGGATCCACGCCCCGGACCTCGTCACGCTGGGCCCGCGCCTCAAGGCGCTCGGCCTGCCGCTGGTGATCGACCACATGGGCCGCATGGCCACCTCGCGCGGCGTGGCGGACCCCGGCTTCCAGGCGCTCTGCGCGCTGCTGGCGGAAGGCGTGGCCTGGACCAAGATCTCCGGCGCTGACCGGCTCCAGCCGGCCGGCGCGCCGTACGAGCAGGTCGATCTTTTCGTCGCGGCACTGATGCGCGCCAACCCGGAGCAGGTGGTGTGGGGCTCCGACTGGCCCCACATCAACTATTTCGAGTCCGCCCAGATGCCCGACGACGGCGTGCTGTTCAACCTGCTGGCGCGCTGGCTGCCGGACGCCGCCAGCCGCGAGCGCGTGCTGGTGCACAACCCGGCACGGCTGTACGACTTCGGCTGAGCACCGCCTCCCCCATCCATAACCACGACGGCGGCCGCGAAGACGGCTGCCGCATCAACAGGAGAACCACCATGCCTCGATTCGCCCCCGGTCGATGGTTGACCCCCCATCTGAGCGCGGCACTGGCTGCCGGCGCCACGCTGGCCGCCCTGGCCAGCCCCGCGCACGCCGCCGACGAATACCCGGCCAAGCCCGTGCGCGTCGTAGTGGCCTTCACCGCCGGCGGCACCACCGACATGCTGGCCCGCAGCGTCAGCCAGCACCTGGGCCAGCGCTTCAAGCAATCGTTCGTGGTGGAGAACCGCCCCGGCGCGGGCGGCAATATCGGCACCGAGTACGTGGTGCGCGCCCCGGCGGACGGCTACACGCTGCTGGTGGACTCGGTCGGCCCGATCTCGATCAACCAGACGCTCTACAAGAAGCTGAACTACGACCCGCTGACGGACCTGGTGCCGGTGGTGCAGATCGCCGACGTGCCGAACGTGCTGGTGGTGCATCCGTCGGTGCCGGCCAAGACCTTCGAGGAGTTCGTCGCCTATATCAAGGCCAACCCGGGCAAGCTGAACTATGGCTCGACGGGCGTGGGTACCTCGTCGCACCTGTCCGGCTTCATGCTGTCCGAGCGCATCGGCGCACCGGCCACGCACGTGCCGTACAAGGGCGCCGATGCGCTGAACGACCTGCTGTCCGGCCGCATCCAGTTCATGTTCGCGACGATTCCGTCGGTGATCTCGCACATCCAGGCCGGCAAGCTGCGCGCGCTGGCGGTGACCAGCGCCAAGCGCTCGCGCTCGCTGCCGGAGGTGCCGGCGGTGGCGGAGAAGGGCTTCCCGGGATTCGAGGCCGGCTCGTGGTTCGGCATCTTCGCGCCCAAGGGCACGCCGAAGACCGTCATCACGCAGGTCAACCAGGCCGTGAACGAGGCGCTGCCGTCGCTGCAGGCGCAGATGATCCGCGAGGGCGCCGACCCGGTGGGTGGCACGCCCGAGCAGTTCGGCAAGTTCACGCGCAAGGAGTATGACAAGTGGAAGGTGGTCGTTAAGGCCTCGGGAGCGACGGTAGACTGACGCCATGACTGCATCCGCTGCCTCCTCCGCCTCCGCCTCCACTGCGCCCGTGCGCATCCTGCTCTCCGAAGCGGCGCTGCGCGCCCATGGCGGCGCCATCACCGCCACCATCGCCGCCGCCATGGCGGGCCGGGACTGGGTGCCCGTGGCCCCGCCGGCCGTGGACGACGCCCGGCCCATCGACGCCGACATCGCCTTTGTCTCGCGCGATGTGACCGGGCGCTCGACCAAGCACGAAGTACAACCGGCCACGCGGCGCTTCTACACCGCGATGCTGGAGGCGCCCTCGCTGCGCTGGACCCACACGCACTCGGCCGGCGCCGACCGCCCGGTGTTCGGCCAGCTGCGCCAGCAGGGGGTGACGGTGACGACCTCGTCGGGCGCCAATGCCAGCGTGGTGGCGCAGACGGCGCTGGCCGGACTGCTGGCGCTGGCGCGGCACCTGCCGCAGATGCTGGCCACCCAGCGCGAGCGCCGCTGGGCCCCGCTGATGGGCGCCGACATGCCGCGCGACCTGCACGGCCAGACGGCGACCATCGTCGGCTGGGGGCCGATCGGCCAGCAGATCGGCACGGTGCTGCGCCTGTTCGGGATGTCGGTGGTGGTGGTGCGCCAGCGCGCCACGCCGGCGGGGGAGGGCTTCGAGACCGTCACCTTCGCCGATGTGCCGGCGGTGCTGCCGCGCACGGACTGGCTGGTGCTGGCCTGCCCGCTGACGGACGAAACGCGCGGGTTGCTGAGCGCCGCCGCGCTGGACAGCCTGCCGAAGGGCGCGCGGCTGGTCAACGTGTCGCGCGGCGAGGTGGTGGACGAGCCGGCGCTGATTGCCGCACTGCAAGGCGGCCAGCTGGCGGGTGCCTACCTCGACGTCTTCGCCCACGAGCCGCTGCCGGCAGATTCGCCGCTCTGGACCCTGCCCAACGTTATCGCCACGCCGCACAGCGCGGGCTTTTCCGATGGCAACGCCGCGCGCGTGGTCGAGATCTTCCTGGACAACCTGGGCCGCTGGATCACGCAGGCGCCGCTCCGCAACGCCGTGCCGTAACAAATCGGACACCATCTTCGGAAATTTCCGCAGCCATTTGCAGAAATTTCCGCAACTCTGCGGCGACTTCCGCAGGCAGGATGACAGCATGTTCTGCCACCTGCCTGCCGCCGTGCCTGCCCCCTCCGTTTCTTCCCAGCCACTGGTTCCCCGCATCGTCGTTGCCGAGGACCATCCGGTCAGCCTGCTGGTGCTGGAGGACCAGCTCGCCGGCATCGGCGGCTGCGTGGCCCAACCCTGCCGCTCCGGCGAGGAAGCGTGGGCCGCCGTGCAGCAGGACCCGCGGCCCGCCTTGCTGCTGACGGACCTGGGCCTGCCCGGGCTGGACGGGCTGGAACTCGCCCGCCGGATCCGGGCGGCGGAGGGCGGCCAGCGCGCCGGGCGGCTGCCCATCGTCGCCATCACGGCCACGGCCGGCCCGGAGGAGCGGCTGGCCTGCCTCCAGGCCGGCATCGACACCGTGCTGTCCAAGCCGGTCAGCTTCCAGACCCTCCGCGCCGTAGTGCGCCGCTATCTCTCTATATAGATATAGAGCGCGGGGCGCGCGCCGGCCTCAGCCGTGCCAGTGCGAGCAGCGGATCACGCTGCAGAAATTGCCGCGATGGAAGTGCGGGTCCTTGTCGGCCAGCACATCCGCCTTCACGTTGCCGAACGTGGTGTCCGGCTTGTGGCGGATGCCATCGTAAAACGCTTGAATAATGTCTTCCTTGAACTGCGGGGTGCGCGGATACGCCTGCACCACGCGCTCGCGGTCTTCATCGGCAAACGTCTCGTAGCGGATGCCCAGCACGTCCATCTCCACGCCAGCCGTCACCAGCGCCACCACCGGGTCCATGAACTCGGGAATGCCGGGCGTGGTGTGCAGGGCGATGCCGGTCCAGACCTTGTCGATATCCGCCTGCGCGATGCCACGGCTGCGCAGGAAGTCAGCCGCCGCGTTGGCGCCATCCACCTCGAAGCGCTTGTCCGGGCTGCTGTGCGCCGGCGTCAGGCCCATGTCGTGGAACATCGTGCCCGCGTAGAGCAGTTCCGGGTCGACCTTCAGGCCGCGCTGCTTGCCGGCCAGCGCCGCGAAGTAGTACACGCGGCTCGAGTGGTTGAACAGCAGCGTGGATTCGGTATCGCGGACCAGTTGCGTGATGTCGCGGGCCAACTGGCTGTCGGGAATGGCGATGTCGCCCAGGGTGAATTGCATGGCTGACTCCTTTCGGTTTGGGGTTGAAACGAGTGTAGGAGCGGGAGTACCATGTCTTCAATCGTCGCAGTACGACGATTTGGGCCAAATCGGACAGATCGCGACGCGACAGCATGACTCAGGGATTTTTCACCATGACTACCCCACGCACCATCGTGCTGCTGGCCATCGAAGGCGTTCAGTTGCTGGATGTCTCCGGGCCCCTCGACGTCTTCGCCGAAGCCAATGCCCAGGCCGGCAGGCAGGTCTATGCACTCCAGGTGGTGGGCGTGCGGCGCGGGCCGATCCGGGCCTCATCGGGCGTCCGGCTGCTGCCTGATCTGCTGGTGGAGGATGACCCGCTCGGGGCGCAGTTGCCCCGTCCTCATACCGTGCTGGTGGCCGGTGCGCCACATGCGGGCGATAGCCCGACCGAACCGATGGTGCTGGACTGGATTCGCGCCGTGGCGCCCCGCGCGCGCCGCTATGGCTCGGTGTGCAGCGGTGCCTTTTTGCTGGCCGATGCCGGCCTGCTGGAGGGCCGGCGCGTGACCACGCACTGGGCCGGCGCTGACCGGCTGGCGGCGCGCTTCCCGGGTGTGACCGTGGATGCCGATGCCATCCACGTGCGCGACGGCAAGCTGCGCACGGCGGCCGGCGTCACGGCGGGGCTGGACCTCGCGCTGGCGCTGGTCGAGGAAGACCTCGGGCGAGAGCTGGCGCTACGCGTGGCCAGCCAGCTGGTGATGTTCTTCAAGCGGCCCGGCGGGCAGGCCCAGTTCAGCCGCAGTGCTGCCCCGGCGCTGGCCAACCGTTCGGCCTTGCAGGAGCTGCAGCGCTGGGTGGCCGCGCATCCGGCCGATTCCCACGATGTGCCCAGCCTTGCCGCGCGCGTCGGCGTGAGTCCGCGCCACCTGACGCGCCTGTTCCGCGAGGAAGTGGGCATCACGCCCGCCAGCTGGGTGGAAGCAGCGCGCGTGACCGCCGCGCGGCAACTGCTGGAGGTCGGCCACCTCGCGCCCAAGCAGGTAGCGGCCGAATGCGGGTTCTCGAGTGTCGATACGCTGCGCCGCGCGTTCATGCGCGTGGTGGGGGTCACGCCTGCGGACTATCGCAAGCGTCACGCCTCGGCGCCCGATTGAGGGAGGGCGCTACATGTTCAGCGCGCGCTTCTGCACCGCCAGCGCGGCCTCGCGCATGACCTCGGACAGCGACGGATGCGGATGGCTGATCATGCCGATGTCCTCGGACGCCGCCTTGAACTCCATCGCCACCACACCCTCCGCGATCAGGTCGGAGGCATTGGCGGCGATGATATGCACCCCCAGCAGCTCGTCCGTCTTCGCGTCGGCAATCATCTTGATAAAGCCGTCCGGCCGGCCCATGCCCAGCGCGCGCCCGTTGGCCGACATCGGGAACTGGCCGGTGCGGATCTCGCGGCCCTCGGCCTTGAGCTGCGCCTCCGACTTGCCCACCCAGGCGATTTCCGGCTCGGTGTAGATCACCCACGGAATGCAGTTGTAGTCGATATGCGGCTTCTGGCCGTCGATCACCTCGGCCACCATCACGCCTTCGTCCTCGGCCTTGTGGGCCAGCATCGGGCCGCGCACCACGTCGCCAATCGCGTAGATGCCGGCCACCGGCGTGCGGCAAAGATCGTCCACGGGCACGAAGCCGCGCGCGTCGGCGGCCAGCCCCACGGCCTCCAGCCCGAGGTTGTCCGTGTTCGGCACCCGGCCGATGGAGACGATCAGCCGGTCCGCGTCCAGCGTCTGCGCTTTGCCGTCCTGGTCGGTGTAGGCGATGCTCACGCCCTTGCCGCTGCGCTTGATCTCGCCGATCTTCACGCCAAGGTGGATGGCCAGCCCCTGCTTCTTGAACTGCTTGGCGGCTTCCCGGGCGATGGCTTCGTCCACGGTGCCGAGGAAGGTCGGCAGGGCCTCCAGGATGGTCACTTCCGAACCCAGCCGGCGCCACACCGAGCCCAGTTCCAGGCCGATCACGCCGGCGCCGATCACGGCGAGCTTCCTGGGCACGGCATCGAAGGACAGTGCGCCCTCGTTGTCGGAGACGATGACGTTGTCTACCGGCACGTTGGGCAAGTGGCGCGCCCGGGAGCCGGTGGCGATGATCACGTTGCGCGCGGTGTAGGTCTTGGCCTTGGCCGCCCCCTCGCCCCCGCCCCCATCTTCACTGGCTTCCACGGTGACCACGCCGTTGTCCGCGCGGCCCTGGAACTTGCCGTGGCCCTTGATCCAGGTCACCTTGTTCTTGCGGAACAGGAACTCCACGCCGCCCGTGAACTTGTCCACGATGGCGGCCTTGCGCGCGATCATCGTGCCGAGGTCCAGCGTCACGCCCTTGACCTGTACGCCGTGCTCGGCCAGCCCGTGCTGGGCCTGCTCGAAGTGCTCGGACGAAGCCAGCAGCGCCTTCGACGGAATGCAGCCCACGTTCAGGCAGGTGCCGCCCAGCCGGGGCTTGCCGGCCGGGTCCTTCCATTCCTCGATGCAGGCCACGGTCTTGCCGAGCTGCGCGGCGCGGATGGCGGCGATATAGCCGCCGGGGCCGGAGCCGATCACGATCACGTCGAAGTCAGCGGTGGCGGAAGCGGCAGCACCGGCGCCGCCGCCCTGCACGGCCGGGGCGGAGGCCGCAGCGGGGGCGGGAGCGGGTGCGGCCTTGGGCGGCGCTGCGGCGGTAGCCGGGGCCGAAGTCACCCCCGGCTTGCCTTCCGTATCGATGGTCGCAATCACCTCGTCGGCGTGCACGGTGGCGCCGTCCGGCTGGACGATGCTGGCCAGCACGCCACTGGCGGGCGCGGGCACCTCCAGCGTGACCTTGTCCGTCTCCAGTTCCACGAGGATCTCGTCGCGGGTCACGGCCTCGCCGGCCTGCTTTTTCCACTGGATCAGCGTGGCTTCGGAAACGGATTCGGAGAGCTGCGGCACCTTCACTTCGATCGCGGCCATGGTCTTCCTTTTCTAGGGGGAGTGACAAAGACCTTCAGTCTAGGAGAGGCCCGAGACAGACATGGCGCGGACACGGCTGCCGATGATAGGGGTTTACCCTCGATCAGGCCGAGAACTTGTCCACCAGGAAGTCGACGAGGGCCCGCACCCGGCGCGAGACATGCCGCGCGTGCGGGTAGAGCAGCAGGAAGGGCCGCGTGCAGCCGCCATAGGCTTGCAGCACCTCCACCAGCGTGCCGTCGCGCAGGTCCTGCTCCACCACGAAGCGGTAGGTCTGGAACAGGCCGGCGCCGGCGCGGGCCAGCGTGGCACCGCCCAGCGCGTCTTCGGCCGTGCCATAGGCGCCGGTCGTCACCATTTCCAGGGTCTCGCCCTCGTGCCGGAAGATCCACGGCAGGCGCCGGCCGCTGCTCGGCACATCGAACTGGATGCATTCGTGCGCCGGCAGGTCGTCCGGCGTGGCGGGGGTGCCGTGCTTGCGCAGGTAGGCGGGCGTGGCCACCACCACCATCTCGGCGTCTTCCAGCTTGCGGGCGATCAGCGTGGAGTCGTCGGGCGCCCGGCCGCGCACGGACAGGTCGTAGGTATCGTCGGCAAAGTCCACGTTGCGGTTGCTGATGTGGACGTCGAGTTCCACCTCGGGAAACCGCTCCCGGAAGGCCGGCAGCACGGGCAGCACGCGGTAGTGGGCGTAGGGCGTGGGCAGGCTGATGCGCAGCCGCCCGGCCGGCGTGCCGTGCTGGCCGCTGATCTGGCGTTCGGCGTCCACCAGCTGCGCCAGCGCCGGCCGGCTCTGCTCGAAATAGATCCGGCCCTCATCCGTCAGCCGGATCTGCCGGGTGGTCCGCACGAACAGCCGCACCCCCAGGCGCTCCTCCAGCCGCGACACACTGCGGCTCACCGCCGCTGGCGTGACCCCCGCCGCCACCGCGGCCGCGGTAAAACTGCCGAGTTCCGCGGCGAGGCAGAACAGTTCGATGCTGCCGAGCTGGAGGTCGTCGAATTGGCGCTTCATGGGGCGAGGGGCAGGTGGTTAGCGGGCGATGACGTCGAGAATCCGTTGGCCGATGTACGCGCCGTGGGTCTCCAGTGCGAAGTGGCCGGTGTCCAGCAATTCCACCACGGCACCGGGGTTGTCGCGGCGGAACGCCTCGGCACCGGGCGGGATGAAGAACGGATCGTTCCGGCCCCAGATTACCAGTGTAGGCACCTGCGCCTGGCGGAAGAACGCCTGGAAATCCGGGTAGCGCTTGAGGTTGTTGGCGTAGTCGAGGAACAGGTCGAGCTGGATGTCCTTGTTGCCGGGGCGTTCCAGCAGCGCCGCGTCCAGCGTGTACGACTCGGGCTCCACGCTGTCCGGGTCGGCCACGCCGTGCAGATACTGCCACTTCGTGCCTTCCAGGTGGAGCATGGCGTCGTGCAGCACCTGCCGGTTGGCCGCGCTGGGCTCGGCCCAGTACTGGCGCGTCGGCGCCCACGCGTCGCCCAGGCCATCGAGATAGGCGTTGCCGTTCTGCGAGACGAGTCCCGTCACGCGCTCCGGATGGGCCACGGCCAGCCGCAAGCCGGTGGGCGCGCCGTAGTCGAACACGTACATCGCATAGCGTTCCAGCCCGAGCGCATCGACAAAGGCGCCAAGCGTGGTGGCGAGGTTGTCGAAGGTGTAGGTGTACTGGCGCGCGGCCGGGACTTCGGTGAAGCCGAAGCCGGGCAGGTCTGGGGCGATCACCCGGAAGTGGCCGGCGAGTTGCGGAATCAGGTGGCGGAACTGGTGCGAAGACGTTGGAAAGCCGTGCAGCAGCAGCATGACGGGCGCCTGGGGGTCGCCGGCTTCACGATAGAACACGCGCACGCCATCGGCGTCGGCAAAGCGGGTGGAAACCTTGGGGCTGGCAGTCATGGCAATTCTCCGGAGGCGAAAGCGGGAACGAGGGCCGTCATCGGCTTGGTTCCGAAGTGTATGCGAATTTAGTAACCCGTAATAGTTAATTTTAACGGTTACATTGGGGTGTCCGATGGCGTACCGGATGGCTCGGCCTCATGCGGCGCCCTCGTCGGCAGCCGCCTCGCGCTTGCGAAAGGCCGCTACCTTGTGGCGATTGCCGCAGAGCGCCATGCTGCACCAGCGGCGCCGGTGTGACTTGGTCCGGTCATAGAACCAGAGTGTGCATTCGTCGCTCTCGCATTGGCGCACCCGCCTGAAATCGCCATGGGCGAGCAGGTCGGCGGCGGCTTCCGCCAGCGGCACCAGGCATTGCGCGGCGTTGGCGGCGGCGTGGATGCGGGCGATGCGGACGCCGCCCTCGGGCAGCGGATGCACGGCCAGATGGCTGCCACCGGCCGCCAGCGCGTCGTTCAGCGGCGCCAGGTCCGGCTTGGCGCCGGCCTTTCCGGCAGCCTTGTGGGCCACGATCAGCCGCACGGCCTCGCGCAGCGCGCGTGCCGCCGTGGCCAGCCCCTTGGGCGGCGCGGCGCGATCATCGCCGGGCCAGAGCGCCACCTGTTTCAGCCAGGCGAGTACATCGGCATCGGTCTGCCAGTGGTCGTGCGGCGTGGTATCGGCCCGTTCGATGGTATTGAGCAGGTCCAGTGCGACGTGATCGGCCAGCAGGCGGGGACCGGATTCCGGGGTGGCCGCAGGATTGGCAGGATTGGCAGGATTGGGGGGAGCGGTGTTAGAGGCGGGCATGGCGTTCTCCTGTGCCGATCCAATGTAACCGATTAAATGTCGGTGTCCAAGTTACGGTCATTTGGGGGCGGAACCGTCCAGCGCCAGCAGGCGCCGCCTTGCCGTGTCGAAGGCGGCACCTTCGGCCAGCAGCCAGGTTTCGACCTCCGCCACCTGCGGCGAGGGGGTGGGCGTGGGGGCGCGCACAAGGTGGTAGGCCGCCTCGCTGCGCACGTGCAGGCCCCACAGGTCCACCAGCCGGCCCGCGGCCAGTTCGTCCAGGACCAGCGCCGTGCGGCCCATTGCCACGCCCTGGCCGGCCAGCGCGGCGCCGATGGCCAGTTGGGACAGGTTGAAGTGCTGGCCCCCGGCCATGTCTGGCAGCGCCACGCCCGCATGCCGCAGCCAGACCTGCCATTCGTGGCTCTCGCCGGCGCCTTCCCACGGGCTGGCATCGTGCAGCAGCATCGAGGCGCGCAGGCCGTCCGGCGAACGGAGTGCCGGGTGGGCCGCCAGATAGGCCGGGCTGGCTACCGGCAGCAGCCATTCGTCGAGGAAGGGCGTGGCGCGGAGGTCGGGGTAGTGGCCGGGGTCGAAGCGCACGGCGGCGTCGATGCCCTCGCGCAGCATCCGCGAACGGTCCAGCGCGTGGAACTCGCCATGCACGCGCAGGCCGATGTCCGGATGCTGGCGGAAGAAGTCGCCCAGACGCGGCGTGAGCCAGACCATGGCGAAGGAGGGCGAGCAGGACAGCGCCACCGGCGGGCGATGCCCGGGCTTGCGCAGTTGCGTCAGCGTGCTCTCCAGCGCCTGGAACGACTCGCGCGCCACACCGCGCAGGCGCTCGCCCTCGGGCGTCAGCACCAGCGCGCGCGGCGTGCGCACGAACAGCGGTCGTTCGAGCCACTGTTCCAGCTTGTTCACCTGCTGGCTGACCGCGCCCTGCGTCACGCACAGCTCGCGGGCGGCCAGCGTGAAGCTGCCATGGCGCGCCGCCGCCTCGAAGCAGCGCAGCCAGCTCAGGACGGAGGCGTTGAGGGTGTTTGTCATCAACAAGACTAATGCATCGATCAGTACAAATGGTTTGTCGGGCGGGGCGGTGGGGTCAACAATGAGCGGTCTTCCTTCCCCTCCATGCGCCATGACGCTCCACCTGTCCTCGATTTCGGCTGCATTGCTGGCCGACCTGCAAGCCGCCCGCCCGCTGATGTGGACGAATCCGCACCGCAGCGCGGAGGCCGACGTCCAGACCGTGGTGGATGGGCGGCGCATTAGTCTAGCTGATATGCGTGCGGCGCAGGCGCGGTTCGCCCGCTTCGCGCCGCTGCTGGCGCGGCTGTTCCCGGAACTGGAAGCCAGCGCGGGGCGGATCGAATCGGACCTGCTGGGCGCGCCGGGCATGCAGCAGGCGCTCGGGCTGCCCACGCGGCACGGCTCGTTGTGGATCAAGGCCGATCACAGCCTGCCCATCGCCGGGTCGATCAAGGCGCGCGGCGGCATCCACGAGGTGCTCGAATTCGCCGAAGCGCTGGCGCTGCGCCACGGGCTGGTCGATGTCGATGGCGACTACCGCGTGCTGGCCGACGCCCCGGCGCGCGCGCTGTTCGGCCGCTATCAGGTGGCGGTGGGCTCCACCGGCAACCTGGGCCTGAGCATCGGCGTGATGGCCTCGGCGCTGGGCTTCCGGGCGGCGGTGCATATGTCCGCCGACGCCAAGGCATGGAAAAAGACGCGTCTGCGCGCGCGGGGGGTGGAAGTGGTGGAGCACACGGGCGATTACGCGGCGGCGGTGGCCGCTGGCCGGCGCGAGGCGGAGGGCGATCCGTACAGCTATTTCGTCGATGACGAGCGCTCGCTCTCGCTGCTGCTCGGCTACAGCGCTGCGGCGCTGCATCTGCACGATCAGTTCGAAGCGGCCGGCCTGCGCGTGGACGCGGACCATCCGCTGTTCGTCTACCTGCCGTGCGGCGTGGGCGGCGCGCCGGCTGGCATCGCTTTCGGGCTCTGGCAGCTGTACGGCCCGCACGTGCATGCGTGCTTTGTCGAGCCGACCCAGTCGCCGTGTTTTCTGGTGGAGATGCTGGCGCCCGGCGCCTCGGTCTATGACGTGGGCCTGACCAATCGCACCGAGGCCGATGGGCTGGCGGTGCCGCGCGCCTCCGAACTGGCCGCCGAGGCCATGGGGCCGCTGCTGGCCGGGGTGTGCACGGTGCCGGATGAACGGCTGTTCCTGGACCTGCACCGGGTGCGCGAGTCGGAAGGGCTGCGCATCGAGCCCTCCGCCGCCGCCGGTTTCAGTGGGCCGCGCATGCTGACGGACAGCGCCGCCGGCCGCGCCTACCTCGCCCGGCACGGCCTGGATGCGGTGATGCCGCAGGCCACCCATCTGGTGTGGACTACCGGCGGCCTGTTCGTGCCGCCGGACGAGTACGCGCGATTCGCCGAACGCGGGGCAGCCTTGACTTCGCCTACTCCGGCTGAATCCCCGCCAGCTTGATCATGCGCTGCCAGTTGGCCTGGTCCTCCACGATGGCCTTGGCCAGTTGCGCGCCCGACGCCGGGTAGGGGTTGGTGCCGCGTTGGGTGTGATGGGCGGCGGCTTCCGGCGAGTTCACGAATTCGAGGGTCCAGGCCTGCAGCTTGTCCACCACCTCGGGCGGCGTGCCCTTGGGCGCGAACAGGCCGGTCCAGCTCACCACGGAGATGGCCGGCAAGCCGGCTTCGGCCATGGTCGGCACATCGGCCATGGCCGGCACGCGGCGGTCGCTCATCACTGCCAGCGCGCGCATCTTGCGCGATTCGATCATCGGCACGGCGGCGGAGATCTCCAGCACGGTGAAGTCCAGCGTGCCGCCGAGCAGGTCGGGCAGCAGGTTGGCCATGGCCTTGTAGGGCACGTCCTGGGTGCGGATGCCGGCGGCGTCGTTGAAGGCGGCCAGCATCACCCGGTAGCCGGCGCTGCTGGTGCCGTAGTTGAGCGCGCCCGGCCTGGCGCGCGCGGCGGCGGTCAGGTCGGCCACGTTGCGGTAGGGCGAGTTTGCCGACACCACCAGCGCCACGGGCACGGTGGAGAGGCGCGCCACGGGCACGAAGTCGCGCGGGCTATAGGGAATCGACTTGAACAGGAAGGGGTTGGCCGCCATGGTGGAGGCCGACGCGAACAGCAGCGTGTAGCCGTCCGGCGCCGACTTGGCGACGTAGTCCGCCGCGATCATGGTGTTGGCGCCGGGCTTGTTCTCGACGATGAAGCTGCGCCCGGCCTTCTTGTGCAGGTATTTGGCGAGCAGGCGGGTGTAGTCGTCGATGCCGGTGCCGGCGCTGGTTACGGACACGATCTTGACCGGCCGGTCGGGGTAAGCCTCGGCATGGGCGGGGGTGGGCGCCGTGACGGGCAGCGCACCCAGCAGGATGGCAGCGGCCAGCCACCGCGTCAGGAAGGTATTGCGTAGCATTCCGGTCTCCGTGTCAGCGCAGTCGAGCGATGCGCGATCATGGCGCCGGATGCCAGCTTCATGCCTCCCCGAGGCGGGGGGGCAGGGTCTGCCCTGTGGTGTCGGCGCCCTCCCTCCCGTTCAGGCCGTCAGCACCCGCAGGCCGGCAGGCGGTACGCTCGCGCGGAGTGACCGGGCCGGCACGGCGCGCAGGCTCTCGGTGGCGGTCTGGCGCAGGCTGTCGTCGGCGGCCCAGACCATCAGCGGCGGCAGGGCAGTCTGCGCCACCACGCGCCGCCACATCGCCTCGGGAATCCAGTCCTCGCGCCGCTGGGCCGCCGCCACCAGCAGCTTCCAGCTGCGCTGGAACATCGGCGGGCCGGTCAGGGGGGCGAAGCGCCGCAGGCTCGCCGTCGCGCATTGCTGGCCGAGCGCGGCCACATCGGGATGGCTATCGCCCACCAGCTTGCGCAGGCGCGTCACCACCACGTCGAGCAGGGAGATGTCACGGCCGGGGTCGCGTTCGCGCTCCACCAGCAGCAGATGGCCGCCGATCAGGCCGCCAATCGGGTTGGTGCAGTTGCGCAGCAGGATGTCCTCCAGTTCCGCGCTCAGGATGCGCCGCTCGTCGGCCAGCGCCAGCCGGGCGGTCTCGATGATCTTCTCCAGCGCGGCATCCGGCTGCTGGTCTGGCCGCCGCATCATCAGCGACACCCGGGGGCGCGCGCTGGGCGCGTGCTCGCCGGGTTGCGTGCGGCGCAGCACGTAGGCTTCCAGCCCCCATGACTCGCAGGCGATCAGGCTCTGTTCGATGACCGGGCCGTTGTCCACCTTCTGCCGCAGGTAGTAGACGCCGGGCGGCACTGCCTGCACGGCGCAGGCGTGGGAGTCCGCATCGGTGTGGCGCGCGCTGCCGCGCTCCATGCTGATGACGAGGTTGTCGTCGGCATCCACCACCTGCACGTCCCGCCAGGGCGCGATATTCCGCTGCGGCACCTCGGTGCTGCTCGCGGCGCGCGCCATCACCATCAGCGTGGCCTGCTTGCCGTCGCCCTCGCGCAGCAGGCGCAGTGCGGTGGCCAGCGCCGTCTGCCGGTCGCGCTCCTGGGCGCCGTCCTCGGGCAGGCCCACCGGCGGCAGCACCGACGAGGCGGGTTTGGCGATCTGCGCGGCGGGCAGCGGTGGCCGGCCACTGTCGAGCAGGATCACGTGCTGCGCCAGGCTGCGCCCGATCCGGGTCTTGATCTTGAAGAGGCCGAAGGGCAGCGGCGTGGAGAGCTTCGACATGCCGTTATCCACCAGCGAGAAGCGGCTGTCGATGACGAAGATCTCGGCGGCGGGGTCGGCCGGGTCGATGTCGAGCGGGAACATCGTGCCGTCGGGGGCCGGCGTAACGGGCGGGCCGGTGGCCGTGATGGCAATCGACACATTGTTGGTGACCTCGAACCCCTGCCGGAGGCCGGCCTCGGGCACTTCCACCACGTACAGGCCGGGCGTCAGCGGCAAGGTCATGGCGGGCTGTGCCGTCATCGCCTCCGCGCGGGGCGGTATGCCGGACCACAGCCGCAGCGGCTTGCCGGCGGCCTCGAGCGGCAGGGTGAGCGTGACCGTGTAGCGCGGCGGCGGCACCCCGCGCGCGAAAATCAGCCCGGCATCTTCCTGCACGATCTCCGGCTCCTTGGCCACGTCGCCATCGCGCAGGTGCGCTGGCGTCATGCGGGCGCAGAGGGCGTTGCGCAGCCAGTCCGCCAGGCTGCGCCCGGTGACGCGCCCGTTGGCGTCGGACGCCGCCCCGCGCAGCCCTTGCAGCAGCGCCCAGGTAAAGGCGCCGTGGATCTTGTCGCCGTCTTCGGGAATGCCGATCTCGATGGCCTTGAGCGGGCGCTGCGCCGCAAAGGCGACGAAGGTGGCCGCCGGCGGGTCCGTGGCCTGCACCGGAGACAGTTGCGGGTCGCGCGGCTGCAGGAAGGAGACCCGGTTCATGCAGCAGTCCATCCACAGCACGAACTCGCGGAAGTAGCCGGCGTCCTGCAGCCAGTTCAGCCAGCCCGTGGCGTGCACGTTGAAGGTGCCGAGCGTGGCGCTGGCATTGGCCGCGAACAGGCAGCCGCGTTCGCGCCCCGGCGAGAAGCCGTGGCCGGAGACGAAGATGTACAGCCGGCGGCCCACCCGCAGCCCGCGCCGCTGGGCCTGGTTCTGCCGGGCGATGGCGTTGAGCCGGCCAAAGGCGGTCTCGATCTCGTCAGTGGTGGGCAGCGCGGTGTCGCCCGCCTCGGTCAGGCGGGACTTGATCACCTGGATCTGGTCTTCGCTGGCGAAGGCGCCGCCGTTGGGGTCCATCAGCCACGCCTTCACGGCATCGACATCGTTGGCGGGCCCCTGGAGATTCGCGTCCGCGCCCGGCTCGCCCAGCTGCGGGTAATGATTGATCCCGATCAGGATGGCGCGGTCGTCGGCATTCATGGCGCGGCAGGCAGGCCCTACTGCGGATAGGCCTGGCGGATGAAGTCCTTGTCCGACTCGGACAAGGCCGAATTCATACCCGCCGTCACGCCGTTCAACGTCCACGTGGCCGGGATCGGGTACATCATGATCGAGGTCGGGTCCACCGCCGTGCCGGCCACGTCATCGGGATTGAACGCCGCGAACATATTGTTCTCGATGGTGGTCTTGTCCCAGTTGTTCGGCGGCCCGGACAGGTCGCGGATCACCTGCTCGCGGTTCCACTGGATGGCGTTGAGCGGATTCTGGTGCTCGTGAATCAACCCGATGGCGTGGCCGAACTCGTGCAGGGTCACGCGCAGGATCTCGTCTTCCTCGGTGTCTTCGGTGAACCAGCCGTAGTTCATGGTTGGCTGCGGCGGCTGGATCAGCCGGGCGTCGGTGCCGATGAACGACCACGAACCCTTGCCCTCCAGGAAGTCGATGCGGATGTCGGTGGGGCCGCTGTCCCGCACATCGAACTGGAGGTTGGCGAACTGCAGCCAGAGATTGGCGGCGTTCATCACGCGGTCCTGCAGCGTGCGGGAGCCGGACAGGAAGCTGATGGTGAGTACCGTGCCCGGCTGCCACCGTTTGCCGGTCAACATGGCTATCTTGCCGGGTACGCCGTTCGTCATCGGGAAGCCCGCGCAGAAACGCTTGTCGTTGCTCATGGTGCATGCTCCATTTGTGATGACCGGCCTACGCGAGCAAGCCGGTGATAACGCCCACCGCCTTGGTGGCACGATCGATCAGTTGCGACGCCTTGGTCAGCACGTCGGTGGCCTGGCGCATCTCCTGCGCCGTGCGCGTGATGTCGCTGGTGATGGCCGCGAGCTGCGCCAGGCTGGCGCGCACGGCATCTGACTCCAGGATGTCTCGCAGCCGCAGTTGCGCCAGGGCGTCGAGCTGGTCGGTGATATCGGCCAGACTGGCCTGGAGGGGGTTGCGCTCGGTATCCGTGGACGCGAGGCCGATGCGGCGCAGCAGCTCGCGCTGGGCCTCGGTCAGCGCGGTCAGCGTCTGGTCGCGGGCGGCGTTCAGGCGCGCGCGGGGGGAATCCTCGATGGGCTGGGGGGCACCGAAGGCCACCGGCGCGGCCGGGGCGGCGGGGCGCTGGGGCGCCATGGGGGCGGTCGTCGCGCGCACTTCCCCCGGGATGGTCCAGCCATCGGGCAGGGCCTTGCGGCGCCCGTCGAGAAACCAGGTGGCGTCGAACTGGTCCGACCGCGCCACCATCAGCACCAGCACCAGGAAGTAGGCGAAGAAGCCCACCGCGAGGCCTACGCCGTAGTAGCCGAACAGGGTGCCGCTGGCGCCGCCGAACAGCGCCGTCACGGCCGCGCCGCCAATCACGCCCAGCAGGGCGATGAGGTCGCTGAACTGCACGTCCCCCTTGCGGTAGCGATTGGTGAAGTACACGAACCAGCCCAGCACCACCCCAAACGCGAAGGCTCCACATTCGGCCATGTCTGTCTCCGATCAGCTCGCAAAGGCTTCCTGAACCGCGCGGGCTTTCTCGCGGAAGGTCTTCAGGGCGGTGACCACGGCGGCCACCTGCCGGGTGTCGTCGTTGAGCGCCTGCGCCAGCGCGGCATGCGCCTTGACCATGTCGTCAGCCGCCGCGCGCGCGTTGGTGCGCCTCAGCGTTTCGATGGCGTCCGTCTTCGCCTGCAAGGTGGTCAGCGCAGCCGTGTAGTCGTCCGGGCTCATGCTGGCGTTGATCTGGCCGGCCATGGTCGTGCCCGCCAGCAGCAGCCCGTCGGCACGCGCCTTGCGCAGGGTGTCCAGCGCCTGCCCCATGGCATCGCCGAGCACGGCTACGGGCTCGTTGGCGGCGGTCACGCCGCGCTTGAGCATGTCGAAGCGCCGCTGGTTGAGCGTGGCCACGCCCACGCTGAAGGCCAGCCCGGCAATCGCGCCGAACTCGTTCGGCAGGCCCACCTTGGCCGTGCTGGCCAGCCCGGCGAGCGAGCCGGTCAGCTTGGAATTCGCGGCCTCCAGCGCTTCCTGGTCCTGGGCATTGGTGATGGCGGCGAGGGCATCGGCGTAGTCGCGCAGCGCGTGGATCAGCGGCGCGGCGGAGGTGGACTCGCGCGGGGCCGACTGGCGCGGCGCCATCGCGGGGTCGGCCGGCTGCAGGGCGCAGGGCAGCGTGTTGTCCGCCGCTGGGGCGGCCGAGACCGTGGCCGGCAGCGCGCATCCGGGGCTCAGCGCCACGCGCGTGCGCGTTGGCGTCAGTTGGGTCTGCTGGATGACAGCCCGTTCCGCCGCCACACCCTTCGTGCCGGACTGGTAGGCCGTGGCGAGGTCATTGACCCCGGCGCGGAAGCTCTCGACTTCGGACTTGTAGAGGTAGGGCGAGCAGGCGGCGAGGCAAGTGCACAGGCAGGCGGCCAGCATGCCGAGCGGCGTGGATCTGCGCATGCTGGCTCCTTTGGCCGGGAATCTCATCAGGGATAGATGATAAAAATGCCAAAGGAAACATTTCTGTGTTCGGTGGCGAACGGAAGCAAATCAGCATGTGCGCCTTGCTAGGCCGGCCGGGCGGACTTGTTCCGCCGTGTATCAAATCAAGTTCTGCCCAGCGGGTTTATCGGCACATGGCGCGCTCCTATAGTGGCTTCCAAGGAACCGCTGTATCGATATAGGAGCTTGATCATGACCGTCGAATCCAGACTCGCCGCACGCGGCCTGACGTTGCCGCCGCCCCCGCAGCCGCTGGGCAGCTATACCGCCGTCAGCCGGGCCGGCGACCTGTTGTTTATCTCCGGCCAGCTACCGTTGCAGGACGGCAAGGTGGTCTGGCAGGGCCAGGTCGGCAAGGACCTGACCGTGGCGCAGGGCCGGCAGGCGGCCGAGCTGGCCGCGCTGAACGTGCTGGCGCAGATCCACGCCCATCTGGGCGGCTTCGAGCGGCTCGACCACATCGTCCGGCTGGAAGGCCATGTGACCAGCGCGCCGGGGTCGTTCGATCAGCCGGCGGTGCTCGACGGCGCGTCCGACCTCTTCGCCGAGGTGCTGGGTGACAAGGCCGGCCATGCCCGCGCCGCCTATTCCCAGACCCAGCAGCCGGGGAATGCGGCGGTGATCCTGGTGGTGATCGCGCAGGTCAAGGGCGCCTGACCGGGGATTTTGTCGGCGTGCCGCTACACCACGCCCTTGGCCCGCAGCGCGGCCACGTCCTGCGGGGCGAGTTTCAGGTAGTCGCGCAGGACCTCTTCCGTATGCTGGCCGAGCGCCGGCGGCGCGTAGCGCAGCGTGGTGGGCGTGTCCGAGAGCCGCAGCGGGCTGGCGGTGGTGCGCACGCGGCTGACCGGGTCGCCGGCACGGGGTTCGTCGGCGCGGTAGCGCGCCTGCTCGATTTGCAGCCCACGGTGCTGCACGTGCGGGTCGGCGAACGCCTGCTCGACGTTGTTGATGGGGCCGCAGGGCACGGACCTGGCTTCCAGCAGGCGGATCCAGTCGTTCGTGGGCTTGCCGCGCGTGACGGCGACCATCATCGGAATCAGGGTCTTGCGGTGGACCACGCGGGCGCTGTTGGTGGCAAAGCGCGCGTCCGTCGCCCAGTCGACCTCGGCGGCCTCGCAGAAGCGGGCGAACTGGCCGTCGTTGCCGATGGCGAGCAGCATGTTGCCATCCGCCGTCGGGAAGTCCTGATAGGGCACCACGCTGGGATGCACATTGCCCTGCCGCGTGGGCACGTTGCCCGCGTTCAGGAAGCCGGCGCCCTGGTTGGCCAGCACTGCCATGGCCACGTCCAGCAGCGCCACGTCGATGCACTGGCCGCGCCCGGTGTGGTGGCGGGCTTCCAGCGCGCCGAGGATGGCCGTGGTGGCGTACATGCCGGTGAACAGGTCGATCACGGCCACGCCCACCTTCATCGGGCCGCCGCCGGGCTCGCCGTCCGCATGGCCGGTGATGCTCATCAGCCCGCTCATGGCCTGCACCAGCAGGTCGTAGCCGGGGCGGGCCGCGTACGGGCCGGTCTGGCCGAAGCCGGTGATCGAGCAGTAGATCAGGCGCGGGTTCAGCGCGCTCAGGGTCTCGTAGTCGAGCCCGTAGCGCTTGAGGCCGCCGGTCTTGAAGTTCTCGACCACCACGTCGCTCTGCTTGGCCAGCTCGCGGATCATGGCCTGGCCCTCGGGCGTGGACATGTCCACGGTCACCGAGCGCTTGTTGCGGTTGCACGCCGCGAAGTAGCTGGCCTGCGCGGTCGGGCCGTCATCGCCGGCGAGGTAGGGCGGGCCCCAGAGGCGGGTGTCGTCGCCTTCGGCTGGCTTCTCGATCTTGATGACGTCGGCGCCCATGTCCGCCAGGTTCTGGGTGCACCAGGGGCCGGCGAGCACGCGCGAGAGGTCCAGCACGCGCAGGTGGCTGAGGGCGCCGGTCTGCGGGGACGGGCGGGGCAGGTCGGGGTGGGTTTGGGCTTGGGGTGTGGTCATGGGGCTCAGCCGTTGCGCGCGTCGCGGATCATGTTGCGGGCGATGATGACCTGCTGGATCTGCGTGGTGCCTTCGTAGAGGCGGAACAGGCGCACGTCGCGGTAGAAGCGCTCGATGCCGTACTCGGCGATATAGCCCGCGCCGCCCAGGATCTGCACCGCGCGGTCTGCCACGCGGCCCACCATCTCGGTGGCGAACAGCTTGCAGCAGGAGGCTTCGGTGGAGACGTTGCGGCCTTCGTCGCGGCGGCGTGCGGCGTCGATCACCATGCACTCGGCGGCGTAGAGTTCGGCCTGGCTGTCTGCCAGCATGGCCTGGATCAGCTGGAAGTCGCAGATCGGCTGGCCGAACTGCTGGCGCTCGACGGCGTAGTTGAGCGCATCCCGCAGCACGCGCTTTGCCACGCCCACGCTGACGGCCGAGATATGCAGGCGGCCCTTGTCCAGCACCTTCATGGCGGTCTTGAAGCCCTGGCCTTCCTTGAGCCCGATCAGGTTGGCGGCCGGCACGCGCACGTTCTCGAAGATCACGTCGCAGGTGTGGGCGCCTTTCTGGCCCATCTTCACGTCGCGCTTGCCGAAGCTGATGCCCGGCGTCTTCGCATCGACAATAAAGGCCGAGACGCCGGCCGAGCCCTTGATCGACGGATCGGTGCGCGCCATCAGCGTGAACATGCCGGCCTGCGGCGCGTTGGTGATGAAGCGCTTGGTGCCGTTGACCACGTAGTCGTCGCCATCCCGCACGGCGGTGGTGCGCAGCGAGCCGGCGTCCGAGCCGGCGTCCGGCTCGGTCAGCGCGAAGGAGGCGAGGATCTCGCCCGTGGCCAGCCGGGGCAGCCACGCGGCCTGCTGCTCGGGGGTGCCATCCATCAGGATGCCCTGCGAGCCGATGCCAACCGTGGTGCCCAGCAGCGAGCGAAAGGCCGGTGCGGTCTGGCACAGCTCCATCACCACGCGGGCCTCTTCCTCCATGGTCAGCTCCAGGCCGCCGAAGCGTTCGGGGATGGTCATGCCGAACAGGCCCATCTCGCGCATGTCCTGCACGATGTCCTGGGGGATTTCGTCGGTTTCGGCCACGAGCGCCTCGGCCGGGACCAGCCGCTCGCGCACAAAGCGGCGCACGCTGTCTAGCAGGGCTTCGAGGGTGTCGTTATCGCGGATCATGGTTGGTCGTCCTTTGCTTCGTCTCGGTCAGTCAAGTGTCACGCCCTGCAGCACGCTGGCCCATTGGGTGCGCTCGCGTGCGGCGGTGCTGACGAGATCCTCGGTGGTGCCGTTCCACTGCTCGTACCCCAGTTCGGCGTAGCGCTTGCGCAGGTCCGGGTCGGCCACGGCGTGCTTCACGGCGGCGGTCAGCTTCTGGGCGACCTCGGGCGTCAGGGCCTTGGGCGCGTAGATGCCGTACCAGCCGCCGGCCTCGTAGTCCTTCAGGCCGGCAATGCCGGATTCGCGGAAGGTGGGCACGTTGGGCAGCGCCGTGCTGCGGTTGGGCGAGCCCACGGCGATGGCGCGGACCTTGCCGCCGTGCACGTAGCCGCTGGCGGTGCTGATGATGTCGAACAGCATGTCGATCTGGCCGCCGATGGTGTCCGTCATGGCCGGCGCATTGCCCTTGTACGGGATGTGGTTCAGCTCGACGTTGGCCTGCCGGGCGAACAGCGCGGCGGCCACGTGGTTGGAGCTGCCCACGCCTGACGAGCCATAGCTGAGCTTGCCCGGATGCGCCTTGGCGTAGCTGACCAGCTCCTTGGTGGAGGTGAACGGCTCGCTGTTGTTGACCACCAGCATGTTGTAGTAGCGCGCCACCGGCGCGATCGGCGTGAGGTCCCTGGCCGGGTCGAACGGCATGCGCTTCATGATGTTGGGCGCCACCGTGATGGCGGCGCTGGCCGCGAACCACAGCGTGGTGCCGTCGGGCTTGGCGCGCACGACCTCGTTGCCCGCCAGCGTGGCGTTGGCGCCGGGCTTGTTGTCCACCACCACCGTGGCGTTGAGGGCCTTGCCGAGCGCGGCGGCGAACAGCCGCGCGCCCTGGTCAGCCGGGCCGCCGGCCGCGTAGCCCACCACCAGGCGGACCGGCGGGTTGGACTGGGCCATGGCGGCGCCCGCGCCCAGCACGGCGGCGCCAAGGATCAGGCCCGAAAGCAAGGTCCGTCGAAGTCGAAATGATGTGTGCATGGTTGTCTCCTTCATCCTTCTTGTTGTCAGTAGCGCTCGAAAACGGCCGCAATGCCCTGGCCGCCGCCGATGCACATGGTTTCCAGGCCGTAGCGGCCGCCCCGGCGTTGCAGTTCGTGCAGCAGCGTGGTCAGGATGCGTACGCCCGTGGCGCCAATCGGATGGCCGAGCGAGATGCCCGAGCCGTTGACGTTGAGCTTGCTGTCGATCTCGCCCTGGTCCTGCCAGTCCCAGCCCTTCAGCACGGCCAGCACCTGGCAGGCGAAGGCTTCGTTGAGTTCGACCAGATCCATCTGGTCCAGCCGCAGGTTCAGGCGGGCCAGCAGCTTCTTCACCGCCGGCACCGGGCCGATGCCCATGTGCGAGGGCTCGCAGCCGGCGGCGGCCCAGCCGACCAGCGTGGCCATCGGCGTCAGGCCCAGTTCGGCCAGCTTGTCTTCGGCCACGATCAGGCAGGCGGCGGAGGCGTCGTTCTGCTGGCTGGCATTGCCAGCGGTCACGGTGCCGCCCGGCATCAGCGCGCGCAGCTTGCCGAGGGATTCGGTGGTGGATTCGGGGCGATAGCCCTCGTCACGCGCGAAGCGCAGGGCTTCGCCCTTGCGCTGCGGCACGGAGACGGGAACGATCTCGGCGTCGAAGCGGCCGGCTTCCCACGCGGCGGCGGCGCGCTGGTGGCTGCGCAGCGCGAAGGCGTCCGCGGCTTCGCGGCTGATGCCGTAGTCACGCGCCAGGTTCTCGGCGGTTTCGATCATCCCCGAGATCTCGCCGAAGCGCGACACCGGCTGGGAGCGCTCGCGGCCCCGGTCGAGCCGGTCATAGAAGCGGACGTTGCCCGAGCGCGCGCCCCAGCGCATATCGGTGGTGTAGTACTCGATATTGCTCATGCTCTCCACGCCGCCCGCAATGACCACGTCGGCGGCGCCGCTCTGCACCATCATCGCCGCCGTGACCACGGCCTGGAGCCCGCCACCGCAGCGGCGGTCCAGCTGCATGCCCGGCACTTCCACCGGCAGGCCGGCCTGCAATGCGGCCCAGCGGCCCACGCAGGGGACTTCGCTGTTGGCGTAGGACTGGGCAAACACCACATCGTCGATGCGCGCGGGGTCGATGCCGCTGCGCTCCACCACGGCACGGACGGTGGTGGCGGCCAGTTCCTCGACGGGCACCGGGCGCAGGCTGCCGCCGAAGGTGCCAACCGGGGTGCGGACGGGGGTAACGATTGCGGCTCTGCGCATGGGGAGTCTCCTGTGAATCTGGTCTGGGATGGAAATCGGTGGGAATCGATAGCAATCGATAGCAATCAGGCGGCGGCCGGCACGGTGACGAAAGCGGCGCCGCACTGGCGCAGCAGGGCGTGGGCCTGGCGGTCCAGCGCCTCGCGGTGTTCCGGTGCGGCGATGTCGATCATGCGGCGCACGCGGCGCGACAGGGGCAGCCCGCGCAGGTCGGCCACGCCGTATTCGGTGACGATCAGCCCGGCGTCCGATCTGGCCGTGCTGACCGGGCCGGACAACTGCGCGACGATGCGGCTGGCGCCCTTGGTGGTGGCGCCCATGGTGGTGGCTCCTTTCGCGGTGGCCGGCAGCGCGATGATCGGCAGGCCGCCGTGGCTGCGCGCGGCACCGCGCAGGAAGTCCGCGGCGCCGCCCACGGCGCCCATGTAGACGCCGCCGGCCACCTCGGCATTGATCTGGCCGGTCAGGTCCACCTCGATGGCGCCGTTGATGGCCGCCAGCTTGTGCTGGCGCGCCAGCACCTCGGGGTCGTGGGTGTAGGTGGTTTCGCGCAGCTGCAACAGCGGGTTGCGATGCGCCCAGCGGCGCAGGCGCGCGCTGCCCATCAGGATGCCGCCGATGCCGATGCCGGTATCGACGGTCTTGCGTGCGTGCGTCAGCGCGCCGGACTCGGCCAGCGCCACCATGCCGTCGCCCACGGCGCCGCTGTGCAGCCCCAGGTCACGGTGGCCGTGCAGCGCCGCCAGCACCGCTTCGGGCAGGTTGCCGATGCCCATCTGCAGGGTGGCGCCGTCCTCGATCCGGCCGGCGATGTGGCGGGCAATCGCCAGTTCCACTTCCGAGGGGGCGCCGCGTTCGAGGTCGATCGGGCCAAATTGCGCATCGACGGTCAGGGCGATGTCAGCGGCGGTCAGGTAGTGGCTGCCATGGGTCCACGGGATGTCCGGGTTGACCTCGGCGATGATCACGCGCGCCCGGTCCAGCACGGCGGGGAGATATTCGTGCACCAGCCCGAGGCTATGGCGGCCCTCGGCGTCAGCCGGGGAGACCTGCACCAGCGCCACGTCCACCGGCAGCGTGCCGGCCCGGATCAGCCCGGGCAGGTGCGAGTAATGGCTCGGCACGATGTCCAGCAGGCCGGCGCGCGCCAGCTGGCGGTGCGGGCCGCTGGCGGCGTAGCCGAAGAAGTCGATCACATCGGACTGGTCCGGCTGCAGTGTGTCTGACTGGCCGATGCCGACAAAGACACCCAGCCGCCCGCCCTGGGCGATGGCGTGGCGATGGGCGACCAGCGCCCGCGTGAGCGTAAGCGGCTCGGCGGTGGCCTGGCCCCACCAGATGCGGTCGCCGGGGCGGATCAGGGCGCGCAGCGCGGCGGCCAGCGAGTGGGCATCCATGTCCGGCGTGTCTCCTGTTTGTCATTTTTGGGTATGGGCTGGAGCATGTTGGCATTTGCGCGTCGGCGCTATTTGAGAATGCCAATGGTGGACTTCGCCTGTTGCGAAATCAGCCTCCCGGCGCGGCCTGGCGGGCTGTCTTCTGCTCCGGCAAAGGCCCGGTTCCGCAAACGTTGATTGCGCCACACGGCAAACCTGGCGAGCATGGCAACGCCAACAAAAGCGGGAGACGCGCCATGATCGAACAGACCCAATCGAATAACTTCCAGGAAATCCGGGACGCCGTGCGCAGCCTCTGTGCGGCGTTTCCCGACGAGTACTTCCGCAAGATCGACGAGCAGCGGGGCTACCCGGAAGCCTTCGTCAATGCGCTGACCGACGCCGGCTGGCTGGCGGCGCTGATTCCGCAGGAGTACGGCGGCTCGGGGCTCGGCCTGACGGAAGCTTCGGTGATTATGGAGGAGATCAACCGCTGCGGCGGCAACTCGGGTGCCTGCCACGGCCAGATGTACAACATGGGCACGCTGCTGCGCCATGGCTCGGACGCGCAGAAGCAGAAATACCTGCCGAAGATCGCCTCGGGCGAGTGGCGCCTGCAGTCCATGGGCGTGACCGAGCCGACCACCGGCACGGATACCACCAAGATCAAGACCCGGGCCATCAAGAAGGACGGCCGCTACGTGGTCAACGGCCAGAAGGTGTGGATCAGCCGCGTGCAGCACAGCGACTTCATGATCCTGCTGGCCCGCACCACGCCGCTGGACGAGGTGAAGAAGAAGAGCGAGGGCATGTCGATCTTCCTGGTGGACCTGCACGAGGCCCAGAAGAAGGGCATGGTGGTGCGCCCGATCCCGAACATGGTCAACCACGAGACCAACGAGCTGTTCTTCGAGGATCTGGAGATTCCCGAGGAAAACCTGATTGGCGAGGAAGGCAAGGGCTTCAAGTACATCCTCGACGGCCTGAACGCCGAGCGCACGCTGATCGCCGCCGAGTGCATCGGCGACGGCTACTGGTTCATGGACCGCGTGACCAAGTACGTGACCGAGCGCCAGGTCTTCGACCGGCCCATCGGCCGCAATCAGGGCGTGCAGTTCCCGATTGCCGAGTCGTTCATCGAACTGGAAGCCGCCAACCTGATGCGCTGGAAGGCGTGCGAGCTGTACGACGCGCACGCGGCGATGGGCGCGCAGGCCAATATGGCCAAGTACCTCGCCGCCAAGGCGAGCTGGGAGGCAGCCAATGTCTGCCTGCAGTTCCACGGCGGCTTCGGCTTCGCCTGCGAGTACGACATCGAGCGCAAGTTCCGCGAGACGCGCCTCTATCAGGTGGCGCCGATCTCCACGAACCTGATCTACTCCTATGTGGCGGAGCACATCCTGGGCCTGCCGCGCTCGTTCTGAGCGGCAATCGACCTTGTCCGTTGCACGCCAGATGCACCGCCCCTACACTGGCGGCACTCAAGCCAAAGCCAGCCTTCATTGATCGAGGAAGACCCAGACATGTGTTCGGACCGAACCCCCGCCCAACGCATCAGCGACATCCCCCGTCACTGGGCGCTCGCCACGCCTGACCGCCCGGCGGTGGTGGAGGAAGGGCGCGCCGTGTCTTATGGCGAACTCTGGGCCGATATCGAGGCCGCGCAGCAGTACCTGCGCACGCAGGGCGTGGCCGGCGGCGACCGGGTGATGATCGTCGCCGAGAACTCGCTGTCCGTGGTGACGCTGCTGTTCGCGCTGTCGGAGATCGGCGCGTGGCCGGTGGTGGTCAATGCGCGGCTGTCCGAGCGGGAGGTGGAGGTCATCCGCGCGCATTGCCGGCCCCGGCTGATGCTGTTCACGCACGGCGCCTCGCCCGATGCCCTGCGGCACGGCGTGACCTACCGCGCCCGGGAAACCGCGCCGCCGGGCCTGGGCCCGCTGATGGCCGGCGCGGTGGACCCGACCAGCGAGCGCGTGCCTGAGGCACTGGCGCAGGAAGTGGCGGCGCTGATCTACACCTCGGGCACCACCGGTCAGCCGAAGGGGGTGATGGTGTCGCATCGCGGCCTGCTGCACTTCGCGCGGGTCACCGTGGCGTCGCGGCGCATGGTGCCGGACGACTGCGCCTACGCGGTCATGCCGATGTCGCACATCTTCGGCATGGGCACGGTGCTGCTCGCCACCTTCCAGGCGGGCGCCAGCCTGTACCTGTCGTCCCGCTTCAATGCGGCGGATGTGACGCAGGCCATCGAAGCCGGCGCGATTTCCATCCTGCAGGGCGTGCCGACGATGTTCCACCGCATCCTCGCCCATCTGCGGGCGGCCGGCGTGCAGCGGCTGGCCTCCACCCGGCTGCGCTATTTGTACACGGGTGGCGGTCCACTCGACCCGACGCTCAAGCAGGAAGTGGAGGGCATGTTCGGCCAGCCGCTGCATCACGGCTATGGCATGACCGAGTACGCCGGTTCGCTGTTCGTCACGCATATGGATCGCCCGCGCACCGATTGCGCGGCGGGGGAGATCGTGGAAGGGGCCGAAGTGCGGCTGATCGGCGCGGATGGCCAGCCGGTGGAGACGGGCACGCCGGGCGAAATCTGGGTCCGGGGGCCGGGTGTCATGCTTGGCTACTATCTCGCGCCGGAACTGACCAGGCAGGTCATCAGCGAGGACGGCTGGCTCAATACCGGCGATATCGGCCGGCTCGGGCCGGACGGCGCGCTATACATCGTCGGCCGGACCAAGGACCTGATCATCCGCTCGGGCTTCAATGTCTACCCGATCGAGGTGGAGTCGGTGCTCAACGCCCATCCGGCGGTGCTGGTGTCGGCGGTGGTTGGCGTGCCGACGTCGGACGGCAACGAGGAAGTGGTGGCCTTCGTCGAGATCAAGGAGGGGGAGAGCTTCGACGCGGACGCGCTGCGTGCCTTCGTGATGGACCGGCTGTCGCCCTACAAGCGGCCGGAGCGCTACCTGCGGCTGGGGGCGATTCCGAAGACGGCCAGCGGCAAGCTGCTCAAGCACCAGCTGCGGGAAATGCTGGCCGGGCAGGGGTAACTTCTTCGCCTAGTCCTGGCGGCCCTGGCCGTCCTCGACCAGCAGATCCACCAGCTTGCGGGCGAACAGCGGCAGCGCCGCCAGATCCGCCACGCAGATCTGGAGGCGGCGCTCCGCCCAGTCGTCCTCAAGCTGGACGATGCTCAGCGCCATCGACTTGGCGTGCCGGACGGCCGTGCTCTCCGGCAGCACGCCGATGCCCACGTTCGCCTCGATCATCCGGCAGGCCGTCTCGAAATTGCTGACCTGCACCCGCCAGCGCAGCGAGCGCTGGAGGTCAGCGGCGGCGCCTTGCAGGAAGGTGTGGATGGCGCTGGCCTCGGGCAGGCCGATGATGTCGTACTTCAACGCCTCGATGAACCCCACGCGCTTGCGCTGCGCCAGCGGGTGGCTGAGTGCCACCGCCAGCACGAGGCGGTCATTCCGGTAGGGCATCATCTCCACCCCTTCGGCACGGAGATTCCCCGCGACGATGCCGATATCGACGGCGCCTTCCTGCACCGCACGCAGAATGTGCGGGCTCAGGCGCTCCTGCATGTCGATCGTCACGTCCGGATGATTCACCAGATAGGTCCGCAGCACGGCCGGCAGGTACTCGCTCATCGCCGTGGTATTGGCGAACACCCGCACGTGGCCTTTCACGCCGGATGCGTATTCCTGAAGGTCGCCACTGAGCTGTTCCAGCTGGCGGATCACGCGCCGTGCATGGGCCAGCAGCGTTTCCCCCGCGCCGGTGACCTTCACGCCATGACTGCTCCGGCTGAGCAGCTTCACGCCCACGTGTTCCTCCAGATTCTTGATCCGGGTGCTGGCAGCCGCGAGCGAGAGATGAGAACGTTCGGCGCCGCGAGTGAGGCTGCTGGCCTCCGCGATATGCGTGAAGAGTTTCAGGTCGACGAGATCAAAGCGCACGAGTGGGTTCGCGGAGGCGGGAAGCGCCCGGGAATGAAAAGATGAATTGGGGGGATTTTGCGCTTGCAGCCGGCCTATTGCAAAGGCATGGAAGGCTTGTTCTGCCTTGCAGTATGGCGCAGCAGGTCAGGCACCTTTTGCGGGATGCCGGCTGCGGGAGGGGCTTCAGCGCATCGCGCGGCGGATTCCGGTAGCATCCGGCTCGCTGTAGATCGGGACTGGCCCCCGGCGCCTTTGTATCGGTTTGTATCCGGGGTGGGCGCCGATACATGGGCATACCGATCCACGCATTCATCACATCGGGGCGATACATGGCGGCGCTTCAATCCATGCAGGGCAGGCGGCCGTCACGCACAGCCCGTCTCCTGTGTCCCATCACCCATTGAAAGGATCGACATGTTGAATCGCACGCTTGCATCGCTGGCCGTCGCGGCCCTCGCTTTCTCGGCCGGCTCGGCCGCCTACGCAGCAGAGAAGGCCCCCACCTCGGTCGTGATCGTGCACGGCGCGTTTGCCGATGGCTCGGACTGGGCCAAGGTGATTCCGCTGTTGCAGGCAAAGGGCATCAAGGTGCAGGCCGTGCAGAACGGGCTCAATTCGCTGGGCGATGACGTGGCGGCCACGCGCCGCGCCATCAACAACCAGCCGGGCAAGGTCGTGCTGGTGGGCCATTCGTGGGGCGGCACGGTGATTACCGAGGCGGGCGCCGCCGACAAGGTCTCCGCGCTCGTCTACGTGGCCGCCTTCGCACCGGATGCGGGGCAGTCCACGGAGGAAGTGGGCAAGGCTCACCCGCCGGCGCCGGGTATCGGCAAGCTCGTGGCCGATGCGGAGGGCTACCTGTCGTTGCCGCCCGACGCGCTGGCCAGCGATTTCGCGCAGGACGTGCCGGCCGCCCAGGCACGGGTCATGGCCGCCACGCAGGGCCCGATCCAGGCGAAGGCGTTTGGCGAGAAGACCACCGTTGCGGCATGGAAGACGCGGCCCTCCTGGTACATCGTCAGCCAGAACGACCGGATGATCCCCCCGGCGCTGGAGCGCGAGATGGCCAGCAAGATCGGCGCGAAGGTGACCACGCTGCCGACCAGCCACGTGCCGCAGCAGTCGCGGCCGGCCGAGGTGGCGAAGGTCATTCTTGACGCCGTGCAGACGGTGCAGCGGCAGTAAGGCGCGCGGCAAGGCACTCCGCCGCGCAGGCAATTCCAAGCAATGCGAGGAACATCAAATGAAAATCGCGGTGATTGGCGCAGGTGCGGTGGGCTGCTTCTATGGCGGGATGCTGGCGCGGGCCGGTCAGGACGTGGTGCTGATCGGCAGGCCGCGGCATGTCGATGCCATCCAGGCGCGCGGCCTTCGATTCGAGTCGCTACAGTTCGATGAACAGGTGAGCGTCGCGGCAAGCCCCCATGCGGCGGCCGTGGAGGACGCCGATATCGTGCTGGTCTGCGTGAAATCCGTTGACACGGAGCAGGTTGCCGACGAGATCCGCGGCCACCTCAAGCGCGAAGCGCTGATTGTGTCCCTGCAGAACGGCATCGACAATGCGGATCGGCTGGAGGCGGCGTTGGCACGCCCCGTGATTCCTGCCGCCGTCTACGTCGCCAGCGAGATGGCCGGCGATGGGCACCTCCGGCATCACGGCCGGGGTGACCTGGTGATCGGGCCGGAGCAGGGCAGCGAGCTGGTGGCGCGCCTGTTCCACGACGCCGGCGTGCCAACGATTGTCTCGGCCAATGTGGCCAGCGCGCTCTGGGAAAAGCTGATCCTGAACTGCGCGTACAACGCCTTGTCCGCGATCGTCAATCTGCCTTACGGCGAGATTCGCGGCGTGGCGTCCGCCGAGGAAGCGATGCGCAACCTCATCGCGGAGTGCCTCGCCGTGGCGCGCGCCGAAGGCGTCGATATCGACCTCGATGCGGCCAGCCAGCTCGAACGGATTCGCCGCACCATCCCTCTTGGCCAGTACTCGTCGATGGCGCAGGACTTCGCCCGGGGCCGCGCCAGCGAGATCACGGCCCTCAATGGCGCCATCGTCCGTCGTGGCAACGCGCGGGGCGTGCCAACGCCGGCCAACCAGCTGATCGTCGCGCTGGTGGCGCTGCTGGAAAACCAGTACCGCCAGAAATAACCAGCGCGGCGGCGCCCGATGGCGCCGCCGCGCTTGGCCTCACTCCTCCTGGAATGCCTCCTCGCGCTTGGCCTTGATCGCGGGCAGCGCCACCACGGCCACCAGCGCCGCGGCCGCCATCAGCAGGCCAAGCGACAGCGGACGCGTCGTGAACACCGTGTAGTCACCGCGCGACAGCAGCAAGGTGCGCCGGAAATTCTCCTCCATCATCGGCCCGAGCACGAAGCCGAGCAGCAGCGGCGCCGGCTCGCACTTCAGCTTATGGAACACATAGCCGATGAGGCCGCAAGCGGCTGCCGCGAAGACATCGAACACCGTGTTGTTGACCGAGTAGACCCCGATGCTGCAGAACACGAGAATGGCCGGATAAAGGAAGCGATACGGCACCGTCAGGAGCTTGACCCAGACGCCGATCAGCGGCAGGTTCAGCACCACCAGCATCAGGTTGCCGATCCACATGGAGGCAATCAGGCCCCAGAACAGCGCCGGGTTACTGGTCATCACCTGCGGGCCGGGCTGGATGTTGTGGATGGTCATCGCGCCCACCATCAGCGCCATCACGGCGTTGGGCGGAATACCCAGCGTCAGCAGCGGGATGAAGGACGTCTGCGCCGCAGCGTTGTTGGCCGATTCCGGACCCGCCACGCCTTCGATGGCGCCCTTGCCAAACTCATGGGCGTATTTCGACGTCTTCTTCTCCAGCGAGTACGCCGCGAACGAGGCCAGCGAGGCACCGCCGCCCGGCAGGATGCCTAGCGCCGAGCCGAGCATGGTGCCGCGCAGCACCGCCGGGATCATGCGCCGGAAGTCCTCCCGGCTCGGGAAGAGTCCGGTGACGCGGTCCGTGAAGGTCTCGCGGTGTTCCTTCTGCTCCAGGTTGGCGATGATTTCGGCAAAGCCGAACAGGCCCATTGCCAGCGCAGTAATGCTGATGCCGTCGGTCAGTTCCGGCACATCGAACGAAAACCGCGCGGCGCCGGAGTTGACGTCCGTGCCAACCAGGCCGAGCAGCAGGCCAAGGACGATCATGGCCACTGCCTTGACGAGCGATCCCGACGCCAACACCACGGCGCCGATCAGACCGAGCACCATCAGCGAGAAGTACTCCGCCGGCCCGAACTTGAACGCCAGCTCGGAGAGCGGCGTGGCAAACGCGGCCAGGATCAGCGTGGCGACGCTACCCGCGAAGAAAGAGCCGAGCCCGGCGGTGGCCAGCGCCACGCCGGCACGGCCACGGCGCGCCATCTGGTAACCGTCCAGCGTGGTCACCACGGCTGACGATTCGCCCGGCAGGTTGACCAGGATAGCGGTGGTGGAACCGCCGTACTGCGCGCCGTAGTAGATGCCGGCCAGCATGATCAGCGCGGCCACTGGCGGGAGCGTGTAGGTGATGGGCAGCAGCATGGCGATGGTCGCCAGCGGCCCCAGGCCGGGCAGCACGCCGATCAGCGTTCCCAGCACACAGCCCAGGAAGGCATAGGCCACGTTCTGTAGCGAGAGCGCCGTGGAAAATCCGAGCGCGAGATGACTGAGCAACTCCATTCCATCACTCCTAGTTGGTCAGGAACGCCGGCCACACCGGCATCTGCAGGTTGATGCCGTAGACAAACGCCACGGTACTGATCGCCACGAGGACCACCGCATTGAGCGCGGCACCCCTCCAAGTGAACTCATGGCTGGCCATCGACGAGACAAGCACCAGCGCCAGCACGGACAGCACCATGCCGAGCGGCTTCAGCAGCAGGCCGAACAGGACCACGGAACCCAGGATCCACAGCAGCGTCTTGATGTCCCAGCGCGCCATGCTATCCGCTTCGCCTTCGCGAGACATGGACCCGGCTGCCACCACGGCGCCGAGCAGCGCCAGCACGATGCCGAGCCAGAACGGGAAGTAGCCCGGCCCCATCTTGGCGGCCGTGCCCATGGAATAGCCACGGGCAACGAAGGAAAAGCTGAGTCCGACGACGACGAACATCAGCCCTGAAAGTAGATCTGTCTGCTTGCGTATGCGTATGCGCATGCGAGGTCTCCTTGGGGGCGCGCGGATCGGACGGCGCGCAAGGCGCCGACACAACCGACTCTGTTTTTGGAGTTCCGAAAGATACATCATGTTGTGATGTATTTTGATGAAGACAAGGGTTATCCCCTAGAAATCCGTGGAGGGCAGCGATGGGGGTAGTATTCGTTGCGGTGGCCGGCGCGCCACAATGAAAATCGCCCGGCAGCCTTGATGACTGCCGGGCGATTGCCTGGATTTGGGAGGGGGGCGCCGTCAGCCGGCGACGGCCTTCAGTCCGCCGTGGCCCCCGACCGCTTCACCACCGTCGACCACTTCTTGATCTCGCTGTCGATGAACTTGCCGGTTTCGGCCGGGGTCATCGGCATTGGCTCGGAGCCACGGTCGGTGATGAACTTGCGCAGTTCCGGCGATTGCAGCGCCTTCACCGTCTCCGCGTTGAGCTGGTTGACGATGGCCGGCGGCGTGCCCGCCGGCGCCATCATCACCGCCCACCCCAGCGCTTCGAAGCCCGGCACGCCTTCTTCGCGCACGGTTGGCACCTGCTGCAGCTGGGGCACGCGCTTCGCCGTGGTCACGGCCAGCGCCACGGCCTTGCCGGACTGGATCAGTGGCATGGCGGCGGTCACGGAATCCACCATCAGCGGGATCTGGTTGCCCAGGAAGTCCGCCTGCGCCGGGCCGCTGCCCTTGTACGGAATATGCACGATGAACACGCCGGTCTGCGCCTTGAGCATTTCTGCGGACAGGTGCTGCGTGCCGCCGATGCCGGCGCTGGCATAGCTGTACTTGCCCGGTGCCGCCTTGGCCTTGGCAATCAGCGCATGCAAGGACTGGAAGCCCGATTGCGGCGTGGCCAGGAAGACCAGCGGCACCGAGAACACCCCGGAGACCGGCGCGAAGTCCTGGCGCGGATCGTAGTTGATCTTCTTGTAGAGCGTCTGGTTGATGGCCATCGCGCTGCCGCCCATGACCAGTGTGTAGCCATCGGCCGGGGCCTTCGCGGCGACTTCCATGCCGATATTGCCGCCGGCGCCGGCGCGGTTTTCCACCACGATGGACTGGCCGAGCTGCTTGCCGAGCCTCTCGGCCAGGGCGCGCGCGAAGATGTCGGTGGCCTGTCCGGGCGGGAAGGGCACGATCAGCTTGATGGGACGGTCCGGATAGGCGGCGTGGGCGGTGCTGGCGATGCCCAGCAGCAGGGCCACAAGGGTGGTGCGCGACGGCTTCAACTGAATCTCCTCAAACAATGGGCAATGACGTGACGTCTCTCGATGGCGTCTACGGGCGAGATTCTACGCCCCATGCCCCCACGTCCCCAGCCAGTCGGCCAAATTCGGCAGGCCCTGGCCCGGGCCGATTAGAATGCCGCTCCTACCGTCCACATTGTCGTATCCGAGCACATGGCAGTCACGCATAGCAGAAAGCAGGCCACGCTGATCGGGCTGGTCGCGATCCTCCTCTGGAGTTCGATCGTCGGCCTGATCCGGGGCGTCAGCCAGAGCTTTGGCGCCACCGGCGGGGCGGCGCTGATCTACACGGTGGCCTCGGGGCTGCTGTGGCTCTCCGTCGGCGCCGTCAGCATCCGCGCGCTGCCGCGTGCCTACCTGATCTGGGGCAGCCTGCTGTTCGTTTCGTACGAGCTGTGCCTGTCGCTGTCCATCGGCTATGCCAACAGCGGCAGGCAGGCCATCGAGGTCGGCATGGTCAACTATCTCTGGCCAAGCTTCACGATGCTGGCCGCCATCCTCTTCAACCGTCAGCGCGCCAACTGGCTGATCGTGCCGGGCTTCCTGATGGCGATCCTGGGCATTGCGTCGGTGCTCGGCGGCGAGCAGGGCTGGGATCTGGGCGGCATGGCGCGCAACGTGCAGGACAACCCGCTCAGCTATGGCCTGGCGTTCGCCGGCGCCGTGATCTGGGCCGGCTATTGCACGGTGACCAGCCGCATCGCGCAAGGCAAGAACGCCATCACGCTGTTTTTCATGCTGACGGCGCTCACCCTGTGGGGCAAGTACCTGTTCACACACGGCGAGACCATGGTGTTCAGCTATGCCGGCTGCATCTACCTGGCGCTGGCGGCCTGCGCGATGGGCTTTGGCTATGCGGCGTGGAACGTCGGCATCCTGCATGGCAATGTGACGGTGCTGGCCGGCGCCTCGTACTTCATTCCGGTGCTCTCGGCCGCGCTGGCTGCGGCACTGCTGCAAACGCCGCTTTCCTTCTCGTTCTGGCAGGGCGCGTCGATGGTCTGCGGCGGCTCTGTCCTATGCTGGCTGGCTACGCGCGGGCGGCACACGCCCCGCGCGCCCCAGCAGGAGTAAGCGTTACTCCAGCACAATCCCCCGTGCCTTCACCAACGCGCCCCACTTGGCCACTTCGCTGTCGATGAATCCGGCAAAATCAGTGCTGGTGCCGGGCACCGGTTGCAGGCCGAGCGCCAGCAGCCGCTTGACGATCTCCGGTTCGCCCAGTGCCTGCGTCGCATCCCGATTCACCTGCTGGACGATGCCGACCGGTGTGCGCGCCGGGGCGACTATCCCGAACCAGCCGTGCCCCACCACGCCGGGCACGCCCTGCTCGGCAAACGTCGGCGCGTCACGATAGACCGGCGTGCGGGCTTCTGCCGCCACGGCAATCACGCGCAGCTTGCCTGTCTGGATGAACGGCAGCGCCGTGGTGATCGCGGTCAGCGTGGCATCCACGCGGCCGGCCAGCAGCTCCGTGTAGGCGGTGGCGTCGCCGCGATAGTGCACGTTCAGCGCCTTGAACCTGGCCTGCTGCGCGAACAGTTCGGCCGTCAGGTGCGGGCCGGAGCCGATACCGGGCGAGGCGAACGTCACGCCATCGGGCTTCTTCTGGGCCATCTTGACGAAGTCCGCCACCGTCTTGACCGGCGAATTCGCGTTGACGATCAGGAAGATCGGCCCAAGCACGCGCGGCCCCACGGCGACGAAATCCTTGTGGATGTCGAACCGCTGCGCGAGTCCCGCGCCCGTGTTGATGGCGAACGGCGCGGCGGCCCAGAGCAGGGTATAGCCGTCAGGCGCGGCATGGGCCACCGTCTCGCTGGCCAGCCGCGTGCCGGCGCCGGGCTTGTTTTCCACCACCACCTGCTGGCCGTACTTGCGGCTCAACGCCTCGGCCAGCACGCGGGCCGAGGTGTCGTTGGACCCGCCGGCCCCGTAGGGCGAGATCAGCCGCACCGGCCTGGCGGGGTAGGTCTCCGCGAACGCGGCCGGCGCCACGCCCGCCAGGGCCATGGCGCCAAGCAGGCGGCGGCGTATGCGTTGTTGCGGCGTCATGCGGCACCTCCCGTGCGCTGGATGACCGGATACCGGTAGGTCCTGTCGAGGTGGGCGGCCTGCGGCACGTAGAGCCGCAACGCCACGTAGAACGGCCCCGGCGGCGCCGGCAGCCAGTTTCCGTGCAATGCCGGATCGGCCGGAGGCTGCGCGGAAAGCCAGAGCGTGAGGCTGCCATCGGCACCACGCTGGAGCGACGCCGAGCGGTCGCCCAGCGAATAGCGGTCAATCGCGTTCGGTACGAGCATGCAGTCCTGCTTGTCGTACATCGTGAGGGACCAGAAGGCGCCCACCTGTGGCGGATTGTCGGCGGGGAAGTCGAGCCGGTATCCGTGCCGGCCGTCGAGCGGCTCGCCATCGCCGCTGCGGTCCGCAATCACGTACATCGCCTCCTGCACGCCCAATGCGCCGATATAGTTGCGCGCCACGTGCGCACGCTGAGCGAAGTTCCCGCCATAGGATTCGCGGACCTCGACGGACATCGCCCAGCCGCCGCCCATGTCGGACGACTGGGGCACTGCCAGCGCCTCTAACACGTCGTGCAGCGCCGCGCCCAGGATTTCGCGCTGGCTGGCGCTGGGCACGACATCCGGACCGAGGCCGACGCTGGCGAAGCTGCCCACCCGCCCAGCTTCGGCGGCGGGCGGCGGGTTCTCGCGCAGCGCCCGGGCGACCACCTCGGCAAAGCGCTGTGGATCGCCGAGTTGCTCGCCCGGATGCATGCCGGTGTCGAACGGCCGCGCAGCGTCGGCGCCATCGAGCGTGGTCAGGTGGATGGCGTCCTGCAGCGCGTGCACCACCGGGAGGTCCGCATCACCATCCACCAGCAGGCGGCCGATCATCCAGACCGCATCGGTCGGGCAAGGCACGGCGTGCATGTCCGCCGGCATTTCGCCACGCCACGATGGCCCGTGCAGCAGGAAACGCCCCGCCGCCGTGCCCGTGGTGCGGCTGCCGATATAGCCGAACGGGTTCGTGTAGAAGTCGAGCAGGCCCAGCACGTAATAGCGCCCGTTGAAGTCCGGCACATGCAGCACGACCGGCCCCTGCGACAGATCGAGCCACGCGTTGGTGTAGAGCGTGTCGTTGTTCGGCGTGACGACCTGACGGTGCTGCGGGCCCAGCAGCGCGCGCGTGTGGATCAGGTGGTTGATCCAGCGTAGCGTGGACGCGGGGCCGTCTCCGGCGAAGTTGCCTGCGCGGTTGCGTCGCGGGCACGTGGCCGCGCGCATGCGCGCCATCTCGTACAGCGGCAGCGTGTAGATCACGGCATCGCGCGCCAGCGCGGGTGTACCGGCTTTCTCTTGGGGCATGGTGTCTCCTGTCTTGTTCTGACGAGCTGCTCAGCCGGCGCGGCGCACGGCGGGGATGGTGTATTGGCCGTCCATGAACGCCTTGCCTGGGTGATAGAGCCGCAGGATCAGGTAGAACGGGCCTGCCGGCGCAGGCAGCCAGTTGTCATCCTGCGCGGGACGCGCGTGGCTCACGGGGATGACCAGCGTGCCATCGGCCTCCATGCGCAGGCCCGGCGTGCGGTCGCCCACGGCATAGCGGCCGATGGCATTGGCGGTGAAGAAGCGGTCCTCGCCATAGAGGGACACCGACCAGAACGCATCGGCCGGCGGCAGCATGCCCGGCGCGAAGCGCAGTTCGTAGGTGTTGCGGCCATCGAGCCGCTCGCCGTCGGCGTCGAAATCGGCCATGGCATAGACCGCCTCGTCCGCGTGCAGCGCGCCCAGCCCCTTCATGGCCGTGCAGGCGCGCAACAGCCAGTCGTCGCCATAGGTGCCAAGCCGCATGCTGTAGCCCCACGCCTTGTGGCCCTGGCTGCGGGTGTGCGCCTCGATGATGGCCAGGCCTTGCTGGTAGGCGCTGCGCAGGCCGGCCACGACCGGCGCCCGCAGGGAGGCGAAGTCAATCTCCTCCCCGAGCCGCAGCCCCGCCTTGCGCAGCAGCGTGAACAGCCCCTGCTCGGCAGGTGCGGGCGGGAAATCGCCCATCGCGCGGTACAGGTTCTGGAAGAAGTCGATGGCCGCATCGCCGGTTTCCTGCCAGTGCGCCACGCTGGCGGGGCGTGCCGGCCCCGCGCTGCGCACGATCTCGAAGCCCTGTTCGAAGGCATAGGCGCGCGGCAGGTCGTCGGGGCCCTGCACCAGCACGCGGCCGATCAGCCAGACCAGCGAGGTCGGCGCGCGGACGACCTGCGCGTGTGCCCCGGAAGGCTGCTGCCCGGGCCCGAGCAGTTCCACGTCCGCACCGGCGAGCGGCACATTGCGTGGCCCGAGGTTCGTGAAGTTGTTGGTGTGGGCATCGAGCAGTTCGATGACGTAGTAGCGGTCGGCGTCGGGCAGCGGCGGCACCCGCAGCGTGACCGGCCCATCGGCCAGATTCAGCCAGCCGCAGAAGTAGAGCAGGTCATTGGCCGGCGTCACGATGTCGCGGTCTTCGTGCGTCCACTGCCGTGCGCTGGCGGAGAGCGTGTTCATCGGCGCGCGGCCATAGCGCGTGGGCGCATCGACCGAGGTTTGCAGGCGGCAGGTGCGCAGTGTTTCGATCAGCGGATAGCCGTAGATCACGAGCGGCAGCGCGGCGGCGGCGACCAGGGCCTCCTGCGGGCTGGCATGGACGGGCGCGGCGAAGACAGGCGGTGCGGGATGGTTCATGTCGTTGGGCAAGGGGGTGGGGGTCAGCCGGGGTGGCGGAGCGTGATGACGGCGTCGGCGGCGCACAGGCCATCGGCGCCGACGATGAATGGGTTGATCTCGAGGGTATCGAGCCGGTCGCCGAGGGCGGCAGCGGCGCGCGAGACCTTGACGAGCACGTCGGCCACCGCGTCCAGATCAAGGGCCGGGCGGCCGCGATGCCCGGTGCAGAGGGCCTCCGCACGGCTCTGCGCGAGCATGGCGCGGGCGCGTGCCCGACTCAGCGGGGCGAGGCCGAACGCCATCTGCCGGAAAATCTCGACGGCGGTGCCGCCGATGCCGGCCAGCGCGACGAGGCCGAACACCGGGTCGCGCCGCACACCGACCATGATCTCGCCCCAGCCGCGCACCATGCGCGCGACGATGGCGCCTTCGAAGTGCGCGGGCTGGCCATCGGCATCACGCGTCTGCCGCACGGCGGCTTGCACGCGGGCGAAGGCGTTGCGCACGGCCGCCGCGTCCTTGAGATGCAGCACCACGCCGCCAATATCGCTCTTGTGCAAGATGGTGCGCGAGCACAGTTTCACGGCCACGGGGTAACCGAGCGATTCGGCGATGCGCACGGCCTCATCGGCGTCGTGCGCCACGCCGAGCGCCGCCACGGGCACGCCGGCTTCAGCCAGCCACGCCATCGCTTCGGCTTCCGACAGCGCGGTGGCGTGCCCGGGAAAATCCGGCGGGGCGATGGCAGCGGGCGGGGCGTGCGCCTCGGCCGGGGCGCTGGCCAATGCCTCCATGGCCGCCGCTTTCGCGAGCGCGGCCACGGCTTCCATCGTGTGGGCCGGTTCGCGGAACACCAGACATCCGCGTGATTCGAGCCAGGCGCGCTTCTCGTCGTCCATCACGCCCGATACCAGCAGCGGGGCGGATTCCGGCTCCGTGGCCAGTGTCGCCACGGTCTGCTGCAATTCGGTCCACAGGCGCGGGGCGTTGGCGCCGCCGGCCAGGAACGCGGCTACGCTGCCGTACTCGCCACAGCGGGCCACGCCGGCCAGCGCATCGAGAAAGACCTTCGGCTGCGCCACGACCTGCCCGGTCACGTCGATGGGATTGTTGGTGCTGGCGAAGGGGATGGCGGTGCGCAAGGCGTGGGCGGCTGCGTCGGGCATGGGCGGCAGCGGCAGTCCCAGCGACTCGGCACTGTCGGCCATCATGATGCCGACGCCGCCGGAGACCGTGACGATGGCTACCGGTGCCACCGCATCGGCCGGCAAGCCGCCGCGCGCATGCCAGCGCGCGGGCCGGCGCCCTCGCGCCAGCGTGTAGCCCAGGCGGAAGAAGGCTTCGAGCGTCGGGGCGCGATGCACGCCGTACTCGTCGAACACAGCCTGATAGACCGCATCTTCGCCCGCCAGGCTGGCGGTGTGGGATTGCGCGGCGCTGGCGCCGGCCGCCGTGGTGCCGACCTTGGTCATCACCACTGGCTTGCCGGCGTCACGCGCGGCAGCCAGCGCGCGGCGCAGTCGTGCGCCGTCCCGGGCGCCTTCCATATAGGTCAGGATCACGCGGGTATCGGGGTCGTGCGCCAGCCACTCGATCACATCGGCCACCTGCACGCCGGCTTCGTTGCCGGTGGTGACCCAGTGGCTCAGCCCGAGCCCGGCCTCGCGCGCCAGGGCAAACGCGTACGCCCCAAACGCACCGCTCTGGCTGACCAGACCGACTTCGCCCACGGGCGGCACGCCAGTCAGCGGGATGGGCGAGAACGTGGCGAACATGCGCGCGCGCAGGTTCATCGCCCCGAGGCAGTTGGGGCCAAGGAGTTGCACGCCGTGCGCCTGCGCATTCGCGGCCAGCGTTTGCTGCAGGGCCGCGCCGCCGGCGACTTCCGCAAAGCCGGAGGTGAAGACCACGGCGGCGCGGGTGCCGGCGCGGCCAAGCTGGGTCATCACGTCCGGCGCGCTGGCTGCGGGCACGGCCACGATGGCCAGGTCCACCGGCTCGCCGATGGCGTCGATGGTGGGATAGGCGCGCAGCCCCTGCACCGTGTCCGCGCCGGGATTCACCGGGTAGACGCGGCCGGCATAGCCGAGTTCGCCGAGCAGGCGGATGGGCATGCCGCCCACCTTCTCGGGCTGTGTGGAGGCGCCGATGACCGCTATCGAGCGTGGACGCAGCAAGGGTTCCAGATCCAGCATGTTGTCTCCGTTTGGCGCGGCGTGGGGCACCGCTGTTGCAGAAATATAGACCGATCGCCGGCGTTCCGATACCGGCCGCCCGGGGTGTCTGCCGCGTGGTCAGAAGCGGTGCCGCAGGCCCACGCTGATCGAGCGCGCGTCATCGCCGCTGCCAGGATCAATCGCGATGCTGTTGTTGGAGACGCTGCCGCCCGGGCTGTTGTGCACATAGACCGCGCGCAGGTAGGCGGTGGTGCGCTTGCTCAGGTCATGGTCCCAGCCAATGGTCATCGACCATGGCCGTTCGTCGCCGCCCAACACCTGCCGCTTGAGCGCGGCGGCCTTGAAGGTGTCACGCGCAGTGACGTTCCAGCTGAACGTGACACCGTAATGGCGCGCCACGCGCGTATTGGGCAGCCGGCTGTTTGCCGTGCTGAACAGCAGGCCCACCTCCACCGGCTTGAAGCGGTACGAGCCGCCGACGAAGTGGTTGGACGTCAGCGCCGTCTCCACCTGCGGCGTGGCCGCGCCGGTGTACATGCCCTGGTAGCTGTAGAACGCGTAGGCGTTGCCGGCTTCGTAGGCGACGTTCATGCCGAAGTTGGTGCCAGAGCGTGGGGCCCCGGGCACTTCTCCCGGTGCCACGGCGGCGCCGAACGAGAAGCCGCCCCAATTCGGCGAGAAGTACTGCAGGGCATTGTCGAAGCGCGCGCCGTAAGCCACCTGGCCCGTGCCCTGTGACGCCGTGACGCTAAGCAGGTTGAACGGCGACACCATGCCGTTGAGCAGGAACGGGTCCAGCCGCAGCAGCGCGTAGAACGACGGCGTGTATTGGCGGCCCAACCGGACCTCGCCCCACGACTCGTTCGACAGCCCCATCCACGACTGGCGGCCGAACAGGCGGCCATTGCCGAAGAACTCGGCGCCGGTGTCGATATTGAAGCCCGATTCGACCAGGAAGTTGGCCTTGGTGCCGCCACCCAGATCCTCGATGCCGCGCAGCCCCCAGCGCGACGCGGCCTGCTGGCCCTCACGCATGCGCACCACGCTCTCCGATCCCCTGGCGTACTCGATCGACGCATCGACCACGCCGAACAACTGCACCGTCACGGCCGATGCGCTCCCGCATCCCACGGCGAGGCCCATGCTGATGGCACGTTGCAGGTTTCGCCAGCGGCTCGACTTCTCTCTCATTGCTGTCTCCCGTTCTTTGTTTTGGATGTTGTGTTGATACGTCTGGTTACTGCGGCGTCACGCCGGCGGTCTTCACCACCTCGCCCCACGCGCCGAGGTCGGCGCGCACCAGATCGCCGAGTTCGCCGGCCGTGGAGGGCTTGCCCGGCTTCAGGTACATCGCGGCAAAGCGCTGCTGTTCCTCGGGCGACTGGAGGATGCGGTTTACCTCGGCGTTGAGGCGATTGACGATCGGCGCCGGCAGGTTCTTCGGCCCGAACAGCGCAAGCCAGCTGGCCTGGTTGAAGGGGATACCCTGCTCGCCCATGGTGGGCACGTCCTGCGCGGTCAGCATCCGCTCCGGGCCGGACGCGGCCACGCCACGGATGCGGCCCGATTTCAGGTGCGGCACGACGGAGAGCGCATCGGTGAAGGCAATCGTCACGTGGCCGGCCGCCAGGTCGTTGGTGCACTGCACGGCGCTCTTGTAGGGCACGTGCCGCAGGCGCATGCCGGTCTTGGCCTTCAGGTACTCCATGGTGAGATGGCCGCCCGAGCCCACGCCCCAGGAGCAGTACGCCAGCTCCGTGGGACTGGCCTTGACGTAGGCGATCAGTTCCTTGAGGTTGTGCACGGGCACGGTGGAGGTGACGACGAGCAGATTGCCGCCGGGGGCGCTGGGCCGGGCGATGGGCGTGAAGTCCTTCAGCGGGTCGTAGGGCAGGTTGGCCGTGATCCACGGGTTCACGGTCAGCGTGGCCGAGTAGGTGAACAGCAGCGTGTAGCCATCGGGCTCCGCGCGGGACACCATCTCGCTGGCGATGATGCCGTTGGCGCCCGGGCGGTTGTCCACCACCACGGGCTTCTTCAGCGCGATCGACAATCGCTCCGCCACGAGGCGCGCGGTCTGGTCGGTCACGCTGCCTGCGGCGGACGGCAGGATCATGCGAATGGGCCGATTGGGGTAGGGCGCCGTTTCGGCATGGCCCAACGCGGGGCCCAGGCCGGACAACGTGGCGAGCGTTGCGGCAAGGGTCGGTAACACCCCGCGGATGCCAGTGTGCTGGCTTTCCATCATGCTGTCTCCGTAGCGGCGCATTGGCCGCGCAAGCCGGTACGTTGCCGGCGTGTCGTGGATGGGCGCACCTTGCGTCGGTGCGGCGCGCCCGGGTGAATGCCGCTCAGGCGGATGCCTGGGCGGCGGATTCGAGTGCATCCAGCCGGGCGAGATGCCAGTCGGCATCGCCGAACAGGTTCGCATGCGCGGCCAGCCGCTTGTAGCAATGGCCGACCTCCATCTCGTCGGTCATGCCCACGGCGCCATGCAGTTGCACGGCGTCTTCACCGAGCGCACGCCCGGCTGTGGAAACGAACGCCTTCGCGCAGGACACCGCGCGCATGCGCGTGACGTCATCGGCCTGCAACGCGGCCGCGGCGGCCTCCGTGATGGCGCGGGCCTGCTCGATGCTGACGAACAGATCGACCAGCCGGTGCCGGATCACCTGATTGGCGCTGAGCGGGCGGCCGAACTGCTGGCGCGTCATCACGTACTCCCGCGTCAGGGCGAAAGCCCGCGTCATGGCGCCAACCGCTTCGGCGCAGGCCATGACCGTGGCGCGGTCGATGGCGGCCTGCACCATCGGCCAGGCCGTGCCGGGCGGGCCGATACGGGTGTCGTCCGGCACAGTTACGCGCCGCAGCGTGACCGTGGCGGTCTGGCGGCCGTCGTAGGTGGGTAACGCCTGTACGCTGACGCCGCGCGCACCGGCGGGCACGGCGAACAGGGTCAGCCCATGGCGATCGCGGCGGGCGCCTGCGGTGCGGGCCAGCACCAGCAGCACATCGGCACATCCGCCGCCGAGCACAAGTGTCTTGCTGCCATCGAGCACCCATTGCGCGGTGCCACGCTGTTCCGCCTGCGTGGCGACGTCGAAGGCATCGTGGCGGCCTTGCGCCTCGAAGGCGGCCAAGGCGGCGAAGCTTTCCCCGGCGGCGATGGCCTCGGCCATGGCGAGATACGCCGTGTTGCCAGCGTTCGCCAGCAACGGCGCACACAGGGCCACGTTGGCCAGCCACGGCTCCGCCGGCATGGCTTGCCCCAGCGCCTCGGCCAGCAGGGCCTGATCCATGTCGTCACCGAGTCCGCCGCAGGCTTCCGGCAGGCCGAGCGCCAGCCAGCCCATCTCGGCGAACGTGCGCCAATGCCTGCGCGAGAACCCATCGGACTCTGCCAGCGCGGTCCGGCGCTGTGCGAAGTCATAGCCGCGCGCCACAAAGCGCTCCACGCTGGCCTGCAGCATGCGGCGCTCTTCGATGCGCGCGTCGTCGCGGTCTTCCATGCTTGAGTGTCCTGTCATGTGGTGTGGGTTGCCGGCCGGTTGAATCCGCAGCCGGTTGCCGTCCTTCAGAGTCCGAGTACCTGCTTGGCGAGCAGTTCGTGCTGGATTTCGCTCGACCCGCCGGCGATGGTGTAGCCGCGTGTCACGAAGCGGCGCGCCGAGGCGGCGGGTGTGTACGGCGAGCGATCCGGCTGCGTGGCGGGTGGCTCGAAGTGCGCGGCGCGGTCGTAGGCCAGCGTGTCCGGGCCCAGCGCATCCACCGCAAGGTTCTCGATGTCCTGGATCAACCGGCTGCCGATCAGCTTGAGCATGCCGGTCTCCGGCCCGAGCGCGCCGCCGGCCCGTTCGAGCCGCCGGAAGCGCAGCACCGTGGCCGCCAGTGTTTCCAGCCGCACCTCAAATTCCCGCAGGCGCCGCGCGAACCAGGGGCGGCGCAGCAGCGGTTCGCCGGCTTCCTCTACCTCGGCGCCAATCGCCCGTACCTTGGCCAGCCGCCGGCGGTTCTCGGCCACACGCGCCAGATTCAGCCGCTCGTGTTCCAGCAGTGACTTGGCGATGGACCAGCCCGCGTTCTCCTCGCCGACGCGCATGTCCACCGGCACTTCCACGTCATCGAGAAAGACCTGGTTGAACAGATGCCAGCCGTGAATGCCGATCAGCGGCCGTACGCTGACGCCGGGGCTGCGCATGTCGATCAGCAGGAAGCTGATGCCTTGCTGCGCGCGTGCCTCGGTATCGGTGCGCACCAGGCAGAACATCCAGTCCGCGTACTGCGCGTAGGACGTCCAGATCTTGCTGCCGTTGACCACGTAGACCTCGGTGCCGTCCGGGCGCGTCCGGCGCACCGCGCGGGTGCCCAGCGACGCCAGGTCCGACCCGGCATTCGGCTCGGAGTAGCCCTGGCACCACCAGTGTTCGAGATTGAGGATGCGCGGCAGGAAGTACTGCTGCTGGGCGGGCGTGCCGTAGCGGATCAGGATCGGGCCGATCATCTCGATCGATATGCCGCCGGTCTCGGGGGCGTGGGCCAGCACCAGCTCTTCCTGCAGCACGGCGCGCTGCGCGGCACTCCAGTCGGCCCCTTGCCAGGCGGCTGGCCAGTGCGGCGCGAGCCAGCCACGCGCGGCCAGCCGGCGCTGCCAGTCGATCATTTCGTCCTTGCTGACTTCGAGCCCGAGGCGCACTTTCTCGCGCACGGTTGGGGGCAGGGCCTCCGCCAAGAAGGCGCGGACCTCGCTACGCAGCGCTTCGAACTCAGCCATGACGGATCTCCTTGTCGGCGCAGGCATCGAACCAGTCGGCCGGCGGCAGGCGCGTGCTGGCGGCGCGCAGGCTGCCCTTGATGGTGGCCACCGCGTCGGCGGGGAAGCCCGCAATCGTCGCGGCCAGCGCCTGCGCACGGGCCACGACGTCCGCGTCGGCAATGACCTCCGTCGCGATGCCAAGCCGCAGGAGTTCGCTGGCCGGCACGCGCTCGCCCAGCAGGCACAGCCGCGCCGCCACGGCCTCGCCGTGCCGCAGGGCCAGCCAGGCGATATTGCGTGGCGCATTCATGCCGATGCGCACTTCCGCGATCTGCAGGAACGCCTGCGCCCCGCAGACCAGCAGGTCGCCGGCCAGCGCCAGCGCGGCGCCGCCGTTCACCGCGTGACGTTCGAGCGCGACGATCCACGCCTTGCGGCTGCGCATCAGGCCGCCATGCACGCGATCCCAGCGCGCCGCGAAGCCGCTCATGCCATCGGGATGCGCCTGCAGCGCTTTCAGATCGAGGCCGGAGCAGAACGCGCCGTTGGCGCCGCGCAGCACCACTGCGCGCAAGGCGGGCTCGCGTTCGAGCGATTCGATGGCCTCGCCGAGCGTTTCGGCGGTGGCCATGTCGATGGCATTGCGGGTTTCCGGCCGGTTCAGGGTGATCTCGGCCCAGCCGTCATGCCGGTCGAGCAGGATGGGGGTATCGCGTGTCATGCGCCGGCCTCCGTCATGTCGAGGGATTCGACGGCGATGGCGCGTGCCTGCGCCATCGTGCGAATCGTTGCGTTGTCATAGCCAAGTTCGCGCAGCACCGCGGCGGTGTGCTCGCCCAGCCTGGGCACGGAGGGCATGGCGGTGGGCGGCAGGCCGGCCATCGTGAAAGGCAGGCCCGGGAGGGCAAGCTCGCCACCCAGGCCGTCGCCGACGCGCATCAGGAGGCCGCTTGCCAGCACGTCGGCGCTGCGTTCCACCTGCCGGTAGTCGCGCACCACGCCCACCACCACCTGATGGCGCTCCAGCAGCGCGCGCGCCTGCTCCCCGGTGTATCCACGCAGGGCGGCGTGCAGCACGTCCAGCAGGGCCGGGCGGTGTTGCACGCGCAGCGGGTTGCTCGCGAAGCGCGGGTCCTGTGCCAGCGCGGGTTGGCCGATGGCCTCGCACAGCCGCACCCAGTGCTCGTCGAGGTAGGCCGACAGCACGATATGGCCATCGGCCACGGCGATGACATCCGCCGCCGGCGCGGCTTTCGGCTGGCTGTTGCCGCTGCGCACCGGCAGGGCGCCCGAGCACTGGTATTCGGACCAGAGTTGCGCCTGGAGCTGGATACCCACGGTCAGCAGCGAGGTCTCGATGGTCTCGCCCCGGCCGGTGCGCAGGCGCCGGAACAGCGCGGCGAGGATGGCGTTGGCGGTGGCCAGCGCCGTGGCCGCGTCGATCAGGGCGAAGCCGGCCTTCAAGGGCTGGCCGCCCGCTTCGCCGGTCACGGACATCATGCCGCTTTCGGCTTGCGCGGCGATGTCGAGCCCCGGCCGCAGGCGCGACGGGCCGCGCGTGCCAAAGCCGGTGACGGACGCGTGGATCAGCGCCGGTTTGGCGGCGCGCAGCGAGGCGGCGTCGAGGCCCATCGACTCCATCGTTCCCGGCCGGGCGTTGTGGAGCACCACGTCGCACGACAGGGCGAGCCGGCGGGCGGCCTCGGCGCCAGACGGCTGGCGCAGGTCCAGCGCCATGCCGCGCTTGCCACGGTTGTAGGCCAGGAACATCGGGCTTTGCGTGCTGGTGCCGTCGAAGCGCCGTGCGCTGTCGCCGCGCAGCGGCTCCACCTTGATCACGTCGGCGCCCAGGTCGGCCAGCATCATCGCGGCGCCGGGCGCGGCAATGAACTGGCCGAACTCGGCCACGCGGATGCCTGCCAGCGGCAGGTCTTCTGGAGTTGCCATCGATCTCTCGTTTCGTGACGATGCGTGGCATCGATGGAAGGGGATGATGGGGCACGCCTGGCACAGCCGGCAGCCTCCGCAAAAAGGGGTGCGATAACCCACGGTTAGCACCCCGGGTTATCACTGATGCCGGCAAATCCCGCTATGCTCGCAGGCAGGGCGTTACCACGCGGTCTTTGGGGGGAGGCGAGTCATGCGTCTGAGCCAGTTGCAGGATTTCATTGCCGTGGCGGAAAGCGGCAGCATTCGCGCCGGGGCCAAGGCGCGCGATGTATCGGCGCCGGCCATCACCAAGAGCATCCGCCAGCTCGAGGAAGAGCTGCACGTGCCACTTCTGACCCGCACCACGCGCGGCGTGGTGCTGTCGCGCTTCGGCGAGGCGTTCCTGCGCCGGGCGCGCCTGATCGCCACCGAGGCGCGCAAGGCCACGGAAGAGATGACCCAGATGCTGGGCACGCGCAACGGCGTGGTGCGCATCGGCGCCACGGGTGGGCCGGCTAACCTGCTGCTGCCGGCGGTGCTGAAGCGCTTCCGCACCCAGCATCCGGACGTGCAGGTCTGTATCGACAGCGGCGTCTATCCCGAACATCTGGCCGACCTGCGCGCGGGCGTGATGGACATGGCGGTGAGCCCGATTCCCGATGAGGGCATCGAACGCGAGTTTGTCTGCGAGCCGCTGTACAACAACGATTCGGTGGTGGTGGCGCATCAGGAGCATCCGCTGCGCCATGCGCGTACGCTGCGTGAACTGGTCGGCTCCGACTGGGTGCTGACCGGCCGGCGCATGCAGGGCCCGGGCGCGGCGATCCTCGACGCCTTCCGCGCGCAGGACCTGCCGCTGCCCCGCGTGGCGGTGCGCTGCGACACCATCGGCATGATCCAGACCCTGTTGCAGGACCGTTCGCTGCTGTGCCTGCTGCCGCGCCAGCTGGTGCCGGGGCGCCTGGCCACGGCCGGTCTGGTGGCGCTGCCGATCGAAGACCCGCTGCCGAGCCACGCGGTGAGCCTGATCTACCGTGCCGATTCGCCGATGACGCCGGTGGCGGAGCAGTTCGCCACGCTGCTGCGCCGTGAGGTGCATTACCTCAGCAAGATGCCGGACAGCCCGCTGCGGCGCCAGGTGCCGAACCCGGCACCTGCGGCCCGCGCAACCCCGATCCCGATCGCCCCGATCGCCCCGATGGTGGCTGGCTAGCGCAGCAGGCGCGCGCCGGGAATTCCCTGCGCCGCGCAGGTGATAACCGGCGGTTCACAGCGAAAATTTCGTACCCCCCGCCAGGGCGCGCCGGTGCTGGCGCCGCAGGCCGCGCGCCGTGCCGCCCGGGGACTTTCCCCACTGACGATAGTGCGCGGTCTGCGCGTGAAATGTCCCTTCGCCAAACTGGAAGGGATGCCATGAACGAGATCGAGGATCGTCCGGCCGCACTGATCACCGGCAAGGGGATCGACCGCATTGCCGAGGGTGTCTGGTTGCTGCACGGACAGGGCCAGACCTTCGTCGCCGACGTCGGCAACGGCCTGCTGGTGGTGGACAGCGGCCCCGGCGGGTCCGTAACGGCCGGCATGATCGAGGTGCTGCGCACGCAGACCCCGCTGCCGGTGATCGCACTCTGCTACAGCCACGGCCATCTCGGCTACAACGCGGGCGTGCAGCAGTGGATCGACCACGCCACGCAGCGCGGCGAGCCGGCGCCGCGTGTGCTGGCCCATGTGAACGTGCTGGCGCGCCAGAGCCGCTACCGCGAAACGCAGCGCCTGCAGGAGCGCATGGCCGAGATCCAGTTCCGGCATCGCGCCGGGGCGCTGGCCGGCAAGCTGCGGCAGACCACGCCGACCGAGACTTTCCGCGACGGCATGACCGTGGGGCACGGCGAGCGGCGCGCGGAAATTCTCTGGGCGCCCTCGGAGACCGACGATGCCGTGGCGGTCTGGCTGCCCGGCCGGCGGCTGCTCTATGGCGGCCCGGCCATCATCGATTCCATTCCCAATATCGGCACCCCGTTCCGCACCCTGCGCGACACCGTGCGCTGGGCCGAGACGCTGGAGCGGCTGGCCGGCCTGCGCCCGCAGACCGTGGTGCGCGAGTTCGGTGCCACGCTGGAAGGGGAGGACACCTGCCAGCACGTGCTGCTGCACACCGCGCGGGCCCTGCGCTGGATGCGCGAGGAGGTGGTCCGCCTGATGAATGCCGGCTGCAACGAGCGCGAGATGCTGGCGGCGCTGCGGCCGCCGCCGGACCTGTTCGAGCAGCCATGGATGCGGCCGACCTACGGCGACCCAAGCTACATCGCCCGTGACATCTACCGCTCCGAAAACGGCTGGTGGGACCGCAACGCCACCACGCTGCATCCGGCGGCGCCGCAGCAGGTGGCCAGCGAGATGGCGGCGGCCATCGACAACCACGGCGCGGTATTGCGGCACGCCCAGGCCCTGGCCGCGCGGGGCGACCTCCAGCTGGCGCTGCATGTGATCGACCTGCTGGCCCTGGTGCCCGGCGATGCACCACACGTGACCGAGGCGCGCCAGCTCAAGGCCGAATGGCTGCGCGCACGGGCCAAACAGGTACAGAGCTATGTGTCGCGCAGCCTGTACGTGGCGGCCGCCATGGTGCTGGAGGCGGGTTCGGCGGGTGTGGAAGACAACTTCGGCATTCACTGAGGCATGGCGATGACACGACGCTTCCCCCTTCCCGATGATGACGAGACCGACGTCGGACGCCGCACGCTGCTGAAGTCGATGGCGATGGCGATGCTAGGGCTGGCTGCTGCCGTAAAGCCGGCCGGCGCCGCCAGCCCATGGCCGTCCCGCCCGGTGCGGCTTGTGGTGCCGGGGTCCGCCGGCAGCGGCCCCGACCTGTTCGCCCGGCCCATCGCGGACCAGCTGGGCAAGGTCTTCGGGCAGTCCTTTGTGATCGACAACAAGCCCGGCGCCACCGGCATCATCGGCAATGACATCGTGGCCAAGGCCGCGCCGGACGGCCACACGCTGCTGTTCACCTACGCCGCCACGGTGGTCATCAACCAGACCCTCCAGCCGAAGATGCCGTACGATGGGCTGCGCGACCTGATTCCCGTGGTGCAGGTGGGGGCGGGCGGCAACTTCCTGGCGGTGGTGCCGGACTTTCCGGCGCGCGACCTGAAGTCCTTTGTGGAGCATGTACGCACGCGGCCGGACGCCTATGACTATGCGTCGTGGGGCATCGGGTCTGGCGGCCACCTGACCATGGAGGCCCTGAAGATGCAGACAGGCATCCGCATCCGGCACGTGCCGTACAAGACGGTGCCGCAGATCCTGAACGACATGCAGGGTGGCATCGTACGGGTGGCTTTTGTCGATACCTCCTCGTCGGTGCCGCTGATCCGCGCCGGCAAGCTGCGCGCGCTGGCCATCAGCGGCACCCGGCGCGCGCCGGCCACGCCCGAGGTGCTGACCATGACCGAACAGGGCTATCCGTTCGAGACCAACAGCTGGTACGGCATGTTCGCGCCGGCGGGCACCAGCGCCGCCATCGTGCAGCGGCTAAACGCCGAGGTGAACCGGATACTGACCAGCGCGGCTATGCGCGAGCGCTTCCTGCTGCTGAACATGGCAATGCCGCAGGTCAAGACCCCCGAGCAGTTCGCGCAGACTGTGCGCGACGACGTCTCGGCCTGGGGCAACGTCATCCGTACCAATCACATTTCCGTGGACTGAACAGGGGGGGGCGGGGCGCGGCGGCGGGGTTATCGGGCGGGTCGCGCAGGTCGTGCATGGCGGTGTGCGAATCGGACAAAGCGTTGCCTGTTCCAAACGCGCGCGCCGTGGAAATCGACAAGTATTGGTCTTCGGTACCCAAGGATCCTGTTCAACAAGGAGCGAACATGGACGAAGACCCCCGCAAACTCAGCCGCAATGCCGTTGCGATCCGGCTGGGCGCCATTGGCGCCGCCGTCGTCTGCATGGCGTGTGGCTTCGCCTATGTTGGCGGCTGGTTCACGCCTGGGCGGCTGACCCAGGGCAAGGTGATCGACGGCTTCGAGGCCGTCAACGGCAAGCACGTGGGCTTTCGGCGCAACCACGCCAAGGGACTGTGCGCGACCGGGTGGTTCGACAGCAACGGCGCGGGCGTGCCGTTCAGCAAGGCCGATGTGCTGGCGCCCGGGCGTGTGCCTGTCACTGCACGCTTTGCCTTCGCAGGCGGCATGCCGTTCATCCCGGACGCCCCGAATCTGGTGCGCAGCCTGGCAATGCAGTTGAAGCCGCCCGGCGGAGAAGAATGGCGGACCGCGATGATCGACATCCCGGTGTTTCCGTTCGACAACGTGCAGGCCTTCTACGCGCAGATGATCGCGTCGGTACCCGATCAGAAGACGGGCAAGCCCGACCCCGAGAAGATGAAGGCGTTTGCCGCCGCGCATCCGGCGTTCGTGTCGGCCGTCGGCATCGTGGGCAAGCGGGCGGTGTCTTCGGGTTTCGCAAACAGCACCTACAACGGGCTCGACACGTTCGTCTTTGTCAACCAGGCGGGCGCCTCCGTGCCGGTGCGCTGGTCCGCCGTGCCGGTTCAGCCGTTCGCGCCGGTGGGCCCGCAGGCGGCTGGCGATCCAAACTACCTGTTCAATGCCCTGATTGCCGACGCCGCACGTCAGCCATTGCAGTGGAAGATGGTGGTGACGATTGGCCACGCCGGCGATCCGGTCAGCCCGAATCTTCCCTGGCCCGACGACCGCACACACGTGGAGGTGGGTACCGTGACGCTCGACAAGCTGACGGCGGAAGACGCCGGAACCTGTACCGACATCAATTTCGATCCCACCGTGCTGCCGGCCGGCATGACGACGTCCGCGGATGGCATCCCGAGCGCCCGGTCGGCTGCCTATGCGCGGTCTTTCACCCTGCGGGAGCGAGAGCGCGCGGCCAAGCCGCCCGGTGCCGTCACCGAAGCCGAAGTGCAGGCAGGAGGTCGATCATGAGAACGACTGGCCGAGGCTTCTCGCTGCCTTCCCGACTGCTTCACTGGGCGATGGCCGTCCTCATCCTGGCCATGCTGTGTATCGGCGTCGGCATGGTGGCGACGGTCTCTCCGCGATATCTCGCGCTGCTGTCGCTGCACAAGACAATTGGTGTCGCCATCCTGTTGCTGGTGCTGGTCCGGATCATCAATCGCTTCATCCACCGTCCGCCGCCGTTGCCGCGGTCGATGCCTCGCGCACAACACCTTGCGGCGATTGCGTCGCACGTGCTGCTGTACGGCTTGATGCTGGCCATGCCGCTGATCGGTTGGGGCATGCTCTCGGCAGGGGGGTATCCGGTGGTGCTGGCCGGTGCGGTGCAGCTCCCGCCCATCTTGCCGCATCACGCCCAACTCTATGCGTGCTTGCGGCAGGCCCATGCGGTTGGGGCGTACCTGCTGCTGGGCGTCGTGCTGCTGCACATCGCGGCTGCGCTGTACCACGGCATGATCCGGCGCGATGGCGTGCTGGAATCGATGACGACGGGTACCCCACGCTAGGGGCAGGATGCGATCCGCGCACGGCACCCAGGCCGCCGCGACGGGGCGCCTGCTCCTTGCCGCCACGCTGACGGCAGTGGGCGCCGGCCTGGGCGGCATGGCCCTGGCACTGCTGCTCCATGCCATCCAGCACCTGGCCTATCACTACAGCCTCGCTCACGTGGTGAGCCATCAGAGCTTCCTGTCGGGCGTGGAGCGTGCCACGCCGCTACGGCGGCTGATGGTGGCGCTCTGCGCCGGCGTGGTGGCGGGGGTTGGCTGGTTCGCCGTCTATCGCTTCGGGCGGCCGCTCGTCAGCATCAAGCGGGCTGTGGATGAAGGCGCGCCGATGCCACCCGGGGCGACCCTCGCCCACGCGCTCCTGCAGATAGTCACCGTGGCACTGGGGTCTCCGCTGGGCCGTGAAGTGGCGCCACGCGAGATTGGCGCGCTGGTCGGCGGACGCTTGTCTTTGCTATTCGCGCTACCTGTGGCGCAACGGAGATGGATTGTGGCGGCCGGTGCGGGCGCGGGGCTTGCCGCGGTCTACGGCGTACCGCTGGCCGGTGCTGTCTTCACGCTCGAAGTCCTGCTCGGCACGTTTCACCCGGCTGCTGCGGCTCTGGCGTTGTTCATGTCGACGCTGGCCGCGCAAACGGCGTCGCTTGGACTCGGCACGAACGTGCAGTATGCCGTGCCAACGCTGGCGCCCGGCCACTGGCTCAGCGTGTGGGCCGTGTTGTTCGGCCCGATCTTCGGCATGGCCGGCGCTGCATTCAGCCGGGCGACTGCCGCTGCCCGCTCCCGCGCGCCGCGTGGCGCGTGGCTCCTGTGGCTTTGCCTGCTGAACTTTGCCGTGCTCGGCCTGCTGAGCATCCGCTTTCCCGAACTGCTTGGCAACGGCAAGGGCCCTGTCCAGCTCGGGTTCGAGGGTGAGCTGACGCCCGCTCTGGCATGCGCGTTGCTGGCGCTCAAAATGGGCGTCATCTGCGCATCGCTGCGCGCCGGTGCGGCGGGTGGCTTGCTGACCCCCGGACTGGCCTGCGGGGCCTTGCTGGCCGTCGCCGGCGGCGCCCTTTGGAACATCGCCTTGCCCGGCATCTCGCCGGGCGCCTGCGCCATCGTGGGCGGGGCGGCCTTCCTCGCCGCATCGATGCGCATGCCCCTGACCGCCATCGTCCTGGTTGCCGAATTCACGCATCTGCCCTATGCACTGGCGCCGCCGCTCTTGCTTGCGGTGGCGGGGGCGGTGTGGGCGCAAAAGCTCTGCGCCGACCACGCCCGCGCACCGCTCAGAGCCGCTCGATGATCGTCGCGTTGGCCATGCCGCCGGCTTCGCAGATCGCCTGGAGGCCGTAGCGGCCCTTGTTGTCTTCCAGCGCGTGCAGCAGGGTGGTCATGATGCGCGCCCCGGAGGCGCCCAGCGGGTGGCCCAGGGAGATCGCGCCCCCGCGCGGGTTGAGCCGTGCGGGATCGGCGCCGAGTTCGCGCTGCCAGATCATCGGCACGGGCGCGAACGCCTCATTGACTTCGCAATGCGACATGTCTGCCATCGTCAGGCCGCTCTTCCTGAGGACGCGCTGGCTGGCGGGGATGGGGGCGGTCAGCATCAGCATCGGGCTATCGCCGCAGACGTCGAAGCCGGCGAAGCGGGCGCGTGCGTTGCAACCGAGCCGGGATGCCATGCGCTCGCTCATCAGCAGCAGCGCCGAGGCGCCGTCCGTCATCTGGGAGGAATTCCCGGCCGTGATGTGCCAGCCGACTTCGGGGAAGCGCGCGGCCAGTTCATCGGTGCGGAAGGCCGGCTTCAAGGTGGCGAGACTGGCGGGCGAGGTGTCCGGCCGGATGGTTTCATCGACTTCCACCACGCCACGCGGGGTGACGATCGGCAGGATCTCGCGCCGGAATGCGCCCTGTTCCCGGGCCAACTGGGCGCGGCGGTGGGACTCCGCCGAATAGGCATCGAGTGCCTCCCGCGAGAGCGCGCCCCGGCTGGCCATCAGTTCCGCCGCCACGCCTTGCGACACCAGACCGGGCGCGTAGCGCTTGGCAAACGAGGGGCCGTAAGGGTCTTGCCCCATGCGCGCCGTGCCCATCGGCACGCGGCTCATCGACTCCACGCCGCAGGCGATCACGATGTCGTAGACCCCCGCCATGATCCCCTGCGCGGCGAAATGGATGGCCTGCTGGCTGGAGCCGCACTTGCGGTCGATGGTGGTCGAGGGCACGTGCTCCGGGAAGCCGGCGGCCAGCCAGGCCACGCGGCCGGGCGTGGCGGACTGCTCGCCCACCTGGCTGACGCAGCCGGTAATGACGTCGTCGACCATGCCCGGGTCCAGCCGGTTACGCTCGACCAGCCCTTTCAGGAGCTGCGCCAGCAGTTCGGCGGGGTGGACTTCGGCAAAGGCGGCGCCGGGTTTGGCGCGGCCCATGGGCGTGCGGATGGCGTCGATGATGAAAGCTTGCTGCATGCGGGTCTCCAGAGGGTCTGTTGTCTGTGTCGATTAACTGACCTGACGGTCCTGCCCGCCCCAGTAACGGGCCCGCAGGGATTTCTTGTCGAGTTTGCCGAGCGAGGTGAGCGGCAGCGCCGTCTCGAACGAGACGGACTTTGGCGCGCACACCACGCCCTTGTGCGCGGTGACGAAGTCGATCAGCGCCTGCTCGGTGACCGATGCATCCGGCTTGAGCACGACCAGCGCGGTCACGGCTTCGCCCCACTTGGCGTGCGGCACGCCAATCACCGCCGACATGGCGACGGCGGGGTGCGCGGCCAGGCAGTTCTCCACCTCGCTCGAGTAGACGTTGAAGCCGCCGGAGATGATCATGTCCTTGGCCCGGTCGACCAGATACAGGTAGCCGGCGGCGTCGCGGCGCGCCATGTCGCCCGTATGGAGCCAGTCCCCGGCCAGCGTCTTCGCGGTTTCCTCCGGCCGGTTCAGGTAGCCCGACATCACCAGCGGGCCGCGTACGCACAGTTCGCCGATCTCGCCCGGTGGCACTTCCCGTAGCTGCGTATCCAGCAGGCGCACGTCGTTGCCCGGAATCGGGCGTCCGCAGGAGCCCATCAGATGGGGGCGGGCGGGGTCGTGCTCGTCCGCGCGCAGGTAGGTCACCGTCATCGGCGCCTCGGCCTGGCCGTAGATCTGACCGAAAATCCGGCCGATCCGCCCGATCGCCTCGGCCAGCCGGGCCGGCGCGATGGGCGCGGCGCCGTACCAGATGCGGTGCAGGCCGGACAGGTCATGGTCCGCCAGCCCCGCGAAGTCGAGCAGCCCGTAGATCTGGCTCGGCACCAGGAAGGTACAGGTGATGCGGTGGCGCGCAACGGCTTCGAGGAAGGCCAGCGGATCGTATTTGTCCATGAAAACCACCGTGCCGCCCTGCAGGAAGGTGGGCAGGATGGCGGCGCCCGCCGCGTGGGAGATGGGCGTCGTGGCCAGGAATCGCGCTTCGTCGGGCCACTCCCAGCAGGCCAGCTGCTGCAGCGTCATCGTCACGGCGGTCCGGTGAGACTGGACCACACCCTTGGACTTGCCCGTGGTGCCACCGGTGTAGCCGATCTTGAAGACATCGCCGGCTTGCACGTCGAGCGGGAAGTCGCCGGCGTCCATGGTCGCGGCGGCCGCCACCAGGTCGGTGCCGAACGGCGCCGGGCCCAGCGTCAGCACATGCCTGACGATGCCGAGCCCGGCCAGCGCCGCGCCGCGCTCGCCGTGCCGGGGCGTGTCGATCACCAGCGCCTGGATGCCGGCATCGCGCAGCACGAAAGCCTGATCCTCGGCGGAGCCGAGCGGGTGCAGCGCCGTGTAGCGCAAGCCAAGGAGCTGGGCGGCGATGATCGCGGCCATGGCATCGACACGATTGCCGGCCAGCATGGCGATGCCATCCTGGCGGCGCAGGCCGATCGACAGGAAGAGCCGCGCTATCTGGTGGCAGCGGGCCTCGAGTTCGCCGTAGGTCAGGCGAATGTCCTGCCCGACCAGCGCCTCGCGGTCGGCAAACGTCTTGAATGCCGAACGGTACAGCGCGGCGACGGTGGTGCAGCCGTAGAGTTGTCCTGTGTCCCCCATCTCACATCTCCTTACTGCTTTTCAATATGGGTGGCGTCGGCAAGTTCAGCGAAGCGGTCGGAATCCGATTTCATCTCCTTGAAGAAGGCTTCCGGGGTGCTGCCTTCCACGCCGAAGTCCAGCTTCTCCAGGCGCGACTTGACCTCGGGGTCGGCCAGCGCGGTGTTCAGGGCGCCGTTGAGCTTGCGCACCACGCCGTCGGGCGTGCCCTTCGGCACCAGCATGCCGACGTAGGACTGGTCATCGAAGCCCTTCAGGCCGAGTTCCGCCAGCGTGGGCACATCGGGAAGGGAGGGCAGCCGCTTCGGGCCGAATACCGCGAGCGGCTTGGTGGCACCGCTGGCGATAAAGGGCTTCTGCGCGGCCACGGTGTCGATCAGCATGTCCACGCGGTCGCCCTGGATGTCGTTCATCGCGGCGGGCACGCCGTTGTAGGGCACCTTGACGATGCGGGTGTTGGCGAGCCGGTTGAGGCGCGCGTAGTAAAGCTCGAAGACGCCGGCAGTGACCGCCATGGTGGAGCTTCCCGGCTGCTTCTTCTCCAGGTCCATGGCCTGCTTGAAGGTGTCAGCCGGATAGGACTTGCGGGCAACCAGCACCAGATTGAGGTTGACCGCCTTGCCCACGGGCGAAAAACTCTTCTCGAAGTCCACCGGAGGGTTCTTATATAGCGCGCGTGCGACCACGAGCGGCGCACCGCCCATCAGCACCGTGTAGCCGTCTGGCTGGCTGCCGGCCACGAACTGCGCGCCGATCGCCCCGGAGGCCCCCGGCTTGTTGACCACCATGACCGACTGGCCGAGCACGCGCGTCATGCGGTCGGCCAGGACGCGGGCTACGATGTCGTTTGCACCGCCCGCCTGATAGACCACCACCAGCTTGACCGGCTGCGTCGGATACGTGGCGTCCCGCTGGGCGTGAGCGGTGCCGCCGATCAGCGTCGAGGCCAGCAAGGTGGCTGTTGCCGCCAGCCACGCACGGCGCGGGGAGGGGGTTCTCGTGGGCAGGTGCATTGTCGTCATCGTCGTCTCCTTTAGCCTTATCATTGGCGTGCCATAATGGCTTAATGGTTGAACCATTCTATCGGCAAACGATGACTACAAAACTAGACCCTCGGGTAAATCCTGACGATGTGGCGCAGACGCCATTTCGGCCGATTGCGGTCCGGCGTGCGGCGGACGAGATCGCGAACCAGATCCGCAAGGAGATCGCCGGGGGACGCCTGAAGCCGGGCACGCGCCTGCCGGCGGAGCGGCAACTGGCTGCGGAGCTCGGGGTATCGCGCAATACCCTTCGCGAGGCGGTGCGCTCGCTTGAGCAGTCCGGGCTGGTGGAGACCAAGAAGGGCGCGCATGGCGGGATCTTCATTACCCGCGCCGATGGCTCAGTGGTGATCGAGGGGCTGATGGACCTCTACCGCCTCGGCGGCATTACGCCGCGCCAGCTCATCCAGGCCCATATCTCGATCGAGCCCGCCATCGTGCGCGAGGCCTGCCGGCTGGCGACGGAAGACGACGTGGCCCGGCTCTATCGCAATATCGATGCCGCCGAGGCCGCCACGGCGGCTGGCGAATTCGAGAAGCGGTTCACCTTGAACCATGAGTTCCACAAGATGCTGGCGCGCATCGCCGGCAACCCGATCCTGGTCGTCTTCATGGACGGGCTGATTTCGCTACTGGTGGAGTTCATCCTGCGGATCGGCACCTACGAGAACGAAGAAATTTTCGCGTCGCGGCGCCGATTCATGGCGCATTTCGCGCGTGGCGACGCCGAGGCTGCCGAGCAGGAGATGCTGCGATCGCTGGAGCGGTTCCTGGAGGGGTATTTCCCGCACGACTAGCGGCCGGCCAGCTTCCGCACTTCGGCATCGTGGGGCATCAGCGTGCTGCCATCGTGCGCGCGCGGCACCATGCGCGGAATCGGCTTGCCCGAGGTCCGCTCCACCAGATCCGAGTGCGGCTCTCCCTGTGTGAACAGATGACTCTCGGCCCATTGCCGCAGCGCCACCACCACGGGGAAGAGTTCCTCGCCCCGGGGCGTGAGCACGTATTCCTGATAGGCGCTGCCGTCTGAGGCGGGTTGCTGGTCGAGGATGCCGGCTTCCACCAGCCGGCGCAGCCGGTCCGCCAGCACGTTGCGCGCCATGCCCAGATTGCGCTGAAAATCGCTGAAGCGGCGCATGCCGTCGAAGGCATCGCGCACGATCAGCAGCGACCAGCGGTCGCCAATCACATTGACGCTTCTCGCCACCGGACAGGCTTCGGCTTCGGCGTGGGCTTCAGCCGCTTTGTCATCACGCATCTCATTGTCCCTCGATCGCCGCAAGTGGTTGCATTTTAAAACCACTTCCGCTAGCCTTCAACTGGTTTTAATTTGCAACTAGTTATGGGGGGGTAGATTGCGTATGCGTCGGAGCCTGATGCTGCTGTTTGCCTGCGCCAGTGGCCTGAGCGTGGCCAATGTCTACTATGCGCAGCCGCTGCTGGACGCCCTGGCGCGCGACTTCGCCATTCCGGCCTTCGCCATTGGCGGGGTGGTCACCGTCACGCAAGTTGGCTGCGCGCTGGCCCTGGTGCTGCTGGTGCCATTGGGCGATGTCTTCGCGCGGCGGCACCTGATGCTGGCGCAGGCGCTGGCTCTGGTGCTCGCGCTGGTGGCGGTGGGGCTGTCGTCCTCCACGGTTGGCCTGTTCGGCGCGATGTGCCTCACCGGCATGCTCGGTACGGCCATGACGCAGGGGCTGATTGCCTACGCCGCAGCCGCTGCGCCGGCGCAGGAACGTGGCCGCGTGGTCGGCGCGGCCCAGAGTGGCGTCTTCCTCGGCTTGCTGCTCGCCCGCGTGGTGGCAGGCGTGGTCAGCGACCTGGCCGGATGGCGCGCGGTGTACTTCGGCTCGGCCAGCGCCATGCTGTTGCTGGCGGCGGGGCTCTGGGCGCGACTGCCCAGCTTGCCGGCCGCTGCCCAGCGCATCGGCTACCCGGCGCTGCTCGTGTCGATGTTCGGGCTGCTGCGCCATAACCGGGTCTTGCAGGTACGCGGCATGCTTGCGCTGCTGATGTTCGCGGCGTTCAACATCTTCTGGAGCGCGCTGGTGCTGCCGCTGAGCGCGCCGCCCTATGCGTTCTCGCACTCGGCCATCGGCGCGTTCGGGCTGGTGGGGGCGCTCGGCGCGCTGGCCGGCGCCGGCGCGGGGCGGCAGGTGGATCGGGGGTTTGGCGAGCGCACCACGCTGCTGGCGCTGCTGTGCCTGATCGCGGCATGGCTGCCACTGGCCGGCATGACGGTATCGCTTTGGGCGCTCGTGCCGGGAATCCTGCTGCTCGACCTCGGCGGCCAGGCGCTGCACGTGACCAATCAGAGCCTGATCCTCAATACCCAGCCGGACGCCCAGGGCCGGCTCGTGGGCGTCTACATGCTGTTCTACGCGGTGGGCAGCGCGCTGGGCGCTTTCGGTACCTCGGTGGCCTACGCCGTGGCGGGGTGGGGCGGGGTTTGCACGCTCGGCGCGCTGGTCAGCCTGGTGGCGCTGGTGTTCTGGGCGAGGGCGCGATAGTGATTCGCATTTGCAAGTGACGAACGTTGGGTCGGTCCCACACCCCCGGGGGCTGCAATCCGCCAAAATTCGTCCACACTGCATGTTCGAGGAGCGCCGTCTCCCCTATAAAAGGAAGCCTGCCGATGCGCCACGTTCATGGAAGAGCCCGGACCACGTGGTATGTGCTGCTTGCCGTCATCCTCACGGCGGTCTTTGGCCTGCTGGCCTATAACCTGTTCGGCGGGGAGAAGCGCATCGAGCACCGGCTGGAGCGGCTCTACGCGACCGAAGACCCGCAGTTTTCCCGGGAACTGGGCGTCCTGCTGGGGCCGCCAGTGGTTGGCGGCAACGCCTATCGCGTGCTGAAGAATGGCGACGAGATCTTCCCCGCGATGCTCGGCGCCATTCGCGCTGCGCAGCAGACCATTACCTTCGAGTCATACATCTACTGGTCTGGCGAGATTGGCCGGGAGTTCGCGCAGGCGCTGGCCGAACGCGCGAAGGCCGGCGTGAAGGTGCATGTCCTGCTGGACTGGGTGGGAAGCCAGAAGGTGGACGACGCCGTGCTGCACATCATGTCGGACGCCGGCGTTGCCTTGCAGCGCTATCACCCGGTGCACTGGTACACGCTTGGCAAGCTCAACAACCGTACCCACCGGAAGCTCCTGATCGTCGACGGCAGGATCGGCTTCACCGGCGGCGTGGGCATTGCGCCGGAATGGACCGGCCACGCCCAGGACCCCCAGCATTGGCGCGACACGCATTTCCAGGTCGAAGGCCCCGTGGTGGCCCAGATGCAGTCGGTCTTCCTCGACAACTGGATCAAGGTGAGCGGCGAAGTCCCCCACGGCCCGGGGTATTTCCCGGCATTGCCGGAGGTGGGCAAGGGCATGGCGCAGATGTTCAGCAGTTCCCCCACCGGCGGCAGCGAGAACATGGCGCTGATGTACCTGCTCGCCATCACCGCCGCCACGCGCACCATTGACTTGTCGGCGGCGTACTTCGTGCCGGACGACCTGACGCGGAAGGCACTGGTCGCCGCGCTCAAGCGCGGCGTCAGGGTCCGGATCATCGTGCCGGGCGAGCATATCGACTCGGAAACCTCCCGTTCGGCGTCGCGGGCCCAATGGGGCGAGCCGCTGGCGGCCGGCGCGCTGATCGCCGAGTACGCGCCCACGATGTATCACTGCAAGGTGATGATCGTGGACGGGTTCCTGGTGTCGGTTGGCTCGACCAACTTCGACAATCGCTCCTTCCGCCTGAACGACGAGGCCACGCTCAATATTCTCGATCGGGACTTCGCGGCCGAACAGACGCGCATATTCGAGGACGACCTGGCCTTGTCCCGGCCGATCTCGCTGGCAGCATGGTCCAACCGGCCGTGGCGCGAGAAGCTTGCCGATCGGCTGAGTTCGCTGCTGGCCTCGCAGCTATAGGGCTTCAGGACTTCAGTGTCTTGCCTTCGAGGTTCCAGAGCTTGCGGTCGCTGGTCGAGACCGCCACCGCGCCATGCGCGAGCGCGCTGCGGATGTCGGTCTCGTTGCAGACAAAGCCGGACGTGACGATGGGCGGCAGCGCCTTGCGGTCCGCCTCGGGCAGGTGGGACAGCATCGGCGCCGGCATCAGCTGCACCAGGTTGGGGTCGCTCTGCTCCAGCGCCTTCACGCTGCGTGGCCATGTCGAGCGGTCGGTCACGAAGACCTTCTGCATTGTCACCATGCCGGCGCGGTTGGCGCGCTGGATGGTGGCCACGCGCGTGGACACCAGACTGGTCACCCCGATGTCCGCCAGGTAATCCACGCCACCCTTGTCCTGCGACAGCCCTTCGCAGCTGTCGATGTTGACGATGACGTACTTGCCGGCGCGGGTCAGCGTGGCAATCACGGGCTGCAGCTTGCGCAGCTCCACGTTCGCCACGATCGAGACTTCGGCCTCGCTGTCGACAAACGCATCGACCTGCTCCGCGCCGTAGAGCGTGGCGATGACCGGGTGGCGCGTCAGGCGGGCGCCGAGGGACCTGTCCATGGTGTTACTTCGCTTCGTGGGAAAGCACGTCGCTCAGGCCGAGCTTCCCGGGGTTGAGGATGTTCTGCGGATCGAGTGCCTGCTTGACCGCCACCAGCACCGGGAACGCCGTGTCCAGCGACGGCGCCATGTACGGCGCGCGCAGCAGCCCGATGCCATGATGGTGGCTCAGGGCCGCATTGTATTGGATCAGCACGGCGTTGGCGGCGTCCCAGGCGGCGCGATACCACCTCTGGCGGTCTTCCACGGCGACCTCGCCGCGCAGCGAAAAGTACAGGCAGGCGCCGTCCACGTAGGCGTGCGACTGGTGCGCGGAGCCGGCCAGCGTGCCGGGCACCGCGTTGATGGCGGCCACCACGTCGTCGTAGATCGCGGGCAGGTCCGCCCACGGCCCGGACATCTCCAGCGTATCGGCGACGAAGCCGGGGCTGCGCTTGAAGCCTTCGGCGCTCTTGCCGGTCAGGTAGCGCGTGTCGAGCCAGCGTTCGAAGATGGCCTTGTCGTCGAGCTTGTCGCCCAGTTCCGCGCAGACCCGCTCGCCGATCGCCATCACCGCATCGACCATATCCCGGGCGCCTTCGTCAGCCACCAGCAGCACGTTGGTGTCCGGCAGGCCGAACTGCACGCCGCTCTCCAGGGCGTCATAGAGCCGCAGGGCCGCCGGGTTTGCGCCGCGCTGCATGATTTCCCGGCACGCCTCCAGGCCGATGGCGAAGGTCTTGAAGCCATAGGCGATGGCGCGGCCGTAGTCGGGCAGGCGGTGCAGCTTCAGCCGCACGCGCACGATCACCCCCAGCGTGCCTTCCGAGCCGATGAACAGCTGCTGCAGGTCCGGGCCCAGCGCCGCGCGCGAGTAGCCGCCCACGGTGATGAGGCGGCCGTCGGCCAGCACCACGTCCATGCCGAAGACCATGTCCTCGATCTTGCCGTAGCGTGTGGAGAGCTGCCCGGCGCCCCGGCAGGCCACCCAGCCGCCCACCGTGCTGATGGCGTATGACGACGGCCAGTGGCCCATCGTCATGCCGTATTCCTGCTGGATGGTCTGCTCGAAGATGTCGCCGAACATGCCGGCCTCGACTTCCACGATCTGGCTGTCCTTGTCGAAGCCCAGCAGCTTGTTCAACTCGCAGACGTCGAGCACGATGCCGCCGCGTACCGGCAGCGCGGCGCCGGTGACGTTGCTGCGGCCGGCGGAAACCGTGACCGGCACCGCACTGGCGTGGGCGATGCGCATCACGGCCTGCACCTGGTCCACGGTGGACACGCGCACGATCACGCCGCGCGGCGTGGCCGGCTTGCCGCCGGTCTCGGTCATCATCGAGCCCGCCCACCAGTCGCGCGTCCACGTCACCACGTCGCCGGTGCTGGTCAGGACCGCATCCGCCACCTGGCGCAGCGCGGCCAGCGTGGCGTCGCTGAGCGGCACGGCGTCGCGCTGCAGGCCGGGGGCGTCTGGCGTCTCGGTAATGGTGGCTGCGTAGCCCGGCGGCGTGTGCGCGCCCACGACGTAGTTGCCGCGGTTGTAACCGCGCTTGATGGCTTCCTTGCTGATCATGCTGCTTCTCCCATGAGGACGGATTTTTCGAGTGCCACGGCGGCCAGGTAGTCGCTGACCTGCCGGGCGACGGCCGACTCGGACAATCCGAGTTCGGCCTGGAGGATCTGGCCCACGCGCGGTGCGGCGTGGGCGGAGGCATCGCGCGCCATCAGGCGGGCACGCATGCGGCGCGACAGCACGTCGTCCACGGTGCCGGCCAGCTCGTGGCGCACCGCGTAGACGACTTCCGCTTCGGTGTGGGGCAGGCCTTCGACAATGGGCCGGCCGAGCGCGGCATCGGCCTGGAGGATGTCGCTGACAAAGCGCGCCTCCGTGCCGTACCGCTCGCCCAGGTGCGCCGACATGCCGCCTGACGCCACGATGGCCTGTGCGTCATAGCCGGCGGCGCCGAGCAGGTAGGCGCTCTTCGTGCGGCACTTGCCGCGCTTGCCGATCACGCGCTGCGCGGCGTCGATGGTCTGCTCGGCCATATGGCGCGAGGTGGTCAGCTTGCCGCCGACGATGGTCACCAGGCCGTCATCGGCAACATGGATTTCATGGTTGCGCTTGATCTCGAGCGTCTTGCCGCCCGGCGGCGCCACCAGCGGCCGGCATCCGGCGATGCTGCCCACCACGTCTTCCGGCTGGAGGTCCGTCTTCAGCGCCGACCGTGCGCCTTCGAGCAGGAAGTCGAGTTCCTGGCGGGTGCACATCACGTTGTCGAGGTCGCCTTCGTAGTCCTCGTCAGTGGTGCCGAGGTAGGACACATTGCCCCAGCGCGTGATGGTGGCGCGGCGGCTGCGCCCCGGTACGGGAATCGTCACCGTGCAGTCGTTGCGGATCTTGAGCCAGGGAATGGCCACGTGCACGCCCTTGGCGGGGCGGATGTGCAGCGTCTTCTGTTCGCCGCGCTTGCGGCCGGTCCAGTCGCGCAGCCACACGCCGGTGGCCATGATGACCACGCCCGCACGCACGCGGATTTCCTGCTCGCCCGCGTGGACGATGGCGCCATCGACCTTGCCGTGGCCGTCGCGGGTGATCTCCATGACCTGCGCGTGGTTGGCCACGGCCGCGCCATGGAAGGCGGCGGTGCGCGCGATGTTCAGCGTCAGCCGCGCGTCATCCACCCGCGCATCGAAATACAGGAAGCCCCCGGTCAGGTGCTCCGGATTGAAGGTGGGGCAGTGCGAGAGGACCTCCGCCTTGGTCAGCTTCTGGTGCAGGATGCCTTCGCGCCAGCCGCCGGCCAGGTCGTACGTCCAGAGCAGGCTCTCGAATGCCTTGGCGAGCCGCTTGTCGAACACGCCGTCGCGCTCCATCACGGGAAACAGGAATGGCAGGCGTTGCACCAGATGGCGCGCGTTGCGGCGCAGGCGCTGGCGCTCAAGCAGGGAATGGCGCACCAGGCTCAGGTTGCCCTGCTCGATGTAGCGCAGGCCGCCGTGCACCATCTTCGACGACTTGGACGAGGTGCCCGAGGCAAAGTCGTTCTTCTCGACCAGCGCCACACGGTAGCCGCGCAGGCTGGCGTCCAGCGCCGCGTAGGCGCCGGTGACCCCGCCGCCGACGATGAGGATGTCGAAGGCCTCGCTGCCCAGGCGGTCCAGTTGCGACCGGCGGTCGAGCCGCAGCGGTTCGGTGCTGGTCATGGCGGCGCGTTCGCGGCTCGCGCTTCGGGATGGCAGACCCATCATGTTGATCGCTTCTCCTGATTAATGCGACGCAAACGCGTCCACGTGATTGAGTTCCGACGCCACGCGGGCGTGCCAGAGCGTGCGCCGCGCGGCGCGCTCGTCCTCGCCGATGGCCGGGGTAAACACGGCGTCCGGCGCAGTGGTGGTGCGGGCTTGCTGCAGGGAGTCCCACAGCAGGCCCGACGCGCCGGCCAGATAGGCGATGCCGCGCAGGCTGGCGCGGTCCGTCTCCTGCATGCGATGGATCGGCAGGCCGGTGAGGTCGGCCTGCATCTGGAGCAGCGCGTCGCTGCCGGAGAGGCCGCCGCCCACTACGAGGCCGGAGACGGCCACGCCGGCGATGTCGCGGTTGGCCTCGATGCAGGAGGCCACGGAATGGGCGATGCCGGCGAGGATGGCGTGGGCGATCTCCGCCTGCGTGGTGGCCATCGACACGCCGTTCAGCGCGGCGCGGGCCTCGGGCTGCATCTGCGGCACGCGCAGGCCGGTGAGCGCCGGGATGAACGTGACGCCGCCCGACGAGGGCACCGTGGCCGCCAGCGCGCTGATCTGCCGGGCGTCCTGGAACCAGTGCAGTTTGTTGCAGACCCAGTTGAGCGCGGAGCCGGTGGTGGCCACGAAGGTCTCCACCGAGTAGTGGGAGACGCCCTGATGGCGCCGCGCGGTCATCGTCAGCGTGCTGTCCGATTCGCCGCTGCGCGCGGGCAGGGCGGGGCCGACCATCAGGTCCACGAAGCTGCCGGTGCCGTGCAGGCACATCGACTGCCCGGCGTCGAGGCAGCCCAGCCCGATGGCGCCGGCAAGCTGGTCGCCGGCGCAGGCGAGGATGGGCACGTCGATGCCGAGCAGGTCGGTGCGCGTGCGGCCGAAGTCATCGGCGTCCTGCCGCAACTCGGGCAGCAGCTCACGCGGAAAGTCGAGTGCATCGATCCAATCCGTGAGGTAGCGGTGCTCGCCGAGCATGTAGGCGCTGCATGACGTGGCATTCGTCGGCGTGGTCACGCAGGCGCGCTCGGTGGAGAGGTGCCAGAGCAGCCAGCTGTCCACGGTGCCAAACGCCAGGCGGCGCGCGGCCCATGCCTCGGCCACGACGGGCGTCTCGCGCAGGTGCCGTGCCGCCCACAGGTAGGGCGACCGCACGCCGGCAGGCCGGCCGACGGCGGGGCGCAGGCGCGCATCCCATGTGCCCGCCAACGCGTGCAGGTCCGGCGCGTAGCGCGTGTCCTGCCAGACCATGGCCGGCACCAGCGCGCGGCCGGTTTGCGTGTCCCACAGCACGGCCGTGGCGCGCTGCGTGGCGATGGCGAGCGCCACCACGTTGAGGTTATCGCGCGCGGCCTGCGCCAACGTGGCCCGGCACACGGCCAGCGTCTTCTCCAGCAGGACGTTGGCGTCCTGCTCGACCACGCCGGGGCGCGGTGAATCCACTTGCAGCGTGGTGTATTCCAGGCATGAGACGTGGCCATCGGCGGCCACCACGGCGGCGCGGGTGCCGGACGTGCCCTCGTCGATGGCGAGGATGACGTTCCTGTTCTGGGTCATGACTGCGATTTCTCGATCACGGGTTGCAGGAAGCCGGCCGCCTCGCGCGCATCGCGTGCGAACTGCGGGGCATCGGCTTCGTTGTCAGGGTTGATGGTGGTGCGCGTGGGGTCCCAGCGGATCGTGAAGCAGATGATGCTGGCGATGAGGGGCACCACGGAGAGGATCAGGAAGGTGGTTTCCAGCCCGTACTGGGCGCGGAACAGCGGAAACACCAGCAGGCCCAGCGCCGCGCCGATGGAGCCGAGCGCGCCGATGATGCCGTTGGCGCCCGCGCGCAGTTCGCTGCGGAACGACAGCGAGGACAGGCTCTTGCCGTTCGCGCCGGGGCCGCCCGAGTGGAACAGGATGAACAGCGACGGCACGACCACGGCGACCCACATCGGCATCTTGCCGTTGAACAGGCCGAGCACCAGCAGCATCACGAAGACGGCGGCGAAGCCGAACGCCGAGGCGCGGCGCAGCCCAAGCTTGCGGCCGATCAGCGGGGACAGGAAGCCGCCGAAGATGCCGCACACATTGAACACCAGCGCGCCGATGGTGGCGTAGACAAAGTCCTTGCCGAACAGTGCGGCGCTGATCAGCGGCAGGTACCAGCCAATCGCGAAGTACTGGATCGACTGGCCGATCTGCACCGTGGAGGCGAGGATGGTGCGGGGCAGGTAGACGCCACGGAAGATCAGCAGCACGTTGGCCAGGCCGCGACGGGCCTGGTTGGTCACGGGAACGCGCTCGGACGGCGGGGCGGCCATGAAGGCGCGGCCATAGATGCGCGTCATGGCGCGCGCGGCGGCGTCCAGCCGCTCCTTGCGGGCCAGCCAGATCGGGCTTTCGACCAGGAACAGCAGTTGCAGGACGAGGATGACGACGCCGAAGATGGCCGTGGCGGCCACCGAGTAGCGCCAGATCGTATCGCCCACATGCCACGAGTGGAACAGCAGCGCCAGCAGCAGGTTGGAACAGACTGCCGTGTACCACATGCCCTGCCAGGTATTGAGGCGGCTCTTGAGCTTGACCGGCGTGAATTCGGCCAGCACGGCCATGGCGATGGCGAAGTCGATGCCGTACGCTGCGCCGACGAAGAAGCGGCCGACCAGGATCACATCGAAGCCGGGCGCGAACACCACCAGCAGCGCGCCGACCACGGCCAGCACCTTGGCCAGGATCAGCGGGCGCACGCGGCCCCAACGGTCGGCCATCCAGCCGCCCAGCGGGTTGAAGACGATGGCGACCCACGAGGCGAACGAGGTCAGCAGCGCCACCTGCGCGGGGGCAAGCTGCAAATTGCGCGTCATCGGCCCAAGGCCGGCGCTCAGTGCGGAATTGGAGAAAGCGTCAAGGAAGAGTCCGCCGAGGGCGAGCCACCACACCACGCCGGCGCGGCCACGTATGCCAGGACAGGAATCTATGAAGGCGATGACATCGTCGATGCCACGAAGCTTGATGGCAGAGGTTTGCACGGCGGTCTCCTTTTTTTTGGTTCTGTAAGAGGCCGCAGCAAACTGCACGCGCTAAGAGACCATCTTACAGATGGTCTCTTATCTAGATCTGCCCGGCCAATGTATGTCGCCGGGCAGGGCATGTCAACGGGGAAAACCCGATAGGTGGGGCGAAGCCGGGTGCGACTAGCGCGCGTCGCGCGGCTTGAAGATCAGCCCCTGCTGCGCGACGCCGATGACGCCCTGCTCGTCATGCAGCGTGGTACGGGCCAGGCCGATGCCGCTTTCCTGCACCGTGGTCGTCGATTCAGCCGCGACCCATTCCCCGCGTGGCAGCCGGTGCAGGTACATCGTCAGGTCGGCATTCGCAAACGCGAAGCGATCCAGCGGCACGGCCCAGCTGATGCCATTGCCGAAGTCCGCTGCGGCCACTGCGCGTGCCGCCGCGGTCACCGGCCAGTCGGCCACCAGCGGCACCGCCAGGCGGAACCACACGGCCGCGGGGCCGGGTGCCGTGACCGTGCCGGTCGCCACGCGGCTCTCCATGGCGGTGTAGTGGAACGAGGTCTGCGGCTCCATGCCCGGGATGAGGATCGGCGTGTGGCACGCATCGGGTGGGGGGAGGGACGGGGACTGGGGGGAGGACTGGAGATCGAGCGCGCGCTCGCGGATGTAGACCGCCGTCCCGTAGACGACCGGCACGCCTTCGTGGGACAGCTCCAGGCGCACGCGCCGTACCGATCCCCCCGGCTGCGGTTCGACCACCGCGCGCAACGGTGCCACGGGCACCGGCCGCACGAATTCGAGGGTGAGGCGAACCATCGACCAACCCGGCTCATGTGCCATGGCGCGGTCCGCCATCGAGGCCAGCAAGCCGCCGGGCGCGCCGCCGTGCTGGGCGCCGGGATGCCAGGGGCCGCGTGACAGCTCGGTGGGGATGACGGTATCGCCCGAGACTTCGAAAATGCTGTGGGGAATGGGCACAGAAGCAGTAGCCAAGACGGTCTCCGTGAGGCGCGGTGCGCGCCCCGGACGCCGGGGCGCTATGGCCGCCAACGATACACCACGACATGGCTGGCCCGCAGGCCGCACCGTTCTGTGCGGATACCGGCCATGAACCTTTCAGCCGTGAAAGTCGGTTGGTGCATTGCAATAAGCGAAGCGGCTTCGCGCAGGCCGCAACGGCCTGCCAATCGGCAATGCGGATCTGCTGCGTTGCAATATCGAATTGTTGCAAGATGAGGTGGTAATTGACGCCTTCATTGCGTTGACATTGCCGAAGGCAAGGTCTTACCCTCCGATCCACGCTAACTAGACGTTCGCATATAGAACGCAAGTTCGATATGTGGTCATTTCGGATTTCAGGAGACTTGCCTTGAACAAGGTTGCTGGGTTCTTTACGGAACTGATGCGCCGGTATTTGCCGGACCCCTTCGTGTTTGCCATTGGCCTGACGCTGCTCTCCATGGTGATGGCGATGCTGGTCGAGGGGCAGGCCGCCAACACGATCATCCTGAACTGGGGCAAGGGGTTCTGGAACCTGCTCGCGTTCACCACGCAAATGGCCGTGATCCTGGCGATGGGCTATGTGCTGGCCACCGCGCCACTGGTCGATCGTTTCCTGAACAGCATCGTCGCGCGTGTGCATTCGCCGCGCGGGGCCATCATCGTGGCGACGCTGGTCGGTGGTATCGGCAGCTATCTGAACTGGGGCTTCGGCCTCGTGATCGGTGGCATCATCGCCCGCAAGCTGGCGATGAAGGTGAAGGGCGTGCACTACCCGCTGATCATCGCATCTGCCTATAGCGGCTTCACGATGTACGGGCTGGGCCTGTCCGCCAGCATTCCCGTGCTGATCTCCACGCCGGGCCACCCGATGGAAAAGCTCATGGGCGTGGTGGCGCTCAAGGACACGATCTTCTCCCTGCCGATGCTGCTCACCAGCCTGGCCGTGATCGTCACGCTGCCGCTGCTCAACGCCATGCTGCATCCGCGCGATGCCAAGGATGTGGTGGAGATCAAGGAAGAAGCGGAGGAGGGCCGCGCCGCCGCCGGTGGCCATAGCATGGGCATCGAGAACACGCTGGCCGCGCGCATGAACAACAGCCGCCTGCTGAGCCTGCTCATCGGCCTGTGCGGCTTGGCCTACGCGGTGCTGTACTTCACGCAGGGCGGCACGCTGGATCTGAACCTGATCAACTTCCTGATCCTGTTTATCGGGGTGCTGCTCCTGGGCACGCCGGCTCAGTACGTGGCTAAGCTCAACGAGGGCATCAAGACGATTTCAGGCATCATCCTGCAATATCCGTTCTATGCCGGCATCATGGCGATCATGGCGGGCTCGGGGCTGGTGGATACCATTTCGCGCGTGTTCGTGGATATCGCCACGCCGCAGACGCTGCCGTTCTGGGGCCTGGTGAGCTCGTTCGTGATCAATTTCTTCGCGCCGTCGGGTGGTGGCCACTGGGTGATTCAGGGGCCATTCATGATCGAAGCGGCGAAAGCCATCGGCAGCTCGGTGGCGCAGACCTCGATGTCGGTGATGCTGGGCAACGCGTGGAATGACCTCGTGCAGCCGTTCTGGATCCTGCCGGCGCTGGCGCTGTCCAAGCTCAAGCTCAAGGACGTGATGGGTTATACGGTGATCATGATGTTCTGGGTTGGCGCCATCTATATCGTGGCGTTGCTGGCCTGGGGCATGCTGACGCACTGATGCTGTACTGACCGATGTACTGACAACCAACGCGGAGACAATCGCATGCCGTTCCTGATCGAGACGTTCGACAAGCCGAATCACCAGCACGTGCGGCAGGCCAACCGGCCCGAGCACCTGGATTACCTGGAAGCCAACAAGGCGCTGCTGCTGGCCTGCGGCGCCAAGCTCAACGATGACGGCAGCGATGGCGGTGGCGGCCTGTATATCGTCGACGTGGACTCGCGCGAGGCGGCGCAGGCATTTATCGAAGCCGATCCGTTCCACAAGGCGGCGCTGTTCGCCGAGGTGAAGATCGTGCGGTGGCGCAAGGCCTATCTGGACGGCGTCCGTCATATCTGAGCGAAGGCGTAGGCATGAAGCGATGGAAGCAACGGCCCGAAGGCGCCAACTGGGGCGACTTCGGCGAGGACGACCAGCTCGGCCGCCTGAACCTGATCACGCCGGCGCGCGTGCGAGCCGCCGCGCAGGAGATTCAAAGCGGCCGGACGTTCTGCCTGTCCCTGCCGCTGGACCTGCCCGGCGGGAACGTGCTGAACCCGCGCAGGCATCCGCCCGTGCTGCGTCCCACCTTCCGTGACGACGTGGCGTATGTGAACTTCCCGCTGGCCAAGGTCGATCCGCGCGCGCTGGACGTGCTCAGCGACGACCAGGTGCTGCTATCCATGCAGTACTCCACGCAGTGGGATTCACTGGCCCACGTTGGCGCGCTGTTCGACGCCGATGGCGATGGAGTTGCCGAACGCGTCTACTACAACGGTTTCCGACCGAATGCCGATATCGTCGGTCCGGTCGACTATGCCGAGGCCGACCACTTCGCGGCCCATTCCTGCGGGCACGACCACAGCCATGCCGACGCGCTGGGTATCGAGACCTTTGCTGCCCACGGGATTCAGGCGCGTGGCGTGCTGGTGGATCTGGCGGAGCACTATGGCCGCGAATGCCGCACGGTGGGTTACGACGACCTGATGCGCGTGGTTGACGCCGACGGCATCGAAGTTGGCAGTGGCGACATCCTCGTGCTCCGCACCGGCTTTGCCGAGATGCTGGTCGAGATGGCCGGCGAGCCCGATGCCGAACGGCTGCATCACAGCTGCTGCGCGCTGGACGGGCGCGACGACAGGCTGTTGCAGTGGATCACCGATTCCGGCATCGCCGCCATCGCCGCCGACAACTACGCCGTCGAACGTTATCCGGCCCGGCCCGTACCGGCGGAGCAGGGCCCCGTGCCGATGCTGCCACTGCATCATCACTGCCTGTTCAAGCTCGGCTTGCCGCTCGGCGAACTCTGGTACCTGCGCGACCTGGCCGCCTGGCTGCGCGCCGGGGGCCGCCATCGGTTTTTCCTGTCGGCGCCGCCGTTGCGGCTGCCCGGCGCCATGGGGTCGCCCGTGACGCCCGTTGCCACGACCTGATTCCTCTCTCTTCTCTAGGAGCCCACCATGCTGTTCATGGTTGAAATGACTGTTCGCATTCCCCAAACGCTCGACCCGGTCGTCGCCGACAAGATCAAGGCGGAAGAGAAGGCGTACTCCCAGCAGCTGCAACGCGACGGCAAGTGGCGCCACCTCTGGCGCGTGGCCGGCCTCTACGCGAACGTGAGCGTCTTTGACGTCAAGGATGCCGACGAACTGCACACGCTGCTGACCGCGCTGCCGCTGTATCCGTACCTGGATCTGAAGGTGACCGCGCTGGCGCAGCACGCCTCGGCCATCGCCCAGAACTGAGCCCCGGAGACCGCCATGCCTTTTGCTGAACTTGCGGACGTGAAGCTCCATTACCGGTTCGACGGGGATGAGAGCCTGCCCGTGCTGGTGCTGTCGAACTCCCTGGGCACCAGCCTCGACATGTGGCAGCCGCAGATCCCGGCGCTGACGCAGCGTTTCCGCGTGCTGCGCTACGACACGCGCGGCCACGGGCAGTCGTCCGTCACCGAGGGGCCGTACAGCATCGCGCAACTGGGCGGGGACGTGATCGCACTGCTAGACCATCTCGGCCTGCAACGCGTGCATTTCTGCGGGCTGTCGATGGGCGGCATCACTGGCATGTGGCTGGGCGTCCACCATGGTGACCGCCTTGACAAGCTGATCCTGTGCAATACGGCGGCTTATATCGGGCCGCCCGAGAACTGGACCAACCGTGCTGCCGCGGTAGAGCGCGACGGTGTGGCCTCGATTGCCACTGCCGTGGTCGACAAATGGCTCACGCCGGATTTCGCGGCGCAGCAGGCGGATCTGGTGCAGACGTTGCGGACGATGCTGGGCGCGACGGACGCGCGTGGTTACGCCGCGAACTGCAGGGCCGTGCGCGATTCGGATCTGCGCAACGACGTGCAGCGCATTGCCACGCCCACGCTGGTGATTGCCGGCACCGGCGACATCCCGACCCCGCCTGCGGATGGTCGATACCTGGCGGAGACCATTCCTGACGCCAAGTACGTGGAACTGTACGCCGCGCATCTCTCGAACCTGCAGCAGGTGGAGGGATTCAATCAGGCTGTGCTGGCGTTTCTGGATCGCTGATGCGTGACGCGGGCTCCCGCCGGGAGCCCGGCGGGCAGCGCTGGCAAGACATCACCGGATCTTGCCGAATCCCCCAGTGGCCCACTGCAAGCCGCTTTCCCGCGTCAGGCGGAAGTCCGGCCGCACTTTGACAGTAGCGAGCACGTCTCCGAACTGACCGACCGCCGTGAGCGTGCCGAACGGCTCGTACTCGTCCGGCGTGATAACAAGCTGGACAGTGACCGCGTCCGATCCGACTTCAACGGTCACCTGCTTGTTCAGTTGCGCGTGTAACTGCTGCTCGTGTCGGCGGATGACTTCCGCAGCGGTCTTCACCAGGGTCTGGTGCGCGGTCGCATCCAGCGGTTTCGGATCGACCTTGTTTCGGCCCATTGTCCACGGGCCGACCAGTGCGGGCTCCGTGCTGCCCTCCCTGATCATCTCGACCGCCCACCCATCTCCATCCTCGTTCTTGAGGACCCGGGCGGTCCAGCCCTTGTCTCGCCAAAGTCTGGGCTCATGGATGGGGGAGGATTCACCCTCTGAAGGGACTGTGTCGCTGTGATTCATGGATCTCGTATTCAATGCATGCGGACGTCGCCGCTGGCGCGCGGCAGCCGCTGCCATGGTGGCTGCTAAACGCCGCATTGTAATGGGATCAGTGTCTCGCCGAAATGGCGCCCACTGCCTTTGATGGCCGGCAGGGTAGCCCATGGTCCAATACCCGCGATTTCCTGAGTTGAATATCTTTGTGGAGTAAGCGAACGTCCTATGGAGCCAACAACATGAAATACTCCCTGCTCGTTGTGTTGGTCGCAGCCGCCGGATGCGCCACGCCGCCGCCGCCGGCACCTCTTCCCCCGCCGCCGCCGGCCAATGCCAGCAAGGTGGGCCAGAGCCAGATGCCGCCCAAGGCGGCAGCACAGTGCATCGGATCGAAATGGACGCAATCTTCCGGACAGCCGGCCATGATCCAGTACGTGTACGCCAACGACACGGCATTCGATGTCTTTGTCCCGGGCCAGACCCCGCCCGCCGGCACTGCCGCGATGGTGAGGCCAGCGCCGACAGGGACGGGTTCAACGCTGTACTTCCGCGGCAACGACGCCGCGGCGTCCAGTGTCTTGAGCCAGTGCCCCTAAGCGTGGCAATGTCGGCGTAGCGAAGCGCGTCAGGGGTGGCCGATGGCTGGCTTTCCCCTGGCACGCCTTTGACCGTATGTCATCGGTTTCCCGAATCATTCGTAAGTTTGGTTGACCTGCCCGGGTATGGCCTGTATAAGAATCCTTGCAGGATCATCAAGCAGACCGCAGAGTTCTTTGGCGAATCGCCACCTTCCTTGTTTCTTCCTTGACTATCGTGCCTCGCCGGTATTTTCGTCGTGCGAGAATTTTTTGGGAATGTGACATGGCAACAGGTACAGTAAAGTGGTTTAACGACGCCAAGGGCTTTGGTTTCATCACGCCGGAAGCGGGTGGAAATGATCTTTTCGCGCATTTCTCCGAAATCCAGGGCGATGGCTTCAAGTCGCTGCAAGAGGGACAGAAGGTGAATTACGTTGAAGGCAGTGGCCCGAAGGGTCCGACTGCGACGAAGATTCAGCCTTCCTGAACTGACTCGGCTGGCAACAGCTGTAAAGTTGTAAAAAAGCTCCGCAAATGCGGAGCTTTTTTATTGTGGCGGGTTTTTCCCTAGGGGAAATAGCCCCGCCGCGAGTTGAGCGGAAGGAGTAGAGTCGATGAGTAGTCGCAAAAATCCGATACCTTCCCTCTCTAAGGCGATTCAAGTATGCACGGTGCCTCCCCGCCCTTCAGCTTTCTCTGCACATTAAACGCCGAGGTCGAGCGCCTGGCCTACCATGTGGCGGTCAGTTTCCGGGACGGCAACCACCCAGCGGGTGTGCAATTCACAAGCTTCGTTGGCACCGGAAGACGTTCCTTTTCCGTGCGCAGCCCCGACAGCGATCTCCAGCCCGCGACCGGAGAGACTTGCGAACAGCTGTGCCGCATCGCCATTGGCCAGGTCCTGCGCGATCAGCTCTACAACAAGACGGTCGATGGCGATCACGTACTCGATCTTGACGTGTTGCCATGGGACGGCGAACTGAAGCCCGTGGGCGCAGGCAATATCGCAAGGCGCCCGGCACGCCGATATTCACCGGTCTAAGATGCCGGGCCCGATATATCCCTGAGGCAGGCAGTAAGAGCGTATGCTGGTGCTGCCAATCGGCAATCCATGCAACAGGAGCATCTCATGGCCAAGAGCCAACTACGCGGCAATCGCGAAGCAAAAAAACCCAAACAACCCAAGAAGCCGGCCGTGCCGGCAAGCCCGATCGGAGCGGTGCATTCGCGGATCGGCAACGACGGCGTCGGCAAACGGAAGTAAATCGGCGGAAGCCGACCGATGAGGGAGGCGCATCATGATCCATCAGGACTTTAGCCCGACATTCCAGGGGCTCCCACTTACCGCCGAGCAGGAATCGGAAGTTCGTCATTATTTGAACCGGAAGGCGCGGCTTGGCCGGCCGTGGGACACCCTGGCATTGCGGGGCATGCTGGAAGACATGCTGCTGCCGCCTGCGGCCGAGGATAGCGACGCAGGCGATACGCGGCTGGAGCGTGTCGCTGCGGCGGAACGCGCGGCGGCGTTCGTCGACGACGCGATGGAACCCATTGAAGCGTACGAGGAATGGAACGCAGCGATGGAAACCGAGGGCATGAAAGGCGGCCAGCGCTGACCTGGGCCATCGACGGCCCGAGCGCGGAGCCTGACCACCGCGAAGCTGGCACAGACGCGCTTGCCGGCGTCGCCATGACGGGTGCCTGCGGCACATCATTCGGCCCCGCCGAAAGCACTATCACCGCACTGGGGGTTGCCATGCTCGGCAGCGCTTGCCTCGCCGGGACGGCGTACCGCGGCTGGTGCCGTTGACGGAACGGAAACTCCAGGTCTTCCAGTCGGCTTGGCCGATATCAGCTCGGGCGGCGCAACGTCCTCCGTAGGTATCGGTGATTCAGGTCGCGGGTTTGTGGAGTTCCATCCCTCAACGAAGGAAATAGATGCTAGAGGCCCTTCGCCGCGCTATCTCGTTTCTGCCTACGCCGTCGCCATGGCACGACAAAGCGCCGGTCCGGGGCGAACTGTTTGGTATCGAACGGCTGGAGCAGCATGCACAAAGCCTGGCGGCCGCGCAATCCGTGACCGCCAGGCCGCCCGGGGTCCCTACGCTGCAGAGCCGCCTCAAGGACAATGCCGCGGTCTTGCTGCGCGCCTACCGGGCCAGTGCGTCCGAATTGGAGCAGGGGCGCAGCGTGGTGCCCGCCGCAGAGTGGCTGCTCGACAACTACCACCTCGTCGAAGCGCAGGTCCGTGAGATTCGCGACGCCTTGCCGGCGGGCTACTATCGCCAGCTGCCGAAACTGAGCAGCGGACCGTTTGCTGGTTATCCGCGCGTATTTGGCATTGCCTGGGCGTTTGTCGCCCACACCGACAGTCACGTCGACGCCATCGCACTGCGGCGCTTCATCGTGGCCTATCAGCGCGTGACACCGTTGACCATCGGGGAGCTGTGGGCGGTTGCCATCACGCTGCGCATCGTTTTGATCGAGAACCTGCGACGGCTGGCTGACCAGATGACGGCGGGCCGCACCGCCCGTGCGGATGCCGATGGCCTGGCGCGTCGTGTGCTGGTGGCCGGTTGCGGCCGTTCGGCGCTGGACGCCGATATTGCAGCGCGTTCCGTTTTGCCTTTGTCGGAGCTGTTTGCCGCGCAACTGGCCAAGCGGCTCCGTGACCAGGACCCCGTGACCACGCCGATCCTTGGCTGGCTGGAGGCGCGGCTCGGGCGGCAGGGCGTCTCCGTCGAGGACGTGGTACTGCATGCCCAGCAGCGGCAAGGTGCGTCCAATGTCACGGTCCGCAACGTCATCACCAGCCTGCGGTTGATATCAGATCTCGACTGGACCGAGTTGTTCGAGGATGTGAGCCTCGTCAACCAGGTGTTGTGTGCGAACAGCACGTTCGCGCTCATGGATTTTCCGTCGCGCAACCTCTACCGCAGCGCCATCGAACGCCTGGCGCGCGGCGCCGCGCTATCCGAACTGGAGATCGCCGACCGCGCCGTGGTGGCCGCACGTTCCGCCGCTGGAGCCGGGGCCGATGCCGGTCGCGTGGAATGCGCGACAGACGCCGGCTACCACCTGATCGGCGAAGGGCTCGGTGCCTTCGAGGCGTCGATAGGCTACCGACCCACCGTCGCGCAGCAGCTCAGTCGCTTTCATCTCCGGCTCGGCATCGGCGGCTACCTTGGTGCGACGTTGCTGGTCACCGTCATGCTGCTCGTCATCTCGCTGTGGTGGCTGGGCGTGCCAGTGCTGGCAGCGGCGGGCGGGTGGCCCATGCTGCTCTCGCTCATCGCGCTGATCTGGCTGATTCCCGCCAGTGAAGTCGCCTTTGCACTGATCAACCGGGCCATCGCGTGGCACTTCGGGGCGGTCATCCTGCCCGGTCTGGAGCTCTCTGCCGGCGTGCCCCGATCCCTGCGGACCCTGGTCGCCGTGCCGACGCTGTTGTCCGGCGAGCCCGAGCTGCGCGCGCAGATCGAGGGGCTGGAAGTGCACCATCTCTCCGGCGCCGGGGGAGACCTGAGTTTCGCCCTGCTGACCGACGGCGTGGACGCCGATCAGGAGGTCATGCCGGGCGATGCGCATCTGCTCGAAGTCGCCGCCGATGCCATAGCCCTACTGAACCAGCGCCATGGCCCAGGGCCAGCCGGAGACCGCTTCCTCCTGCTTCATCGGCGCCGCATCTTCAATGCGGGCGAGGGCGTCTGGATGGGGTGGGAGCGCAAGCGCGGCAAGTTGCACGAGCTGAACCGCCTGCTGCGGGGTGCCACCGACACGAGCCATGTGCCGGTGGGCGGCGTAGCGCCGCACGTACCGGCGGACGTCCGCTATGTCATTACGCTGGACGCGGACACGCGCCTGCCGCGAGACGCCGCACTGCGGCTGATCGGCAAGATCGCGCATCCGCTGAACCGGCCCCGGTTCGACACCGCGCTGCAGCGGGTCACTGGTGGCTATGCGGTCCTCCAGCCTCGGGTGACGCCGTCGCTGCCGGTGGGTCGGGAAGGGTCGTTGTTCCAGCGGGTCTTTTCCGCGCCAGGCGGCATCGATTCCTATGCCACCGCGGCTTCGGATGTCTATCAGGACCTGTTCAACGAAGGTTCGTACGTCGGCAAGGGCATCTATGACGTCGACGCCTTCGAGGCCGCACTGTCCGGCCGCATCGCCGATAACACCGTGCTCAGTCACGACCTGCTCGAAGGCATGTTCGCGCGGACGGGCCTGGCGTCGGATATCGAGGTCGTGGAGGAGTTTCCCGCGCGCCATGACGTGGCCGCCAAGCGGCAGCACCGCTGGACGCGCGGCGACTGGCAACTCCTCGGCTGGATCTTCGGACGCCATGCCGGACGCCATGCGGTGCCTGCCGTGGGCCGCATGAAGATGTTCGACAACCTGCGCCGGTCGGTCCTGCCGATATGCCAGTTGGCCGCGCTGGCGACGAGCTGGCTCGCGCCAGCGCCGCTTAACCTGCACGCCACGCTGCTGGTGCTGGCCGCCATCAGCATCCCGATCCTGCTGCCGGGCCTGCTCTCGCTGCGACGCCATCACACGGCGGTTCGATGGCTCAGCCACGCGGCAATGTGGCTGGCTGATTTGCGCACTTCGGCCATGCGGATCCTGTTCACCGTGGCATTCCTGCCGGACCAGGCGTGGAGCACCGGCGATGCCATCGTCCGGACGCTTACGCGGCTGCTCCGTACGCGGCGCCACCTGCTCGAATGGACGACTGCCGCGCAGTCGAAGCGCAATCCCCGGCTCGATCTCGTGGGGTTCTACCGTCGAATGCTGGGCGGGGTCCTGCTTGCCGTGGCGGTGGCGGCCATCGCGATCGGCGTCGCGCCGTCCGGGTGGCCGCTGGTGGCGCCATTTGCCTTGTTGTGGCTCGCCGCGCCGGCTCTCGCACTGTGGGCCAGCCGGGCGACCCGGGCAGCGCCCCGGCTCACACTGTCCGAGGCGGAAGCCGGGGAGCTGCGCCGGTTCGCGCGCCGCACGTGGCGCTACTTCGAGGTTTTCGTCACGCCGGCGGACAACATGCTGCCCCCGGACAACGTACAGGAGAGCCCCCGGCAGGTGGTGGCAAACCGGACTTCCCCGACTAATATCGGCTTGTATTTGCTGTCCGCCGTGGCCGCGCACGACTTTGGCTGGGCGGGGATGACCGAAACGGTGGAGCGGCTCGAGGCCACCTTCGATTCGCTGCGTCGGCTGTCGCGCTACCGTGGGCATTTTTTCAACTGGTATGACACCCGGGACCTGCGGGCGCTCCCGCCCGACTATGTGTCGTCCGTGGACAGCGGCAACATGGCCGGCCACCTCATCGTGCTTGCCAACGCCTGCGAGGGCTGGGCCCGCCTGCCAGCCGCCGCAGCGGAGGCCCCGGAGGCACGCGACGGCATGCAGGACAGCGTTGCGCTGGCCCATGAGGCGCTACGGAGCCTGCTTCAGGCAGGCAGCGAGCAAGGACGCGAAGTCGAGGCGTTGCTGAACGAGATCGACGATCATCTGCACGGCGCGCAACGGATGGCCACATTGATGCCCACGTTGCGGCGACTGGCCGATCACGCCACACGGTTATGCGCGGACATGCGCCCGGCCGCCGGCAATGACGCGCTGGGTGACCTCTCGTTCTGGCTTGGCGCACTGTCCAGGCGGGCTGTGGAGCACGAACGCGATGACGGCGCCCATGCCGCTGCGTCGCCGGGTCTGGGCGTCCGGCTTTCCGCGCTCGCGGCCGAGGCCCGCGAGATGGCGATGTCAATGGACTTCTCCTTCCTGTTCAACGGGGAACGCAAGCTGCTTTCGATTGGCTTTGCGATGGACGATAACCGGCTCGACACCAGTTGCTACGACCTGCTCGCCTCGGAGGCGCGACTGGCCAGCCTGTTCGCCATCGCCAAGGGTGACGTGCCCACGCGGCACTGGTTCCGCCTGGGGCGTGCCGCCACCCCGCTAGGCAGCGGTTCGGCGCTGATCTCGTGGTCGGGCTCCATGTTCGAATACCTGATGCCGTCATTGGTGATGCGTGCGCCGAAAGGCAGCCTGCTCGAGCAGACCAGCTGGCTGGTGGTGGAGCGCCAGCGCGCCTACGGCCGCTCGTTGAGTATTCCCTGGGGCATTTCGGAGTCCGCGTACAACGCGCGCGATCTCGAGTTCACGTACCAGTATTCGAACTTCGGCGTGCCCGGCCTCGGCCTGAAGCGGGGCCTCGCCGAGAACGTGGTGATCGCGCCATACGCCGCCGCGCTCGCCGCCATGGTCGACCCGCCGGAAGCGCTGCGCAACTTCAGGCACCTCGTGCGCACCGGCGCGCTGGCCCGCTACGGCTTTTATGAAGCCATCGACTTCACGCGTTCGCGCTTGCCGGAGAACCAGGACTACGCCATCGTCCGGGCATTCATGGCCCACCATCAGGGCATGTCGATTGTCGCCATCGCCAACACGCTGCTGCACGGCATCATGCGCGAGCGCTTCCATCAGGAGCCGATGATCCAGGCGACCGAACTGCTGCTGCAGGAGCGTATTCCGCGCAATGTTGCCATCGCACCCCCGCGTGCCGAAGACGTCAGGGCCTCGGCGATCGCCCCCACAGTCCAGGATTCGACGGCCAGGCGGATGTCTGGCGCGGTCGTCGGGCCACCCGTCACTCATCTGCTCTCGAACGGGCGCTACACCGTCATGCTGACGGCGGCGGGAGCAGGCTACAGCCATTGGCGCGATCTCTCGGTCACCCGGTGGCGGGAGGATGCCACCTGCGACGAAGCAGGGTCTTTCATTTTCCTGCGCGACAACGAAGACGGAAGGGTCTGGTGCGCCGGCGCGTGGATTCCCGGCAGCGATGACGTGGATGAGGACAACGAGGTGCTGTTCGTGGAGGATCGCGCTGCGTTCCATCGGCGCGATGGCGCGCTGACCACCACGCTGGACGTATTGGTATCGGGCGAGGACGACGGCGAGGTGCGGCGCGCGTCGCTGTCCAACAGCGGTCGCCGGACCCGCGAGATCACGCTGACCTCCTACGCCGGGCTGGCCCTCTCGGCGCAGGCGGCCGATGTTGCGCATCCGGCGTTCTCCCGGCTGTTCATCCAGACCGAGTACCTGGCCGAGTTCGGCGCGCTGATCGCAACCCGCCGGCCGCGTTCGCAAGCCGATCCGCAGATCTGGGCCGCGCATTTCGCGGTGGTGGAGGGCGATGTCTGCGCCGACCCGGAGTATGAATCCGACCGGGCGCGCTTCCTTGGGCGCGGTCGGACCGTCATGACGGCGAGCGCAGTGCAAGACGGCGGTCCGCTCTCGAATACGACCGGCACGGTGCTGGACCCCATCTTTGCGCTGCGGCAGCAGGTGCGCATCACGCCGGGCGGCGTGGCGCGCGTGGCGTTCTGGACCGTCGTGGCGGCGTCGCGCGCCGAGTTGCTCGATCTGATCGATAAACACCACGACCGCAGCGCCTTCGACCGCGCCCGGACCCTGGCATGGACCCAGGCCCAGGTCCAGTTGCGTCATCTGGACATCAAGTCGAACGAGGCCGCGGATTTCCAGCGGCTGGCGGCGGCCATCCTGTACGCGGACCGCCGCCTCAGGGCGCCATCCGGGGCGATCGCGCGCGGCGCGGGTCTCCAGTCCGGGCTGTGGCCGCATGCTATCTCCGGCGACCTGCCGATCGTCCTGTTGCGTATCGACGAAATCGACGATATTGCCCAGGTGCGCCAGTTGCTGCGTGCGCATGAGTACTGGCGCATGAAGCGGCTGGGCGTCGATCTGGTCATCGTGAACGAGCACGCCTCGTCGTACGTGCAGGACCTGCAGGTCGCCATCGACACGGCGGTACGCAGCAGCCAGTCGCGGCCGCGTCTGGGCGAGGAGTTCGCCCAAGGGGCGGTGTACGCGCTGCGCGCGGACCTGATGACAGCCGAAGCGCGCGCGTTGCTGCAATCCGTCGCACGCGTGGCGCTGATTGCGCGCCGGGGCTCGATTGCCGACCAGCTGGCACGGATACCCGATCCGGCGTGGGCACCGCCGGCGCCGCCGCCCCCGTTTGGGCGGGCTACAGCCATCGCGCGTTCGTCCCAGGCTCCGGCAGCGCTCGAGTTCTTCAACGGCCTGGGTGGCTTCGATCGGGACGGCCGGGAGTACGTGGTGGTGCTGGCGGACGGCGCCACCACGCCGGCGCCGTGGATCAATGTCATCGCCAACGATGGCTTTGGCTTCCAGGTCTCGGCCGAGGGCAGCGGCTATACGTGGTCCGTCAACAGTCGGGAGAACCAGTTGACGCCATGGTCCAACGATCCGGTCTCGGACCCGGCGGGGGAGGCCGTCTACGTGCGCGATCTGGTGTCGGGCGAGGTCTGGACGGCTACCGCGCAGCCCGTGCGCGATGGTGGCGAGTACATCGCCCGTCATGGCTTTGGATACAGTCGCTTTTCACACGTGGCGCACGGTATCGGGCTTGAGCTGTTGCAGCATGTGCCGGTCGATGATCCGGTGAAGATCACGCGGATGACGCTGCGCAATCTCTCCGGGGAGCATCGGCAGCTGTCCGTGACGGCCTACGTGGATTGGGTCCTCGGCCTGTCGCGAGGGGCCTCGGGCCCTTACATCGTGACCGAGTTCGACGCCGAAATCGGCGCAATGCTGGTGCGCAACCCCTGGAATCTCGCGTTTCCCGGCCGGGTCGCGTTTGCCTGCCTGGCGGGGACCACGACCAGCTGGACCGCCGATCGAAGCGAGTTCATTGGCTATCGCGGCACGCTCGCCCGACCGGCGGCGCTGGCCGGCCCGGGCGGCCCGGGCGGTGCAGCGTCGCTTTCCGGCACGGCCGGCGCGGGGATCGATCCCTGCGCGGCCCTGCAGTGCCTTGTGTCGCTCGCGCCGGGTGAATCCACCGAGGTGACCGTGCTGCTCGGGCAATGCGCCAGCGCCGATGAGGCCCGTACCATGATCGCCCGCTATCGCGGTGCGGACCTCGACGGCGTGCTCGCGGCCGTGACGGCGCAATGGACGGATCTGCTAGGCGCCGTTCAGGTCAGGACCCCGGACCGCGCGATGGACATCATGCTCAATGGCTGGCTGCTCTACCAGACGCTTGCCTGTCGCATCCGGGCCCGCTCGGCGTTCTATCAGGCCAGCGGTGCCTACGGGTTTCGCGACCAGTTGCAGGACACCATGGCGCTCACCTTCGCCCGCCCCGCCGAGACGCGGCGCCATCTGCTGCGCGCCGCCGCGCGGCAGTTCGAGCCGGGCGACGTTCAGCACTGGTGGCTGCCACACTCAGGGCAGGGCGTGCGCACGCGGATTTCGGACGATTGCGTCTGGCTGGCGTTCGCCACGGCGACCTATGTGATGGCTGCGGATGACGCCGGGGTGCTTGACGAGTGCATCCCCTTTCTCGACGGGCCGACGCTCGCTGCCGGGGACCACGACCTGTTCTTCCAACCCATGGTGGCTGAGGTCAGCGCATCGCTGTTCGAGCACTGTGCGCGCGGCATCGACCGTTGCATCGGCCTGACGGGTGAACACGGCCTGCCGTTGATCGGCGGTGGTGACTGGAACGACGGGATGAACCTGGTGGGCGCTCGCGGCAAGGGGGAGAGCGTCTGGCTGGGATGGCTTCTCGCCCGCACCCTTGCATTGTTCGCCCCGCTGGCGGACTCGCGCGATACCGTCCGCGCCGCCAACTGGCGCGCGCATGGCCTGGCATTGCGCGAGGCGCTGGAGCGGCATGGCTGGGATGGCGCGTGGTACCGCCGGGCCACCTACGATGACGGCACGCTGCTGGGCTCGACGCACAGCGAGGCCTGCCAGATCGATGCCATCGCCCAGTCCTGGTCAGTGCTGTCTGGCGTGGGCGACCCTGCCCGAAGCACGATGGCGATGGCGTCGCTCGACCGTCTGCTTGTTCGCCGCAAGGAAGGGCTCGTGCTGCTGTTCTCGCCGCCGTTCGACAGCGGCGTGGATGACCCCGGCTATCTCAAGGCCTACCCGCCCGGTGTCCGGGAGAACGGCGGCCAGTACAGTCACGCCGCGATGTGGAGCATGCTGGCCTTTGCGGAACTGGGCGACGCGGACACTGCCGTCGAACTGTTCTCGATGCTCAACCCCATCCACCACGCGCTGACGCCGGCGGCGGCGGATCGCTACAAGGTGGAGCCCTATGTGGTGGCGGCCGACGTCTATTCGGTGGCCCCCCACGTCGGCCGCGGCGGCTGGACGTGGTACACCGGGGCGGCGGGATGGATGGTGCGGGCAGGCATCGAAGGCATCCTCGGCATCCGGCGGGAGGGTGCCTGGCTGCTTGTTGCGCCACGGATTCCGGCAAGCTGGCCGGGGTTCCAGGCCACCGTCACGCTCGGTGCCGCCCATTTCGACATTCGCGTCGAGCGGGGGGGGGCCGGCGATGCGGTGTGTACCGCGATGCTCGATGACTTGTCCGTCCCCTGTGTCAACGGCGCGGTGCGCGTGCGTGTTGAGGACGGGGAGCATCGTCTGGTTCTGCGTCTCGCTGCCTGACCCCCGCTTACGCGTAGAATGCACACTGCGGCACTTTCCTGGTGCCGACCGTGATTGCAGGTGCCCGCGATTTTCGTGGGTTAAACGGGAAACAGGTGCGTCGCCCAGCCGCGACCAAGCCTGTGCTGCCCCCGCAACGGTAAGCAGGTTCGGGAACTGTCATGCCAATCCATCGGATCGGCGGCCACTGCGCGATGTTCATGGCGTGGGAAGGCGACGGATTCCCGGGTGCGCACGCTCCCACCTGTCAGCCCGGATACCGGCCTGTTGTCATCATCGAAATCTCTTGCACGGGCGGGGTCGTCCGGCTTCACGATGAAATACAACATGTTCGCGCATTCCGCTGGCCGCCCGCGTCCGGCCCAGCCTTCGTCACGTTCCGCACGGGGGCGTCGGCCACGTGTCCTGGCTGTGTCGCTCGGTGCCATGGCCGGCCTGAATCTTCCCTGCGCATTCGCCCAGGAAACCTCCGAATCGCATGACAGGTCACTGCCGCCGGTGGTTGTCAGCGACGCCGCCTATCCCGGCATGGCGCTCTCGAAACCCGAGTACACGGGCAGCCGCATGGGTCTGACGCCGCTGGAGACACCGGCCAGCGTAGAAGTGCTCGACGGCGAGACCATCCGCGCGCGGGGCGACCAGAGCGTGCGCGAGGCGGTGACCCGCGCCACCGGCATCACCGGCAATCCGTCCCCGGGCAACGGCGGCACCGCGCTGACCGCGCGCGGCTTCGCCGGCCAGGGCTCGGTCATGCAGCTGCTGGACGGCACGCGCATGTACGTGGCCTCCGGCACGGTGACCTTCCCGTTCGATACGTGGTCGGTAGACCGCATCGAGGTGCTGCGCGGCCCCGCATCGGTCATGTATGGCGAGGGGGCCATCGGCGGCGTGGTGAACGTGGTGCAGAAGAAGCCGATCCGCGGCCCGATCGAGAACGAACTCCAGATCACGGGCGGCACGGAGAAGACCGCGCGCGTGGCCTTCGACAGTGGCGGCAAGGTCAACGACAACCTGTCGTACCGCTTTGCCACGGCCTACAACCGGACGGCTGGCTGGGTGGATCGGGGCGATGCCAACAACCTGATGGTGTCGGTGTCGGTGCGGCTGGACGTGAATCCAGACTTCAACCTGACGCTGTCCTATGACGATGGCACCCAGCATCCGCAGCAATACCTCGGCACGCCGCTGGTCAATGGCAGCCTGGACCGCTCGCTGCGCAAGAAGAACTACAACGTTGGCGACGCCCAGATCAGCTACCGGGACCGCTGGACGCGCCTGAATGCCGAATGGACGCCGAATGACCGGGTGACGGTGCGCAACCAGTTCTATTACCTGACCAGCCACCGCCACTGGCGGAACAGCGAGACCTATACCTTTCTGCCGGCCACCTCGCAGGTGCGGCGCGGGGACTATCTGGAGATCCTGCACGACCAGGAGCAGGTGGGCAACCGCGCCGACCTGACGGTGCGCAGCAAGCTGTTCGGGCTCGACAACACCACGACGGTCGGCTTTGACGTCAACAAGATCCACTTCACCCACTCGAACAACTCGCCCTACGGCGGCACGTCCACCGTGCCGGCGCGCGATTTCGATCCGGGCCTGTTCTTCAGCCCGCCGGGCATCGTCACGTCGCCACGCTTCCGCAGCAACACCACGCAGTACGCGCTGTTCGGCGAGCACCGTATCGCCTTCACGCCGCAGTGGTCGGTGATCGGCGGCGTGCGTTTCGACCATGCCGACCTGACGCGCATTGACCTGGTGGCCGGTTCGGCCTGGGACAAGACCTTTGCCAACACCACATGGCGCGTGGGCACTGTCTACCAGTTCAGCCCGAGCCTGGCCGTCTATGCCCAGTACGCCACGGCCACCGACCCGTTGGGGGCGCTGATCACCACCTCCGACGCCCAGCGCAATTTCAACCTCGCCACTGGCAAGCAGGTGGAAGTGGGCGTGAAGCAGGCGTTCTGGGGCAATCGCGGCGAATGGACCTTCGCGGCCTACGAGATCCGCAAGAACGACCTGCTCTCGCGCGATCCCGTCAACCCGACGATCACGCAGCAGGTGGGCGAGCAGTCGTCGCGCGGGCTGGAGGCATCGGCCAGCGTGGAGGTGCTGCGCGGGCTGCGGTTCGACGTCAACGGTACCGTGCTGCGCGCGCGCTATGACGACTTCAACGAATCGGTGGGCGGCGTGCTGGTCTCCCGTGCCGGCAACGTGCCTACCAGCGTGCCGCAGCAGGCCGCCAATGCCTGGCTGACGTGGAACTTCATCGCGCAATGGACGTTCGGCGCGGGCCTGCGCTATGTCGGGGGGCGTTACGCGGACACGGCCAACCGCGTGCGCGTGCCGAGCTATACGACGGTCGATACGGCCCTGTCGTGGCGCGTCTCGAAGCAGGCGGCGCTGACGCTGCGCGTCTACAACCTGTTCAACAAGGACTATGCCGAATCGGTCTCGAACGGAGGCCAGCAATGGTTGCTGGGCCGACCACGCTCGGCGGAACTGTCGGCCAACTTCTACTTCTGAGGCCGGGAAATGTGGCGCAAGGTGCGGCGCTGGCTCTACCTGATCCATCGCTGGATGGGGATCGCCGGCTGCCTGTTGATCGCGATGTGGTTCGGCTCGGGGCTGGTGATGATGTACATCGGCTTTCCCGTGCTGACCGAGGCGGAGCGGCTGGCTGGCCTGCCGCCGCTTGATGTGCGCGCGGTGGCTACGACGCCGGATGCCGCCATGGCGGCGGCCGGGCTGTCCAGTTTCCCGCGCAGCCTGCGGCTTGAGATGGCGGGTGACCTGCCCGTTTATCGCATGGTCGATGACAAGGGGCGACCTCATACCGTGGCGGCAACTGATGGTCGCGTCATCGGGGCCGTCGATGCGGCCACGGCGCAGGGCACTGCCCAGCGGTTCGCCGGCAAGCCCGCGCGCTGGATCGAGACCGCCGAACGCGACCAGTGGACCGTGCCGAACGGCCTCAACGCGTGGCGCCCGCTGCACCGCATCGCCATCGATGATGGACGCGGCACCGAGCTATATGTCTCGGCCAAGACCGGCGAGGTCATGCGCGATACCCATCGCACCGAGCGGTTCTGGAACTGGCTCGGCGCGGTGCCGCACTGGTTGTATTTCACGCCAATCCGCAAGGACCCGCCGCTGTGGCGCCAGGTTGTGTTGTGGACGTCCGGTCCCTGTGTGGTGGTGGCCATCACCGGCGTCTGGATCGGCTGGCTGCGGCTGCGCGTGCGGCGGCGCTTCGCGCACGGCAGCACGGCGGGTGTATCGCCATACCATGGCTGGATGGCGTGGCATCACGTGGCCGGGCTTGCCGGCGCGTTGTTCCTGCTGGGTTGGCTGATCTCGGGATGGCTCTCCGTCAATCCGAACCAGTGGTTCAACGGGCGCGGCTTCGACGGCGCGGCCTTGCAGCGCTACGCCGGGCATGCCAGGGCCTCGTTCCCCGCGCCGGACTGGCTCGGCATGCTGGCAGACGGCGGCGCCCGGGAGATCCGCATGACCTGGGTGGGCAACGTCCCCGCGTTGCAGGTGGCCTCTGGCCAGGGCGAGATCACGGTCCTCGATCCGCGCAGCGGTGCGCCGGTGCACTGGGACCGGGCCATGCTGACGCGAACTGCCGGCACCCTGATGCCAGACGCCAAGGTCGTGGCCAGCTTCCTGCAAACGGACGCCGATACCTACTGGTATAGCCACCACAACGCGCGCAGGTTGCCCGTATTGCGGTTGACCTTCGACGACGCCGACCACACCTGGGCCTATGTCGATCCATCGACGGGTCAGGTCATTGGCCGGAGTGACGATAGCCGCCGCCTCTACCGCTGGGTGTTCAATGCTGCACACCGCTATGACTTCGCTTCGCTCACGCAGCAGCGCCCGGCGTGGGATGTGGTGATGTGGGTGCTGTCGATGGCAGGGCTGGTGATGTCGGTCAGCGGGGTCGTGGTGGGCTGGAGGCGGCTGCGACGCTGACGGGATAATCCGTCCACAAGCTAGGGTTACCACGGATCGGTTCTCTATCCTCTTGATTCGCCTGGTTTTTCCTACGTTAAGTGATTTTCGCCTAACTCCTGCACGCCCCACGCGGCTTGCCACGCGCTTGGAATCGCGCATAATGCAAACGTTTGCATAAGGAGACGGTATGGAAACACCACAGTCCAACCCAGCCCAGAAGCCTGTCAGCGCATCGAGCCTGATCGAGAACGAATGGTCAGTCACGGAAGTGGTCAGGCGGGCGATGGCGCAGACGGAAGACCCCCGCCTGCGCACGGTGATGGCAGCGCTGGTCAAGCACCTGCACGACTTCCTGCGCGAAGTCCGGCCGACCGACGAGGAGTTCGAGATGGGGCTCGAATTTATCGCCGCGCTTGGGCACGCCACACACGCCACGAATAACGAAGTTGTGCTTGCGGCCGATGTGCTTGGCCTGTCCACGCTGGTCACCACCATGAACAACGGCACAAGCGAAGGGCGCACGCCCGGCGCATTGCTGGGGCCGTTCTATCGCGCCCATGCGCCGCATTACGCGTGCGGCGACTGCGTGGTGCAAGATGACGCACCGGGATTGCCGCTGTTCGTCAGTGGCACGGTTCGCGGTACCGATGGCGCGCCGATACCGGGTGCGGTCGTGGAGGTCTGGCAAGCGTCGCCGGTTGGCCTCTATGACAACCAGGACCCGAAACAGCCCGACCGCAACTTGCGCGGCCTGTTCCACACCCATGCCGATGGCGGCTATTACTTCCGTACAGTGCGGCCCGCGGGCTATCCCGTGCCCACGGACGGCCCTGTAGGCAAGCTGCTGGCCGCCCAGAACCGGCATCCCTACCGTCCCGCGCATATTCATTTCATCGTGGCCGCACCAGGCTATCGCACGCTGGTGACGCAGGTGTTTGCCGATGATTCCGACATCCTCGAAACCGATGTCACGTTCGGCGTGCACCGCCAGCTCGTGGGCGCGTTCCGGCTGGTTGAAGCTGGCCGCAGCCCCTGGGGCGACCTGCCGGCGCCGTTCTACACCATGGCGTTCGATTTCGCGCTCGAACCCGGGGAGCAAACCTTCCCGAAGCCGCCCATCGACTGACGATCCAATCCTCTTCCACTCATCAACAGACCATGACTCCTTCCCCTCTCTCCGGCAAGGTTGCCGTGATTATCGGCGGCACTGGCGGCATCGGCTTCGCCACGGGCAGGGCGCTGGCCGATATCGGCGCCAGTGTCGTGCTGACCGGGCGCGATGCGGACCGCACGGCAAGTGCCGTGAACGCGTTGCCAGCGGGCAACCATCTGGCGGCACGCGCGGAAGTCGGCGACAGCGCCACATTGCGTCAGCTTGCCGACGACGTGCATCACCACTATGGCCGCGCGGATATTCTCGTCAACACGTCAGGCTTCACGCGTGCAATTCCGCATGGGGATCTAGACGCCCTAGACGATGCCCTGATCGACGAGATGTTCGCCATTAACTGGCGCGGCCAGTTCGCGGCAATTCGGGCGTTCGCGCCGTTGCTGCGCGCCAATGGCGACGGCCTGGTCGTCAACGTGGGATCCATTGCGGGGCGCACCGGACAGGGCAGCAACGTGGCGTACTGCGCCGTAAAGGCCGGGCTGGATGTCATGGCGATGTCGCTCGGTCGCGCATTGGCACCGGCCATCCGAGTGCTCAACGTCTCTCCGGGCGTCGTCGACACGGGCTTCGTGCCGGGCCGCGACAGCAGCTTCAATGACCGCGCGGCGAGCACCACGCCGCTGCGCCGTATCGGCCAAGCACAGGACGTGGCGGACGCCATCATCGCGTGCGCCACCTCGCTGCGCTTTGCCACAGGCACCACCATCGTCGTCGACGGTGGCCGCCAGCTCGGCTGAGCTCCTGATCTTCTTTTCCCATCCCTCGCTCAACTGACCATGCACGCACGCAAGACGATCATCACCTGTGCTGTGACCGGCAACATCGTCACGCCTGAACAGCATCCGGGGCTTCCCGTCACGCCCGCCCAGATTGCCGATGCCGCGCTCGAAGCGGCGGAAGCCGGCGCCGCAGCCGCCCATATCCATGTGCGAGATCCGGAAACGGGCCGGCCGTCGATGTCGCTCGACTACTACGCCGATGTCATCGACAGGATTCGCGCGAAGCACCGCAGCCTGATCATCAACCTGACCACGGGGCCCGGCGGACGCTTTGTGCCCGATGAAGACGAGCCACGCGTGGCGGCCCCTGGTACCACGTTATTGCATCCGCTCAAGCGGGTGGAACATATCGCGGCGCTGCGACCCGATGTCTGTTCCCTCGATCTGAATACGATGAACTCGGGCGGCGACGTTGTCATCAATACGCCCGCCAACGTGCGCAAGATGGCAGGCGTCATCCGCAGCGCAGGCGTGATGCCGGAGCTGGAGATCTTCGATTCCGGTGACCTGAACATGGCGCTCGATTTCATGCGCGAGGGGGTGCTGGACGGCCCCGGCCTGTGGACCTTCGTGCTGGGCGTGAAGTACGGATTCGCCCCGAGCCCGGAGACCATCTTCTACGCCAGCAGTATGCTGCCGCAGGGTGCGCACTGGTCCGCATTCGGCATTGGCCGCGCCGAGTTCCCGATCGTCGCCCAGGCCTGGCTCGCGGGCGGCCATGTGCGGGTAGGACTCGAAGACAACATCTATCTGGAGAAGGGCGTACTCGCCCCGAACAATGCCGCGCTGGTGGCCAAGGCGCGCGACATCGTCAAGTCGCTGGGAGGAGACATCGCTTCGTCATCGGAGGCCCGCACCGTGCTGGGCCTGCGCAACGCCTGACATTTTCATTCATCGCACACCGCATTCGATATCACCATGAATACCATCCAGGTTCATCAGAAAGCCTCCAGTATCGACACGCTCGAACTCGCATTGACCGGCATGCCGCGTCCCGAGGCCGGCACGGGCCAGTGCATCATCGAAGTCGCCAGCGCGGGCGTGAACCCCAGCGACGTGAAGGCGACGCTCGGCATGATGCCGCATGCCGTATGGCCGCGCACGCCGGGGCGCGACTACGCAGGCGTCGTGATCGACGGCCCCTCGCAGTGGATCGGCCGGCAGGTCTGGGGCAGTGGCGGCGAGCTTGGCATTCGTCGCGACGGCACGCATGGCAAGTATCTGCGTATTGGCGTGGACGCAGTGCGCGAGAAGCCGGCGACGCTGTCGCTGCTGGAAGCCGGTGCCGTCGGGGTGCCGTTCATCACCGCGTATGAGGGCTTGCGCCGCGCCGGCATGCCGGGCGCCGGCAGCACGGTGCTCGTTTGCGGCGGCAATGGCAAGGTAGGCCAGGCCACGATCCAGATCGCGACCGCACTGGGCGCACGCGTGTTCGCCGTGGAGCGCGGTGCCGAGCCCTACCGTGGTCACGCCAGCGGAACGGTGCGCATGATCGATGCCAGCCGGGAGACGCTCTCCGACGTCGTGCGGGAGGAAACCGGCGGGCATGGTGCGGATATCGTCTACAACACGGTGGGCAGCCCCTATTTCGAGCAGGCGAATCTGGCCATGGCGATTGGCGCCACGCAGGTCTTCATCTCCACGATTGAAAAGCCGGTGCGGTTCGACATCTTCGCGTTCTACCGTGGCCAGCACACCTACGTGGGCGTCGATACGCTTGCCATGGACAGCGAAGCCGGCGCAAAGATCCTCGATGCGCTGGCGCCGATGTTCACATCAGGCGCCCTGAAGGCGTTCCCGGTGCTTCCGGACTACACGTACGCGCTGTCCAATGCACGGGACGCCTATCGCGCCGTGCTGCAAGGCGCCACCGAGCGCGTGGTGCTGACGCCATGAATACGACCCGATTCGCACAGGCGCGGGCCTACCATCCCGCCAATCATGAAGGCATGCACTGCCTGCGTCTGCAAGGCCACGAGGCGGGCCCCTCCGACGCCCTGTGGCTGGGTGTGTCGATCATCCTGCCGGGCGGCCATACCTCGCTCGACGCCTCGCCGATGGAGAAGCACTACGTCGTGCTGGAGGGCGAGGTCTGCATCCGCACGCCGGATGAGTCCGTGACGCTCGGGCAGTTCGATTCCGTTCGGCTGGCGCCCGGGGAGGCACGGCAGGTGAGCAATTCCTCCAACCGGCCCGCGATGCTGCTGCTGGCCATGCCCTATCCGGCCACGACCACGGCCACCGCCAAGCCCTGATTTTTTTGTTGCTCTGCTGCAAACGTTTGCAAAGATCCACTTCATCACAACACGAGGAGACCCAGATGCAGAGAGTTTTCAGGCGACGTCATGTGATTCCACTGGCGCTGATGTCCACTGTCATCGCCCGGGAAGCGATGGCGGAAGACAGCGTGACGATCTACGGCCGGCTCAACACGGCCATCGAGTACTCGCGGGCCAGCACGGCAACGGACGGGACGAAGCTGGGCAGCACCGTGCGGCAGACCAACAATCGGTCGGTATTCGGCTTCCGGGGCGTGGAGCACCTTGGCGGCTCGCTCCAGGCCGTGTGGCAGATCGAGAGCAACGTCTCGCTGGACACCGGACAGGGCCAGATTGCGGGCCGCAATACGCGCGTGGGCCTGCAGGGCGACTACGGGCTGCTGTTCATGGGCCACTGGCAGACGCCCTATACCGAGTCGACGGCGGGCTACGATCCGTACTACCCGACCACCGCCGGCTACATGGCGTTGATCGGCAATGGCTCGACGTCGAGTTCTGACAACGTGCAGGACACGAGTTCGTTCGATCGGCGCCAGAAGAACATCATCCAGTACCGCTCGCCGCAACTGGGCGGCGCCAGCCTCTGGCTCGGCTGGGGATTGCCGGAAGAGAAGACGACGGTGCCACGCAATCCGGCGCTGTACTCCGCCGCGTTGGTCTACGAGCGAGGCCCGCTCGGCGCCACGATTGCCTATGAAGTCCACTCGCACTACCAGGCAGCCGGACGCAATGACGATGCGCTGAAGGTAGCCTTGGCCTACCAGCTGTTCCCGGGTACGCGCCTGGCCGCGCTCTATGAACACCTGCACTACCGCACGGATACGGGCGATCTGCAGCGCAATGGGTACTACGCATCGCTGGTGCAGAAGCTTGGGACCGGCAGCGTGCGGGTGGGGGTGGCCTATGCCGCCAACGGCACGGGGTCGTCCACGGACACGATCGGCTTCTTCCGTAGCGGCTCGGAGACCAATGCCATGCAGTTCACGGTGGGCTACGACTACCCGCTATCGAAGCGCACCGCGCTCTACGCCTACTACAGCCGCATCCATAACAAGAAAAACGCGATCTACGACTTCGCCATCAACGAGCTCGGTGTCAGCGCCGGTGCCGATCCGCAGACCCTTGCGCTCGGCATGCGGCACTTTTTCTGACGTCCGCGCACGCCATTTGCACCGTGAGGAGACAACCATGAGACGACAGTTTTTCCGCCCCATCACCGCCTTTGGGCTGATCGCGGCGCTTTGGCTGCCGCACGCGGCCATCGCGCAATCCCAGTATCCCGCGAAGCCGATCCGGCTGATCGTGCCGTTCTCGGCAGGCAGCGCCACCGATATCCTGGCGCGCATCATTGGCGGCAAGCTGGGGGAGGGCGGCCAATGGCAGGTGGTGGTGGACAACCGGCCTGGCGCCGGCGGCACCCTCGGCGCCAGCACGGTTGCCAAGTCGCCGCCTGACGGCTACACGCTGATCCTGGTCTCCGTGGGCCATGCCATCAACGCCACGCTCTATCCGAAGCTGGGCTACGACACGCTCAAGGACTTCGCGCCGGTGTCGCTGGTCGCTTCGGTGCCCAACGTGCTGGTGGTCAATGCCGCCAGTCCGTACAAGTCGATGCGCGACATCGTGGCCGCCGCCAAGGCCAAGCCAGGCACCCTGAATTTCGATTCCGCCGGTTCGGGCAGCTCCACGCACCTGAGCGGTGAGATGTTCAAGATGCAGGCAGGCATCGACATCGTGCACATTCCGTACAAGGGCACCGGCGAAGCGCTGACGGACGTGATGGCGGGGCGCGGCGACATGATGTTCGCGCCGACCGTATCGGCCATGCCGTTCGTCAGGCAAGGCAAGTTGCGCGCGCTGGCCGTGACCACGCCAGCCCGCGCCGGCGCATTGCCCGATGTGCCAACCGTGGCGGAGGCGGGGCTGCCCGGGTATGCGTTCGATTCGTGGTTCGGCGTACTGGCGCCGGCCGGCACGCCGAAGGAGGTGATCCAGGCGCTCAACACCGAGATCGGCAAGGCGCTGGCGTCGCCCGATGTGCGCGAGAGGCTGGCCGCGCAGGGGGCCGAGGCACGCGGCAGCACGCCGCAGGAGTTTGCCAGCTATATCCAGGCCGAAATCGGCAAGCTGGCGCCCGTGGTGAAACAGTCCGGCGTGCGGGCAGGGGAATAGCCGGCGCGGCGGCGGCAGGCGCTAGAATGGCGCATTCCAATAGCCAACGTGGCGTCTGCCTGCCCATGTCCGAGCGCAAACGCGTGACCATCAAGGACCTCGCCGCCGAGGTCGATGTCCACTATTCGACGGTGTCTCGCGTGATGAACCCCGCCACGCGCCATCTTGTGGCCGAAGAGGTGGCCACGCGAATCCTGAAGCTGGCCGAATTGCGCGGGTTCCGTCCGAACCGCATCGCGGCGGGGCTGCGTACGCAACGCTCGGGGCTGATCGGCGTGGTGTTGCCGGACATCGCGAATCCGGTGTTCCCGCCCATCCTGGCGGGGATCGAGGCCGTTCTCGGCAGGCACGGCTATGTGCCCATCGTCGTCAATGCTGGCGTGGAGCGCGCCAGGCAGCGTTTCGTGATCGACCAGTTACTGGCCCGGCAGGTGGAAGGGCTGGTGCTGGCCACGGCGGAACGCGACGATCCCTTGCTCGACTACTGCTTCCAGCTCGGCATTCCGGTGGTGATGGTGAATCGCGGCGAGCATACCGGCCGGGCGTCCTGCGTGGTCAGCGACAGCCAGCTGGCGATGGCGCTGACCGTCGATCATCTGGTATCGCTCGGCCACCGCAGCATCGGTCACATCGCCGGTCCCGCGAGTACCTCCACGGGCGAACTGCGGCGGGAAGGCTTCATGCAGGCGGTCAAACGTCATCGATTGCGGCGCGGTGCGTATGCCGTCGTCGAGGCCGAGAGCTATACCCGGGAGGCCGGCCGCAGGGCCTGTGCCCAGTTGTTCGAAGCGCTGCCCGGCCTGACCGCCATTGCCGCAGGCAATGATCTCGTGGCCATGGGTTGCTACGACTTTCTGCGCGAGCGCGGCTTGCGCTGTCCGGAAGACGTCTCCGTGGTGGGCCACAACGATATGCCTTTCGTCGATGCACTGACGCCGCCGCTGACGACCATTCGCATCCCGGTGCATGACATGGGCGAACAGGCGGCCGAACTGCTGCTGCGCAGGATCGAGAAGCCACAGACTGCCACCGTCGTCATCGAATTGCGGCCGGAACTGGTGGTACGCGGCTCCACGGGGGCGCCGCCTGGGCAGGGTTGATCGATGCTTTCCTAGGAGAGCGCCGGACGATTGCCCAGGAACGCATCGCGCAGCAGGGTGCGGATGCCAGACGCTTCCAATGGACGCGGATTCGGGTACTGATCCTGTCGTGCCAGTTCGCATGCCCGCTCCAGATCCTCTTCTTTCAGGCCGATATCGCGCAACGCGGTAGGGGCGCCGAGCGAGGCGGCGAGGTCGAAGACCGCCGCCGGTGCATTGCCATCGGTGGCACCCAGCGCACGGGCGATGGCTTCCATGGCGGCCGGCGCGGCAGCGGCGTTGTAGGCAAGCGCGTGCGGCAGCACAATCGTATGGACCTCCGCGTGCGGCAGATTGAAGGTGCCACCCAGCGTATGACACAGCTTGTGGTGCAACCCTGCCGTGACGCTGCCGAGCACGGCGCCGCACAGCCACGCCCCGTAGAGCGCATCGCCGCGTGCGGCGAGCGTTTCGGCACCGTCCTCGCCACCTCCCCGGGCAATGACCGGCAACGCACGACCCAGCGCCGCGATGCCTTCGCGCGACATCCAGTCGCTGACCGGGTTGCGATCGCCCGCGTACAGGCCCTCGGCCGCATGGGCGATGGCATTGATGCCGCTGGTCACACTGACCATGCGCGGCAGACGCAGGGATAACTCCGGATCGTAGATGACAGTGCGTGGCAGGACACGGGCATCGCGTCCGGTGCGCTTGAGGCCGGCGTCGGTCAGGCCGTAGATCGGCGTCGCTTCCGAGCCGGCGTAAGTGGTGGGCACAGCGATGACGGGCAGCGCGGACTCCAGCGCAATCGCCTTGCCGAGACCGATCGTCGACCCCCCGCCGATGGCCAGCGCGCAGTCGGCCCCGCGCTCTGCCGCCACGGTGCGCGCCTTGCGGGCCTGTTCCACGGGCACGTGCATGACGGCGCCATCGAAAATGCCTGCGCTGCGGTCGCCCAGCAACGCGCTGGCGCGCTCCGCGAGCGCACGTTGGCCGGGCGTGCAAAGCACGAGCACGCGCTTGACGCCGAGCGCATCGGCTTCATCGGCCAGTCGGGCCAGCGCGCCCGCGCCGAAGACCACGCGTTGGGGGCGGGACTGATAGACGAAAGTGTTCATGACGGCGGCATCTATTCGAGTGTGATGTTGCGGGCCTTGATCAGGCGGCCCCAGCGCGCGGACTCGTCCTGGATCAGCTTGTTGGTCTGGGTGGCGTTCCCTGCCACGATCTCGAAGCCGCCAGCGCTCAGCTGCTTCGCGATGGCAGGGTCGCGCAGGGTGGCGGTCACCGCCGCTGACAGTTTCTCCAGCACGGCCGGCGGGATCTTGGCCGGCGCGATCATGGCCACCCACGAGTATGCTTCGAAGCCCTTGTAGCGTTCCGCCACGGCGGGCACCTCGGGCAGACGGGCGTCGCGCTGCGGGGACGTCACCGCCAGCGCGCGCAGCTTGCCGGCCTGTACATAAGGCAGGATCAGCGGCAGGCTGGCGATCATCGAGTCCACGTGGGCGCCCAGTAGGTCGTTGATCGCGGGTCCGCCACCCTTGTAGGGGGTGTGGATACCGCTGGTGCCAGCGGCTTCGAAAAACGCTTCCGCCACAAGCTGGTTGGAACTCCCGGCGCCTACCGATGCGTACGAGACCTTCTTCGGCGTGCGCGTGGCACTGACGTAATCCTGGAGGGTCTGGTAAGGCGAACTGGCCGGCACCACGAGCACCATGGGCGAGCGGACCATGTACGACACACCCGTCAGGTCGCGCTTCCCGACATAGGGCAGTTTCGGATAAATGTGGGACTCGGTGGCGAAGGAATCGAACACCATGCCGAGCGTGTAGCCATCGGCGGGGCTCCGGGCAATCTGGCCGGTGCCTATGGTGCCGCCGGCGCCCGCGCGGTTATCTACCACCACGGTCTGCGCCAGGCGGGTGTGCAGGCCATCCTGCACCTGCCGTGCGACCTTGTCGACGGTGCCGCCTGCTGCATACGGTACGACGATCGTGACCGTCCTGGCGGGCCAGTCGTCGGCCATGACGTGGCCGGTTGCGCACATGAGGAGCGCGGTGGCCAGCATGCGGCGGGGGCGCCCGCGCATCGAGCGCAGGGCGGCTGAGAGGTAGGTTGTCTCCATTGCGGTGCCTTCCAGTAGGGTTTCGACAATCCGGATGACGGAGGCTGCATGCTTTGCGATTTTCGCAAAGACTTGCCTCTCTGGGCTGAGGTGTTGATACTATTCCCGTCGGTTTGCCGTGGAAAGCCAATCCGGGCGCGTAATGCCTTTGCGGAGAGCGCACAAATGGAATTCATTCGCTTTGCTGAGAATCTGGCTGTCTTCGTCGATGTGGCACGTGAAGGGAGCTTCTCGGCCGTTGCGCGGCGGCGCGGGCAGGTCGCATCGTCAGTGTCGCGCCAGATCGACGTGCTGGAGCGGGAAATGGGCGTGGCGCTGTTCACCCGCTCCACGCGGGCGCTGGTCTGCACCGAGGCGGGCGATCTTCTCTACCAGCGGGCCGCGCGCATCCTCCAGGAACTCAATGAAACGCGCGACGCGGTGACGGCGCTGGAGCAGGGTGTCAGCGGCCGATTGCGCGTGGCGTGCCTGCCGGCGTTCGCGCGGCGGCACGTCGTACCCCACCTCGGTTCCCTCTACGCGCAGTATCCGGACCTGACCGTTGAGCTGGAGTTGACCGAGCGTGTGGTCGATCCGGTGCTCGAAAGGTTTGATGTCGTGGTGCGCGTCGGGCAACAGGCCGACAGCAGCCTGATCGCCCAGCGAGTGGCCAGCCAGCGATACGTGATCTGCGCCACGCCAGACTACCTGCGCGCTCACGGCAGACCCGTGCACGCGGATGAACTATCGCGCCACCGCCTTATCGACCGGGGCCACAGCACGAGCATGCGCGGCTGGCGCGAACTCCTGGAATCCACCCACGCCGCGCAGGCGCTGTTCGCGGTGGAGTGCGACGATTGCGATGCACGGCGGCTGTCGGTACTGCAAGGGCTGGGCATCGCCCTGATGCCGGACTGGTCGGTCGGCGAGGATATCGGGGCGGGGCGGCTGGAGGAATTGCTGCTGGATGGCCTCCGCCCGCAGGCACAAGGCGGCATCTATTTGCTGCGCGCCCAGCCGCGCGCATCGGCAAAGCTCCGGGCCTTCACATCGCACCTGAACCAATGCATTGGCGCCCCACCTTCATGGCAGCTGGCGATGACGCGCACCGAGACCTGCCCCCGGTGATTCTGACGCCTCTCTCATCGTGAAGGGGATGGCTATTCCGGCAACACGGCTACGGCCTCTATCTCGAACAGCATGCCGTCGATCGCCAGCCTTGGCACGGGAATCAGCGTGCAGGCGGGTGCCGGCCAGTCGCCCAGCAAGGCCTGCCAGGCGCGGCTGAAGATGGCCAGCCGTTCCATTGAATGATCGACGACCAGCACCGTGATCTTGGCTATGTCGGGGATGTCTGCGCCGCCGGCCTGCAGCGCCACGCGCAGGTTGGACAGTGCGCGGTTGACCTGCGCCGTGAAGTCGGCCCGCAGGCCGCCGCACATGTCCTCGCCACCCTGGCCCGCCGCGAAGATGAGCTTCGCAGGGCGGATCGCTACCGCGACATGTGAATAGCCGTTCAGGCGCGGATCGTAGAGATCGGGCGGGTTCATGAACTGGAGGTACGGGGCGCGAGGCGATTCGAGCTGCATGGCAGGGTCCTGGGTGGAAAGGGATGCCAGTGTCAAACCTCAAGTGCGATTGAGGTCAAGCTCGAGTGCGATACCATGCGCGCTGCAAGGGCTTTCCTTGTCCGCTATGGTCCTGTCATGAGCCGCCCCCCGAAAATCGACAAAATCGACCCGTTGGAACCACCCGTGCGCCCGATGCGCGCCCGCGACCCGCTGACCATTGGGCAGGTGGTCGAACGCAGCGGCGTGGCCGCTTCCGCGCTCCATTTCTATGAATCGAAGGGCTTGATTTCGAGCACGCGCAGCGCTGGCAACCAGCGCCGCTATCCACGCGGCATCCTGCGTCGGCTGGCTGTGTTACGCATTGCCCAGCGCATGGGCGTGCCGCTTGCGGTCATCGCCGAGGCGTTCGCGCGTTTGCCGGCGGGCAAGGCACCGACCGTGGCCGACTGGCGCCGGCTGTCTGCTTCCTGGCGGGAGGATCTCGACGCCCGCATCCGCGCGCTGACGATGCTCCGCGATCAACTCGACGGCTGCATTGGCTGCGGCTGCCTGTCGCTGAAGGCGTGTCCGTTGCGCAATCCACAGGACGTGATGGCGGGGCGGGGGCCAGGTGCCCATGTGGGCGAGGGGACGCCTTGACACGCATATCCATGCGTTTGCCAGCCATGTCCGGCATAGTTGTCTGCCAGACATCTCCCTGTGATGCTCATCGCCTGGTGTTCACCATGAATCTTCCCCACCTGGAGCGGCAGCTCGCCTTCCTTAGAGAAATTGACCGACTGAAGAGCGTCGTGCGGATGTCGCCGCCTATCGATCGATCGCGTCGAGAAAATAGTGCCGAGCATTCCTGGCATCTCGCCATGTATGCGCTCGTGCTATCGGAGCATGCGGCAGCGCCGGTCGATGTGGTCCGCGTTGTGAAGATGCTGCCGGGATCAGCGTAGAGTGACTCATAAGGCCGTCCCGTTGCTTCCGCGCATACGTACTATCACCTAATGCTGCATTGCGACAATCCTTCTGCTACAATTAGTGAAAACCCCATAAGGGTAATCCCTCAAGGAAGGACGCCATGAACACCCAATCCGACATCAAGATGACCGATCAACTCGAACGCGACCTGATCGAGCGCGAACTGGGCACGCAAAGCCTGGGTTTTGCCAACGACGTGAAGCGCGTCGTGGCTGCCGTGCAGAACGTTTTCTCCCGTCTGCAATCGGAAGCGCGCAAGGCCAAGGTCGTCTACGCGAACGGTTAATCCGGTCAGAACACCCGTAGTGCCTGCGGCGCCTTCCCGGCGCCGCCATTGAAAAACCGACCCGCCGCACACCCCTTCGAGGTGTGCGGCGGGTCGGTTTTTTGGCTTATATGGGTGCTTAGCGAGTCACTTCGATGCGATCGACGCGATCCGGGTAGAAGGCCAGATGGCCGGCGATCTGGGCGACCGCCTGATGGGGCGATTCATAGGTCCACCCCGCGTTGCCTGAGCGGGTGCCGCCGGCGGGAATGCTGTAGTACGCCGCATTGCCCTTATACGGGCAGTGGCTGGTGTGCTGGGTGCGCGTCAGTTGCGACATGTCCACGTCTTCGCGCGGAATGTACTGGACCGGCGGGTACGAGGCCTCGGCGAGTGTCAGGGCCCGGCGGGTGTCGGCAATCACGCGGCCCGCTACGCTCACCACCACGCGGCCGGCCTGGGGCGTGATCGTGATCGGATGATCCGGGCCGGGAATCCGGACTAACTTGTCAGCGGATTTGTCGGTCATGGCAGACCTCCCTAAGAAAGGAGGCGCGGCGATCAGGCCGCGCCTCAAAGAAAAAGCCGCCACGGAGGTGACGTGAGGCCGAAAGGGAGAGAAGAGCCTCGGCCTCGGTATGGACGATAGCAAGCGCGATCGGCGCGGCATAGCGCGCGCAGGGGAACACACTCTTGTAGTCCCTAGAACAATCCAGGCCAACATTCCAAAACAAAGCCCCGCACGGGGCGGGGCTGCTGGGGCTGCTGGGGTTTGGGAGGCTCAAAAACTATCGGCAAATCAAAGCGATAGTGACTGGCCGCCAGCCGATTGTTCCTCGATCCACAGCGACAGCCGCACTTTGTACGCCTGCTGGATATGCCGCCGGGCAATCTGCTCGGCCTGCGCCGGGTTACGGGCCTCGAGTGCCTCCACCAGCGCCAGATGTTCCTCGTACGACCCCCGGGCGCGGCCCGGCACGGCCAGTGTGGAGCGGCCAAGCAGCGCCATCGACTCATGCAGCGAGCGCAAGGTTTTCAGAAGATATCGATTGTGCGCGCAGCGGTGCAGCGTCTCGTGGAACAGGCGATTGTTGACGGCCAGCTTGTCGGGGTCTTCAGCGAAGGCCAGATCGCGCTCGACAATATCGCGCAACAACGAGATTTCCACGTCGGTGGCATGGCGGGCGGCCAGGGCGGCCGCGGTGGATTCAAGCACCTCGCGCATGACATACAGCTCGCTCACCATGCTGGCGTCGAGCCGCGTGACCATCATGCCGCGATTGGGCTCGTTGACGACGAGCCCTTCGGACTCGAGCCGCGAGAGCGCCTCGCGCACCGGCGTGCGCGACAGCCCTAGCGATTCGGCGAGTTCCACCTCGCGCAGGCGCGTGCCGGGTGGCAGGTGGCCGGCCTGGATCGCGCCCCGGAGTTGTTGGTAGGCCCGTTCGGAACGCGGCAGCGACGCGCTCTGGTCGCCATCGGCGCCGGCAAGATCCGCAGGAAGCATGGATGCGTGTGAGTGGGGATGACAGCAAAGACAGCCATCATACCCGCTCGGGCAGGCCACTCGCCAGCCACCAGGCCCGAATACCCGATATCAGGCCGGCGGCGGCTCCGTGCGCCGGCTGCGCCGCCGCCGCGCCAGCATGTTCAATCCCTCCACGCCGGTCGAGAAGGCCATCGCCGCATAGATATAGCCCTTCGGCACGTGGTGGCCCAGCCCGTCGGCAATCAGTGTCATGCCGATCATGATCAGGAAGGCCAGCGCCAACATGATGATGGTGGGATTCGCGTTGATGAAGTTGGCCAGCGGCGCGGCTGCGAACAGCATCACGGTCACGGCGGCGATCACGGCAACGAACATGATCGGGACGTGGTCGGTCATGCCCACGGCGGTGATGATGCTATCGATCGAGAACACGAGGTCGAGCACGAGGATCTGGCCGATGGCCACCGCGAAACTTGGCGCGGCGCGGGCGACGATGCCTTCCTCGCCATGCCCGGGTTCGGGCGAGACGTGCTGATGGATCTCGCGCGTGGCCTTCCAGACCAGGAACGCGCCCCCGGCAATCAGGATGATGTCGCGCCAGGAAATGCCTTTGCCAAGGATCGTGAAGACCGGCTCGGTCAGCGCCACGATCCAGGCAATCGTCGCCAGCAAGCCCAGGCGCATCACCAGCGCAAGAGTGATCCCCAGCCGCCGCGCCTTCTCGCGCATGGCTTCGGGCAGCTTGTTGGTCAGGATGGAGATGAAAATCAGGTTGTCGATGCCGAGCACGACCTCCATGGCCACCAGTGTGGCCAGGGCGGCCCAGGCGGCCGGATCGCGCGCCAGCGCGAGTAGCGATTCCATGCGAACTCCTTGGTTGGGGTGGGCTGGGGCAGGGCTACCCGAAAGCGGACTACCAGGATCATGGTAGCGCACGCCGGCGGCGCAGGGGAGAGCAGTTAGGGTGAGATTGAGGTTGTGAAACGCCAAGACTGGAATATAGTATGTGATATATCAAAACAATACCGGTCATCACAACCATCGAGGAGACAACCCATGAAGATCTGTATCTATGGGGCAGGGGCGATTGGCGGCTACATGGGCGCGCAGTTGGCGCTCGCGGGCGCCGACGTGAGTTTCATCGCACGCGGGCCGCACCTGGCGGCCATGCAGGCCAACGGCGTGCGCCTTCATATCGAGGGCGAGGAGCGCGTGGCGCGCGTGCGCTGCACCAGCGATCCGCGTGAGCTGGGGCCGCAGGACTACGTGTTCATCACGCTCAAGGCGCACCAGGTGCCCGGCGTGGTGGACTTGATGCAACCGCTGCTCGGGCCGGAAACGGCCGTGGTGACCGGTGTCAACGGCATTCCCTACTGGTACTTCCACAAGCACGGTGGCGAGTTTGCCGGGCGCACGCTGGAGAGCGTGGACCCGGGCGGCAAGCAGTGGCGCGGCCTCGGGCCGGAGCGGGCCATCGGCTGCGTGCTGTATCCGGCGGCGGAGATCGAGTCGCCGGGCGTGATCCGCCATGTCTACGGTAAGAAGTTTCCTATCGGCGAGCCGGACGGCAGCCGTTCCTCGCGCGTGACGCAACTGGCCGAGCTGATGGTCAAGGCGGATCTCGACGCGCCCGTGCGCGACAACATCCGCGATGAGATCTGGCTCAAGCTGTGGGGCAACCTCTGCTTCAACCCGATCAGCGCGCTGACGCATGCCACGCTGGACATCATCACCGCCGACCCCGCCACGCGCGCGCTGTCCCGCCAGATGATGCTGGAGGCCAAGGCGATTGCCGAGCGCTTTGGCGTGCACTTCCGCGTGGATGTGGAGCGCCGCATCGACGGCGCCGGCGCGGTGGGGGCGCACAAGACCTCGATGCTGCAGGACCTGGAGGCCGGCCGGGCGATGGAAATCGACCCCTTGCTGACCGTGGTGCAGGAGATGGGGCGGATGATCGGCCAGCCCACACCGATGGTCGATGCCGTGCTTGGCCTGATCAAGCAGCGCGACAGGATGGCGCAGGGCGGCCAGACTGCGCCGCCCGGGCCGGTAGCGCGCGCGGCATGACGCGGGAGAAATCCCCGGCGATGTGGTGATCTTGATATACCATATACGAAAGGCCGGACCCGCCCTTTTCTCACCCGTTCGGGTTCTTGACGCGCGATCATCGACGAAATTGATGAGCAAACCGCATGGCGCCATGCCAAACTGGTCACCATGCGTCCGCGCGTCAGGCCCCGGCAGAGAAGCAGGGCGGGACGCCGCCGGAGGCCGCCTCGGCCCCCGGGGCGCCGGTCATAGACGAGTGCATTCATGTCCGCCCAAACACCCGAAGTCCAGCCCGCCGGCCTGACCCTGTCGCTGCAGCCGATCAACGCGGGCGCCAGCCTGCGCGACCAGGCCTATGCGATGCTGCGCCAGGCCATTGCCGATGCCGATATCTATCAGTCGCGGGAGGAAGTGCGACTGGACGAGCGCGTGCTGTCCGAGGCGCTGGGCGTGAGCCGCACGCCGATCCGCGAGGCGATGACGCTGCTCGAGCAGGAAGGCTTCCTGCGCACGGTGCCGCGCCGCGGCATCTACATCATGCGCAAGACCAAGCGCGAGATCGTGGAGATGATCCAGGTCTGGGCCGCGCTGGAAAGCATGGCGGCCCGCCTGGCCACGCTCCATGCCACTGACGAGGAAATCGGCAAACTGCGACACATGTTCGACAGCTTCCGAGACTCCACGCCGGCCGAGCACATCGAAGAGTATTCCGACGCCAACATCGTCTTTCACCAGGCGATCGTGCAGCTATCGAAGTCGCAGATCATCATGGACGCGATCAAGAACATCTTCGTCCATGTGCGTGCAATTCGGAAAATGACGATCTCGCAGAGCGACCGGGCCGCGCGGTCGATCGTCGATCATCTGCGGATTATCGAGGCGCTGGAGAAGCGCGATACGGAGCTGGCCGAGAAGCTGGTGCGCCAGCATTCGCTCGATCTGGCCGACTACGTGGAAAAGAACTGCGACTTCCTGGACTGACTGCCGGCCACGTCATGCACGCCCCGTCGCCCGGCCCATGACGGGGCGCGGGCATTGTTCCGCGATGTGGCCGAATCTTCTAGCGCCCCAACAGCTTTACGGCACGTTGGGGCTTTTTCTTTGGCACGTTTCTTTGGCACTTTTCCTTGGTTATTTGCCGATCTCGCAGGGGCGAGGGGCTGTCCTTGGAACGGCCTCTGCGTCATCCGCAACACCTCCCCGGTTCACACAGCCTCTGCCAGCGTAGGCACCGCAAGGCTTTATGCGCATTTGCTGCGATGCAGCGTCGAAACTTCCATGATTCGGGTTTAAACTCTCTTGCATCTTGCTGATATACCACATACTGTATGTCAAAAGAGCGAGACACATATCAGGAGACGAGCATGGCCGAGGCTACCAACCAAAGTCAGACCAGCACCATGGCGCAACGCAAAGCCCTGGACGGCATTCGCGTCCTGGACCTGACGCACGTTCAGGCCGGCCCCTCGGCTACGCAGTTGATGGCCTGGATGGGCGCCGACGTGATCAAGGTCGAATTGCCCGGACGCGGTGACATCACGCGCAGCCAGCTGCGTGACGTGCCCAACGCTGACAGCCTGTACTTCACCATGCTGAACAGCAACAAGCGTAGCCTGACGCTCAATATGAAAACGCCGGAAGGCAAGGCACTGCTGGAAGACCTGATTCAGCAGAGCGATGTGCTGATCGAGAACTTCGGTCCGGGCGTGCTGGCCCGCGCCGGATTCGACTGGGAACATATCCAGGACCTGAATCCGCGCATGGTCTATGCGTCGATCAAGGGCTTCGGTCCCGGCCCCTACCAGGACTGCAAGGCGTATGAAAACGTGGCTCAGTGCATGGGCGGTGCCGCATCGACGACAGGCGAAGCCAGCGGCATGCCATTGGTGACGGGCGCGCAGATCGGCGATTCGGGTACGGGCGTGCACTGCGTGGTCGGGATCCTGGGCGCACTGCTGCAGCGCGAGCATTCGGGGCGCGGCCAGCGCGTGGAAGTCGCCATGCAGGACGCCGTACTGAACCTGTGCCGCGTGAAACTGCGCGACCAACAGCGCCTGGATGCCGGCCCGCTGCGCGAGTACCCCAACGATCAGTTCGACGACCACGTGCCGCGCGCGGGCAATGCGTCGGGCGGCGGCCAGCCGGGCGCTGCGCTGCGCTGCGCGCCGGGCGGTGCCAACGACTATGTCTACGTCATCATCCAGCCGCAGGGCTGGGAGCCGCTGATGCGCCTGTGCGGCCGCGAAGATCTGATCACCGATCCGGAATTCGCCACGCCTGAAGTGCGTCTGAAAAAGCTCGCCGCGTGCTTCGGCATCATCGAGCAATGGACCCTGGGCCACACCAAGTTCGAGGTGATGAACGCGCTCAACAAGGTGGATGTGCCGTGTGGCCCGATATTGTCGATGAAGGACCTGATCGGGGACCAGTCGATGTACGAGCGCGGCTTCCTGATCGAGCTGGAGCACCCGGTGCGCGGCAAATACGTGCAGCTCGGCTCGCCGATCACACTGTCCGACTCGCCGGTGAACGTCGAGCGCTCGCCGCTGCTGGGGGAGCACACCAACGAGATCCTCGAATCGCTGGGGCGGTCGCCGGCCCAGATTGCTGCGCTGCGCCTGGCGGGAGCGATCTGACCCGAGGCGTCCGGCCCCGGCCGGTGCCTCGTCTCCACAGCCCCTGACGGGGGTCTCTCCATTCTCTGCTGAAAGAGCAGGCGCGGCACGCTCGCGCCTGTCAGAGGAGTTCTGCCGTGCAAACCTGGATTCGCTTCCGCCGTCCTGATGGCGACGCCGCTTATGGCCGGCTTGACGAGGGTGATGCCGACCGCGTCATCGAATGCGATGGCCCTGGCTATACCGATCCTCGCCCCACGGGCAATAGCTACAGCTACGCCTCGCTGGACCTGCTGGCCCCGTGCCAGCCGGGCAAGATCGTGGCGCTGTGGAACAACTTTCACGCCCTCGCGGCCCGGCTGGAGAAAGCGGTGCCCGTGCATCCGCTGTTCCTGCTGAAGCCGGCAAGTTCGCTGGCCGGCCCCGGCGACGGCATCCTGCGTCCGAGCGGGTATACCGGCAAGATCGCCTACGAAGGCGAACTCGGCATCGTCATTGGCCGCGAATGCCGGAATGTGCCGCTCGCCGAAGCTGCCTCGCACATCTTCGGCTACACCATCGTCAATGACGTCACGGCGAGCGAGCTGCTCAATGCCGATCCCAACTTCCCGCAGTGGACGCGCGCCAAGGGTTCCGACACCTTCGGTTGCGTCGGTCCGGCCATTGTCTCCGGCTTTGACTGGCGAAGCGCCAGCGTGGTAACGCGTCTGGACGGCGTCGAGCGCCAGAACTACCCGTTGTCCGACATTGTTTTTTCGCCCGAGGAGCAGGTCAGCCTGCTGTCGCGGGACATGACGTTGATGCCGGGCGACGTGATCGCCGTCGGCACCTCGATCGGGGTCGGGTCGATGAAGGAGGGTTCTGTGGTGGAGGTGTCGATCCGCGGGATCGGCTCGCTGGTCAACCATGTGCGCGGCTGAACGAGCCAGTTTGCGAAGGCGGGAAGCTCGGTAGTTTCCCTTATCTGGTTGCGTAATTTCGGGGAAATGCTGCGGCGCATCGACGAAAGTTCGCATCAGTGCTTGCTGAATACTGATATATCACATACCGTATTTGCCAAAGGTCGCTGCCTGTAGCGAATCGTCAAGGAGGAGACATCGTGAAGTCCGAAGTAGCCAGGCGGGCGCGAGAACGACCGCTGAAGACACCTTGAAGCAGAAGTTTTCCAATCCCCGTCAATTTGTATAGAAGGATGCAACCATGGCAGAAGTCGGAAACGAGCTGCAGCGTCAGGCTGGCGAAGAACATCAGGCACAAACCGATGGTTTTCATCTGGTCATCGAAGCGCTGAAGCTGAACGGCATCGAGAACATCTACGGCCTGCCCGGTATTCCGGTCACGGATCTGGCCCGTCTGGCGCAGGCCAACGGCATGCGCGTTATCAGCTTTCGTCATGAGCAGAATGCCGGCAACGCCGCAGCGATTGCCGGCTTTCTCACGCAGAAGCCGGGCGTTTGCCTGACCGTGTCTGCGCCCGGCTTCCTGAACGGGCTGACGGCGCTGGCGAATGCGACCACCAACTGCTTCCCGATGATTCTGATCAGCGGCTCGAGCGAGCGCGAGATCGTCGATCTGCAGCAGGGTGACTACGAAGAGATGGACCAGCTGGCTATAGCCCGTCCGCACGCCAAGGCTGCCTTCCGCGTGCTGCACGCTGAAGACATTGGTGTCGGTATCGCGCGTGCCATCCGCGCCGCCGTGTCGGGCCGTCCCGGCGGTGTGTACCTGGACCTGCCGGCCAATCTGCTGGGCCAGTCGATGGAAGCCGAGCGTGGCCGCAAGTCGTTGATCAAGGTGGTGGACCCGGCCCCGCGCCAACTCCCTGCACCGGACTCGATCGACCGTGCCGTCGCGCTGCTGAAGAGCGCCAAGCGCCCGCTGATCCTGTTGGGCAAGGGTGCCGCGTACGCTCGCGCCGATGCGGATATCCGCGCGCTGGTCGAGAAGACTGGCATTCCGTACCTGCCGATGTCGATGGCCAAGGGCCTGCTGCCCGATACACACCCGCAATCGGCCTCGGCCGCACGTTCGTACGTGCTGGCGGAAGCTGACGTGGTGATGCTGGTCGGCGCCCGCCTGAACTGGCTGCTGTCGCACGGCAAAGGCAAGACCTGGGGCAAGCCGAAGCAGTTCATCCAGATCGACATCTCGCCGACCGAGATGGACAGTAACGTGGCCATCGCCGCGCCCGTAGTGGGTGACATTGGTTCGTGCGTATCGGCAATGCTCGACAAGATCGGCAACGGCTTTGCCAAGCCGGACGCCGATTGGCTGAACGCGGTGGACGAACGCAAGGACAAGAACCTGGCGAAGATGGCCGAGACCTTGTCCAAGGATGTGTCGCCGATGAACTTCCATAGCGCGCTGCGCGCGCTGAAGGACGTCGTCAAAGCCAATCCGGGCATCTCGTTTGTCAACGAAGGCGCCAACACGCTGGACTACGCCCGTGCCGTGATCGACATGTACGAGCCGCGCAAGCGCCTGGACGTGGGCACCTGGGGCGTGATGGGTGTGGGTATGGGCTACGCGGTCGCTGCGGCGGTCGAAACCAGCAAGCCGGTCCTCGCGCTGTGCGGTGACAGTGCGTTCGGCTTCTCGGGCATGGAGGTGGAAACTATCTGCCGCTACAACCTGCCGATCTGCATCGTCATTTTCAACAATAACGGCGTCTACAAGGGTATCGACGTGAATCCGACCGGCGGCAACGATCCGGCGGTCACGATGTTCGTCAAGGGGGCGCGCTACGACAAGATGATGGAAGCGTTCGGTGGGGTTGGTCACAACGTCACCACACCGGCGGAACTCGAAGCCGCGGTGAACGAAGCCTTGCGGTCGGGCAAGCCCACGCTGGTCAACGCCGTCATCGATCCGGCTGCCGGCACCGAAAGCGGTCGTCTGACCAATCTGAATCCGCAGAGCGCGGCCAAGAAGTAATCCACCCCAGTTTCACCCTCTATTCCATCAGGAGAGCGATTGTGAACCTCCCACTCAACGGCATCAAGATCATCGACTTTACGCACGTGCAAGCCGGCCCCGCCTGCACGCAGCTTCTCGCATGGTTCGGCGCAGACGTCATCAAGGTGGAACGCCCCGGCTCCGGCGACGTCACCCGCACGCAATTGCGCGACATTCCCGACGCGGACGCGCTGTACTTCACCATGCTGAACAGCAACAAGCGCTCGCTGACGCTGGACACCAAAAAGCCGGAAGGCAAGAAGATCCTGGAGCAGTTGATCCGCGAATCGGATGTGCTGGTCGAGAACTTCGGCCCCGGTGCGCTTGACCGCATGGGGTTCTCCTGGGAGCGCATCAAGGAACTGAACCCGAAGATGATCGTGGCATCGGTCAAGGGCTTCAGCGACGGCCACCACTATGAAGACCTGAAGGTCTACGAGAACGTGGCACAGTGCGCTGGCGGTGCCGCGTCGACCACCGGTTTCTGGGACGGCCCGCCGACCGTGTCGGCCGCCGCCCTGGGTGACTCGAACACCGGCATGCACCTGGCCATCGGCATCCTGACCGCGATCATCGGCCGCCAGCAGACCGGCCAGGGTCAGAAGGTTGCCGTATCGATGCAGGACGCCGTGCTGAATCTGTGCCGCGTGAAGCTGCGCGACCAGCAGCGACTGGACCGCCAGGGCTATCTGGAAGAGTATCCCCAGTATCCGCACGGCACGTTCAGCGACGTGGTGCCCCGTGGTGGCAACGCCGGCGGTGGCGGCCAGCCGGGCTGGGTGCTGAAGTGCAAGGGTTGGGAGACCGATCCCAACGCCTATATCTACTTCACCATCCAGGGCCACGCCTGGGAGCCGATCTGCAAGGCACTGGGCAAGGAAGAGTGGATCAGCGATCCGAACTACAACACGCCCAAGGGCCGTCAGCCGCATATCTTCGAAATCTTCAAGACCATCGAAGAATGGCTTGCCGACAAGACCAAGTACGAGGCGGTGGACATCCTGCGCAAGTTCGATATTCCCTGCTCGCCGGTGCTGTCAATGAAGGAAATCGCGGCGGATGAATCGCTGCGCAAGAGCGGTTCGATCGTGGAAGTCCCGCACAAGGAACGTGGCACCTACCTGACCGTGGGCAGCCCGATCAAGTTCTCGGCCATGAAGCCGGAAATCACCGGTTCGCCGCTGCTGGGCGAGCACAGCGAGGAAGTGCTGGCCAGCCTGGGCTATGCCGCCGAGGAGATCTCCCGTCTGCGTGAGTCGCAGGTGATCTGAGCCAGGCGCCAGCACTGCCAGCGCCCAATGTGACAGCGGGTCACACCTGGAGCGCCGGGGAATGCGTAGACGGGACGTAACGCACCCTGGCGCTTCATGGTTTGGACGCCAAGCTGAGGGACCGGCATGGCCGACGGTGCCACAATGACAGCCCGGACCCCTGGTGGCGAACCTCGCCACCCTCCCATTCGCCTGGAAAGCTCAGGAAAGACCAAGACCATGCAGACCGCGATCGACTATGAACAGCTGGTGTCGGCCATCGGCGACGCCGTGATCATCTCCGGCGCCGACGGTGCCATCACGTTATGGAACCCGGCCGCCGAGTACATGTTCGGCTACACCCGGGAGGAGGCCCTGGGCAAGTCGCTGGATCTGATTATTCCCGAGCGCCTGCGTGCGCGCCACTGGGAGGGCTACGACAAGACCATGGCAACGGGCCAGACCCGCTACGGCCATGACTTGCTCAAGGTCCCGGCGATCAACAAGAACGGCGAAGCGATGTCGATCGCTTTTACCGTGGCGCTGCTGCACGGGCAGGGCGGGGAAATCACCGGCATCGTGGCGGTGATCCGTGACGAGACCGTGCGCTTCCAGGAAGAGCGGGCGCTGCGCAAGCGCATCACGGAACTGGAAGCCAGGACGGGCGCCGAGGCCGGAGCCGGCTGACTCACCGGACGCAGTTGCAGCATGGCGCAGGAACGATAAGGCCGGGCGATTCTCCCGGCCTTTTCCGTTTCTACGTTCACGCGCTGGCCAACGCCAGGTTTCGTGTGAGCGGGGCGCGTTCCGATGCCTGCTTCATTGCCGCCGCCATGGTCGCACCCAGCTCCGCTGGCGACCCGGCGACATGGATGCCGGCTTCGCGCATGGCGTTGACCTTCGCTTCCGCCGTGCCCGTCCCGCCCGAGATGATCGCGCCGGCGTGCCCCATGCGGCGTCCCGGCGGCGCCGTGGTGCCGGCGATAAAGCCCACCACCGGTTTGCGCCTGTGCGCATCGCGCAGAAACTGGGCTGCCTCTTCCTCCGCCGATCCGCCAATCTCGCCGATCATGATGATGCCTTCGGTCCTGTCGTCGGCCAGGAACATCTCCAGGCAGTCGATGAAGTCGGTGCCGTTCACCGGATCGCCGCCGATGCCGATGCAGGTCGATTGCCCCAGTCCGGCCGCCGTGGTCTGCGCCACGGCCTCATAAGTCAGCGTGCCCGAGCGCGACACCACGCCGATCTTGCCCGGTGTATGGATGTGGCCGGGCATGATGCCGATCTTGCATTGCCCCGGCGTGATTATCCCCGGACAATTCGGGCCAACCAGGCGGCTGCCGGACCCCGACAGCGCACGCTTGACCCGCACCATGTCCATCACGGGAATGCCTTCGGTGATGCAGACGATCAGCGCGATGCCGGCATCGACCGCTTCCAGGATGGCATCGGCGGCGAACGGTGGCGGCACATAGATGACCGAGGCGTCGGCGCCTGTGGCATTGGCGGCAGCGGCCACGGTATCGAAGACCGGGAGGCCCAGGTGCGATTCACCGCCCTTGCCGGGCGTGACGCCGCCCACCATCTTCGTGCCATAGGCCAGTGCCTGTGCCGAATGGAATGTGCCTTGTGCGCCGGTAAAGCCCTGGCAGATCACGCGGGTGTCTTTGTCGATCAGCACGGCCATTTCACTTTCCTCCCTTCTTCGATTGGTGCGTGCGCACGGCGGCCACGACTTTCTCGGCCGCATCGGCAAGATCCTTGGCGGAGACGACCGGCAGGCCCGAATCTCGCAGGATCTTCTTGCCGAGGTCGACGTTGGTGCCTTCCAGCCGCACCACCAGCGGCACGGTCAGGTCCACTTCGCGCGCGGCGGCCACCACGCCTTCGGCAATCACGTCGCAGCGCATGATGCCGCCGAAGATATTGACGAGAATCCCTTCGACCTCGGGATCGGCCAGGATCAGCCGGAACGCCGCGGTGACGCGCTCCGTCGTGGCACCGCCGCCTACATCGAGGAAGTTGGCCGGCTCGCCGCCATGGAGCTTGATGATGTCCATCGTGGCCATCGCCAGGCCTGCGCCATTCACCATGCAGCCGATGTTGCCGTCCAGCCGCACGTAGTTCAGGGCGTGCCGGGCGGCTTCGGTCTCGGCCGGGTCTTCCTCGCTCTCGTCGCGCATGGCATCGATGTCGGGATGGCGGAAGAGGGCGTTATCGTCGAAACTGAACTTGGCGTCGAGCGCCATCACGTCGCCGCTGCCGGTGACCACAAGCGGATTGATCTCGACGATCGACGCGTCGAGTTCGGTGAACGCGCGGTAGGTCGAGAGGATAAAACGGGTAGCCGCGCCCACCTGCTTGCCCGACAGCCCCAGGCCGAATGCCAGCCGGCGTGCATGAAACGGCTGGATGCCGCTGGCCGGATCGATTGCCACCTTCAGGATTTTCTCGGGCGTGCGTGCGGCAACCTCCTCGATCTCCATGCCGCCTTCGGTGGACGCCATGATCGTGATGCGCGACGTGGCGCGGTCGATCAGGATGCCCAGGTAGAGCTCGCGCGCGATGTCGCAGCCTTCCTCGACGTAGAGGCGCCGCACTACCCGGCCGGCCGGGCCGGTCTGCCTGGTGACCAGGGTCTTGCCCAGCATCTGCGCGGCGCTCGAGCGGACGTCATCGATCGACTTCACCACGCGCACGCCGCCCTTGCCCGAGCTGTCATCCGCGAAGCGGCCGGCACCGCGGCCGCCAGCGTGGATCTGCGACTTCACCACCCAGACCGGGCCGCCCAGCTTGCGGGCGGCATGGGCGGCCTCGTCTGGCGTAAAGGCCACGCGGCCATGCGGTACAAGCACGTCATAGCGCCTGAGCAACTCCTTGGCCTGATATTCGTGAATGTTCACGTGTCTCCTCGGTTGAAAAGCGCCGCGGGCCGCAGGTCGGGACCCGCCTGTTCAGTTTTTCGCAGCGTAAAATATGATATGTAATATATCAGTAATAAAATCAAGCCGAAACGGGTGCGAGCTGAATTGCGCAAAAGGGATGTCCGCGCTGACAAGGCCATCGCATCAATAGAGCAAGATTGATCGCAAAGCCTTCTATGTTGCGGGTTAACGCTGGTGTATGCCGCAGGATCTATTGCGATGCGGAATGAAAAGTCTGAACCGCGCTGCATTTTCTTCTTGTTGTGGCGTGATATATCACATACGTTATCCAGCAAGCGCGCAAGAGAATCTTCAAGGAGACAACGCCATGAATAACAAAGCACTGGATGGTGTCCGCATCCTGGACATGACGCACGTGCAGGCCGGCCCCTCGGCCACCCAGCTGATGGCCTGGCTGGGCGCCGACGTGATCAAGGTGGAACTGCCCGGCCGGGGCGACATCACGCGCAGCCAGCTGCGCGACGTGCCGAACGCCGACAGCCTCTACTTCACGATGCTGAACTCCAACAAGCGCAGCCTGACGCTGAACATGAAGACGCCCGAGGGCAAGGCGCTGCTGGAAGACCTGGTGCAGCGCTGCGACGTGCTGGTGGAGAACTTCGGCCCCGGCGTGCTCGATCGCGCTGGTTTCGACTGGGACCGCCTGCAGGAGTTGAACCCGCGCCTGATCTACGCGTCGATCAAGGGCTTCGGCCCGGGGCCGTACGCGGACTGCAAGGCGTACGAAAACGTGGCCCAGTGCATGGGCGGCTCGGCCAGCACGACGGGTACCGAGGACGGTGCGCCCACGGTGACCGGCGCCCAGATCGGCGACTCGGGTACCGGCGTGCACTGCGTGGTCGGCATCCTGGCCGCACTGCTGCACCGCGAGCATTCGGGCCGTGGCCAGCGCGTGGAAGTGGCGATGCAGGACTCGGTGCTGAACCTCTGCCGCGTGAAACTGCGCGACCAGCAGCGCCTCGCGGCCGGTCCGCTTAAGGAATTTCCGAACGAAACCTTCGGCGACTACGTGCCGCGTGCCGGCAATGCGTCGGGCGGCGGCCAGCCGGGCGCCGCGCTGCGCTGCTCGCCGGGCGGGGCCAACGACTACGTCTACGTGATCATCCAGCCGCAAGGCTGGGAGCCGCTGATGCGCCTGTGCGGCCGGGAGGACCTGATCACCCATCCGCAATTCGCCACGCCGGAGGCGCGCCTGAAATGCCTGGGCGAGTGCTTCTCCATCATCGAGAAGTGGACCAAGACCAAGACGAAATTCGAGGTCATGGACGCCCTGAACGAGGTCGACGTGCCGTGCGGCCCGATTCTCTCGATGAAGGACCTGATCGAGGACAAGTCGATGTTCGACCGCGGCTATCTGGTCGAGCTGGACCACCCGGAGCGCGGCAAGTACGTGCAGCTGGGCTGCCCGATCACGCTCTCGGCCTCGCCGGTGGAAGTGGAGCGTTCGCCGCTGCTGGGCGAGCACACCGAGGAAATCCTCGACTGGCTCGGCCGCTCGCCGGCCCAGATCGCGGCGTTGAAGGCGGCCGGCGCGGTCTGAGCCGCGCCACCTCTCGAATGCATGTCTGCAATGCCTGAACAGATGGAGACCTGACATGGCACATGACAAGGATGCGGTACGCAAGATTCTGGCGACCGTGAAGCAAGAGGGGCGCGCTGCGCTGACGGCGCCCGAGGGCAAGCTGGTCTGCGACGCCTATGGCATCTCGGTGCCGGGCGAGGGCGTGGCCAAGTCGCCGTCGAACGCGGTGGAACTGGCGACGAAGATGGGCTTCCCGGTGGTGATGAAGATCGTCTCGCCGGACATCCTGCACAAGACGGAGGCTGGCGGCGTGCTGGTGGGCCTGAAGTCGGCGGCGGATGTGGAGCAGGGCTACCGCACCATCGTCGAGAACGCCAGGAAGTACAACGCCAATGCCGAAATCATCGGCGTGCAAGTGCAACAAATGATCACGGGCGGCCAGGAAGTCATCATCGGCGCCGTGACCGACCCGTCGTTCGGCAAGCTGGTGGCCTTCGGCCTGGGCGGCGTGCTGGTGGAAGTGCTCAAGGACATCACCTTCCGCATGGCGCCGGCCACCAATGAGGATGCGCTGTCGATGCTGGACGGCATTGCCGCCGCCGAGGTGCTCAAGGGCGTGCGCGGCGCCGACCCGGCCAACCGCGAGGCGCTGGCCGGCATGATCGAGCGCGTGTCGCAGCTGGTCACCGATTTTCCGGAGATTTCCGAGCTGGACCTGAACCCGGTGTTCGCCAGCAAGGACGGCGCCATCGCCGCCGACGTGCGGATTGTGGTGGACTTCTCGCCGCAGCCGGAGAAGTACCGTCCCACGCAGGAACAGATCGTCAAGCAGATGAACCGCATCATGCGCCCGGACACGGTGGCGGTGATCGGCGCATCGGCCGAGGACGGCAAGATCGGCAATTCGGTGATGAAGAACCTGATCAACGGCGGCTACCAGGGCAAGATCTACCCGATCCACCCGAAGGCCGAAGAGATCATGGGCATGACGGCCTACAAGAGCGTGCTCGATGTGCCGGGCAACATCGATGTGGCCGTGTTTGCCATCCCGGCCAAGTTCGTGGCCCAGGCGCTTGAAGAAGTCGGCAAGAAGGGCATTCCCGGCGCCGTGCTGATTCCGTCCGGGTTTGCCGAAACCGGCAACGTGGAAGGGCAGGACGAGATCGTCGCGATTGCCCGCAAGCACGACATCCGCCTGATGGGACCGAATATCTACGGTTTCTACTACACGCCGAAGAACCTGTGCGCCACGTTCTGCACGCCGTATGACGTGAAGGGCAAGGCGGCGCTGTCGTCGCAGTCGGGCGGCATCGGCATGGCCATCATTGGCTTCTCGCGCTCGGCCAAGATGGGCGTGTCGGCGATTGTCGGCCTGGGCAACAAGTCGGATATCGACGAAGACGATCTGCTCACCTTCTTCGAGCAGGACGACAACACCGAGATCATCGCCCAGCACTGCGAGGACCTGAAGGATGGCCGCGCCTTTGCCGAGGCGGCGCGCCGGGTGTCCAAGAAGAAGCCGGTGGTGGTGCTCAAGGCGGGCCGTACCAGCATGGGCGCGCGGGCAGCCAGCTCGCACACCGGGGCGCTGGCCGGCAACGACCGCATCTACGAGGACGTGTTCAAGCAGTCCGGCGTGATCCGGGCGCGCTCGCTGCGCGACCTGCTCGAGTTCGCGCGGGGCATTCCCAAGCTGCCGACGCCGAAGGGCGAGAACGTGGTCATCATCACGGGCGCGGGTGGCTCGGGCGTGCTGTTGTCCGATGCGTGCGTGGACAACAACCTGTCCCTGATGACCATGCCGGACGACCTCGACGCGGCGTTCCGCAAGTTCATCCCGCCGTTCGGCGCGGCCGGCAACCCGGTGGATATCACCGGCGGCGAGCCGCCCACGACGTACAAGAACACGCTGCGCCTTGGCATGGAAGACCCGCGCATCCACGCGATCATCCTTGGCTACTGGCACACGATCATCACCCCGCCGATGGTGTTCGCCAAGCTGGTCATCGAGGTGAAGGAAGAGATGGCGGCGAAGGGCATCGAAAAGCCGATCGTGGCATCGCTGGCCGGCGACGTGCAGGTAGAGGAAGCCGCTGAATACCTCTACGAGCACGGTGTGCCGTCCTATGCGTACTCCACCGAAATCCCGGTGGCAGTGCTCGGCGCGAAGTACAAGTGGGCGAGGGGAGCGGGCAAGATCTGATGCGGTCCGCCCCGCCGGCATAGCCAGATTTGCCGGCATCTCCAGCACAACCAGCCCCCAACGAGACAGCAACCGTTAGGGGCATTTTTTTAGAACCTGAGGAGAGCCCGATGTCGCAAACGCAAGATAGCGGGGCAGCCGCATCTCGCAGGACGTGACGCTGATATTGCGCGACGAATCGTCAAAGAAGGTCGTAAATCGCCTAGTTCATGCCCGTGCCGGACATCGCACGCAGGTATTCGTTCTTCTTGTTGAAGATCAGCTGGCTCAGGAACGGCGCGTCATAGGCGTTGAGCAGGTGCGCGTGGTGTTCCTCGATATAGCGGGTCACGCGGGTCTTCTCGCATTCGATGCCGCAGAGCCACTCGAACATCGGCATGTCCCAGCGGAAGCGCAGGCCCAGTTCGGCGAAGGCGGCGTTGAAGGCGGCGAGTTGCACCGCACGATCAGGGCCCGTGTCGCCGGCGGCGGGCGACGTAACGGACGCGGAAGACGCGGCGGGATACAGTGGGTTCATGATCGTCTCCTGTGTTTGCACGTACACGAGCTTGGTACAAGTGCAGAGTAGGCGTGACGAACGATTTACGATAATTAAAGTTTCATCGAGAAATAATAAGGCATCGTTTATATATTGGGGTGACTACACCTGACGGGCGATGCGCGGCCGGATCAGCCCCTCCACGCCGGTGATCTGCTGGATCAGCGTGGCACCTTCCTCCATCAGGAAATGCTTGAATGCCAGCGCCACCGGCGGCAGCCGCTTGTTCTTGCGGTGCACCACATACCAGTTCAGCATAACTGGGAAGCCTTCGATATCGAGCACGGCCAGCTTGCCCGCCTGTAGCTCCAGTCCCACCGTGTGCGCGGACAGGAAGGCGATGCCCATATTGGCGATGACCGCCTGCTTGATCGTCTCGGTGCTCTTGATCTCCATGGCGATACGCAGGTTCGAGAGCCGCCCGGCAAAGCCTTCCTGCATCGAATTCCAGGTATCGGAGCCTTTCTCGCGTGAAACGAACGCCTCTTCGGCCAGCCCGGCCAGGGGGATGTCGCGGCGCCCGACCAGCGGATGGTTCGGCGCGGCCACGATGACGTAGGGGTGGGGTGCGAACGACTCGGCGATGGTGTCCATGCCCTCGGGCGGGCGCACCATGACGGCGAGGTCGGTGAGGTTGCCGGCCAGCTGGTGCAACAGTTCCTCACGATTGTGCACCGCGAGATTCAGCGTCACCCCATCATGCCGATTCATGAATTCGGCCAGCAGGCGGGGAAAGAAATAATCGCCGGCGCTGATTACCGCCACGTTGAGACGGCCTCCGGAAATACCCTTGAGTTGCGCCATCGCGTCCCCGGCCTCGCGGAATTGCTGGATGATGCTGCGGCTGTAATGCAGCATCTCCGTGCCGGCCGGCGTGAGGTAGATCCGCTTGCCCAACTGCTCGAACAGCGGCAGGCCCACGTGATGCTCGAGCTGCCGAACCTGTGTGGAAACAGCGGGTTGCGTGAGATGCAGTTCCTCCGCCGCGCGCGAAAAGCTCAGATGGCGGGCCACCGTTTCGAACACTTTCAGCTGGCGCAGCGTGGCGTTCTTCATTGGTCGATATCCTGCAATATATAAAGGATCGTCAATGATCATAATAAAAAACTTTATGCTGTGCGTATCTAAGTTTGAAGTAGCATCAATCAGCGATGCAACGTGCCGCAATGTCAGGCGCGCTCATTCAGTAGTGAAGTAGGGCGTCCCCACGCAGGTCTGCCCACCAGTCGCGCCGCCAGAGCGCGAGACACACTAATGCAAGGAGACACGACATGGCGCACCCGCACGCGGCAGGCCCCGCCTTTGGCAATGGCAATCTGGACGGGCAGGGCGGCCTGCTCCGCAATCGCTGGTTCCAGCTCTTCATCGGCGTCCTTTGCATGGGGCTCGTGGCGAACCTCCAGTACGGCTGGACGCTGTTCGTGACGCCCATGAATGCGCGTCATCACTGGGGCGAGTCCCCCATCCAGGTCGCCTTCTCCATTTTCATCGTCACCGAAACCTGGCTCGTCCCGGTCGAGGGCTGGCTCGTGGACAAGTTCGGCCCGCGCCCCGTGGTGGCCGTGGGCGCGCTGTGCGCCGGGGCGGCCTGGGTCATGAACTCGTTCGCCACCTCGCTGCCGATGCTCTACGCGGCCGCCGTCGTGGCCGGCATTGGCGCGGGCGGCGTCTATGGCACGTGCGTGGGCAATGCGCTGAAGTGGTTCCCGGACAAGCGCGGCCTGGCCGCCGGGCTCACGGCCGCCGGCTTCGGTGCGGGCTCGGCGCTGACCGTGATCCCCATCGCCAACATGATCCAGAAATCGGGCTACGAGCACGCGTTCTTCACGTTCGGCATCCTGCAGGGCGTGCTGATCTTCATCCTGGCGATGTTGCTGGTCAAGCCGAAGCCGCCCAGGGGGCTCGTCGCCGGCAAGGCCAACCTGACCAACCCCGTGGCGCTGACGCCGGGCCAGATGGTGCGCACGCCGGTGTTCTGGGTGATCTACGCATCCTTCGTGGCGGTGGCGGCGGGCGGCATCATGGCCACCGCGCAGCTCGGCCCCATCGCCAAGGACTTTGGCTTCGCGGCAATGCCGATCACGCTGCTGGGCATGACGCTGCCGCTGCTGACCATGACGCTGTCCATCGACAACCTCTGCAACGGGCTGACGCGCCCGCTGTGCGGCCTGATCTCCGACCGCATCGGCCGCGAGAACACCATGTTCTTCATCTTCATCGGCGAGGGGCTGTCGCTGATCGGGCTGATGGAGTTCGGGCACAACCCGTACTGGTTCATGTTCTTCGCCGCGCTCACCTTCCTGTTCTGGGGCGAGATCTTCTCGATTTTTCCGGCGCTCTGTGCCGATACGTTCGGCAGCGAGTACGCCGCAGCCAATGCGGGCACGCTCTATACGGCCAAGGGCACGGCAGCGATGCTGGTGCCGCTGGCCTCGGTGTTGTCGCATCAAGGTGGCTGGAGCCTGGTCTTCACGGTGGCGGCCGTGCTGACCGTGGCAGCGGGGCTGTCCGCCAAGTTCCTGTTGCAGCCGATGCGCCGGCGCTTCATCACCGGCCACGCGGCGGCCCATCCCACCATGCAAGGACAAGGAGCGGCACCATGAATGTTTCGCTTCCCCAATTGAAGGCCTTTGCTGCGGTTGCGCGCCAGAAGAGCTTTACGCGCGCGGCGGCGGAACTTGGCCTGACCCAGTCGGCCATCAGTCGTAGCGTGCGTGAGCTGGAGGAGGAGATCGACCAGCGGCTGTTCGACCGCACCACGCGCCAGGTGGAGCTGACCGACGCCGGCGAGCATCTCTCGCAACGGATCTGCCATCTGATCGAGGAAGTCGAGCAGACGCTGCGCGAGAGCCATGGCACCGGCAAGCCCAGCCAGGGCACCGTGCATATCGCCACCGATCCGGTGTTGTCGTCGATGTCCGTGCCGATGTGGGTGGCCGGCTGCCGCACCGCGTGGCCCGGCATCGGCATCACGCTGCGCGACCGCTCGCACGAATGCGTGCTGCAAAGCGTGCGCAGCGGCGAGGTTGACTTCGGCATCGCCAGCAACCCGGTGGCCTGCGACGACCTCTATTGCGAACCGCTCTATATGGACCCGCTGCACGCGGTGCTGCCCGCCGGGCATCCGCTGGCCGCGCGCGAGTCCCTTGGCTGGGGCGAACTGGCCGATGCCTCGGTGCTCGTGCTCGACCACAACTCGGGCGTGCAGCCCGCCGTGGAGCGCGCGCTGGCCACCTATCACGTACGCCCCGGCGCCCTGCAGCTGCTCGGCCATTTCTCGGCGATCTTCGGCATGGTGGCGATGGGGCTCGGCATTGGCGTGGTGCCGTCGCGCACGCAGGCCGCCGGCCTGGCGCCCGCGGCCGTGCTGCGGCCCTTGCGGCCACAGGTCAACAACAACGTGATGCTGGTCCGAAGGAAGGCCCGCTCGCTCAAGCCCAATGCGGCGGCGGTGTGGGACAACCTGCGTGGCCAGGAGTACGAACAGGGCCAGATGAAGAAAGCGGGGTAGGGCCGTGAATCGGATTCATCTGATGCAGCGCCGCAACGGCTTTTGCGCAGAATAAGGCGCTATTTGACGGCGTTTCGGCAGCAATCTTCGGCAGAAGCGACCCACAACGCACCCCCAGGGGTGCGTTGTTGTTTTTAGTGCCAATCTTCCATTGATATATCACATACAGGATATTTACAGACCTCGCGGTGCAGCATATACTGAAGACTCATTGACCTACCTCATTCAGGAGTTTTCATGAACGCCGCACAGCTTTCCGTCATCGCCCTCGGTCTGATTGCCTCGGGTGTTTCCGTAACCTGGCTGATTGCCACGCGCCTGCCGATGGGTCTGCTGACCACCGCCGGCGACCATGGCCGCTTTGCTGGCCTCGGTTCGGATCAGGCCGTGGACGGGATTGGCCGTGCGACGCCTGACGCCGGCACGCGTCCCCAGTTCGCCCACGCGTAAGTCAGTTGGTATCGAAGGCAGGGAGCTTGTAGCGGCCGGCAACTCCCTCCCAGCAGTCGTCGTACTCATCGGCCGTATCTTTCGTTTTCCCCTCGCTCCATCCCCGCGTTTCCTGCGTTTCCTTGCGTTTTCCGGCTTTTTCCTCGCCTAGGACTTTCCCTAGGACATCTCTTTTCCCTTCGCATTGCAGCATCCCGGGCGTTTGCCGCCAGCCTCTGCCATTGATCTGGCACCACCCGCTAAGTCATTGATCGGCAACGAATCGTAAGCCGTTTTGCGGCATGGTTTGATGCGCCCGGCGCACCACTGCCGCTCTCTCTCCGGGCGTCGGTGGCCAGGTTGTATCCGGGCAGCAAAACCGCTCACCGAAAACGGCTTGACTTGGGTGATATACCACATACTGTATAGCACTAGAGCGGCGAGCCACTCTACGAAAAAGACCAGGCGGTACACAGAGGCATCGAATCAGATGCCCACCCACAACGGCGGCGATGACCGCCAGAAGGAGACACCATGGAACTACAGCAAGGCGCGTCCACGTCACGATTTGCGTCCCCATGGACGCAGCTCGTATTCGGCGTCATCTGCATGGCGATGATTGCCAACATGCAATACGGCTGGACCCTGTTCGTCAATCCGATCGATGACAAATACCACTGGGGCCGCACGGCCATCCAGGTGGCGTTCACCATTTTCGTGGTCACCGAGACCTGGCTGGTGCCGATCGAGGGCTATCTGGTCGACAAGTACGGCCCGCGCCCGGTGGTGGTGGGCGGCGGCCTGCTCTGCGCGATTGCGTGGGCGCTGAACTCGGTGGCGTCGTCGCTGCCGATGCTGTACTTCGCTGCGGCCATCGGCGGCGTAGGGGCTGGCGCGGTATATGGCACCTGCGTGGGCAATGCGCTCAAGTGGTTTCCCAACCGGCGCGGGCTGGCGGCGGGGATTACGGCGGCCGGCTTCGGCGCGGGCTCCGCGCTGACCGTGGTGCCCATCGCCAACATGATCAAGACCAGCGGCTACGAGAGCACCTTCCTCACCTTCGGGCTGGGGCAGGGCATCGTGGTGGTGATCCTGGGCCTGGCGCTCTATCCGCCGTCGGCCAAGATCCTCTCCGACGTGAAGAGCACCCTGAAGGCGGCTGCTACTTATAATGCGTCGCCGCGCCAGGTGCTGTCCTCGCCGATCTTCTGGGTGATGTACGCGATGTTCGTGATGATGGCCGCCGGCGGGCTGATGGCCACGGCGCAGCTGGGCCCCATCGCCAAGGATTTCGGGCTCCATGACTCGCCGGTGTCCATCCTCGGGCTGACGCTGCCGGCGCTGACCTTCGCGCTGACCATCGACCGCGTGCTGAACGGGCTGACCCGGCCGTTCTTCGGCTGGATCTCGGACAACATCGGCCGTGAGAACACCATGTTCCTGGCCTTCGCGGTGGAGGCAGTCGGCATCCTGCTGCTGTCCAAGTACGGGCACAACCCGGTGGCGTTCGTGATCCTGACCGGTGTGGTGTTCTTCGCCTGGGGCGAGATCTACAGCCTGTTCCCGGCCACCTGCGGCGATACCTTCGGCCCCAAGTTCGCGGCGACCAACGCCGGCCTGCTGTACACGGCCAAGGGCACGGCCGCGCTGCTGGTGCCGTTCTCGAGCGTGATTACCGCCGCCACCGGCGACTGGCACGCGGTGTTCATGCTGGCCTCGGGCATGGCCGCGCTCTCGGCGGTGCTGGCGATCTTCGTGCTCAAGCCGATGCGCGAGGCCCATGCCCGGAAGTACGTCAACGACAATGCGGCGCCGTCGATGGGCTACCGGCCCGTCCCGGACGACCTGACCTGACCCGGGCACGCCAGGACACACGGGAAGGGCCCGCCGGCGCGCGGGCCCTTGTGCGTGCGCCGTCCGCCGTCCGGCGACACCTGGCGCCGCCAGGCGACGCCGGGCGTATGATCAAGATCAGCCGGCAGCATAGCCGACGAGCAAGACAACAACCCACAGGATTCCCCATGAACCAGGTTGTGATTCCGATTGTGGTGGAGGGCGGAGGCCGCGAGCGCAAACGCCGCCAGCCCAAGGGCCGGCAGGTGGACCCGGCGGCACTGTCCGAGGTGCGCCAGCTGCTGGGCGATGCCCCGCGCCGCCGAGACCTGCTGATCGAGCATCTGCACGCCATCCAGGACCACTTCGGCCAGCTGGCCACGCCCCATCTGGCCGCACTGGCGCAGGAAATGCGCATGGCCCAGACCGAGGTCTTCGAGGTGGCCAGTTTCTATCACCATTTCGATATTGTCCGAGAGGACGCCGATGGCCACATCGCCGCCCCGCAGGCGCTGACCGTGCGCGTCTGCGAGGGCATTGCCTGCGAGATGGCGGGGGCGACCTCGCTGCTGGAGCGACTACCGGCGCTGCTTGGCACCGATGTCCGCGTGCTCGCCGCACCCTGCATCGGCCGTTGCGAGCGGGCGCCGGCCGTGCTGGTGGGCCAGCATCCGGTGGACGCCGCCACCCCCGCCGCCGTGCAGGCCTGCGTGGAGGCCGGCACCGTCCGGCATGACCCCGAGCCCTATCTCAGCTATGACGACTATCGCGCCCAGGGCGGCTATCGCCTGTTGCAGGCGCTGGAGCAGGGCGAGACCGACGCGGACGCGCTGATCGCCGTGATGGAGAACTCCGGCCTGCGCGGGCTCGGCGGGGCGGGCTTTCCCACTGGCCGCAAATGGCGCATCGTCCGGGCCGAGCCGGCGCCACGCCTGATGGCCGTCAATATCGACGAAGGCGAGCCGGGCACGTTCAAGGACCGCGTCTACCTGGAGCGCGATCCGCATCGCTTCCTGGAGGGCATGCTGGTGGCTGCGCGCGTGACCGGCGTGGCCGCCATCTATATCTACCTGCGCGATGAGTACGCGGGCTGCCGCGCCGTGCTGACCGAGGCGCTGGCGCAACTGCGCGCCGCGCCGCCGGTGCCCGGCCTGCCCGAGATCCATCTGCGCCGGGGTGCCGGCGCGTATATCTGCGGTGAAGAGTCGGCCATGATCGAATCGATCGAGGGCAAGCGTGGCATGCCCCGGCTGCGCCCGCCCTATGTAGCGCAGGTCGGGCTGTTTGGCCGGCCAACGCTCGAGCACAACTTCGAGACGCTGTATTGGGTGCGCGAGATTGTGGAGCGCGGCCCCGAATGGTTCGCAGGGCAGGGCCGGCATGGCCGCAAGGGCCTGCGCTCGTTTTCGGTGTCTGGCCGGGTGCGCCGCCCCGGCGTGCATCTGGCGCCGGCCGGTATCACCGTGCGTGAATTGATCGACGAATACTGCGGCGGCATGCTGGACGGCCACGCCTTCTACGGCTACCTGCCGGGTGGGGCCTCGGGCGGCATCCTGCCGGCGGCGATGGGCGATGTTCCGCTCGATTTCGACACGTTGCAGCCACATGGCTGCTTTATTGGCTCGGCGGCCATCGTGGTGCTGTCCGACCACGACCGGGCCGTCGATGCCGCGCGCAATTTGATGCATTTCTTCCGCGACGAGTCCTGCGGCCAATGCACGCCGTGCCGCGTGGGCACGGCCAAGGCGCTCGACCTGATCCGCCAGCCGGCAGCGGCCTGGGACCTGGCCGCGCTGGCTGACCTGTCCGCGGTGATGCGCGATGCGTCGATCTGCGGGCTGGGGCAGGCCGCGCCGAATCCCGTGGATTGCGTGATCCGCTACTTCCCGCATGAACTCGCGCCGGTGACTGCCGTCGCACCCGTCGCTCAGGAGGGCCAGCCATGAATGCACTGACCCGCGCTGAAGTCGCGCTCGTCCAGGCGTCGTCCGACACCGAGGTCACCTTCCGGCTCGATGGCCGGGAGGTGACCGCCCGCCCCGGGGAGTCGCTGCTGCAGGTGGCGCGCCGGGAAGGCATCGAGATTCCGCATCTTTGCTACAAGGATGGGCTGGATACCGCCGGCAACTGCCGCGCCTGCATGGTCGAGATCGACGGGGAACGCGTGCTGGCGCCGTCCTGCTGCCGCGCGCCGGCCAATGGCATGACGGTGCACACGGACTCCGAGCGCGCCCGGCGCGCGCAGCGCATGGTGCTGGAACTGCTGCAGTCCGACATGCCGGAGACCGCGTACACGCGCCATAGTGAACTTGATCAGTGGTCGGCCCGGCTCGAAGTCGGCAAGCCACGCTTTGCCCCGCGCGAGGCGGTGCCGGCCGATCTGTCGCACCCCGCCATCGCGGTCAACCTCGATGCCTGCATCCAGTGCACGCGCTGCGTGCGCGCCTGCCGCGACGAACAGGCCAATGACGTGATCGGGCTGGCATTTCGCGGCGATCATGCCCGCATCGTCTTCGATATGGCCGACCCGATGGGCGCCAGCACCTGCGTGGCCTGCGGCGAGTGCGTGCAGGCCTGCCCGACCGGCGCGCTGATGCCGGCGCGCAACGTGGCGCTGGCCGTGCCCGACCGCGAGGTGGATTCGGTCTGCCCGTATTGCGGCGTGGGCTGCCAGCTGACGTACCACGTCAAGGACAACCGCATCCTGTTCGTGGAAGGGCGCGACGGCCCGGCCAATCACAACCGGCTCTGCGTGAAGGGGCGTTACGGTTTCGACTACGCCCAGCATCCACACCGGCTGACAGTGCCGCTGGTGCGGCGCGAAGGGGTGGCCAAGTCCGGCGACATGGTGCTGGACCCCGATCGCGTGATGGAGGTGTTCCGGGAAGCAACCTGGGAAGAGGCCCTGGCCCTGGCCGCCGGCGGCCTTGCGCGCATCCGGGACACGCTGGGTGGCCGTGCGCTGGCCGGGTTTGGTTCGGCCAAGGGTAGCAACGAGGAAGCCTATCTGTTCCAGAAGCTCGTGCGGACCGGGTTTGGCAGCAACAACGTCGATCACTGCACGCGGCTGTGTCATGCGTCATCGGTGGCGGCGCTGCTCGAAGGAATCGGCTCGGGGGCGGTGTCCAATCCGGTGATGGACGTGGGCAAGGCCGAGGTGGTGCTGCTGATCGGCGCCAATCCCACGGTCAACCATCCGGTGGCAGCCACCTGGATCAAGAACGCGGTGCGCAACGGTACCAAGCTCATCGTCGCCGATCCGCGTCGATCTGACCTGTCGCGCTTTGCGCACCGGTTCCTGCAGTTCCAGGCCGATACCGACGTGGCACTGCTGAACGCGATGATGCATGTGATTGTGGAGGAAGGGCTTGTCGATCCCGAATTCATTGCCGCGCGCACGTCCGGCTACGAGGCGCTGGCGGCCAATGTGGCCCCGTACAGCCCTGAGCTCATGGCCCCGGTCTGCGGCATCGACGCGGAAACCATCCGCGAGGTGGCCCGGCTCTACGCCACCTCGAAGGGATCGATGATCCTGTGGGGCATGGGCGTGTCCCAGCACGTGCATGGCACGGACAACGCGCGCTGCCTGATCGCGCTGGCGCTGATGACGGGCCAGATCGGCCGGCCGGGCACGGGTTTGCATCCGCTGCGCGGCCAGAACAACGTGCAGGGCGCGTCCGACGCGGGGCTGATCCCGATGATGTATCCGGACTACCGGCGCGTGGATGACCCGGCCGCCAACGCCGCCTTCGAGGCGCTGTGGGGCATGCCGCTGGACAAGCAGCCGGGCCTGACCGTGGTGGAGGTCATGCAGGCCATCGAGGCAGGCACCGTGCGCGGCATGTACATCATGGGCGAGAACCCGGCGATGTCGGACCCGGATGCGCAGCACGCGCGCGAGGCGCTGGCCGCGCTCGACCATCTGGTGGTGCAGGACATTTTCCTGACCGAGACCGCCTGCCTGGCCGATGTGGTGCTGCCCGCCTCGGCCTTCCCCGAGAAGACTGGCACCTTCACCAATACGGACCGCACGGTGCAACTGGGCCGGCAGGCGATCGACCCGCCCGGGCAGGCACGCCAGGACCTGTGGATCCTGTGCGAGCTGGCCGCGCGGCTCGGGCTGCCCTGGGACTATGGGCATGCCACCCGCGATGCGGCGCCCGTGGCCTTGGTTTTCGACGAAATGCGACATGCGATGCCGAGCATCGCCGGCATGACGTGGGCGCGGCTCCAGCGCGAGCATGCAGTGACCTATCCCTGCGAGACGGAGGGAGATCCCGGCGAGCCGGTGATTTTTACGGAGACGTTCCCGACCGTTGGCGGACGCGGGCGCTTCGTGCCGGCGGACATCATCCCGGCGGCAGAGCGTCCGGATCAGGAATATCCGACGGTCCTGATCACGGGCCGACAGCTCGAGCACTGGCATACGGGCAGCATGACGCGCCGCGCCGGCGTGCTCGACGCCATCGAGCCGGATCCGGTGGCACTGGTCCATCCGCTCGATCTGGCGGCGCTCGGCGGCAAGCCCGGCGACGTGGTCACGCTGACGTCCCGGCGCGGGCAGGTGATGCTCTACGCGCGCGCCGACGATGGCACCCCGCGCGGCGCCGTGTTCGTGCCGTTCTGCTACTACGAGGCGGCCATCAACAAGCTGACCAACCCGGCGCTCGACCCGTTCGGCAAGATTCCGGAGTTCAAGTACTGCGCGATCCGGATGACGCTGGGCGGCGCGGTGCCCGAGCAGCTGAGCTTCGGCGGCGGGCAGATTCTGGATTCGCTGACCGGCGCCCTGGCCTTGCCCGGATGATTTTCCGAAAATTCGTGAAAGTGATTGCGGATTCATTCGGCTAATCAGGGCAATCCGAAACGGTTAGGATGCAGGCATCCCCTCGAACTGTTGGAAAGGATGCCTGCAATGAAAGCCATTGGACTGACCCGTTACCTGCCGATCAGCGACCCCCAGGCGCTGGTGGACGTGGAGATCGACAAGCCGGCCGCCTCGGGCCACGACCTGCTGGTCAAGGTGGAGGCGATTGCCGTGAACCCGGTGGACACCAAGGTCCGCGCGCCCAAGGACAAGGTGGAAGATGCGCCGCGCGTGCTGGGCTGGGATGCCGCTGGCACCGTGGCCGCCGTGGGCCCGGACGTGACGCTGTTCAAGGTCGGCGACCCGGTGTTCTACGCAGGCAGCATCACGCGGCCCGGCGCCAACAGCGAATTCCACCTCGTGGATGAACGCATCGTCGGCCATAAGCCGGCATCGCTGGACTTTCCCAATGCCGCCGCGTTGCCGCTGACGGCCATCACGGCCTGGGAAGCGCTGTTCGATCGCCTGGGCGTCTCGCCGAAGGGCGACGATGCCGGCCGTTCGGTGCTGATTATCGGCGGGGCAGGGGGCGTGGGCTCCATCGGCATCCAGCTGGCCAAGGTGCTGGCGGGGCTGACGGTCATCGCCACGGCCTCGCGGCCGGAGTCGGAAGCCTGGTGCCGCCGCCTGGGTGCCGATCATATCATCGACCATCGTGCCGACATCCCCGCGCAACTGCGCAAACTCGGGTTTGACGCGGTGGATTTCATCCTCTGCTTCAACGACACGGACCGCCACTTCAACGCGATGGCCGAAGCCATCGCGCCGCAGGGCAAGATCTGCTCGATCGTCGAGAACGCGGGCGAGCTGCCGGTGGGCGCGCTGAAGAGCAAGAGTGCGACGTTCGTCTGGGAATTCATGTTTACGCGCGCGATGTTCGGCACGCCGGACATGATCGCGCAGCATCGCCTGCTCAACGAAGTGGCGCGGCTGATCGATGCCGGACGCCTGCAAACCACGGTGGGCGAGAACCTCGGCACGATCAACGCAGCGAACCTGCGCCGCGCCCACGCGCAGCTGGAAGGTGGCCAGACCATCGGCAAGCTGGTGCTGTCCGGGTTCTAATCTGCAATTAACCGCCAAGTTGCGGGCACACCATAAACGAGGGCCGGGGCTGCTGACGCAGCGCCCGGCCCTTAGTTTGTCTATATGGAAGGGGGTTAGCTGAGAGGGCGCGCAGCCACCGCGCGTGCCAGGCTCCGCACGGCATTCTCGCCAGCCAGCCCCGCCACGAAGCTGATGACTTCGCCCGCCACGGCCTTGTCCTGGAGGATGCGCCGATGGCCGAGGCCGGTGGTGGTCACCAGCCGCGCTGCCGGCCACGCCCCGGCGATGGCGGCGCCGTCTTCCCAGCGCACTTCCTTGTCGTCGCGGTCATGGATCACCAGCGCGGGCGGCACCGGCCGCGTGCGGCCCACATCGGGCACGTTGAACGTCGCCCAGGACGTGCCGAGCCACTGTTCGCTCTGTTGCCGCATGCGTGCGAGGATGCCCGGCGCGATGCCGAGCTGCCAGGCAAGGGCGGCGCAGGATTCGCCCATATCGGCCGGCGAGCCGATCATCACCGCGCCGCGCACCGGCAAGCCTTCGCGTATCGCCTGCGCGGCGGCGGCTCCCCCGAGGGAATGACCGACCACCGCGTGGACTGGTCCCACCTGCCACGCTACAGCCAGCAGCGAGCGTGCCATCTCCAGCAAGGAAGTCTGGTTTGGCCCGCGTGCGCCGGCATCGGAGGCGCCATGAGACAGCGCATCGAAGGCCACCACGCGCATCCCGGCGCCCAGCAGCGCATGGACCAGCGCATGCCATTGGCCGGCATGACCGCCCCAGCCATGGGCAAGCAGGACCACCGGCCCTTCGGTGCCCCAGCGATAGACGCGCACGCGCCGGCTGGCACCCTGGCCAGTGACGAGCGCCCATTCGCTGCGCGCCGCGTCGAGCAGGCGCAGCGCATCGGGGCTGGACCTGGCCCGGGGCGGCGTGAACCATAGGCGCTCCAGGGCGCGGGCGGTGCCCGCCGGATGGAGGAGGCTCGCGGCTTGCCACCGCAGCCTGAGCCACACGGGCGGCCCCGCGCGGACGATGGAAACGGGTTCCGCTTGCGTCACATGATGTGACCCGGCGGCGCGTGGTGTGGATGAGGAAAACAGCACTTGCGGCACGGCGAACACCTCCAACCGATGGCTTGCCGGCGAAATCGGCCAGGTTCACTGGCTTCCCGCCTGTTTTTTTATGATTCACGACCGACCAGTCGTGCTATTTTTTGGGCAATAAATGACGACGAAAATGCCGTCTGACACACTGCGTCCGTGCCCGGGAACGCAGGGGTGTGAAGCCGTTGGCGAGCCGTTTCAGGCGTCTGCCGGGGCGGTTTCCCGCGTGATCCGGGCGTCGTCGAGCAGCCGGGCGAACGCGCGCCGGGCCATCGCCTCGGCATCGCTGCGCGCCATCAACTTGAACGATGTCTGGAAGGACATGCCAATGCCGGCCATCTCGAACGCGAACTGGCGCGGGTCCACATCGGCGCGGAGATCGCCTTCCTCCACGGCGTCGGTGATCACGCGGCAGATGGTGCTGTGCCAGTCCTTGAAGGCCTGCACAACCCTGTCACGAATGACGCCGGGCTTGTCACGGTACTCCTGGGAGAGCGCCATGAAGAGGCAGCGCCCCTCGGTCACCGTGGCGCCGAGCCAGTCCATATAGCCATCGAACAGCCCCTGCAGGCGGCGCGCGCCGCGCGGCTGGCGCATCGCCGGACGTACGACAACATCGTTGAAGCGCTCCGCCGCGCGCTCGAGCACGGCCTCCTGCAGCGCTTCCTTCGAACGGAAGTGCGCGTAGAGCCCGCTCTTCGACATATGGGTGTCCGCCGCCAGCGTGGCAAGCGAAAGCTGCTCGAAGCCCACGCGCGCGGCGGAGGCGAGTGCCTGTTCGATGATGGCGGTACGGGTGAGCTGGCCTTTTTGCATGAGGTGGAGAATAGCACGACCGGTCGGTTTGTCAACTTGCCTTATTCCACACATCGTTGATACTGAAGTGACGTCAACGCAAAGCGTGCGTTGTCGTTATGAGGAGGCGGGAAGAGGAAGTTGTGCTGTATCCGCCTTTTGGAGGAGGTTCCGGCAGGCGAGATCAGGCCATCATAAGAAATCTGTAAAAGTGTTCCAAACATGACCTTACGGAACCCTTTACGTGCTCTATACTCGAATGCACGTCCGCGCACTTTTTTTTCACTGGTGACTGGAGACCGACATGAACAGTACAGCCGTGCCAAGAGGCGCTAGCGAACCGTTCCGGCAACTGCGGGCGTTGCGTCGAGCGCGCAAGCTCAAGCAGGAGGACGTCGCCCGTAAGGCGGGAATTTCCCGGGAAGCCTATCTTCGGGCGGAATCGGGACAAGCCGATCCACGCATGTCCACGTTCCTGGCGGCCTGTGAGGCGCTGGGGCTGGAAGTGGTATTGGCCCCGCAGCATCTGGCAGCCGACGTCAACGCATTCATCGCCAGCCGCAATGGCGGCGTTACAGCAGCCTCGATGGCCGGCCAGCCGGCCGGCTCGGCTCCCGCGGCTACGCCGCAGGGGCAGGGCGGGTTCGGTTCCGGACCCAGCACCGGGGAGGGCCACAAGCCCATGTAACACCGCCAGTCCGTAGACCTGGGGGCACCCGCCCGCATGGTCCTCGGATAGCAAGTCCACCGGGCATTTCTGGCGCGGCCGATCGGCCGCGCTGGCAATGCCCGGTCCTTCATGCCGATCGCGCCCGCGATCTCCCGCCGCAGCCTTCGTGCCGCGTGCGTTTCCGTGCACATCTTCGTGCGCGGTCTTCTGATTTCCGCTTCTCGTTTCCATCGTCCGCGCTGCCACACGCCGCCGGGTCACCTATTGTCATCCTAGGAACGACCTAGGGTCGCCCCCGGTTTGACACGTCCGTCCACCATCATTACGATATGGGAAACTGATTTCACAATTCGTAATTCGTCGCTGCGGCGAATGCAATCCGGGGCCCGAGAGGAGACTTCATGACCCAGACTCAACTGAACGAAGCGATGGCGGACGCCTCGGCGGCGGGCTATCTGTCCGGCTTCGCCAACGAATTCGCCACGGAGGCACTGCCCGGCGCGTTGCCCGTGGGCCAGAACTCACCCCAGCGCGCGCCCTATGGCCTGTATGCCGAGCAGATCTCGGGCACCGCCTTCACGGCGCCGCGCCCCCACAACCGCCGCGCGTGGCTGTACCGCATCCGCCCGGCCGCCATGCACCAGCCGTTCAGCCGTCTGGAGCCGGGCCGCTGGCTGAGCCGATTTGACGAAGTGCCGCCGTCGCCGAACCAGATGCGCTGGAGCCCGCCGGCCATGCCGACCGTGCCGACCGACTTTATCGACGGCATCGTGACGATGGCCGGTAATGGCAGCCCGGAAGCGATGACCGGTTGCGGCATCCACCTGTACCTGGCCAACCAGTCGATGCAGGACCGCTACTTCTACAACGCCGATGGCGAGATGCTGATCGTGCCGCAGCAGGGCCGCCTGCTGTTGTCGACGGAAATGGGCCGGCTGGCGGTGGAACCGCAGGAGATCGTTGTGATTCCGCGTGGCGTGCGCTTCCGCGTCGACCTGCCGGACGGCACCGCGCGCGGCTATATCTGCGAGAACTACGGCGCGCTGTTCAAGCTGCCGGACCTCGGCGTAATCGGCTCGAACGGGCTGGCCAATCCGCGTGATTTCCTGACGCCGGTGGCGAGCTACGAGGATCGCGAGGGAAAGTTCGAGCTCGTCGCCAAGTTCCAGGGCAATCTCTGGCAGGCCGAGATCGACCATTCGCCGCTCGATGTGGTGGCGTGGCACGGCAATTACGCGCCGTACAAGTACGATCTGCGCCGTTTCAACACGATCGGATCGATCAGCTACGACCATCCGGACCCGTCGATCTTCCTCGTGCTGCAGTCCCCGTCGGATACGCCGGGCGTGGACACCATCGACTTCGTGATCTTCGGCCCCCGCTGGCTGCCCGCGCAGAACACGTTCCGCCCGCCCTGGTTCCACCGCAACGTGGCGAGCGAGTTCATGGGCCTGATTTCAGGCGTGTACGATGCCAAGGCCGATGGTTTCGCGCCGGGTGGCGCCAGCCTGCACAACTGCATGAGCGGCCATGGCCCCGATGCGGAGACCTTCGAGCGGGCCTCCAGGGCCGACACGAGCCAGCCGCACCACATCACCGACACCATGGCCTTCATGTTCGAGACGCCGGGCGTGATCCGCCCGACGCCGTACGCGGCCCAGTCGGCGCTGCTCCAGCATGACTACTACACCTGCTGGCAAGGCCTGAAGAAGCATTTCAACCCGAACGTGCGCTGATTTACGGAAGATTCCCAAGATGACTGCCCCCAATACCGGCGTGCAAACGCGTGCCACCAGCTGGGTCGAATCGGCCAACGACGGCCAGACCCATTTCCCGATCCAGAACCTGCCGTACGGCCTGTTCTCGGCAAACGGCCAGACCCCGCGTGTGGGCGTGGCGATTGGCGACCAGGTTCTGGACCTTGCCGCGCTCGACGATGCCGGCCTGCTGCCGGCGGCGGCCAAGGGCGCGTTTGCGTCGGCCAGCCTCAATCGCTTTATCGCGCTGGGCCAGCCCGTGTGGCAGGCCACCCGCGCCCGGCTGACGGCGCTGCTCTCCGGCGAAGATGCCGCGCTGCGCGATAACGCGGCGCTGCGCGCCCAGGCCCTGGTGCCGATGGCGGGGGTGACGCTGCACCTGCCGGTCGAGATTCCGGGCTACACCGATTTCTATTCGTCGCGCGAGCACGCGACCAACGTCGGCCGCATGTTCCGTGACCCGGAAAACGCGCTGCTGCCGAACTGGCTCGAGATCCCTATCGGCTACAACGGTCGCGCCAGCTCGGTGGTGGTCAGCGGTACGGCGCTGCGCCGCCCCAACGGCCAGACCAAGCTGCCGAACGAGCCGCGCCCGACCTTCGGCCCGTGCCGCAAGCTCGACTACGAGCTTGAGCTGGGGTTCATCGTCGGCAAGGCGTCGGCGCTGGGCGAGCCGGTCAGTACGGCGGACGCCCCCGCGCACATGTTCGGCATGGTCATCCTCAACGACTGGAGCGCGCGCGACATCCAGCAGTGGGAATACGTGCCGCTCGGGCCGTTCAACAGCAAGTCGTTCGGGACGTCGATCTCGCCATGGGTGGTGACGATGGAGGCGCTCGAGCCGTTTCGCCGTGACAATCCGGCGCAGTCTCCGGAACCGCTGCCGTATCTGCGGCAGCAGGGCCGCAACGCCTACGACATCGCGCTCGAAGTGGCGCTGCAACCGGCCGGCGCGGCGCCCAGCACGGTCTGCCGCACCAACTTCAAGGCAATGTACTGGACCATGGCGCAGCAACTGGCGCACCACACGGTGTCTGGCTGCAATGTGCGCGTGGGCGACCTGATGGGCTCGGGTACGATCAGCGGCACCACGCCGGATTCTTGCGGCAGCCTGCTGGAGACCACGCGCAATGGCGCCGAGCCGGTGGCGCTGGCCGGCGGCGCGCAGCGCGGCTTCCTGGAAGATGGCGACACGGTGACCATGACCGGCTGGTGCCAGGGCGATGGCTACCGGGTTGGCTTTGGCGAGGTATCGGGGAAGATCCTGCCGGCGGCTTGATCGAAAGCCCCTCGGGGGCGTCCTCTGCACAAGGGCGGGGCGGCTGAAAAGCCGCGCCCGCCCTCGTTACATTTGCGAAGGATCGTTACGGTTGCGCCATTCCTACGGGTGCCGCTTTATGCGAGAATTCGCCCCTGACAAAAAACGTGTGGCGAAGTTCGCCGGGTTGAAACATTTCGGTTTTTGCTAGGAATGACCACCCGGAGCGCGCACCACTGACACCCCTCGACTGGGCGGCTCAGCTTAGGCCGAATCCCGCCGTTAGCTCGGCATACGCGAGATCCGGGTGTCGATAACTAATTTCGGCGAAATCCACGGATTTTGCTTCTAATTTCAGGGAAAAACGGAATCTGTCCCCCGGTGCGTTGGTCGCGCGCGGGCCGGCGCGCGCGCGCGGCCAACGTTGCCCCAGGCACGACGGGGGGACGCGGGGCTCACATTCCACCCAACGCGCACGGCATGGCAATTGAATTCGGAATTCGCGCATGGGCGGCCTGTGCGCCGGCATTGCAATCCCCGGAAGCCTGGCAGGCGTGGAGTCTTGCGCCATGGCTGCCCGAGGGATCGGATCTGCCGGCGCTCGCGGCCATGGCCCCGATGTTGCGCCGACGCGTCAATGCCATCGGCCGCGCGGCGCTACATCCCGCCTACGACACCCTCCCGCCCGACGAGTCACCCGCCAAGCCCGCCGCGCCCGCCGCGCCCGCCGTGTTCGCGTCGCGCCACGGCGACACCCGCCGCGCCTTCGACATGCTCAGCGAACTGGCCGCCGGCGAGCCGCTGTCTCCCACCGCGTTCGGCCTCTCCGTCCACAACGCCATTGGCGCGCTGTTCACGATCGACCGGGGTGACGCTTCCAACCTCCAGGCCGTGGCCGCTGGCCGCGACACCGTGGAAACGGCCGCCTTCGAAGCCTGCGCGCTGCTGGCCGATGGCGCGGACGAGGTGCTGCTGGTCTGCTACGACGCGCCGTTGCCCGAAGCCTATGCCGAGTTCGCCGACGAGCCCGGCTGCCTGTTCGGCTGGGCCTGGCGCATCGGTAAGCCGCGTCCGGGCGAGCCGGTGTTCCGGCTCGACATCGACCATGTGCGCGAGGCGGCGGACCCCGACACCGCGCATCCGGTGCTGCCGCACGCGCTGGACGTGCTGCGATTCATGCTGATCGGCGACGCCGAGCTGCGCCACCGCGGCGAACGCGCAGTCTGGAGGTGGCAGCGCCATGGTTGAACGCCTCGACCGCGCCTGGCGCGTGTGTGCCACCGGCTTCTGCTTCTCGAGCTTCGGCGTGGGTGGCCTGCTGCTGCGCGTGCTGGTGTTCCCGGCGCTTTCGCTGCTGCCGTGGTCCACCGAGACCCGCCAGCGCGCGTGCCGCGATGTCATCCATCATGCCTTCCGGCTGTTCCTCTGGCTGATGCGCAGCGTTGGCGTCATCGGCTACGAAATCCGCCATGCCGAACGGCTGCAACGCGAGGGGATGCTGGTGGTGGCGAACCATCCGTCGCTGATCGACGTGGTGTTCCTGATGGCGCTGACGCGCCGTGCCGACTGCGTGGTGAAGTCCGGCCTGGCGCGCAACCCGTTCACGCGCGGGCCGGTGCTGGCCACCGGCTGGGTGCAGAACGATAGCGGCGCGGCGATGGTGGACGACTGCATCGCCTCGCTGCGCGCCGGCAACAACCTGATCATTTTTCCGGAAGGCACGCGCACGCGCCCGGGCCAGCCGCTGCAACTCCAGCGCGGCGCGGCCAATGTGGCCGTGCGCGGTGGCTTTGCGCTCACCCCGGTGGTCATCCGCTGCGAACCGCCCACGTTGACCAAGGGCGAGAAGTGGTACCACGTGCCGGTGCGCCGCCCGCGCTTTGTCATCGACGTGCACCCGGACGTGCCGCCCGCACAGTGGGTGGCGCCGGGCACCGACGACGCCATGGCCGTGCGCCACCTGACCCAATCACTATCCGAGTTTTTCTCCAGGGAGATCCGCCGTGCAGGCGCTTGAGCAAGAAATCAAGGAACTGATCATCTCGTCGCTGTCCCTCGAGGACATGGCGGCTGACGATATCGACGCCACCGCGCCGCTGTTCATCGAAGGCCTGGGCCTCGATTCCATCGACGCGCTGGAACTGGGCCTGGCGCTGCAGAAGCGCTACGGCATCACCATGAATGGCGACAAGGAGGAAATCCGCGCGCGCTTTGCCAGTGTTTCGGCGCTGGCGGCGTTCGTGGCGTCGCAGCGCGGCCAGGCCCCGGCCTGAACCCGCGAGGAAATCGCAATACTGCTATACGGAGCCAGATCATGACTCACGACGAAATCTTCGCGCGCGTGGCGGCGGTTCTCGAGGAAACCTTCGAGATTGCCCCGGAGCGCATCACGCCCGAGGCGCGGCTGTACGACGACCTCGACATCGACAGCATCGACGCCGTTGACCTGCTGGTGAAGCTGAAGCCGATGCTGAACAAGCCGCTCAAGCCCGAGCAGTTCAAGTCCGTGCGCACCGTGCAGGACGTGGTGCAGGCGCTTGCGCTGCTGATCGACTCGCCGGCCACCGCCTGACGCCCGATGACCTGGCGCAAGTGGGGGCTGGGGCTGCTGACGCTGTCGTACCCGGTGGTGATCTACCTGGGGCTGCAGCACTTCTCGCCGCGCGTGATGGCGCTGGCGCTGGTGGCGCTCGCCCTGCTGCGTGCCGGCACCAGCCGCCAGGCCGGCTGGCGGGCGATGGCGGTGCTCGCGGCGGGGCTGGCCCTGATCGTGCTGGCCTCCGACCACGCGCTGCCCCTGAAGCTCTACCCGGTGCTGGTGAACGTGGCGATGCTGGGCGTGTTCGGCTGGAGCCTGCGCCATCCGCCCTCCCTGGTGGAGCGCATGGCCCGGCTGCGCGAGCCGAACCTGCCGCCCAGCGGCGTGGCCTATACGCGCCGGGTGACGCAGGCCTGGTGCGTGTTCTTTATCTGCAATGGCGCGGTTGCCGCCGTGACCGCGCTGGCCGCCAGCGACCGGGTCTGGGCGCTGTACAACGGCGCGATTGCCTATGGCCTGATCGGCGCGATGTTCGCCGGCGAATGGCTGGTGCGGCAGCGCGTCATGGCGCGGCATGCGGAGAATCGTCATGACTGAGCCAGCGCTGAGTAGTTTCACGGGCTTCACGGGCTTCACCGGCGTGGGTGCCGTGATGACCACTCAGGCGGCACGGGCCGCGCAGGGCAATGCCCAGGCGGCGGCGTTCGTTGCCAGCGTGGCGGCGTGGCGCCGAGCCTTCACGGCGGCGCCGGGCGCGCGCTGGGCGCTGTACTTCGAGGGCACGGCCGATTTCGCCGCCGCGCTGTTCGGCGCGTGGCATGCCGGCAAGCATGTTGTGCTGCCCGGCGATACCCGCGCGGAGACGCTCGCGGCGCTGCGCGGCCATGCCGATGGCTGGGCCGGCGAGTTGCCGGGCGGCTTGACGCCAGCCCCCGTACCCGTGTCAGTGCCCGGGGAAGGGGAGGCCGGCTGGCCCCCGCTCGGCACGCACGACACGTGGGTGACGCTGTTCACCTCCGGCTCCACGGGCGAGCCCGGGGCCATCGACAAGCGCCTGGCCCAGCTCGATGCCGAGGTCCACACGCTCCAGCAGGCCTTCGGCGCGCGCCTGCCCGCCGATGTGCGCGTGCTGAGCACGGTCTCGCACCAGCACATCTACGGCCTGCTGTTCACGGTGCTCTGGCCGCTGGCGGCAGGACGGCCGATGCCCGGCGCGCGGCTGGCCTTCCATGAGGAACTGGTGCGCGCCTGCGCGCGCGACACCCGCCCGGCGGTGCTGGTCAGCAGCCCGGCGCACCTGAAGCGGATGCCCGACGGGCTTGACTGGCCCGCCACGCGCCCCGTGCTGCAAGCGGTGTTCTCGTCCGGCGGGCCGCTCCCGCCCGAGGCCGCCGCCGACGCGCTGCGCCACACCGGCCGCTCGCCCATCGAGGTATTCGGCAGCTCCGAGACCGGCGGCATCGCCTGGCGCCAGCGCGCCGTGCAGGCAGACCGCTGGACCGCGCTGCCCGGCATCGCCTGGCGCCTGCAGGACGGCTTCCTGGCCGTGCGCTCGCCGCATCTGGCCGATGACGGCTGGTATGTCTGCGCGGACCGCGCGCTGCCTGCCGGGGATGACAGCTTCGTGCTGGCCGGCCGCGCCGACCGCATCGTCAAGATCGAGGAAAAGCGTGTCTCGCTGACGCAGATCGAGCAGCGGCTGGCTGCCTCGCCGCTGGTGCGCGAGGCGCGGGTCGTCATGGTCGAACTCGATGTCGGCACCCGCGTGGCTGCCGCCGTGGTGCCGGGTGACGCCGGACAGGTCATCCTCGACACCCATGGCCGCGCCGCGCTGACCGCCGCGCTGCGCGCGCATCTGGCCGATGCCGTGGACCCGGTGGCGCTGCCGCGCCGCTGGGCCTTCGTGCCGACGCTGCCGTGCAACGCGCAGGGCAAGACCACCGAAGCCATGCTGCGCGACCTGTTCCGCCGCACGGTGCCGGCCGCGCACTGGCTGGAGGCCGATGCCACCTCGGCCAGTTCGGCCACCTCGGCCACGGCCGCGCTGGACGTGACCGATGACCTGGCGATCTTCGACGGCCACTTTCCCGATACCCCGATCGTGCCGGGCGTGGCCCAGGTGGACTGGGTGATGGCGCTGGCGCCCCAGCGCCTGCCGATTCCCCCGCGCGAGCGCTTCGCGCGGCTGGACACGCTCAAGTTCCAGGCCGTGATCCAGCCCGGCACCACGGTGCGGATGGCGCTGACGTGGCAGCCGGATGCGCTCTCGCTCGGCTTCCGGCTGACGTCGGATACCGGCCCGCACGCCAGCGGCAAGATCGTCTTTCATCCCCATCCCCATCCCGATACGCCATGACGCCGTTCCGTCCGGTTGTGCTCGTGCCGGTCTATGACCACGAAGGCGCCATCGGCGCCATGGTCGATGCCATCCTCGCGCACCCGCTGCCGTGCCTGCTCGTGGACGACGGCAGCAGCCCGGCCTGCGAGCAGGTGCTGCGCGGGATTGCCGCCGCGCATCCCGAGCGCGCCCGCCTGATCCGCCTGTCCGTGAATCAGGGCAAGGGCGGGGCGATCATGGCCGGGTTCACGGAAGCGGCGCGGCTCGGCTACACGCACGCGCTGCAGATCGATGCCGATGGCCAGCACGATGCCGGCTGCATTCCCCAGTTCGTCGCACTCGCCCAGGCCCAGCCCGCCGCGATGATCTGCGGCCACCCGGTGTACGACGATTCGGTGCCGCGCCTGCGCCTCTATGCGCGCTACCTGACGCACATCTGGGTCTGGATCAACACGCTGTCGTTCCAGATCAAGGATTCGATGTGCGGCCTGCGGGTCTACCCGCTGGCGGCGGTGACCGCGCTGATGCGTGAGGTGGACCTGGGCCGGCGCATGGAGTTCGACACCGAGGTGCTGGTGCATCTGGTCTGGCGCGGCGTGCGCATCGTCAACGTGCCCACGCGCGTGACGTATCCGTCCGATGGCGTCTCGCATTTCCAGGCGTGGCGAGACAACGTGCTGATCTCGCGCATGCATACGCGGCTGTTCTTCGGCATGGTGTGGCGGCTGCCGCGCCTGCTCTGGCGCAAGGTGAGGCCCGCATGAGCACGGCGAAGCCACAGGCCGGGGGTACGGCTGACGCCGCCACGCGCCGCACGCCATCGCGCCACTGGAGCACCATCGGCGAGGCCACGTGCGTCTGGGGCGTCTGGTGCCTGTACGGGCTCTATCGCGTCTTCGGCCGCACGCTGTTCCGGGCGGTGCTGTACCCGGTGGTCACCTACTACTGGATCACGCATCCGCTGGCGCGCCGCGCGTCGATGGACTACCTCACGCGCATGGAGGCCACCGCCGGCGCGGTCGGCGGGCGTCCCACGTGGCGCCATACGCTGCGCCACCTGTTCTCGTTCGCCGACACGCTGCTGGACAAGCTGCTGTCCATCGGCGGCCAGTACCGCTTCGGCAACGTCACGCGGGAAGGCCATCAGGTGCTGCTGGACCAGATCGCCAGCGGGCGGGGCGGCATCATCATGACGGCGCACATGGGCTGCCTGGAGCTGTGCCGGGTGCTGGCCAACCAGCGGCAGGGGCTGCGGCTGACCGTGCTGGTGCATACCGCCCACGCCGAGCGCTTCAACCGGATCCTGTCGCGGCTCGATCCCAAATCGGGCCTCCAGCTCTATCAGGTGGACGATATTTCGCCCGCCACGGCGCTGGAGCTGGCGGCCAAGGTGCAGGCGGGCGAATTTGTGGCGATTGCCGGCGACCGCGCGCCCGCGCACGGCGGCCGTGCCGTGCGCGTGCCGTTCCTGGGCACGCCGGCGCGCTTCCCGGTGGGCCCATACGTGCTGGCGGGGCTGATGCACTGCCCGCTGTACGCGATGGGCTGCGTGCGCCATGGCGACGGCCATCTGCTGCGCTTCACGGAACTCACGCGCGCGGTGACGCTCCCACGGGCGAGCCGTGACGCCGCGCTGACCGCGCTGGCCACGACTTACGCCGCATGGCTGGAGGCGCTGCTGGTGCGCTCGCCATTCGACTGGTTCAACTTCTACGACTTCTGGGCGGACGATCCGGTCCGTACCGGTCGCCAGGACGCGCACCAGGACGCGCACTAGGCCGCGCCGCCCACCGGAGACCTATGTCCAAACCTATCAGCCACGAGATCACGCTGACGCCGGCGTTCCATGACCTCGACCCGATGAACGTGGTCTGGCATGGCAACTACGTGCGCTACTTCGAGGTGGCACGCTGCGCGCTGCTCCAGCAGATCGGCTACGACTACCCGCAGATGCGCGATTCCGGCTACGCGTGGCCGGTGGTGGACCTGCGCGTCAAGTACGTGCGCCCGCTGGTCTACGGCCAGGAGATGATCGTGCGCGCCACCATCGTCGAATGGGAAAACCGGCTCAAGATCGACTACGAGATTCGTGACGCGGCGTCTGGCCAGCGCCTGACCAAGGGCTACTCGATCCAGGTGGCCGTGGACATGACGACGCAGGAGATGCTCTACGTCTGCCCGCCGGTGCTGCTGGAGAAGCTGGGGGTGCCGTCATGAGGCGCCGCCAGATGCTGCACGCGGGCGCCGCGCTGGCGCTGCTGGCTATGCTGCCGGCCCATGCCGAAGACCTGCTCGCCTCGGTGGCCAGACGGCTGGCCGACGCGCCGGTCATCCGCGGCAAGTTCGAGCAGACGCGCAGGCTGTCCGGCTTCAGCAATCCGCTGGTCTCGCGCGGCGATTTCGTGCTCACGCGCGGCCGTGGCGTGGTCTGGCAGACGCGCGAGCCGTTCCCGTCGAGCCTGCTGGTCACGCCCGAGAAACTGGTGATGCGCGGCGCCGACGGCAGCGTGCAGCAGCAGATGCAGGCCGAATCCCAACCCGCGATGCGCGTGGTGGGCGAGTCGATGATTGCCGTGCTGCGTGGCGACCTGCGCGGGCTCTCCGCGCGCTTCGACGTAACTGGCAAGCTGGTTGGCAGCGCCGGATGGGCGCTGACGCTGATCCCAAAGGATGCCGGCATGCGGCGCGTGTTCACGCGGATCGAGCTGGCCGGCGACAAGTTCGTGCGCGACGTGCGGCTCGAGGAAGCCGGCGGCGACAGCACCGTGGTCCGCATGATCGACCCGGCGGCCGCCGCCAAGCTGACCCCGGCCGAGGAGCAGCGCTTTGAGTAACGTGGCGGGCGGCGTGGCGATGCAGGGCGGCATCACGCGGCTGGCGCGTGGGCTGGCCATCGCCTGGCTGCTGATCGTGCTGGCCATGATTGCCCATCAGGTGCAGTTCTGGCGCGGCTCGCGGCTCGATACGGACGTGATGGCGCTGCTGCCGACCAGCGAACGTACGGCGGCGGCCGACCGCGTGCTGCGCCGGCTGGCCGACAGTGTGGCGCAGGAGGTAGTAGTGCTTGTCGGCAGCCCGGACTGGGCGCGCACGCGCGCCGCCGCGCAGCGCTTCAGCCAGGCCACGGCGCAGGACGGCACGCTGCTGCAACCGGTGGACAAGATCGCCGCGTTCGACTTCGACAAGGCGCTCGACTTCTATCGCCCGTGGCGCGACCACCTGCTGACCGATGCGCAGCGCCAGCAGTTGCAGCAAGGAAATCCGGATCAGCTCGCCCAGCAGGCGCTGACGCGCCTCTACCAGCTCTCCACCGGGCCGCGCCTGACCGACTGGGCGGCCGATCCGCTGGGGCTGTGGCAGGACTGGTGGCTCTCCCGCGCCGCCGTGACGCGCGTGCAGGAGCGCGACGGGCTGGCCGCCTTGTCCGGCGATGGCAAGGAATGGGTGCTGCTGACGTACCACATCACCAAGCCGGCGTTCTCGGTCAGCGGCAGTACCGATTACAGCGACCTCCTGCGCACCGCCGGGGCCGCCGCGCGGCAGGGCGATGCCGATGTGCGCGTGGTGGCCGCCGGCATTCCGCTGCACGCGGAGGCCGCCGCCGCGCAGGCGAATTTCGAAATGAACGTGATCGGCTGGGGCTCGCTGGCGGCGGTGCTGCTGCTGGTCTGGCTGGCGTTCCGCTCGCTGCGGCCGATCGTGCTGGTGGGGCTGTCGCTGGCCATCGGCACGGCGGCGGCGATCTCGGCCACGGCCATCGTCTTCGACCGCGTGCACCTGATTACGCTGGTGTTCGGCGCCAGTCTGGTGGGCGTGGCGGAGGACTTCGGCATCCATTACTTCGTCTCGCGGCAGGCGCTGCCGCGCGCCACGCCGCCATCGGTCATGCGCCACCTGCTGCCCGGCATGGCGCTGGCGCTGGCAACGAGCGTGGTGGCGTATCTGGCGCTCGGCATCGCGCCGTTCCCGGGGCTGCGCCAGATGGCGCTGTTTTCGGCGGTGGGGCTGGTCGCCGCCTTCCTGACCGTGGTGCTCTGGTTCCCGCTGCTGGACCGGGGCGCGCTGCGGCCCACGCGGGTGTCGAACTGGCTGGCCGAGAGCCTCGCCCGCTGGCCGCGCGTGCGCGCGGACCGGCGCACGGCGCTGGCGCTTGGGGCGCTGGCCCTGTTTATCGTGCCGGGGATCTGGCAGCTGCGGATTGTCGATGACGTGCGCCAGCTGCAAAGCTCACCGCCGGCGCTGATCGAGGCGCAGCGCCTCACCGGCCGCCTGCTCGGCACGCCGAGCCCCGCGCAATTCGTGCTGGTGCGCGGCGCCACGCCGGACGAGGTGCTGGCGCGCGAGGAGGCCGTCAAGGCCGCGCTGGCGCCGGCCATCCGGCGCGGCGAACTGGCGGGCTTCCTGGCGATTTCCGAC
>NZ_CAJPVH010000005.1 GCF_905397395.1 Cupriavidus campinensis
TTCTTGAGCGCGGCGACAAGGAAGATGGTTCCCCACACCTCACAAACGACTCTTCAACGAGGCAGTCTGATTGTCCGATTCGGAGAAACCCGGCAGGCCGCTATGGGTCGGTAGCGGCCCGTTACTACGGACTGGTTTCGCCGTGGGGCCGCGCTTTTCAACCGCCCCGCTGCCGAATCAATCGACCAGCCCCCGCACAAAAACTGCCGTGCCGACCTTTGAATCTTGGCTGGCAGGAGGTGTGCGCCGCAGTACGCATTCTGGCGACGCACTCTTGTGCCCCTGCCCGGTATTTCCCTACGGCAGGGTCCCGGGCGGCAGCACGCTCCATCCTGAAACACTACTGGATGTCGTCCTCCCGTGACTCCGGAGGACGCCGTTTTGGTCGAATTCGAAAAGGACCATCACCGACCGAATCTCGCCGCCTGAGAACAGAGGGCCAATGAACGGCAGAAAGCTCTCGGGATGTGGCCTGGAGCTGGCAAACGAATAGATCAGGACCGTCGAGCCGCTGCTTAGGGATGCCCGCCAGGTCGGATTTCCGAGCTGCCCGGTAATGTCGTCGAGCGTGGAGAAGCCGATCATGAAGTGCGACAACTGTTCCTGCTTCACATCGACGCCAGTAGACACGCAGGCAGCCAACCCCAAAGTCGCCAAAAGAATGTGAACACGCCTCATGGCGAACCGGGCTCGTCCATTGAAGACCAGTGTGAGGAAGGACATGGCGCTTCTGGCGACTGACCGTTGACGGCAACCACCGGCCAGATGGATTCCGTGAATCGTTCACAAACACGTGGCCGTCTCCTACATTTATAGGCGCCTGAAGAGCACAACCCCATGCCGTGGGGGCTCATGCCACGCGTCCCGGAGCACATCATGGATACAAAAAGCGAATTGCAACGCACCATGGATGCGCTGGTTCAGGCCGGCAAAGGCCTTCTGGCTGCCGACGAAAGCGGGCCAACGATCGCCAAGCGGTTCGAGCACATCGGTGTCCCATCGAGCGAGGAGACGCGCCGCGCGTGGCGCAGCCTGCTCTTGTCCACGCCGGGGCTCGGCGAGTTCATCAGTGGCGTGATCCTGTACGAGGAAACGCTGGGGCAGCGCGCCGACGATGGCACACCGTTACCGGAGATGGCGGCGCGCCAGGGCATCGTGCCCGGCATCAAGGTGGACAAGGGCAAGCTGGCGCTCGCCCACGCACCCGGGGACGAGATCACCGAGGGCCTCGATGGGCTGGCGAAGCGGCTCGCAGGCTATCGCCAGCAGGGCGCGCGCTTCGCTAAGTGGCGCGCGGTGTACAACGTCTCGGACACACTGCCCGGCCGGCTCGCCATCGCAGCGAACGCGGACGTGCTGGCGCGCTATGCCGCGATCTGCCAGGAAGCGGGCGTGGTGCCGATCGTCGAGCCCGAGGTGCTGATGGACGGCGCGCACACCATGGCGCGTTGCGCCGAGGTGTCCGAGGCCGTGCTGCACGAAGTCTTCCACGCCTTGCACCGGCACGCGGTGGTGCTCGAGCACATGCTGCTGAAACCGAGCATGGTGCTGCCCGGCAAGGCGTGCGGGCGTACTGCAGCGGCCGAAGTCGCCATGCATACCGTGCAGGTGCTCAGGCGCACGGTGCCGGCGGCGGTGCCGGGCGTTTTCTTCCTGTCCGGCGGCCAGACACCCTCCGAAGCCACCGCCAATCTCGATGCGATGAACCGACTCGCCCCGCTGCCCTGGCGGCTGTCGTTTTCGTACGGGCGCGCCTTGCAGGAACCGGCGCTGCTGGCGTGGAGAGGCGAGGCAGGCAACGCGGCACTCGCACAACGGGCCCTGTTGCAACGCTCCCGCCTGAACGGCATGGCCTGCCTGGGCCAATACCAGGCGGCGCTCGAGGATGCCACAGGCTGAGCCTGCAACACGCTCAGTGCGCCACGTGGGACGTCGGCATCCGAGCGGCGTCTCGTTCGTTCAGAGGGCTGGGCGAAGACCGTGGAATTGGCTCGCACTTTCCAGCAGGCCGGCGAGATGAAGAATCGTCGACTCGGCCTGCCAACTGGATACCAATTGAACGTTGATCGGCATGCCGTCGTGGCTTGATCCGAACCGAATTGACAATCCCGGAAGGCCGGTCAGGTTCAGGGGCACGGTTGCTCCCTGCAGATAGGTGGCGTCGACGGTTTGGCCATTGATGAGGAATGTCGAGACGCCATGCTTGTGCGCCGGAATCGGCAACACGGGCGTGAGCAACGCATCGAACCGCTGGAAATAGTCAGCGAAACCGTCGCGCAGCCGCTCCGCAGCCTGCTCGGCCTCGATGTAGTCCTTCATGGACGTGTCGGGTGTGGCGAGCATCGTCCGGGCCATCACGTAGAGTTCATCGTCGCGCCGGCCAGCGGTAGCCTCCAGGAATGCGGGCTTCATCTCCATGACGTGGAGGCGATTGAAGACGTCGAGGGCAAAGTCCCGCTCCAGCGCGGGAATGCGCACCGGCTCCACGATGCATCCGACGCCCGCAAGCGCCTCTGCGGCAGCTTGCACCGTTGCGGCCACCTCGGGATCGATTGGCCCGAAACCGGGCTCCACAAGCCAGCCCACTCGAACGGGTCGGGCGGGCGAGCGGCCCACGCCCGCATCAAACGACACGGTGCTCGAAGCGAAGGCATCCGCACCATCGGGCCCCGTCAAGAGCGAGTAAGCAAGCGCGATGTCGCGAACACTGCGCGCCATCGGCCCTACGTGCCAGAATCGACGCGGCGCTCGTGGCCAGATACCCGTCATCGGAATGCGCCCGTGGGTGGCCTTCAGCGACGTGATGCCCGTTTGTGCCGCCGGCCCGCGCACGGAGATCGCCAGATCGGTGCCCAGGCCTAGCGGAGACATGCCCGCGGCGATGGCAGCCGACTCGCCGCCGCTCGAGCCCCCTGGCGTGCGCTCAAGATTCCAAGGATTGTTCGACCGACCGGATAACAGGTTGTCGCTTTCGATCCAGTAGGAAAACTCGGGAAGATTCGTCTTCGCCAGCAGAATGCCACCGGCCGCTTTCAGGCGCGCAACGCTGGTCGCATCGACGTCTGGGGTGCGGCCCGCGAAGATGGGCGAGCCACGCTGCGTCGGAACACCCGCCGTGTCGAGCGAGTCTTTCGCCGTGAACGGCACGCCGTGGAGCGGGCCCAATTCCTTGCCCGCCATGACGGCGGCCTCGGCGGCCCGGGCGGCCTCCATTGCCCCGTCCGCGATGGTCACCACCGCATTGATCCTTGGATTGACGGCCTCGATACGGTCAAGGTGTGCTTGAACCACTTCGACAGGAGAAAATTCCCGCTGGCGGATCAGTTGGGCAAGCTTGACGGCGTCTTGATAGAAGATTTCAGAGTCCATGACGTGTGTCTCTATGTGAACAGATGAACAAGGTGGCCCCAGCCACCTACCTAACGTTTGTTAGGCTGAACTCTAGGAGTTATAATCGGCTCCGTCAACATCAAATTCTCGTCCAGGCAAACCAGTGAAGAACCCCGCAGGCACAAACTCGGCTGACAAGATCCTGGCTGCGGCCACGAGAATCGCGCAGGCACATGGCTATGGCGGGCTCAGCATCCGCGACCTGGCTGAAGACGTCGGCATCAAGGCCGCCAGCATCTATCACCACTTCCCAAGCAAGGCGGATCTCGCCGCGGCGGTGGCCAAGCGCTATTGGGAGGACTCGGCGGCGCTGCTGGAGGCCATGTGGAAGGAACTGAACGACCCGCTGGCGTGGCTGCGGCAATATCCCAATACATTCCGCAAGTCGCTGGAAAACGAGAACCGCATTTGTCTTTGCAGCTTCATGGGCGCCGAGTACGACGACCTGCCCCAGCCGGTGAAGGACGAGGTTCAGCGTTTCGCCGACGTCAATGTGGCCTGGCTCGGCAAAGCCCTGTCTGCCGCTTCCCTTGTGGATGCCGATGAGACCGAGCGCCGGGCCCGCGCCATCTTCGCCGCGATTGCCGGCGCCCAACTCATGGCGCGCAGCCGGTCGGATATCACGCTCTACGACGCGTTGCTTGAAAGCTATCGCGCGGCGGGACTGCTGCCGGCTTAAGCCCAGCCCCGCACACCGTCGACAAGCAAAAGCCCAAAAAAATACCCACTGCCGGGAGGGAGTGGGTATCCAAAGTGGTATGGACAAGTCGCGGAATTCGTCCACGTGGCGATCCTCGCACCCCAGCATGCGAGTGCCAATAATCTTTCCGGACTAGCCGGGCGTCTGCGCAACGCCCCGCATGGACAAGCTGGCCGGAATCGAGTCCAATCGTTTCCTCCCCCGCCCCCTGCCCTCCATGCCCCGTGCCCGCCTGCTGCTGATCGATGACCACACCCTGTTCCGCACCGGGCTCAAGCTGTTGCTCGCTGACAGCCCGAGCGTGGATACGATCATCGAGGCCGGTTCCGTGATGGAGGCCGTGGCGCAGCACGGTGAGAAGCCGGTGGACATCGTCCTGCTGGACATCCAGATGCCGGGGCTGAACGGGATCGAGGGCGTGAAGGTACTTAAACGTCACTTTACCGTGGCCAGGTTCCTGATCGTCTCGGGCACCTCCGGGCTGGACGCCATTCCGGCCGAGGCGCGCAAGGACATTGCCGGATTCCTGCCCAAGTCTGCCGATGCGCGCGAGATCGAGGACGCGATTGCCTGCTGCCTCGCCGGCGGCACGCACTTCGCCACGGAAGGCAACGGCGGCTGCCTCGATGGCCTGAACGGGCTGAATGGCGCCCCGCAGGCCGCGTCTTATGCGCCGAGCCAGCTCACGCCGCGCCAGCTGGAGGTGCTTGGGCAACTCAACCTGGGGCGCTCGAACAAGGTCATCGCCTATCACCTCGGGCTGTCCGAGAACACCGTGCGCGTGCATGTGGCGGCCATTCTCGACCACCTGGGCGTGGTCAGCCGCGTGGAAGCCATCCTCGAAGCCCAGCGCCGCGGGCTGGTGCAGGCGCAACGCTGACTGCCCGCCGGCATTCGCATGACATCGACTTCCTTCGGCCTGCTCCCGCGCTACGACGAGCCGCGCCTGCTGACGGCGCAGATGGAGCTGATCGACCAGAGTTTCGGCATCGCCATGCTGGGCTGCGCGCTGGCCGCGCTGATCCTGGCCAGCGGGCTGACCATCACCGGCGGGCACCCCGGCGCCCTGCCCTGGGCCACGGCCATGACCGTGGCCTGCGCGGCGGCCTATTTTGGCCGGCTGGCGGTGCCGAACCGGCTCACCGAGTCCGGCTCGGGCCGCTACGCGCGCGTCATGACCGCAATGCTGGTGCTGATCGGCAGCCTGTGGGGGCTGGTGGCCTGGCTCTACCTCGATATCCGCTCCCCGGCCGTGGTGATCTGCGTGCTGTCGCTGATTGCCGGGATGAGCGCGGCGGCGCTGGCGGTGTTCTCCGCCTGCCTGCCGGTGGCGGTGGGCTTCTTCATCCCGTCGATTGTGCCGGTCTGGATGGTCTTCCTGGCCACGGGCGATATCGCCTACCTGCCGATGTTCCTCGGCACGCCGCTCTATCTGGTGGTGCTGATGATCTTCGCGCGCAACTACGCGCGCGTGGCGCGCCATGCCATTACGCTGCGCTTCGAGAACGTCGAACTGATTTCGCAGTTGCGCGACCAGACCGCGCGCGCCGGCCACGCCCAGCGCGAGGCCGAGGAAGCCAACCGGGCGAAGTCGGTGTTCCTGGCCTCGGCCAGCCACGACCTGCGCCAGCCGCTGCACGCGCTGGGGCTGTTCCTGGTCTCGCTGGGCCGCACGCAGCTCGATGAGCACCAGCGCCAGCTGCTGGCCCATATCGAAGCCTCGTCCGGCGCGGCCCGGGAGATGCTGAACACGCTGCTCGATTTCTCCAAGCTGGAAGCGGGCGTGATCACGCCCCGGCCGCGCCCGTTCCGCCTGCAACCGCTGCTGTACAAGCTTGAGAACGAGTTCGCGCCGCAGGCCAATGCGCGCGGGCTGGTCTACCGCACGCGCGACACCACCGCCACGCTGTTCGGCGACCCCACGCTGGTGGAGCTGATCCTGCGCAACCTGATCGCCAACGCCATCCGCTACACGCGCACGGGCGGCGTGCTGGTGGCCTGCCGCACACGCCGCTTCCATGTGTCGGTGGAGGTCTGGGACACCGGCATCGGCATTCCGGCCGCGCAGCACCGGGACATCTTCCGCGAGTTCCACCAGCTCGGGAATCCTGAGCGCGACCAGCGCAAGGGGCTGGGGTTGGGGCTGGCCATCGTCGAAGGGCTGGCGCGCACGATGCAGACGCGCGTGACGCTGGCCTCCGCGCCCGGGCGCGGGTCGGTGTTCCGGCTGCGGCTACCGCTGGCCTGGACAGCGCCCGAGGAGGTGGCCCATCCGCGTGCCGCGATGCGGTTGAATGGGCTGCGCGTGCTGGTGATCGACGACGATCCGGCCATCCGTGAGGCCATGGCCGGGCTGCTGGCGGTCTGGCACTGCCACTGCCGCACCGCCGAGAGCGAGGAGGAGGCGCTGGCCACGCTGGACGCCTTCACCCCGGACCTGATCCTGGCCGATTACCGCCTGCGCGGCCATCGCACCGGGCAGGAAGCCATGGCGGCCATCCGCGAGCGCGTGGGCCGCGCGCTACCGGCCATCATCATCACCGGCGACACCGCCGCCGACCGCCTGCGGCATGCCCATGCCGGGGGCACGGCCCTGCTCCACAAACCCGTGGTGCCAGGCGAGCTCCACGCGGCCATCAGCGCGCTGCTGCGCGACACCCGCTGGGTGGAAATCGACCCGGGTGAATGGTCGCGGACGGAACAATAAGCGCCACCCCTATTCATGCATTAAAAGCATGAATGAATCAGTCCTATTAATTGGACTTAGATCAGCACCCCCACCACACTGCAAGGCAGAAGCGGGCCCGGCACCGCAGCTCGTCCGGCCAACGCGCACGTCATCCCCAACAATGACCCAGCAGCGAGGAGCCTTGCATGCCTTTGTCCCCATCCGGCGACCTGCCGACCCATGATCTGCTGATCGACGGCCAGCGTGTGCCGCCCGGAAGTGGCGAATACTCCACTGACATCAATCCCGCCACCGAGGCACCCATCGCCCGCGTGGCGCAGGGCAATGCCGCCGATGTGGACCGCGCCGTGCAGGCCGCACGCGCCGCACTGAAGGTCTGGAACGGCATGCGTGCCGCCGAGCGCGGGCGCATTCTCTACCGCTTCGCCGACCTGCTGGAGGCCCATGCCGAGGAACTGGTGCAACTGGAAAGCCAGGACGCCGGCAAGCCGCTGGCCGGTGTGCGGCGCCAGGACGTGCCGGCCGCCATCGACACCGTGCGCTACTACGCCGGCTGGTGCGACAAGATCAACGGCCAGGTGATTCCCGCCCGCAACGACGCGCTGACCTACACCGTGCGCGAGCCGGTGGGCGTGGTGGCGGCCATCGTGCCGTGGAATTTCCCGCTGATGATCGGCATGTGGAAGATTGCCCCGGCGCTGGCGTGCGGCTGCACGCTGGTGGTCAAGCCGGCCGAGATCACCCCGCTTTCCGCGCTGCGCGTGGCCGAACTGGCGCTCGAGGCCGGCGTGCCACCGGGCGTGTTCAATATCGTCACGGGCAAGGGCAGCGTGGTGGGCAACGCGCTGGTGGCGCATCCGGGCGTCGACAAGGTGACCTTCACGGGCTCGCCCGGCGTGGGGCGCGGCATCATGCAGGGCGCGGCGGCCAACTTCAAGCGCGTGACGCTGGAGCTGGGCGGCAAGTCCGCCAATGTGATTTTTGCCGATGCCGACCTGGACGCCGCCACGCGCGCGGCGGCTTCCGGCATCTTCTTCAACGCGGGGCAGGTCTGCTCGGCGGGCTCGCGCATCCTGGCGCAGCGGCAGGTCTACGACGAAGTCGTCGAACGGATGGCCGAGCGCGCCCGCGCGATCCGCGTGGGCGATCCGGCCGAACCCGGCACGACCATGGGCCCGGTAGTTTCGGCCGCGCAGATGAAGACCGTGCTGGACTACGTGGAGATCGGCAAGAAAGAAGGCGCGAGCGCGGTTACCGGCGGCGCACGCATCGGCGAACGCGGCTTCTACGTGGCGCCCACCGTGTTCGCCAACGTCGAGCACGAGATGCGGATCTCGCAGGAGGAAATCTTCGGCCCGGTGGCCAGCGTGATCCCGTTCGACGATGAGGCGGATGCGGTGCGCATCGCCAACGGCACCGCGTTCAGTCTGGCCGCCGGGGTGTGGAGCGCGGACATCGCGCGCGTGCACAAGGTGGCCGGCGAACTGCGCGCGGGCACCGTGTGGATCAACACCTATGGCTATACGGACGTGCGGCTGCCGTGGGGCGGGTCGGGCGACTCGGGCCTGGGGCGCGAGCACGGCGACGCCGCCATCGAGAACTTCACGGAGCCAAAGGCGATCTGGCTGTCGCTACGCTAGCGTCAGCCAGAACCGGAGGAAGAGGCGATGCGGAGGGTCAGCCGACCATCCGCATCGGCAGCAGCGCGTAAGCGATCGTCAGCACGCCGACGATGGCCGGAGAGCCGTACTTGAGCGCCAGGCTCTGCGACTGCACGCCCAGATACGTGTAGGCGCAGATCAGCATCATGGCGCAGGCAAAAACAAGGCCGTCATAGACTTGCATGGATGTCTCCCAGAGTTCGTTCTTCGACTACTTCTGTGATGGCGGGCTGGCTCGAATCGGGGCGCCCGCGGTACTGCCCAACGCAATCTATTGAGGCCCATGGTCGTCACTTCACCGGGTCGTGACAATCATGGAAATCCCTGCTCGTGCCGCGCCTGGCTCATCGCCTATGGCGCGTGCCTTATCTGCCGCACCGCACCAATCCGCGTCGCCGCCGCACCCGGCGCTGCGGACGGGGCGAGCCCAGCGACGCCGGGTCGTTGCCGAACGGGATCGGGTGGTCCATGTACGCGTTCAGCTTGTCGCGCACGAAGGACGTGTCATCGCCCACCGTCGAGATGATGCCCGTGGTGGCGCCGCCGCCCAGCAGCAGCGTGAAGATGCCGCGATACGGGAAGTCGCCATAGGCCGGGGCGCTGACGTCGAACGGCACCGAACGCTCGAACATGTCCTTGGCGCTCGTGCCCATCGCCCAGTGGAAGGCGTCCGGGAACTGCAGGGCGATGATCTTCGGGTTGATGTTGTGGTAATCGGTGCCGATGGCCGGATCGCCGAGGATGTAGGTGCCGCCCGTGCCCCAGTTCTGCGTGTCGAAGTCGTCGTTGACCGGGTCCGTCACCAGCGGCGCATGGCTGGCCGGCACCTGCCACGGCATGATCGGCACCTTGAGATCGCGGCTCAGCTCGGCGCAGAAGTCGAAGAAGCGCTTCCACTCGTGCACCCAGTAGCAATAGCCATTGGCATAGGCGCGGATCGTGAAATCGTCGGCCTCGTAGCGGTCCACGGCGAGGAAGTCCGGTGCGTACGCGCCCTCGTGGACCTTCAGCGCCCGCACATAGGCGGCGGTAACGCGCGCGTTGCGCTTCGGGGAGTCGTCGGACGAGTAGATCCATTCGGAGGCCCCCACCCCCCACAGGTTGACCTGCCAGCCGAAGGTGACCGCCGGCGCCACGGTGCGGATCAGCCAGTTCACGGCCGCCACGTAGCCCCGGATGTTCTCTTCGATGTTCTGCGGAATCGTGGCGACGACCTTCCAGTGGGCCAGGGCCTGCCGCAGCGGCTCGCGCACGGGCATGGCGTAGTCCGGCGCGAATCCGCCCTGCTGGCAGGCGCCGAGGAAGTCCGGGTTGACGACGAAGCCGCACGGCACCGGATGGTCGACATCCGTGTGTTCCTTCGCCAAATTCAGCGACAGGATGAGGTTGCCGAAGCTGTGGGCCAGGCCCTGCGTGTTGGCGAGTTGCGTGGGCGTGTCCCCGAGGGACAGGTTGCAGGTATAGGACACCATCACCGGCAGCACCTGGTGGCCGCCGCCAATCTGCTGCTCCACATCGCGCGCCAGCAGGATGGTGCGCGTGGTCTGCGCATCGTCGGTCAGGTACTGGCCGGGATCGCCGGCCCCGTCGAAGCCCGCGTACTTGAACACCGACGACGCGCGCGCCGCGACGAAGTCCACCGCATTGCCGGGCGTCAGGTCGGCGCAGCCGCCGAAGCTCAGGAAATCGGGGAAGCCGCGCACCTTGAGGTTGGCGCCCTGCGAGACGTCGATATGCAGCTGCGCCTTGCCCGTGGACAGCACGACGAGGTAGTCAGCCGTCTGCGTGTTGTACACCACACCGTCGTAGATGAAGTCCGACACCTCCACGGTGTACGCCTGCGGCTGCACGGGCACGGCGAGGTTGTAGCTATGCGTGCCCGCCACGAGGTGAAAGGTCTGGTGATAGCTCATGTTCGGCGCCACCAGGCGCACGTCCAGCGGCGCATTGACGGTCACGTCCGAGGTGATGACGACCGGCAGCGTGACGAAGCCGGTGGTGTTGACCACCGTGGACTGCATGTCGGCGGCCGTGAACGCGACGAACTCGAGCTTGGTATCGAGCGAACGGTGCTGGGACGGGAACGTGTGGCGAACATTGTTCACCGCGATGCTCGCCACGCTGATGTCGACCACGCCAACCAGCGGCAGCCCGCGCAGCTGCGTGAGATGCCCCGGCGGACTCGAGAATGCGGCGAGCGTGTCGATGGAGTTGCGGGCAATCACCGTGACGTCGAGCAGTTCGTCGGCCAGCACGGGAATATCGCCAATCGACACATCGAGCGCGGCGGTGTACTTCGCCGGGTCATAGACCACCATGATGACCGCATTGCTGCCGGGCGTGACCGTGACGGTCGACGGCTGCACGTGGGCCGTGGACACGACCGTGCCGGCGTGGTTCGACAGCGGGCTGGCGGTAATCGAATACGTGCCGGCCGGCAGCGCCAGCGGCGTGGTCGTGCCCGGCGCCACTGTCTCCACATGGACTTGGGTGCCCTGCGTGAAGTACAGGGTCTGGGCGGACGAATACAGGCGCTCATCGGGCGCCGAGTTGGCCTGCACGCTGACGATGCCGTTGGTATCCGGCAGGGTATCCGCGGCCAGCGCGAAAGACGACAGGTAGTCGGCCGCGCCGGGGCCGGTCAGGTCGCCATTGATGCCGATATTGATCTTGTCCTGGGCGGCAAAGGTGTGGCCCAGCTCGAAAATGAGCTTGGCGGTGACGTCCCAGGTCTGGCTGTCGATCTGGTCATTCGTGGTCTCCGCCGTGGTCGGCGTCCACATCCAGAACTGCGGATTGAAGTCGGTGGGCTGCACCGATGCCGGGGAATGGAACCCCATGCCGAGGAAGTCGTTGACCCGGACCGCGCTGCCATCGGCGTAGCGGATATTCGTGACCGAGATCACGCCATACCACTGCGACGCCCCGCTCTCCACCTTGATGTCGTAAAGCACTGCCATGATCCCTGCCTCCGCACGTTCGTCAGCGCGGCGCCCCGTGCGCCAGCGTCAGCGCAGGTTAGGCGGCAAGCGGGAATCGGAGAATGGATTGGCAATGCGCGCCGGATGCATCAGATGGATCAGGCGCGCCGGGAAAGACCGGACAAGGGGAAGTCAGGGACTCAGCGCTGGCCGAAATGCGCGTCGCGGAACAGCTTTTCAAGCCCGCGCGGCTGGGAGCGCCAGTACTGCTTCGGGGCGTCCACGCTGGCGCCGAGCTTGGCGGCGGCGTGCCACGGCCAGCGCGGATCGTAGAGCATGGCGCGCGCAATCGAGATGACATCGGCCTCGTTGTTGGCGACGATGGACTCGGCCTGCTCGGGCTCCGTGATCAGGCCCACGGCCAGCGTCGGCAGGCCCACCTCGGCCTTCACGCGCTGCGCGTAAGGCACCTGGTAGCCCGGCCCGAGCTTGATGGCCTGCTGCGGGGACACGCCGCCCGTGCTCACATGCACCGCCGCGCACCCGCGCGCCTTGAGCGCGTGGGACAGCGCCAGCGTGCCGTCGATGTCCCAGCCGTTCGGCACCCAGTCCGTGGCGGAGACGCGCATCCACACGGGCCGCTCGGCGGGAAACGCCTCGCGCACGGCATCGAACACTTCCAGCGGAAAGCGCATGCGGTTCTCCAGGCTGCCGCCGTATTCGTCGGTGCGATGATTGGCCAGCGGCGACAGGAACTGGTGCAGCAGGTAGCCGTGCGCGCCGTGCACCTCGATGCCGTCGATGCCGAGCCGCGCGGCGCGCTTGGCTGCGGCGACGAAATCGTCACGAATCTTGCGCATGCCGGCCTTGTCCAGCGCCAGGGGCGGCACTTCGTCCGCGCCATGCGGCACTGCCGACGGCGCCACGGTCTGCCAGCCGCGCGGCTGGTCCGGGCGGATCTGCGCACCGCCCTCCCAGGGCGCCTGGCTCGACGCCTTGCGGCCCGCGTGCGCAAGCTGCACGCTCACCGCAATGGGGGAATACTTGCGCACCGCGTCCAGCACGCGGCCCAGCGCGGCCTCGTTGGCATCGCTGTACAGGCCGAGGTCGTCCGGCGAGATGCGGCCCTCGGGCGACACCGCCGTGGCCTCGACGATCAGCAGCCCGGCACCCGAGAGCGCCATGTGGCCCAGGTGAATCATGTGCCAGTCGGTAGCCGAGCCCTCGTCGGCCGAGTACTGGCACATCGGCGCAATGGCGATGCGGTTGGCAAGTTCGAGATTACCGATCTTGTAGGGCGTGAAAAGTTGGGACATGAACAGGTTCCTTCGGAGGCCTTCAGGCGTAGGCGGGTGTCACGATGTTGGCGATTGTAGTGGCGAGCGGAAAACCTTGCTCGCAACGCCCGCACAACGCCGCCGACCCTTATCGCACCCGTCCCCGCAGCACCAGATCCGCCCCCAGCGCAATCATGAAGGCCACCGCGCCGCAGGCGAAGATCAGCGCGTAGTTCTCGTGGGTGTGCGCAAACAGGTACGAGTAGCCATAGCCGGCCAGCACCTGGAACAGCGCGAAGGCGCTGGTCACGCGGCTCCATGCCGCGCGTTGGGCGCTGGGGTCGTGCGGCAGCGTGTCGTGCACGCGGCCCAGCATCAGCGGCACCACGCCGGGCGTAAACGCGCCGAGCACGATGGTGGCCGCCACGATGACCACGGGGCCGTCCCACAGCGCCAGCGCCCCCACGGCCAGGGCCTGGAGCAGCAGCGCCAGCCGGTAGGCGTTGCGGAAGCCCATGCGGTCACCCAAAAAGCCGGAGACCAGCGGCCCGGCGATGGCGGCCACACCATAGAGCACCCAGTAGCCGGCGCCCACGTTGGGGCCCTGCCCCAGCCCGCGCGCCACGTAATCCACCAGCAGCACCATCGCCGGCACGAGCCCCAGCGCGTTGGCCGCGTATTGCAGGCTCAGCAGCCGCAGCGTGGGCCGCTCGGCGCGCAGCGCTGCACCAATTTCGGGATGCCCGGCGGGCGGGGTCGGCGTGCCAGCCGGCGCATCGGTGGCGGGCCAGCCGAACCAGCTCAACGCCGTCAGCACCAGCGCCAGCGCGCCAAGGCCGAGCCACGTCTCGCGCAGCCCCAGCGTCAGCAGTGCCGGCACCAGCGTGCCGGATGCCGCGATGCCCAGCCCCAGGCCGAGAAAGATCATGCCGCTGACGAAACCGCGCCGCGCCGGGGCGATATGGGGCAGGATGGCCGTCGCCACGAGCACCATGATGGCGCCGCCGGACAGCCCGGACAGGAAGCGCCAGACGAAGTACCAGCTCGTCGAGACCGGGAACGCGCAGGCGAAGAACGCCGCCGTGGCGGCCACCATCAGCCAGCGCAGCGCATGGCGGTTGGACAGCCGCGCCGCGATCGGCCGGCCAAACAGCGCGCCGGCGAAGTAGCCCGCGAAGTTGGCGGCGCTGAGCGTGACCGTATCGGCGGCCGTAAACCAGTGCGCGTCGATCAGCGGGGGAATCAGCGGCGTATAGGCAAAGCGTGCGAGGCCGATGGCGACCAGGCTCGCGCAGAGACCGGCCAGCGCGGCATAAAGGGCCCGGGCATCGAGCGCGCGGCCCGTGCCAGCGGCATTGCCCGGGGACCGGATCGCAGTGGGTGGTGGTGCCGTGGCGGCATCTTGGGACATGACGGAACTCCTTGGGGACGAACGCCGCCCCCGCGCTGCGCCGGCAGCCCGTTGGCGGATAAATCAGGGGGGGATTGCGAGGCGGGCCGGGGGCCCTCAGCGGATCAGCATCAACACGATGGCGGGGGCATGGATGGCAGGTTCAGCATGGACAACGCCTGCCGCACCATCGCCTCCAGCAGTGCGCGCTCGGGCATCACGCGCGACAGCACGCGCAAGCCCACCTGCACGGCCAGCAGGTTGGCGGCCACGTCCTCGGGGACAAAGCCGGCATCCAGCGTGCCGGCGGCCTGTGCGGCGCGCACGGAACGTTCGAAGAACGCCCGTAGATCGTCCAGTTCCTCGGCCACCACCTCGCGCAGCGCCGGGTCGTCGGACGAGGCATCCAGCGAAGCATTGATCAGCATGCAGCCGCGATGCTGGGGGTCAGCCAGCGCGCGCTCCACACTTTCGCCGAAGAACGCGGCAATGGCCTGCGCCGGCGGATGGTTTGCCTCCGCCCGCGCAATGCGGGCACGGAGCGACTTGTTCAGGTAGTCATCCAGCGCCAGCAGGAACAGCGAGCGCTTGTCGCCAAACGCGTTGTAGAGGCTGGGCTGGGTCAGGCCCATGGCCTGCGTCAGCTCACGCGTGGACGTGGCCTGGTAGCCCTTGTCCAGAAAGGTGTTCTGGGCGGCGGCCAGCGCGGCTGCCGCGTCGAATTGCCGGGGTCTTGCCATGACGGATTCCGTTTTGTATCGGTCGGTATGGAACGGATTATAGAGCGATCGATACAAAACGCAAGGTCGGATGCGGCACCGCCGCAAAAAAAGCCGCCCGGCGTGAACCGGGCGGGGTGTTGGCAGATACGGGTGATGCAGTGCCGACTTTATTGGCTCAGCTTCACCACGGTGAACTGCGGGTCCGCCGCAATCGCCTGTTCCGTGAACGGCAGGGAAATCCAGCGTTTGGCCGAGAACTCCCGCATCTGGTCCCAGGCGTGGGGCGAGTTCGGGTCGACCGACTGGCCATAGACCAGCAGCGCCTGCGCTACCGGGCCGTGGTCATCGAACCCCACGGTCTGGACGTAGCTGGTGCCGAAGTAGACGTGCAGGCCCTGCGCCGACACCGGCTGGCTGGTCAGCTTGTTCAGCACGCCCTCGTACTCCTCCCCGCCGTGGAGCGCGATGCGGCCTGCCGGCGAAATCGCGGCCTGAACCTCGCCAAGTGGCGCATCAAGCGCAAATCCAGCCGTGTGCATGGCCCCGACCGCATCCTTGAGCGCCTTGAACACCGCCGGCCCCACCGTGCCGTCCTGCATGCGCAGGCCGCGCGGCGTGTTGACCGGGTCCGCCGCATTGAACGCCACGGCATAGACGTTGGGGATGGTGTGCGCGCGCATCCAGAACTCGCGGAACAGCGGCGCCGCCCGGCTCTCCACATTGCTGCGGCGGTCCCACTTGCCCAGCGCCGCGCAGCCATCGCGCAGATCGGCATCGGCCTGGGCCGCCTTGCCGGCGCAGGCGCGCAGCAGGTCGTCCAGCACGATTTCGGCCGCCAGGTTGCGGTCCCGGAACAGCACGGCCTGCAGGCTCGGCACGTCGAAGCGGTTGCCGGGCAGGCCATCCACGCCCGAAAGCCGCTTGCCGATCTCCATCAGGCCCACCCGCGTGCGCAGCCGCTGCGGCACGCCCTGCGGCCCGAGCACTGGCGAGAAGCCCTCCAGCTTCTGCGCCGGGTTGGTCAGCCAGGAGCTGTCGTTGCTGTTGGCCACGAAGTCGTCGCGCTCCAGCACGGGCATGGCCGATGGCGGCACGAGGCCCGGCACCGGCGAGGCAGCGTCCACGGTCCAGTTGCACGCGGCGCGCGAGCCATCCAGCAACACCATGCCGGTACCCACAAGCAGCTTTTTCGCCAGCGCGGCGCCATCGCCGGCCGGCGCGCACTGGCCGAGCATCGTCGCCGAGACGTTCGGCGTGACCGACACATCGGCGAACAGCGCGCGGCCATGGCGGTCCGTGGCGATCGTATTGACCCAGGGGATGCCGAGATTGCCGATGGCCTGGCGGACGTCGCCCACATTGCCGGCGCGGGCAATGTCCAGCCATGTGTCGATGGCGCGCATGTTGTTGCGGTTGGCGTCGCGCAGCGTGTAGGCGCGCTGGGCAGTCCACGGCAGGCCGGCGGCCGGCATCGCCACCACCGGGCCGTACTCGGTCATATAGAAGGTGTGCGTGCGCGCCGCCAGCGTGCCGTCAGGCTGGCGCACGTCGTAGCGCACCGTCTTCGTGGTCATCTTGTGCGGCTTGCCGTCGATCAGGTAGGTGGTCGGGTCGCCTTCGGCCAGCTTCAGTTCGAACAGCGTGAAACGGCGCGCGGTGGACACCGTGTGGGTCCACGCCACGTCCTTGTTGAAGCCGATGCTGATGATGGGGAAGGACGCAATCGACGCGCCCATCACGTCCAGCTTGCCCGGGACGGTCAGGTGGGCTTCGAAAAAGCGGTTGGTGGTGGTCCACGGAAAGTGCGGATTGCCGAGCAGCAGGCCGCGCCCGTTGGCCGTGGCGGCCTTGCCGAAGGCCCAGCCGTTGCTGCCGATGGGCGGATCGAGCAGCTGGAGGTCGCGGTTGACGGCCTCGACATCGATCGCCGCCACGTCGAGCTTATCGGACAAGGCCGCCGCAGCCTTGCCGGCGGCGGGCGGCGCGGCGGCCAGAATGCCGGCCGCGAGCGCGCCGGCGCTGGCCTGGATGCTCTTTTCCTCGGCCAGGCGCGCCATGTCCAGCGCGGTGACGGGCCGCACCCACGCGGCATTGCGGCACGCGGCGGGGCGCTGCGCTGGCGGGGTGTCGCGCAGATAGCGGTTGTAGCCGGCGATGTAGCCGCGCAGCAGTTCGCGCGCCTCAGGCGACTGCTTGGCCATGCCGGCCTGCAGGGCCTCATCGTCCAGAATCGCGCGGAAGAAGGCGTCGGCGTCGCCGTTGCGCAGGCGCTTGAACGAGACCTCGGTGGTCTGGTCCGGCCCGAACACGGCGGCGCGTTCGCCGCTGACCGTGACGAGCTGGTCGGCCATCAGGCAGACGTTGTCCTGCGCGTAGGCGTAGGCCATGCCGAACGCCACGCCGGCGTAGTCGTTGGCACGGATGTGCGGAATGCCGTACGACGTGCGCCGGATCTCCGCGCTCAGGCCCTGCTCGCTGCCGTATCCGCTGCCGTATCCGCTGCCATATCCGCTGCCATATCCGCCGCCGGTGGCGCAGCCGGTCAGCGCGGTGGCTGCCAACGCCAGCGTGGCGAGCGTGGTCGCGCCTCGCGCAATGCGATGCTTCATCTGTCTCTCTCCATTCTTGTGATTGTTCTGGGTGCCGCGTGGGCAATGGTCGGGTAAATCGGGGCATGACAGGTAGGGGGAATCTCGCCAGAATTGGTGGCAATGCCGCCATGCGGCGCCGCCCCCGCCCCCCCCCGCCCCGATGACCGTCGTCTATCTGCTCTGCTATCCCGCCGTGGCGGTCTCCACGCTGGCCGTGGCCGCCGATACGCTGATGATCGCGAACACGCTGGCCTCCATGCAGCCACGGCGGCGCGGCCACGCCACGCCGTTCCAGTGGCGGCTCGCGGCGGCCGAGCCGGAACGCTGGCGCGCCGCCGCCGAGGTCATACGGGCCGAGGTAGTCGGGCTGGACGCCCTGGCGCAGGCCGACAGCGACAGCATGGTGGTGATCGGCCCGCCGCTGTTCGACCATATTGCCGGGCTGGAACTGCTGCTGTCCCAGATCGATGCCGAGCGCGCGGCCATTGCGGCGGCAGCGGCCAACGGCGCGCTGCTGGTGGCGCCGTTCACGGCGGTGGCGCTGCTGGTCGGCCTGACCTTGCCCAAGCCGTGGCGGCTGGCGGTGCCGTGGCTGATTGCCAACTGGATGCGTGCCGGGGAGCCGGCGCGGCGGCTGCCGGCGGATCAGGCCATTGTGGAGAGCGGCAACCTGCTCAGCGCGCGGGCGATGGAGCAGATCCACGCCCTGATGCAGCGGGCCGTGGCGCGCATGGCCGGCGACGCGCTGGCGCGCACCGTCGGCAATACCCTGCTGGACCAGCCCGAGCGCGGCGCGGCGCTGAAGATCTGGCTCCGCGCTGGCGACGCGCCCCGAGAAAGCGTGGTGCTACGCGCCCGCCGGCACCTGCAACAACATCTGGCCGAGCCCTACGACCTGACGCGGCTGGCGGCCGTGGCGGCCACCAGCGAGCGCACGCTGCTGCGGCACTTCATGAAATCCGTGGGGATGTCGCCGTTGCAGTTCCTGCACAAGCTGCGCGCGGAACGCGCCTGCCATCTGCTGGAAGTGACCACCCTGAGCCTGACCGCGATTGCCGAGCAGTGCGGCTATCAGGACATGTCGGCGTTCCGGTCCGTGGTGCGCAAGCACACCGGCCTGCCGCCCGGGGCGCACCGGCGCGCGCACTCGGTGCGGGCCGAGTTGCGCGCGGGGGTGGCTTAGGGTGGCTTAGGGCGCCTTAGGGTGGCTTAGGGCGGCTTAGGGGGCTGCGGTGGCTTAGGCGCCCCTGCCGCGAGCCGCCGGGCCGGGCTCGGTGATGGCGCTGTAGACCAGTGTACGCAACTGACGCCGCACGGGGAATGCAGACGACGGCAGCAACTGCGTCAGGAACACGCCGATCAGGTCTTCCTGGGGATCGACCCAGAAGAAGGTACTGGCGGCGCCGCCCCAGAAGAAATCGCCGGCACTGCCTGGCATCAGCGTGCTCGCGGGGGTGACCGTGGTGGCGAAGCCGAGGCCGAAGCCCACGCCATCGTAGGTGGCTTCGCTGAACATCGACCGCGACAGGCGTGGAATGTCCTGCCCGCCCGGAAGGTGGTTGGCGGTCATCAGCGCCAGCGTCTTGGGGCCGAGCAGGCGCACGCCATCGAGTTCGCCGCCTTGCAGCAGCATGCGCGAGAAGCGCAGGTAGTCGGCCGCCGTCGAGACCAGCCCGCCGCCGCCGGAGACCAGCGTGGGCGGCTTCAGGTAGGGGCTGGTGCGGGGGTCGTCCTGCAGCGTCGGGCGGTCCTGGGACACCACTTTCGAGCCCAGCACGCCCACGGCATAGCAGGCGCAGAAGCGCGAAATCTTGTCTTCCGGCACGTGGAACGCGGTGTCCACCATGCCCAGCGGATCGAGAATGCGCTGCTTGACGAAGGTCTCGAACGGCATGCCGCTGACCTTGCCAACCAGATAACCGAGCACGTCCGTGGAGACCGAGTAGTTCCACGCCTCACCGGGCGAGAACTCCAGCGGCAGCTTCGACAACTGCTCGACCATGTCGTCCAGCGTCGTGCCTTCGGTGGTGCGGTCGGCAATCTTCAGCTTGCGGTAGGCGGCATCGACATTGCTGTTCTGCTGGAAGCCGTAGGTCAGGCCGGACGTATGGCGCAGCAGGTCCACCACCAGCATCTGGCGCTTGGCCGGCCGGGTCTGGAAGCTCTCCATATAGCCGCCCGCGTAGACGCCAAGGTTCTCCCACGACGGGATGTACTTGCTGACCGGATCGTCGAGAGCGATCTTGCATTCCTCGACCAGCATCATGATCGCCACCGAGGTGATCGGCTTCGTCATAGAGTAGATGCGGAAGATCGAATCCTCGGCCAGCGGCGTCTGCCGCTCGCGGTCGGCCATGCCCAGCACCGAATTCAGCACGACTTCGCCGCGCCGCCACACCTGGACCAGCGCGCCGGGCAGCTTGCCGCTTGCCACGTAGGTGGCATCGAGAAACTGCTCGACCCGCTCCAGCCGGGCCCGGGACATGCCTTGCATCGCCTTGTCTTGCATCGCCGAATCTCCTGGTTGTTTTTATCGCGATGATGTCTGCGAGCCGCCAGACTACCCAGAGTCGGGCCCCGATTCAATCCCCGTACACGGCCGGCGTAGGTAGGCAAGTTGCCCGACGCCCAGGCGTCGGGCAACAGGTGGAGAACGACTAGAACTTCGGAATTCGCAGCGTCTTGCTGATCATCAGCGAGCCGCTGAGGACGAACAGCAGCGCCATGGGATGGAAGGTGCCGGGGCCGATCAGCCAGGCGCCGGCTGGCAGCGCGTCGCCGATGCGGCCGGCGGCGGCGCACCACGCCAGGATGCCGGTCAGCACCACGCTGGTGGGGATCGGGGTGCCTTCGAAGTACTTGACCTTGCCGGTGCCCTCGGCCAGCGTTTCGGCCGTTACGTTGAAGCGTGCCAGACGGCTGACGCCGCAGCAGACGAAGTAGATCAGCGCGGCGAGGTCCCAGCCGCCGCGCATGCCGGCGGCGAAGGCCAGCGTGGCCGGGCCCACGCCGAACGAGATGATGTCGGACAGCGAATCGAGTTCGCGGCCCAGCGCCGAATGGGCGTGGCGCCAGCGCGCGATGCGGCCGTCGAGCACATCGAAGATGAACGCCGCCGGCGCCAGCGCCGCCGCGATATAGAAATGGGTCAGCACCGGCTCGCCCACGTAGTACATGGCAAAAAATACCGATCCCATGCCGCACGCCGCGTTGGCCAGTGTAAAAAAGTCGGCCAGCTGCAGGTCGCGCAGCATCGAGAAATGCCGTGGGCGCTCCTGGGGTGTCGCCATGCGCAACCTCCGGGTCAGAGCACGGTGTTGACGTGATGCACCTGGGGCGGCGCGGCAAAGCAGTCGCCCACGAGCTTGCGCCACGTCTGGAAGTCATCGGACTCGCGGAAGTGGACCATGTGGTCTTCCACGGTTTCCCAGGCCACCACCAGCGCGTATTGCGACGGCTGCTCGATCGAGCGTTGCAGGTTCATGCCATGGCAGCCGCGCGCCCGCAGGAACAGCGGCTTGGCTTGCGCCACGGCGGCTTCGAACTGCGACTCCATGCCGGGCTTGATCGTGATCTGGGCGATTTCGTGAATCATGATGGTCTCGTATTCGGGTGGGATCGGAGCCTTCCGATCGGTGAGCAATGCGCCGCGAAGCGGCTTGCTGTCTACCTTAGCAGATTTTGGCGCGCGCTCGTCACGTCACGCGGTGCCGCGCGAGCCCGGTCACGAGATAGGCCACCACAAGCGCGTTCGCCACGGCCAGCCCCACATGGATCCAGGTGGGGTGGCGGATGGCCTCGTACACCTCCACCGGTATATAGATGCCGCCCGACCACACGCCGAGCCAGTTGCCCCACGCGCGCCCGCGCCAGAGGCCGTAGGCTTCCGTGAACCGCATCAGCGCGTACATCGCGGCCGAGCCGCCGATGGCCCAGAGGCGCCCGTCAGTGGGATGCGCCAGCAGCGACAGGAAGATGGTGGGATACCGGCTCGCCGGGTTGATGTGGAAGCGGCTGACGATCGCCTCGGCCAGCGCCTGGGCGTCGCGGTGCAGCAACGCCACGAGTCCGATGCCGGCCAGGATGACGAGCGCGCCCTTGGCGGCTTCAAACATTGCAATGCTCTTGAGGCCCAGTTGCGGGCTGGCTGCTGCCCCTTTTGCCATGGCGAGAAGCGGGAGTCGACGAAGCCGCCATTGTGCAGCATTCGCGGCGCGACGGAGCGCCCGGCGGGCTTAACGCGCCTGCCGCTCCACCATCGGCCCGCTGGCGTCGATGCCGCCGCCGGCCTCGAGCGGGCCGGTGACCGTGAGCGGCCCATCGACATGCAGGTCGCCGTGCACCACCATCGTGCCATGTACCGTCAGCGGCCCATGGAACACCTTGAGCAGGCCGCGCGGCGGCGGCGGCGGATAACCGCCCCCCGGGGTGGAGAACCACGCGGCAGTGATCGGGCCCGCCGCATAGACGCTGCCGTCCACACTCAGGGTGCCCTGCACCGTGACTGGCCCCTTGACATGCGCCGAGCCGCCCACCGCGATCGATCCCGTGGTCGAGGGCTGGGCTTCTACCCATTGCGGCCACAGCATGCCCAGCGACAACTGGGCGGCGGCCATCATGGCAACAAGCAGTCTCGATGGCATGGCGCCCTCCTCTTTCCATGGCGCCTGCAAAAAAAGAAACTGGCGCGATGCATCCAGTGTAGTGCTCCGGATACCTCGCGCCAGCGTGCCCCTGCGGGGGCTTACGACTTGTTACGCCGCTTACTGCATGGGCTACCGCATGACCTGCTGCGCGGTCTGCTGCGCCGCGGGTTGCGTGGTGCCGTTGGCCGCCACCGACTCCGGCAGCGGACCCCAGCCGCCGCCGAGGCTGCGCACCAGCGACACCGTAGCCGCCGCACGCAGGCCCGCAACCTGATTGGCCTCGCGCTGCGACTGGAGCACCGTGCGGTCCGCGTCGATCACGGTCAGGTAATCCACCGCGCCGGCATCGTAGCGGCTGCGCGAGATGCGCTGCGCACGCCGGGCGCCCGCCAGCGCGCCGTCCAGTGCCGTGCCCTGCTGGCTCAGCCAGCGCACGTCGGCCAGGCTGTCTTCCACTTCGCGGAAGGCCACCAGCACCGTCTGCCGGTACGACGCCACGCTTTCCTCATGGCCGGCGCGCGCGCCGGCCAGGTTGGAACTGTTGCGGCCACCGTCGAACACCGTCTGCGCGACCGTCGTGCCGATCAGCGGCCCAAGCATCCACGTACGCGAGGACCACTTGAACAGGTTCGACAGATCCGCCGATTCGAAGCCGAACAGCGCGGTCAGCGAGATACGCGGGAAGAACGCGGCCTTCGCCACGCCGATCCGCGCGTTGGCGGCCGCCATCTGCCGCTCGGCGGCAGCGATGTCGGGACGGCGCTCCAGCAGCTCCGACGGCAGGCCGGCCGGCACCGCCACCGGCGCCGTATCGAAGGGCCGCGCGGCCAGCGTGAACTGCGCCGGCGGCACGCCGGTCAGCACGGCCAGCGCATGCTCCTGGTTGGCGCGGCGACGCTCGATGCCGGCCAGGTCCGCGCGCGCGGTGCCCAGCTCGGCTTCGGCACGGGCCGGATCGAGGTCGGTGGTCTCGCCAGCGTCGTAGCGCTTCTTCAGCAGCGAGAGTGCGTCCTCGCGCAGCTTGATCGTCGCGTTCAGCAGTTCGCGTTCGCTATCCAGCGTGCGCAGCGCGAAGTAAGCCTGCGCGGTGTCGGCCTGCAGCGCAAGCTGCACGGAACGGTACAGGTCCTCGGCGGCCTGGGTGTCGGCCCGCGCGGCGTTCACGCTGCTGGCCACGCGGCCGAACAGGTCCAGCTCGTAGCTGGCAAAGGCGCGCGCCTTGTACACGGTCTGCGGCGACACACGGGTCCCGTCGGGCAGGCCCTGCGAGGCGGCGGACGCCTGCGTGCGCGTCGGGTCGAGCCCGACACTCAGTTGCGGATAGAGGTCGGCCTCGGTGGCGCCCATGAAGGCCCGCGCCTGCTTCAGCCGGGCGGCGGCAGCGGCGAGGTCCTGGTTGTTGCCGTTGGCGGCCGTGATCAGGCGGTCCAGGTCGGCATCGCCGAACACCTTCCACCAGTCACCGCGATGCTGGCCCTCGGCCGGCGTGGCGGTCTTCCACTGCGCGCCTTCGGCCTGCGCCGCTTCCGCTTCCTTGAACGCAGGTACGGAGGCGGTCTCGGGCACCTTGTAGGTCGGCGCCAGCGAGCAGCCCGCCAGCACCAGCGCGGCGGCCAGTGTGGCCAGGCGGGGCAGCGTGCGTGTCAATTGCGCAATCATGATGTGTTCCCTTTTTGCTTTCATGTCTCTGATTGGCTTATTCCGCCGATGCCACCGCGTGCGAGGCCGAGGCGTCCTGCGCCACCGCCCTGCGCTGGCCGCGGGTCGCCCACAGGCGCAGCGCCACGTAGAACACCGGCGTCAGGAACAGGCCGAAGAACGTCACGCCGAGCATGCCAGCGAACACCGCCACGCCCATCGCATGACGCATTTCCGAGCCGGCGCCGGTCGAGATCACCAGCGGCACCACACCCATGATGAACGCGAACGACGTCATCAGGATCGGGCGCAGACGCAGGCGGCTCGCCTCGATCGCGGCCTGCACCACCGTACGGCCGTGGTGCTCCAGTTCCCGGGCGAATTCGACGATCAGGATCGCGTTCTTCGCGGATAGCCCCACCAGCACGATGAAGCCGATCTGCGTGAAGATGTTGTTGTCTCCACGCGTCAGCCACACGCCGGTCATGGCGGCCAGCAGGCTCATCGGCACGATCAGGATCACGGCCAGCGGCAGCGTCAGGCTCTCGTACTGGGCAGCCAGCACCAGGAACACCAGCAGCACGCACAGCGGGAAGATCCACACCCCGGCGTTGCCGGCCAGGATGTCCTGGTAGGTCAGCTCGGTCCATTCGAACTTGATGCCCTTCGGCAGCGTCTCGGCAGCGATGCGTTCGGCAGCAGCCTGGGCCTGGCCCGACGAGAAGCCCGGTGCCGGACCGCCGTTCATGTCGGCAGCCGTGAAGCCGTTGTAGCGCACAACGCTGTCCGGGCCAAAGCCCTGCTTCACCTGGACCAGCGAGGACAGCGGCACCATGTCGCCATTCACGTTGCGGGTCTTCAGCTGCAGGATGTCCTCGGCACGGGCACGGAACTGCGCATCCGCCTGCACCTTCACCTGATACGTGCGGCCGAACTTGTTGAAGTCGTTCACGTAGGCCGAACCGAGGTAGGTCTGCAGCGTATCGAACACGTCCGTCACCGGCACGCCCAACTGCTTGGCCTTGGTGCGGTCGAGCTGCACGTCGAGCTGCGGCACATTCACCTGGTAGTTGCTGAAGATGCCAGCCAGCTCCGGCGTGGCGCGTGCCTTGCCCATGAACGCATTGGTTGCATCGAACAGCGCGTCATAGCCCAGCGCGGCGCGGTCCTCGATCATCAGCTTGAAACCACCGATGGTGCCCAGGCCCTGCACGGGCGGCGGCGGGAACACGGCAATAAACGCGTCCTGGATCGCACCGTACTGCTTGTTCAGATCCGCCGCGATGGCATCGCCGGACAACGCCTTGCTCTTGCGTTGATCGAACGGATCGAGCGTGACGAACACGATGCCGGCACTCGGGCTGTTGGTGAAGCCGTTGATCGACAGGCCCGGGAAGGCCACGGCCGATTCCACGCCCGGATGCTTGAGGGCGATATCCGACATGCGGCGGATCACGTCTTCTGTACGGTCCAGCGTGGCGCCGTCCGGCAGCTTGGCAAAGCTCACCAGGTACTGCTTGTCCTGCGCCGGCACGAAGCCCTTCGGCACCATCTGGAACACGCCCCACGTGGCCACCAGCATCACGGCGTAGACGCCGAACACCGCACCCTTGCGGCGGATCACACCGGTCACGCCGCGGCCATAGTTATCGGAGCTGCGGTGGAAGAACCGGTTGAAGCGCTTGAAGAAGCCGCCGAAGACCTTGTCCATGCCACGCGTGAGCCAATCCTTCGGTGCATCATGGCCGCGCAGCAGCAGGGCCGACAGCGCCGGCGAGAGCGTCAGCGAGTTGAAGGCCGAGATGATCGTCGAGATCGAGATGGTCAGCGCGAACTGCTTGTAGAACTGGCCGGTCAGGCCCGTCATGAAGGCCAGCGGCACGAACACGGCGATCAGGGTCAGCGCGATGGCGATGATCGGGCCGCTCACTTCGCGCATGGCCTTGTAGGTGGCCTCCTTCGGCGAAAGCCCTTCCTCGATGTTCCGCTCGACGTTCTCCACCACCACGATCGCATCATCCACCACGATACCGATGGCCAGCACGAGCCCGAACAGCGACAGCGCGTTGATCGAGAAGCCAAACGCATGCATCAGCCCGAACGTACCGACGATCGACACCGGCACCGCCAGCAGCGGGATGATCGACGCACGCCAGGTCTGCAGGAACAGGATCACCACCAGCACCACCAGCGCGATGGCCTCGAACAGGGTGTGAACCACGGCTTCGATACTGTGGCGCACGAACTGTGTCGGGTCATAGACGATGCTGAAGTCCACGCCCTCCGGCATGTTCTCCTTGAGCTCGGCCATGGTCTTGCGCACGTCATCCGAGATCTGGATGGCGTTGGAGCCCGGCGACTGGAAAATCGGCAGCGCCACGGCGGACTTGTTGTCCAGCAGCGAGCGCAGTGCGTACTCCGATGCGCCGAGTTCGATGCGGGCGATGTCCTTCAGGTACGTCACCGCACCGTCGGGCGAGGACTTGACGACGATGTCACCAAACTCCTCCACCGTCTGCAGACGGCCCTGCGCGTTCACCGAGAGCTGCAGGTCGGTGCCCGGCAGCGACGGCGACTGGCCGATCACACCGGCTGCCACCTGCACGTTCTGCTCGCGGATGGCCTTGACCACGTCGGACGCCGCAAGATGGCGCTCGGCGATCTTCTCCGGGTTCAGCCACACGCGCATCGAGTAGTCGCCCGAGCCGAACATCTGCACCTGGCCCACGCCCTGGATCCGCGCGAGGCGGTCCTTCACGTTGATCAGCGCGTAGTTGCGCAGGTACGTCATGTCGTAGCGGTCGTTCGGCGAAACCAGGTGAACCACCATGGTCAGGTCGGGCGAGCTCTTGACGGTTGTGATACCCAGGCGGCGTACATCCTCGGGCAGGCGCGGCTCGGCTTGCGAGACGCGGTTCTGCACCAGCTGCTGGGCCTTGTCCGGGTCCGTGCCGAGCTTGAAGGTCACCGTCAGCGTGAGGTTGCCGTCGCTGTTGGCCTGCGAGTTCATGTAGAGCATGTCCTCGACGCCATTGATCTGCTCTTCCAGCGGCGTGGCCACCGTTTCGGCGATCACCTTCGGGTTGGCGCCCGGGAACTGCGCGCGCACCACGACTGACGGCGGCACCACCTCGGGGTATTCCGAGATTGGTAGCTTGAACATCGAGATGGCGCCGATCAGGAAGATCAGCACCGACAACACGCCCGCAAAAATCGGGCGATCGATAAAGAATTTCGAGAGATTCATCTTGGTCTCGGCGAAAGCACTCCCCCTGGCCGTCCGCCGGGGCGGACGCCATATGCTGCAAGGGAGAAAAAATTAAGCTACCTGTGCGTGCTGCGGGGTAGTGCTCAGCTCACGGTCTTGGCCACGGCTTCGGCAGGCTTGTCGGCCTGGCCTGCCTTGTCGTCGGCAGCCTGCTTGCGGTCCGGCGTGGTGCCGCGCGGTTCCAGTTCGCTGCGATAGGCCATGGCCACCGGCTTGGGCGCCACCGTGTCGCCCGGGCGCACGCGCATCAGGCCGTTCACGACGATGTTCTCGCCCGGCTGCAGACCCTTGCGGATCACGCGCAGCCCTTCGAACGACGGCCCGAGGTTCACCTCGCGGTAGACCAGCTTGTTGGCCTTGTCCACCACCAGCACGAACTTCTTGCCCTGGTCCGTGCCGATGGCGCGGTCGTTGATCAGCACCGCCGGGTGCGGCGTGCCGCCGCCGAGCTTGACCTTGGCGTAGAGACCCGGCAGCAGGCGGCCATCGGCGTTGTCGAACACCGCGCGCACGCGGATGGTGCCGCTGCGCGTATCCAGCCGGTTGTCCACCGAGTGGATCTTGCCCTTGTGCGGGTAGTCGTCCTCGTTGGCCAGGCCGACGAACACCGGCAGGTCGTTCTTGCCGCCGCCGGCGCCCGGCGCCGTGTAGCGCAGGTAGCTCTGCTCGTCCACGTCGAAGCTCGCGTACACCGGCGAGACCGACACCACCGTGGTCAGCGGCGGCGAAGCCGCGCCCGCGGCCACCAGGTTGCCTACCGTGATTTCCGCACGCGACACCTTGCCCGAGACCGGTGCAACGATGCGCGTGTAGCTCAGGTTCAGGCGCGCCACTTCGAGCGCCGCCTGCGCGCCCCGCACGTCGGCGGTGGTCTCGCTGGCGGTGTTGATGCGCTCGTCGAACTCGCGCCTGGAGATGGCGTTGTCATCCAGCAGACGCTGGGCGCGTACCTTCTCGCTCTGCGCGTGGCTGGCACGCACCTGGGCCGCGTTCAGGGCAGCTTCGGCACGGGCCACTTCGGCCGCATACGGGCGCGGGTCGATCGTGAACAGCGGATCGCCCTTCTTCACGATGGAGCCTTCGCGGAAATGCACCGTGTCGATGGTGCCGGAGACACGCGGACGGATCTCCACGCGGTCCACGGCCTCGATGCGGCCCGAGAATTCATCCCATTCGGTGATGGTCTGCCCCACTGCCGCCGCCATTTCCACCGCAGGCGCGGACGGCGCCGGGTTGGCCTGTGCTTCCCCGCCGTGCCAGGGACGCAGAACCGAGGTAGCCACGCCGGCGCCCAGGATTGCCACGATGGCAATGGCGATCAGCGTGCGTCGAGACTGATGATTCATTTTTCTTCACTCCGTGTTCGTCGGGTTTTCTTCAACTGGAAAAGCAAAAGGCCGAACGCCGCCCGCCGGGCTGGACGGCCCGGAAAAATGGGAAACAAGGGTTCGTCCCCGCCTGGATGGACGGGGCTATGCCACTACCGCTGCCAGCCTCAAAGGGCGCTGGCTAACTTGCTCCGGACGCTCAGGCTCCTTGAGCGCCGGGCCGGCGTTCGGCCGGTGATGAGGTATCGTCGGTTTGCGCAAAACACTCGCGCAGGAACCGCGCTCCTTCGTTGACCCATGCCTGGCACTGCTCATGGGATTCTTCCACCCCGTCGCCACAGGCGCCGGGCATGATCAGGGTGCGGGCCGGAATGCCCGCCTTGACGAGTTTTGCCGCGAAGGCTTCGCCCTCGGCACGCAATGCATCCTTCTCGGCCACCTGCACCAGCGTGGAGGGCAGCCCCACCAGGCGCGATGCCATGGCCGGTGCCGCATACGGGTGCACGCTGGCGGCCGGCGTGGGCAGGTATTCGCGATAATTGCAGGCCAGGCGGCGCAGCATCTCCATCGGCACCTGCCCGGTCGTGCACATCGACGCATGCTGGAGGCACGGGTCTGTCACGGGGCGGATCAGCCATTGCCCGGCCGGCTGCGGCAAGCCGCGGTCACGCAACATCTGCGCCAGCGCAATCGCCAGATTGCCGCCGGCTTCCTCGCCCACCAGCGCGAAGCGCAGCTTGTCCACCTTCAGCTTCCTGGCGTGCTTGAGCACCCAGACTGCCGTATTCACCGCATCCTCGGGGGCGGCCGGGAACGGATGGTCGGGCGCCAGCGAGTAGGCCGGCGTCACCACCACGGCCGGAACCGACTTCGCCAGATCCCGCGCCAATGCCTGTGCCGCTTCCACCCCACCTTCGACGAAACCGCCCGCGTGCAGGTACACCAGCCACGGCAGCAGCTCGGTGCTGCCCGCCGCCGGTGCATACCCGGCGGGATAGGCCACGCAGACCTTGATCTCGCGGTCGCCGCTCGCCACCATATATTGCTCAGCGCGCGCTTCTCCCTTGCCTGCAGCCGGTTTCACGGCGGGGGTGATGGGATTCACGGTCTTTGACATGGTGGTTACGACGCCGGCACGGGCCGTCGATACTGTGTTGCGATGCAACGAATTATGGTGATTGACCCGATTGGGATAAAGCTGGAGATTGCCAACGCACTGTTTCTGGAGTGGAATAATCGCCAGAGTGTTGCGAGAAGTGAAACCACACGCTTGGCAAGGACACCGGAAATGTGATTCACTCCGGTCCTTCGGTGCACGCACGGTTGGGGAACCGCGCCCGCCACCGAGCCCCCAGACCTCCACCCATCCCCGCTCCGGCCGCCACTGGCGGACCGCCGGCAGCAAACCCAGGGCACGCACTTGACATGCGCGATCCCAACTCCCGCCAGACACCATCCTTCGGAACGTAGCCCCCGGTCTCACCCCTTTCGGAAGCAACATCATGGATCGTCTTGTCTCTATGCAGGCATTCACTCGGGTGGTGGATGTCGGCAGTTTTGCGCGCGCGGCGGAGTCCCTTGACCTGCCCAAAGCCACGCTCACCCGCCTGATCCAGAACCTGGAGACCCATCTCGGCGTCAAGCTGCTGCACCGGACCACACGGCGCATCAGCGTGACCACGGACGGCGCCGCCTATTACGAACGCTGCGTGCGCATTCTCGCGGACGTGGAGGAAGCCGAGCAGTCGCTCACGCGCCACAACAACTCGCCGCGCGGCACGCTGTGCGTGGACACCACGGCCGGCCTCGCCCGGATGGTGCTGATTCCCAGCCTGCACGATTTCTACAATGCCTACCCGGAACTGAAGCTCGAGCTGACCATTAACGGCAAGCCGATCGACCTGCTGCAGGAAGGCGTGGACGTGGTGCTGCGCGTGGGCGCGCTGGACGAGGCGATGGTGGCGCGGCGCCTGGGCCAGGTCAAACTGGCGTTCTTTGCCTCGCCGATCTACCTGCGGCGTTTTGGCACACCCGCCGACCTGACCGAGCTGGCGCAGCACAAGGCCATCAACTACCTGTCCAACCGGCACGGCCGCGAGATGCCGTGGGTGCTGTCACGCAACGGCGAGAGCAGCGAGATCCTGCTGCCCTCGGCCATCTCCACCAATGACGCCGACGTCTACATCGGCTGCGCGCTGGAAGGCCACGGCATCGCCCAGATCTCCCGGGCGATGGCGGAGCCCTACGTCCAGAGCGGCCGGCTGGTGGAGGTCATGAGTGACTGGCAGACCGAGGAATTGCCGATTTCGGCGATGTACCCGCAGAACCGCCACCTGTCGGCGAAAGTGCGGGTCTTCGTGAACTGGGCGGCTGACCTGTTCTCCCGGCATCCGCACTTCGGCGTGGCGCCGCAGCAACTGGCGGCGTAGACCCCGCCAGCCCGGCCGGCAAACCCCTTGCACTGCTGTGCAAGGGGTTTTTTCATTTCGGCGTCCAGCACCAAGCGTCGACTGAATTGCGCCGTCTTGATTCATGCCGGTTTTCTTGCTACGTTTCTGCGGCTTGACTTATCAACAATAATCACAAACGGGTCCGATCATGAGCCATCTCCTGCGCAGGCGCCACGCCGCGCGGCCTTCGCGCGTACAAGCCGCCTTTCTGCCATGCCTCGCGCTGTTCACCGCCCTGCTGTTGGGCGGATGCGCGGCGGACGAATCCAGCGAGGCACCGGCAGTGCCCCCGGCGCCCACGGTGCCGGCAACCCCCGGCCCGTACGCCATCGGCGGCACCCTCGCCGGCCTCACCGCCGGCAGCCAACTGGTGCTGCAAAACAACGGGCTGGATGCGCTGACGCTGACCGCCGACGGCAGCTTTACCTTCGCCACGCCCGTGGCCCACAACGGCGGCTACGCGGTCACCATCGCCCAGCAGCCGGCCGGACAGGTCTGCTCGGTAGCAGGCGGCGCCGGGGCCGGTGTGACCGCAGCGGTCACGAATATCGCCGTGGTCTGCGCCACCACCCGCTTCACCGTCAGTGGCAAGGTCAGCGGACTGGCCGCCGGGCAATCGGTCGTCCTGCACAACAATGGCGCGGATGCCCTGACCCTCAGCGCGAATGGCACGTTCAGCTTTCCGACACCCGTGCCGTACAACGGCAGCTACCTCGTGACGGTGTCCGCTCAGCCGGCCGACCAGACCTGCACCGTGAATGGCCACCAAGGCAGCGCGGTCATCGCGGACATTGCCTCGGTGGACGTGGTTTGCGCCACGACCACATACAGTGTGGGCGGCACCGTGTCGGGTCTGTCGAGCCAGGTCACCCTGGCCAACAACGGCACGGACTTCCTCACGATTTCTGCGAACGGCGGATTCACCATGCCGACCGCCCTTCCGACGGGCGGCACCTTCAATGTCACCATCAACACCCTGCCACTCGGGCAGACCTGTACCGTGGTGAACAGCTCCGGCACGGTGGCCGCCGCCAACGTCACGAATATCGCAGTGATCTGCACCTCGCAGCCGATTGGCACCCTCTACATGCCGGCCGCCTCCGCCACGCGGACGGACGTCTACAGCGTGATGTCGGACGGCCAGCTGGTCATTTCCGGCAATGCCTATGGCTACAGCGGGGATCCGATCGCCATGGCCTATGACGACAGCTTGAGAACGCTGTACTTTTCGACGACGAGCGGATGGACGTACAAGTTCGACGTGGCCGCGGACGGCACGTGGATCAGCAGCGCGGGGAACTGGGCCTACGGCGGCACGCCCACCAGCCTGTTGCGCGACCCCCTCGGACGGTTCCTCTTCGTGGGAAGTGATGTATTCAACATCCGCACCGCCACTCTCGATGTCCTCGGCAACATGACGACCCCGACGACCCCGATCGGCACGACCTTCCGGCCCGATACGATGGTCGCCACACCCGACGGCCAGTACCTGATTGCCAGCTCGTCCGCCACACCGGGGTTCGACGTCTTTGCGATCGCCCCGGATGGCTCGCTGACCTCCAGCAGCCATCTAGCCCTGGCTGTGGCGCCGTCTGCGCTGGCGATGCATCCCTCCAATAGCTATCTATATGTGGCGGACCCCATCAATAACCGAATCATGGAGTATCGCGTCGATGGTGCAGGCAATGTGACGCCCCTGCCGGCCACGCTCATTGCCACCGACGGGCCGCCCCAGCACCTCAGCATCGACCCTTCGGGCCGCTACCTGTACGCCACGAGCCCGGCAACCGGCAAGATCTCGCAGTACACGATCGCCGCCGATGGCACGCTGGTGGCAATGCCTCAGCCCACCGTTGCCGCGGGCGCCCTCCCCGGCGCGCCGACGATCGATCCGAGCGGGCGCTTCCTTTATGTGCCGAACGCCGCCAGCCTCGAAATCCGCCAGTACGTTATCGGCGTGACCGGGGCCTTGACGCCGCTGACGCCCGCAACCGTGTCGATCCTGGCCGCGCCGACGCTGCTGTACAGCGTGCCGAGGTAGGCGCCGCCGCCCCAGGGCGAAAGGCCAAAAAAACAGGGCGGGGATGCACTCCCGCCCTGTTTTTCATTTCAGGTACCGATCAGCTCGGACCGCTCAGAACTCCACCATCGCGAAGTCTTCCTTGCCCACGTCGCACTCGGGGCAGCGCCAGTCGTCCGGAATGTCTTCCCAGCGCGTGCCGGGCGCGATGCCGTCCTCCGGCAAGCCGGCCGCTTCGTCGTAGACCCAGCCGCAGATGATGCACACCCATTGCTTGAATTCCGCTTCGGGGGCCGCCGGCTTCTCGGCGCTGACGGGGGCGTCCTGGCTGGCTTCGGGGTCATCGAGGCTGAAGACCAGCGGCGCGGCCGTGCCGCTGGCCAGATCGGCCAGATGACCCTGGAGCCGCGCCATCAGCGCCTGGGTCTCCTCCAGCGTGAAGTCGATCCAGAACGGATCACCAGCGCCATCGTTCAGGCGTTGCGGGGAAAACTGAAGTTCGAGGACGGAGCCTTTCTTGTACATGCGTCGATGGGGTTGAGGGCGGCAAAGGCGCGTAGATGGGGACGATCGGCGGCGCTTCAAGCGGCGCCGCCGAGATCCGCCTTACTGCTGCACCTTGTAGCGCTCGAGCCAGTGTGCGTACGGCGCCGGCAGCACCCACGACGGGCGCTCCACGTTCAGCGCCATGGCCGCCTGGTACGGCCAGTGCGGGTTGGACAGCAGCGCGCGGCCCACCATGACGAGGTCGATCTGGCCATCGGCCACGGCCTGGTTGGCAATGGCCGGATTGTCGATGCCCCACGAAGCCGCCACCGGCAGGCCGGCCTCGCGACGCACGCGCTCGGCCACCGGGGCCAGGAAGGCCGGGCCCCACGGAATCTGCACGTCCGGGATGGTGAAGCCAACGCTGACGTTGAGCATATCGAGCCCGCCCTCGCGCATCGCGCGGGTCAACTGGATCGATTCCTCAAGCGTGCGAGCGTCGTCGCCGTCATATTCGATCACGCCAAAGCGCGCCGTCAGCGGCAGGTTCTTCGGCCAGACTTCGCGCACGGCGGCCAGTGTTTCCAGCAGGAAGCGGCTGCGGCCAGCCACGTCGCCGCCATAGCCGTCGGTACGCTGGTTGGTGTGGCGCGAGAAGAAGCTCTGGGCGAGATACCCGTGGGCGAAGTGCAGCTCCAGCCACTGGAAGCCGGCTTCCAGCGCGCGCTTGGCGGCGGCCACGAAGTCAGCCTGCACACGGGCGATGTCGTCCAACGTCATCGCCTTCGGCACCTTGGGCAGATGGGCGCCGAACGGCACGGCGGACGGGGCGATGGTCGGCCAGCCGCGCGCATCGTCCTCGGCGATATGGTCGTCGCCTTCCCAGGGCCGGTTGGCGCTGGCCTTGCGGCCGGCGTGGGCGATCTGGATGCCGGCCACGGCACCGCCGGCCTTGATGGCGGCGGCGATGCGCGCCATGCCGGCCATCTGCTCATCGTTCCAGAGACCGGTGCAGCCCGGGGAGATACGGCCTTCCGGCGACACCGCCGTGGCCTCGACGATCACCAGGCCCGCACCGCCGCGCGCCAGCCCGGTGTAGTGCGCCAGATGCCAGTCGTTGGTGACACCGTCGACGGCGCTGTACTGGCACATCGGCGGAATGGCGATGCGGTTGCGCAGCGTGACGTCTTTCAGCGTAAAAGGGGTGAACAAAGCGGCGTCGCTCATCGGATGGCTCCGGGGGTGTTATCGAGGGTGCCAATCGTATGCGGGCGTGGCTATAATGAAAACTATCTGGCGATTATTGCCTCAATAAGAGTTTGTTATGGTGATTCGGTGATGGTGAACCCCCAATGGCTGAAATCCTTCGCAACGCTGGCGGAACTGGGCAACTTCACGCGTACGGCTGACCGCCTGGGGCTGACCCAGGCCGCCGTCAGCCAACATGTGCGGCATCTGGAAGATCTGTATGGATCACTGTTGATCCGCCGGCCCCGCGCCTTGGAACTGACCCCGGCGGGTGCAGCGTTGCTGGAATACTGCGCCGAGGTGAACCAGGCGCATGAGCGGCTGGCCTCGCGGCTCTCCGACGCCGATGCCACGCAGGGCGAGGTGGCGCTGATCACGCCCGGCAGCATCGGGCTATTTATCTACCCGATGCTGCTGGACCTCCAGCAGGAACACCCCGGGCTCGCCGTGAGGCACCGCTTCGCGCCCGATACCGAGGTGCTGGAGGCGGTGCTGCACAACCGCTACGAACTTGGCATCGTCACGCTCAAGCCGGACGACACGCGCCTGACCGCCACGCCGTTCATCGAAGAACCGCTGGAGCTGGTGATCCCGCCGGACGAGGAAGTCCATAGCTGGGACGACCTCGTGCGCATCGGCTTCATCGACCATGCCGAAGGCCAGGCGATGGCCAACCGGCTGCTGAGCCGGCGCTTTCCCGGCAATCCGGGCGCCTTCCACCTGCCCCGGCGCGGCTTCAGCAACCAGATCGGCATGCTGCACGAGCCGGTGGCGCGGGGGCTGGGCTTCACCGTGGTGCCGCGCTTCGCCCGCGAGGCGTGGGAGCGCACCCGGCCGGTCAAGGTGGCCGAATGCGGCCCGCCGGTGGTGGACACGCTCTGGTGGATCCATCGCGCCGAATGGCCCCTTTCCGCACGGGCCACGGGCGTGATCCGCTACCTCCGGCAACGCATCGAGGCCGCTTGCGGCAGCATGGTCTGCCTGCTGCCGCCGGAGCTGTGACAGGCGCCAAGACCCCTGGATTCATGAGCACAGCTAACAAGCGTATGCAGATTCTTGCGGCTACCCTTTGTGCGCCACGCCTCCTATCATTCCGGTTTGCCTTGCCCGAAAGTCCACATAACAAGGATGCCCCCCATGGAAGATTTCGGCGACATCAGAATGTCACGGCGCGACCTGCTCAAGGCGGGCGCGGCTTCGGCCACGGCGGTCGCCGTGCCCGCCGCCCAGGCGCAAGACAGCCCCGCTAATGTAAACACCCCCTCCCCCGGCGCCAGCCGCCCGCCCGTGGTGGCCAGCGTCACGCTCGACGTCAATGGCCGCCGCCATACGCTCAAGCTGGACACCCGCACCACGCTGCTGGACGCCCTGCGCGAACACCTGCACCTCACCGGCACCAAGAAGGGCTGCGACCACGGCCAGTGCGGCGCCTGCACGGTGATGGCCGATGGGCGGCGCATCAACGCCTGTCTGTCGCTGGCCGTGATGCACGATGGGGGCAAGGTCACCACTATCGAGGGCCTGGGCACGCCCAGCAGCCTGCATCCGATGCAGGCCGCCTTCGTCAAGCATGACGGATACCAGTGCGGTTATTGCACGCCGGGCCAGATCTGCTCCGCCGTGGCCGTGCTCGACGAGATCCGCCAGGGCATTCCCAGCCATGTCAGCGCCGACCTCAACGCGCGGCCGCAGATGAACGTGGTGGAGTTCCGCGAGCGCATGAGCGGCAATATCTGCCGCTGCGGCGCCTACGCCAACATCGCCGATGCCATGAGCGAAGTGGCCGGGAGGCAGGCATGAATCCCTTCAGCTACGAACGCGCCAAGACCCCGGCGGAGGCCGCCGCAGCCGCCGCGCGCACGCCGGGCAGCCGCTTTATCGCGGGCGGCACCAACCTGCTCGACCTGATGAAGCTCGGCATCGAGTCCCCCACGCACCTGATCGACGTGAACGGCCTGCGGCTCGACAAGATCGAGCCCACCGCCGAAGGCGGCCTGCGCGTGGGCGCGCTGGTGCGCAATACCGACCTGGCCGCCGATACCCGCGTGCGGCGCGACTACGGCGTGCTGTCCCGCGCGCTGCTGGCCGGCGCCTCGGGCCAGTTGCGCAACAAGGCCACCACGGCCGGCAACCTGCTGCAACGCACGCGCTGCCCCTACTTCTACGATACCAACCTGCCGTGCAACAAGCGCGCGCCGGGCAGCGGCTGCTCCGCCATCGGCGGCGTGACCCGCCAGCACGCGGTGATTGGCGTCAGCGAGGCGTGCATCGCCACCCATCCGAGCGACATGGCCGTGGCCATGCGCCTGCTCGACGCCACCGTGGAGACCGTCCAGCCCAACGGCACCGCGCGCACCATTCCGATTGCCGATTTCCATCGCCTGCCGGGCAACACGCCGCATATCGAGACCGCGCTGCTGCCGGGCGAGCTGATTACGGCTGTCACGCTGCCGCGCCCGCTCGGCGGCGTACACGCCTACCGCAAGGTGCGTGACCGGGCCTCGTACGCGTTCGCGCTGGTCTCGGTGGCGGCCATCCTCCAGCGCGACGGCACCGGCCGGGTGGCGCTGGGCGGCGTGGCGCACAAGCCGTGGCGCGTGGAAGCCGCCGAGGCAGAGCTGCCGCGCGGCGCGCGTGCCGTTACCCAGCGTCTGCTGGAAGGCGCCACGCCCACCCCCGAGAACACCTTCAAGGTGGCGCTGGCCGAGCGCACGCTCGGCGCCGTGCTGCTGCAGGCCAAGGCCTGAGGTCCAAGGGCTTAGGCACGGGACAAAACAGGAAAAGGACGCTCCGATGAAATTCGACACGCCCGCCACCACCAATCCGATCGACCAGCTCAAGGTGGTCGGCCAGCCGCTCAACCGCATCGACGGCCCGCTCAAGACCACCGGCACGGCGCGCTATGCCTATGAATGGCACGACGCCGCCCGCAACGCCGCCTATGGCTACGTGGTGGGCGCCGGCATCGCCAAGGGCCGCATCGCCGCCATCGACACCGACGCCGCCCACCGCGCGCCGGGCGTGCTGGCCATCGTCACCGCCGCCAACGCCGGCACGCTCGGCAAGGGCCGCTTCAACAACGCCCGGCTGCTGGGCGGCCCGGAGGTACAGCACTACCACCAGGCCATCGCGCTGGTCGTGGCGGAGACCTTCGAGCAGGCACGCGCGGCAGCGCAGCTGGTGCGGGTGCGCTATGAACGCGAGCGCGGCAGCTTCGACCTCGCCGCCTCACGCGATGGGGCCACACGCCCGAAGTCCGGCGTGCCCGAATCGGCCCGGGGGGACTTCCCCGGCGCGTTCGCGGCGGCCCCGGTGCAGCTGGACGCCACCTACTCCACCCCCGACCAGGCCCACGCGATGATGGAGCCCCATGCGTCGATGGCCAGCTGGAACGGCGACCAGCTCACGGTGTGGACGTCCAACCAGATGATCGACTGGAGCCGGGGCGACCTCGCCCAGACGCTCGGCGTGCCGAAGGAAAACGTGCGCCTGATCTCGCCCTTTATCGGCGGTGGCTTCGGCGGCAAGCTGTTCGTGCGCGCCGATGCGGTGCTCGCCGCCCTCGGCGCGCGGGCGGTGCGCCGGCCCGTGAAAGTGGCCCTGACGCGCCCGCTGATCTTCAACAACACGCCGCACCGGCCCGCCACGATCCAGCGCATCCGGCTGGGCGCCGGGCGTGACGGCCGGCTGACCGCCATCGGCCATGAAAGCTGGTCCGGCGACATCGACGGCGTGAAGCCCGAGAACGCGGTGCAGCAGACCCGCCTGCTCTACGCCGGCGCCCATCGCATGACCGCGCTGCGCCTGTCCGCGCTGGACCTGCCGGAAGGCAACGCCATGCGCGCGCCCGGCGAGGCGCCCGGCATGATGGCGCTGGAAATCGCCATGGACGAGATGGCCGGCAAGCTCGGCCTCGATCCGGTGGAATTCCGCGTCCGCAACGACACCCAGGTGGACCCGGAGAAGCCCGAGCGCCCGTTCTCGCAGCGGCGTCTGGTCGATTGCCTGCGCATTGGCGCCGAGCGCTTCGGCTGGCAGGGCCGCGCCACGCGCCCCGGCGCGGTGCGCGACGGGCAGTGGCTGGTGGGCATGGGCGTGGCGGCGGCGTTCCGCAACAACCAGGTGGCCAAGTCGGGCGCGCGCGTGCGGCTGGACAAGCGCGGCATGGTCACCGTGGAAACCGACATGACCGACATCGGCACGGGCAGCTACACCATCATCGCCCAGACCGCCGCCGAAATGCTGGGCCTGCCGATCGACAAGGTCATCGTGCGGCTGGGCGATTCGGCCTTCCCGGTGTCGTCAGGCTCGGGCGGCCAGTGGGGTGGCAACAGCTCCACCGCCGGCGTCTACGCCGCGTGCGTGAAGCTGCGCGAGGCGATTGCCACGCAGGCCGGCCTCGATGCCGCCACGGCGGTGTTCGAGAACGGCCGGGTCCGCGCCGGGGGCAGCACCGGAAGTAGCACCGGAGGTAGCACCGGCGGGCGCGCCGTGCCGCTGGCCAGCGTGGCCGCGCGCGGCGACATCGTGGCCGAAGACACCATCGAGTTCGGCGACCTCACGCGCCGCTACCAGCAATCCACCTTCGGCGCCCATTTCGTGGAAGTGGGCGTGGATGCGGACACCTGCGAGATCCGCGTGCGCCGCATGCTGGCGGTTTGCGCCGCCGGGCGCATCCTCAACCCGAAGTCCGCCCGCAGCCAGGTGATTGGCGCCATGACGATGGGCGTGGGCGCGGCGCTGATGGAGGAGCTGGCCGTGGACAAGCGGCTCGGCTGCTTCATCAACCACGATCTGGCCGGCTACGAGGTGCCCGTGCATGCGGACATCGGTCCGCAGGAGGTGGTGTTCCTCGACGAAACCGACCCGATGTCGTCGCCGATGAAGGCCAAGGGCGTGGGCGAACTGGGCATCTGCGGCGTGGGGGCGGCCATCGCCAACGCGGTGTTCAACGCCACCGGCGTGCGCGTGCGCGACTATCCGGTCACGCTCGACAAGCTGCTCGGGCGCATGCCGGACCTGTCAGCCTGAGCGCCTGAACCCTTAGTCCCATGGCCGGGGCGCCGACGCCGGGGGCCGGTGTCGCGCCTCGGCCAGGATGCGACATTCGTCCACCGCGCAGTAGCCGTCACGCAGCAGCGCGCCCCAGACCTCGGTGGCGCTGAGGCCGGTGAGCGGCGTGTGGGGATCGAAATCGCATGACTCCACCCGCTCGGGCGGGCCGAGCCAGGCGAGCATGGCGGGCGGGATGTTTTCCAGCGGGTGTGTGTGCGCGACGAAAAGAGCGCGTACACCACGGCGATGTATCGAGATCTTCACGACGGAACCCTTCGAGAGGAACGGAACTGTCTAATTTTTAGGACGCCGGTCGGCCGGAGGTCAAGGGCGTCCCTGTATCAAGGTATTAATGCATCAATGCATCGGCGATCCGGTCGGCCGTATTGACCGAGTCGGTCAGCCCGAGGTGGCCGTGGCCTACCGCCAGCCAGAGGCCGGGCTGGCCGTCGGCCGGCCCCACCACGGGCACGGAGTCCGGCATGCAGGGCCGGTGGCCCATCCAGGTGGTGACGTGGGCGCCTTCGAGCCCCTTGAATGTCTCCCGCGCAATACGTTCGAGGATGGCCGCGCGCTTCGGATCGGGCGGCGCCGCCAGTCCGGCGATCTCCACCGTGCCGCCCACGCGCAGGCCGCCCTCCATCGGCGTGACGAAGATCTTGCGGTCGGTCAGCACCACGGTGCGCGACACGGCGTCGTGCCGGTTGGTGAACTGCACGTGATAGCCGCGCTGGCTCTCCAGCAGCAGCCGCACGCCCAGCGGGTCCAGCAGCCGGCGCGACCATGCCCCCGCCGCCACCACCACGTGGTCTGCCGTGTGGCGGCCTTCCGCGCCGCTCAGCAGCCATTCCCCGCCCTGCCGGCGCAGCCCGCGAATATCGTCGCGCACGATCCGGCCGCCCCCCGCTGCGAAGGCCGCGGCAATCGCCTCCGTGTAGCGTGCCGGGTTGCGGATGGTGGCGTGGTCGGCCAGATAGACGCCCGCCTGGTAGCGCGGCGCCACGCCGGGCTCCAGGGCCTCGATGCCGGCGCGGTCGAGCCGCTCGAAGCGGAAACCGAAGCGCTCGCGCAGTTGCCACGCCGCCGCATCGGCCTCCAGCGCGGCGGCATCGGGGTACAGGTGCAGATGGCCGCGCCGCATGAACAGCTCGGGCACGCCGACTTCGCGCGCCAGCGCCTCGTGGCGATCCCCCGCATTGGCATGGAGCGCGGCCAGCGCCGCTGCCGACTGCGCCACCCGCCCCGGCGCGGCCGAGAGCACGAAGCGCGTCAGCCACGCCGCCGCCGTGGGCAGGTAGCCGAGCCGCAGATGGAGCGGGCTTTCCGGATCGAACAGCATCTTGGGGAGTGAGGCCAGCACGCCCGGCATGGCCAGTGGCGCCACCGAACTCACGCTGATGGCGCCCGAATTGCCGTAGCTGCACCCCTGCGCGGGGCCGTCCCGGTCGATCAGCATCACATCGGCGCCACGCTTGCGCAGCGCCAGCGCGATACAGCAGCCGACAATGCCGGCGCCTACCACGGCAACCCGTGGCGTCCTGTCAGTCGTCTTCGTCATGGGCCGAAACGGTAAACGGATCGGGCGGCGCCTGCAAGCCATCGCGCCGATGTTCGCCCAGCCGGGGCACCAATTTGCCGTCAATGTGCCGCCATGGCGCATGGGGTGACGCATTGCGGTGCGCCACACCGCCCGCCCGGCGCCGGGGCCGTGGCACGGAACCTGCTGAACCGGGGGCAGGAGAGTAGAAGCGTTCAGCGGCCCGCCACGCCATGTCGGGCCGCCCGGAAATTGCTCGCCGCGTGTTCCCACACCCATTTTCCGGAGAGCTTTCCCATGCGCCGCCGTTCCTTTCTCCACGCCACCGCCGCCACCGCTGTGTCGTCGCTGATTGCCGCCCCCGCCTTCGTGCGCGCCGCCGGCAGCCTGCAGAAGTTCAAGTTCAACCTCGGCTGGAAGGTCGAGGCGTCCGGCGCCGGCTTCCTGCTGGCCCAGCAGCGCGGCTATTACAAGGACGCCGGGCTCGACGTGGTGATCGACACCGGCAACGGCTCGGCGTCGGCCATCAGCCTCGTGGCGGGCGGCGCCTACGACTGCGCCTCGGCGGATCTGGCGGCCATGCTCGAATTCAACGCCGCCAACCCGGCCGCCGCGCTCAAGGCGGTGGCCATCCAGTACGACCTGAACCCCAACGCGGTGATCGTGCGCAAGGATGGCCCGATCCGCAAGCCGGGCGATCTGGCGGCCAAGACCATCCTCGGCCAGCCGTTCAACGCCTCGCGCAAGCTGTTCCCGGTGTTCGCCAAGGCGCAGGGCTTCGACCCGTCCTCGGTCAAATGGGAGAGCGCCACGCCGGACATCGGCGACACCCGCTTCGTCAAGGGCGATTTCGACGCCGTGGCCTACTTCTACTTCACCGGCCTGCTGAACCTCAAGGCGCGCGGCATGGGCCCGGAGAAGCTCAGCGTGTTCCGCTTCTCCGACTACGGCATGAAGTCGTACGGCAACGGGCTGGTCGCCAACCCGAAGAGCATGGCCGAGCACCCGGACGCCATGAGAGCCTTCGTCAAGGCCTCCACGCGCGGCTGGATCGAGGCGATGGCGGACCCGCAGGCCGGCGCCGCCGCCGTCAAGGCGCGCGAGCCCCTGGCCGACCAGACGCTGGAATTCGAACGGCTGAAGCTGATTGTCGACGGCTCGATGCGCACGCCCGATACGCTGCGCGACGGTTGGGGCGCCGCCACCCAGGCGCGCCTGCAGGCCACCATCGACGAGACCGTCGGCGCGTTCGGGATGAAGCCCGGCCTGACCGTGGCCGACATCTGGACCGGCCAGTTCTTGCCAGCCCCGGCGGACCGCAAGCTCAAGGCGTAAGCCCGGGCGGCCACCCGCCCTCCCCCAACGATCAAAGATCGCCCGGCCGCGTGCACCACGCGCGGCCGGGTATGCACCCCAATGGGGCCCGGCCCGGCCTTCGGCAGGGGCCAGCCGGCCGCTTGCGCCCCAATTTTGCCCACAAGTCTTGCATACAAGGCTGGCATACCACTTGCAATAGTGGTCCCCGTGAGCGAACTCCAAGACAAACCCTCCGCCGACATTGCCCAGCGCATCACCGAGGCCATGCTCGCGCAAAAGCTGCTGCCGGGCTCGCGCCTGGGCGAGCAGGAACTGGCCGCGCTGTTCGGCGTCAGCCGCACGCTGGTGCGCGAGGCGCTGATGCGGCTGGCCGCGCGCGGCATGGTGACCGTAAGCGCCCGGCGCGGCTGGTACCTGATCGAACCCGGCGCCGACGATATCCGCGCCGCGTTTGCCGCCCGCCGCATCATCGAGACCGGCCTGCTGCGCGAGATCAGCGCGGCCCAGCCGCCCAGCGCGCCGGCCATCCACACGCTGAAGGTGCATATCGCCCGCGAAAAGGCGGCGCTGGACGGCAACGACGCCGGCGAGCGCAGCTTCCTGCTCGGCGACTTCCATGTCTGCCTGTGCGCCACGCTGGGCCACGGCCTGCTCGTGGATACCCTGCGCGACCTGACCGCGCGCACCACGCTCGTGGCCAGCCGCCAGCAGTCCGCCGCCGACGCGGGCCGCTCCTGCGCGCAGCACGAGGAAATCGTCAACGCGCTGGCCGCCGGCGACGGCGAACGCGCCGCCCAGTTGATGACCGACCACCTCGGCGAAGTCCACGCCAGCCTGGACGCCGTGCCGGCGGACCCGCTGGCCGGCCTGCGCCATGCCCTGGCGCCGGTTTCCGGCCGCGCGCCGGCGCCCCCGATCTCCGCTTCCTCCCGCTCCAACCCACCCGCTTTGAAAAAGGACTGACCGATGACCCCGACTCCATCGACCCCGCTGTTCTCCAAGGCGCGCCGCGCGCTGCTGCTGGGCCTGTTCGCCAGCGCCAGCGTCTGCGTGGCCGCCCTGCCCCGTCCGGCGCAGGCCGACACGCTCGCGGACATCACCAAGGCCGGCGTGCTGCGCGTGGCGGTGCCGCAGGACTTCCCGCCGTTCGGCTCGATTGGCGCCGACATGGCACCGCAGGGCCTGGACATCGACGTGGCCGCGCTGATGGCCAAGAAGATGGGCGTGAAGCTGCAACTGGTGCCGGTATCCAGCACCAACCGCGTGCCCTACCTGCAGACCCGCAAGGTGGACCTGATCATCTCCAGCCTGGGCAAGAACCCCGAGCGCGAGAAGGTGCTGGACTTCTCCGAAGCCTATGCCCCGTTCTATAACGGCGTGTTCGGCCCGGCCGACATGGCCGTGAAGAGCGCCGCCGACCTGGCCGGCAAGACCGTTGGCGTCACGCGCGGCGCGGTGGAAGACCTGGAGCTGTCGAAGATCGCCCCGGCCAACGCCACCATCAAGCGCTACGAGGACAACAACGCGACGATCTCCGCATTCCTCTCCGGCCAGGTGCAGCTGATTGCCACCGGCAACGTGGTGGCCTCGGCGCTGATCGCCAAGCATGCGCCCAAGGCGCCCGAGACCAAGTTCCTGATCAAGAACTCGCCGTGCTTTATCGGCATGAACAAGGACGAGCCGGCGCTGCAGGCCAAGGTGAACGCCATCCTGGCCGAAGCCAAGAAAGACGGCGCGCTGAACTCGCTGTCGATCAAGTGGCTGCTGCGTCCGCTGCCGGCGCAGCTCTGATCGCCGCCTGATCCCCGCTCCGCTCCCGCTGCAACCGGTCCCGTCCATGGCCTATCAGTTCGATTTCCTGTCGGTGCTCGATTACACCGACGTCCTGCTCAAGGGCATCGCCGTCACGGCACAGCTCACGCTCACGGGCGGCGTGCTGGGCGTGGCGGTGGCCATCTTTGGCGCCTGGGCCCGGACGCAGGGGCCGGCATGGCTGCGCGCCATCGTCAGCGCCTATGTGGAGGTGATCCGGAACACGCCGTTCCTGATCCAGCTCTTCTTCATCTTCTTCGGCCTGCCCAGCCTGGGCGTGCAACTGCCCGAGATGGTGGCCGCCTCGCTGGCGATGGTGATCAACCTGGGCGCCTACGGCACCGAGATCATCCGGGCCGGGCTGGCCGCCACGCCGCGCGGCCAGTTCGAGGCTGGCGCCAGCCTGGCGATGTCGCCGCTGCAGGTGTTCCGCCACGTGGTGCTGCGCCCGGCGCTGCAGAAGATCTGGCCGGCGCTGTCGAGCCAGATCGTGATCGTCATGCTCGGCTCGGCGGTCTGCTCGCAGATCGCCGCGCAGGACCTGACCTACGCCGCCAACTTCATCCAGGGCCGCAACTTCCGCGCCTTCGAGGTCTATCTGGTGAGCACCGTGATCTACCTGTTGCTGGCGCTGCTGCTGCGCCAGCTGCTGCGCGGCGTGGGCCGGCAGCTGTTTGCGCGGAGGGCGCGATGATCGACTTCACGCTGTGGGACATCGTGCGCAACCTGCTGCTGGCGGCGCGCTGGACCGTCCTGCTGTCGCTGGTGGCCTTTGTCGGCGGCGGCGTGGTGGGCCTGCTGGTGCTGCTGATGCGCACCAGCAAGCGACCCTTCCTGCGCCGCGCCACCTGGGCCTATATCGAGATCTTCCAGGGCACGCCGCTGCTGATGCAGCTGTTCCTGGCCTTCTTCGGCCTGGCGCTGTTCGGCGTGGATGTGCCCGCGTGGCTCGCCGCCGGCGTGGCGCTGACGCTCTGGACCGCCGCCTTCCTGGCCGAGATCTGGCGCGGCTGCGTGGAGGCGATTCCGCGCGGCCAGTGGGAGGCATCCGGCAGCCTGGCCATGAGCTACGTGCAGCAGATGCGCCACGTGATCCTGCCGCAGGCCATGCGGATTGCCGTGGCGCCTACCGTCGGCTTTGGCGTGCAGGTCATCAAGGGCACCGCGCTGGCCTCGATCATCGGTTTCACCGAGCTGTCCAAGGCCGGCACGATGATCGTCAACGCCAGCTTCCAGCCATTCACCGTGTATGCCGCCGTGGCGCTGATGTACTTCGCGCTGTGCTGGCCACTTTCGCAAGCCAGCAAAATGCTGGAGAGGAAATTCCATGCCGCTCATCGCCATTGACCAGGTTCGCAAATCGTTCGGCAGCAACGAGGTCCTGAAGGGGGTTTCGCTGTCGGTGGAGCCGGGCGAGGTCATCGCCATCATCGGCAAGAGCGGCTCGGGCAAGAGCACGCTGCTCCGCTGCATCAACGGGCTGGAGTCCATCGACGCCGGCGCCATCACCGTGGCCGGCGCCCATCTGGCCGACACCGAGCTGCAACTGCGCGCGCTGCGGCTCAAGGTGGGCATGATCTTCCAGCAGTTCAACCTGTTTCCGCACCTGAGCGCGGGGCGCAACGTGATGTTGTCGCCGATGATCGTCAAGGGTGTGCCGGAAGCCCGGGCGCGTGAGCTGGCAGAGCTGAACCTGGCCCGCGTGGGCCTCTCGGCCAAGTTCGACGCCTATCCGGATCAACTTTCCGGCGGGCAGCAGCAGCGCGTGGCGATTGCCCGGGCGCTGGCGATGCAGCCAGCCGCGCTGCTGTGCGACGAGATCACCTCGGCGCTGGACCCGGAACTTGTCAACGAGGTGCTCCAGGTCATGCGCGGGCTGGCTGCTGACGGGATGACGCTGCTGATGGTCACGCATGAGATGCGCTTCGCCCGCGAGGTGTGCGACCGCGTGGTCTTCATGCACCAGGGCAAGGTCCACGAGATCGGGCCGCCGGACGAGGTCTTCGCCCGTCCCAAGACCCCGGAGCTGCAGCAGTTCCTTGGCATGGTGGAAGCCTAGGCGCGGGCCTGACCCTGAGACTGCGCACGCAGGTTCTCGGTGGTCTCGCCCTTGCCGTCGGGCTGCCAGCCGGGGGGCATGGTGAGGTAGCCGAGGGCCGCGCCGAGGCTGGGCGCCGCCGCCATGTCGCGGAACAGGCCAATCCAGTGCTCGAACTGGTTCATCAGCGGGTTCACCGTGCGGGACGGCTTGACCAGCCCGTAGCGGCACGGCTCTTCGGCACGCTCGGCCACGTAGGTGCCGAACAGGCGGTCGAACACGATCAGCACGCCACCGTAGTTGGCATCGAGGTAATCGACATTCGAAGCATGGTGCACGCGGTGCGCAGACGGCGTGTTGAACACGTATTCGAGCCAGCCCAGGCGCGGCACCCACGTGTTGTGCAGCCAGAACTGATAGAGCAGGTTGAACATCAGCGTGGCCAGCACCACTTCCGGGCGCACGCCGAGCCAGACCAGCGGCGCAAAGAAGATCGCCGTGCCGGTGAGCTTGCCCGTCCAGCCGAGCCGGTAGGCCGAGGCCAGCGTGAGCTGGTTCGGCGAGTGGTGGACCGCGTGCGTCGCCCAGAAGAAGCGCACGCGGTGCGAGGCGCGGTGATACCAGTAGTAGCAGAACTCCTGCCCTACGAAGAGCAGCAGCACCATCAGCGCGCTGTTGAGCGTGACCGTGAACAGGCGGTGATCCCAGGCGAAGGCGAACACGGGCGTGGCCAGCGAGAGCGGCAGCAACACCGAGAGCTTGCGGCCGGCCAGGTCGGCCAGCGACAGCCAGACCTCCCGCCAGTCGAACGGGGCCTTCGAATTCCGGCGCTTGCGCCAGAGCACCACGGCTTCGACGAGCGAGACGGCGACGATAAACGCCGTGGCGTAGAGGGCGATCCGCTGGACGGATAGTTCGGGGTTGGCGGTGGGAGTCAGCATGGCGTGCCTCATGGGGTAGTCGGTTGGGCATCGGGAACGCACTGTCAGGAACAGGATGGTGCGTCGCGGTGAGCCAAATGTAGGTGCCGCCCGCCAGCCGCGCCATGCGGGAAATATGTCGCCGGATGTCATGCCCGGACCGGTGCCGCGCCGTGTAACACCGCGACATGGTTTGCGCCTCGCGGACTGCCCCACCCCCTCCTATAGTTCGTCCCGTTGCCGCCGCACACCGGTCGGCTCACCTCACCAGGAAGGGACTCACCATGAAACGCCTCGGCTTCGCTACCGCTACCGCCGCCCTCATCGTCGCCACCGTGACCGCCGCCACGCCCGCCTTCGCCGGCTGGTATGGCGCTGGGGCCGTCGTCGTCATGCCGCCGCCGCACGTTGTCTATGTCGCCCCGGCGCCGCGCCCCGTCTATGTCGCCCCGCCGCTGCCGCCGGTCTATGTCACGCCCCAGGCCGAATATGTCGCGCCGCGTGCGGTCTATGTGGCGCCGCCGCCCCACCCGGCTGTGTGGGTGCCGGGACATTGGGTGGGACGTGTCTGGGTGCCCGCACACTACGCATGACTTCGGGTATCGTTCCCGCATGACGGATGGTCACGGAGACATGCCATGGAGGTAGTCAACCGCATCCTCGTGCTGGACGACGAGGCCGAGTTGCGCAACATGCTGCAGCGCTTCCTGACCAGCCAGGGCTTCCGCGTGCGCGCCGTAGCCGATGGCAAGCAACTCGACCGCTACCTCCAGCGCGAACCCTACGACCTGCTCGTGCTCGACCTGATGATGGCACCCGAGGACGGCCTGACCATCTGCCGGCGGCTGCGTGCAGACGGCATCACGCTGCCCGTGCTGATGCTGACCGCCAAGGGCGATCCCATGGACCGCGTGCTGGGGCTGGAAACCGGCGCGGACGACTACCTCGCCAAGCCATTCGTGCCGGACGAACTGGTGGCCAGAATCCGCGCGCTGCTGCGCCGCCAGCGCATTGCGGCGGGCGACCCCACCGTCACCGCGCAGACGCTGCGCTTCGGCGAATTCGAGTTCGATGTCGGCCAGCAGACGCTGCGGCTGCGTGGCGATCCCGTGGAGGTGCATTCAGCCCAGATGCTGTTGCTGCACGCGCTGGGCTCCTCGCCTAACCGGCCCGTGAGCCGGGAGAACCTGCTCGCCCGCGCCCGGGGGCGGGACCATGACGCGCTGGACCGCAGCATCGACGTACAGGTGCTGCGCCTGCGCCAGATCATCGAGGAAGACCCATCCAAGCCCCGCTTCATCAAGACGGTGTGGGGCGTGGGCTACATGCTGGTGGCCGGCGTGGCGTCGTGATGCGGCTGCCCCGGTCGCTGCTGGCGCGCAATATCGCCCTGCTGGTGGCGCTGGTGGCTGTCACGCAGGCCTGCTCCCTCACGGTGCTGCTCCACTACATGCAGCGCCCGCGCATCGAGCGGGCGGCCATCATCTTTGCGGACTATGTGAAGACGCTCGATAGCGTACTGGCCGCGCTGCCGCCCGCCGAAGCACAGGCGGTCACCGCGCGGCTCGGCGCCCAGACGGCAGACCCGGTTCCGGCGCCCCCCGCAGACGGTGCCGCCAGCCCGCTGCGCCTGTTCCGCACCTACCAGCGCGACGTCTTCTTGCACGCCCTGCGCCGTGACCTGCCGCCCGACATGCCGGTGCGCTGGCAGATCGGCGCCCCCGATGCCGAGGAGCGCCTGTGGATCCGCGTGCACGTGGCCGGTACCCCGGCGTGGATTTCCCTGCCGATGACCGCCGATGCCCGCGCCAGCGGCATCCTGGCCGCGCTGGCGCTCTCCACCGCACTGGCGATGCTGGCCGCGCTGACCGGCTACCTGATCCAGCGCCACCTGAACCGGCCGTTGCAGGACCTCGCCCGCGCCGCACGCGACGTGTGCGGCGGCGAGATGCCGGCACCGCTGCCCACGGACGGCCCCACGGAAATCGCGCAGGTCAGCGCCGCCTTCAACCAGATGACCGACACCCTGCGCCAGGCCGAAGCCTCCCGCGCGCTGATGCTGGCGGGCATCTCGCACGACATCCGCACGCCGCTGACCAAGCTGCGCCTGGCCATGGCAATGGCGATGCCACGCGGCAGCGACGACGCTTTCGTCGCTGCCACCGAAAGCTATCTCGACCAGATCGACACCATCCTCCAGCAGTTCATGGACTACGCCGGCAGCGGCGAGCGCGAGCCGCCCCAGCCGGGTGACCTCAACGCGCTGGTGCGGCAGTTGTCATCCGATTTCGCCGGGCTGGGGCACAGCTTCGAGCTGTCGATCGGCAACCTGCCGCCGCTCGACTACCGCCCGGTGAGCCTGATGCGGCTGCTGATGAACCTGATGCAGAACGCCGTGGTCTACGGCCGCACCGGGCTGGCTGTGCGCACCTGGGCCGATGCGGAAACCGCCTACGTGGCAGTGTGCGACCGGGGCGACGGCATCGGCGCCCAGCAGTTGGAACAACTCAAGGCACCTTTCGCTCGCGGCGACAACGCGCGGGGCCATTCAGGCGGCACCGGGCTGGGGCTGGCGATTGTCGAGCGCATCGCGCGGCTGCACGGCGGCTCGCTGCAATTCCGCCCACGTGACGGCGGCGGCCTGGAAGCCGTGGTGGCGCTGCCGCTGCGGCCAGCGGCCTGACATTTCTCGACATACTTGCTGCATGGCATCTGTAGGCGGTTTTTCCCATACTGGGTTCCAGCGATGCACCGACACGCTCCAACCCAACCGATACAGGATTTCGCCATGCAAACCACCCAACTCTCCCTCGTTGCCCGCCGCTTCACACTCGCCACGCTGACCGCCGCCACGCTGCTTGCCGCCGGCTGCGCCAGCGCCGCTACGACCATGACGCAAGACGTTGCCGCCCTCCCCGGCAACGCGGACATCATCTACGTGCAGACCTTCAATGCCAATCCCGATCAGGTCAAGGTGGACAGCCGCCTGATGCAAAAGGTCATGACGATGGCCGGCACCGACAGCCAGGCCGGTAAGGCCGTGCGCGATGCGCGCGAGGCCCGTGACCAGGTGAGCGATGAAATCGTGCGGCAGCTGCGCGCCAAGGGGCTCAACGTGGTGCGCCTGGATGGCCCGGTCCCGGCGGGCGCGAATGCGCTGGTCGTTACCGGCCAGTTCGACAAGATCGATGAAGGCAACCAGCGCCGCCGCATGCTGGTGGGCCTGGGCGCGGGCAAGAGCAATGTGGGCGCGTCGGTCGAACTGGTCTACCAGCCCGCCAGGGGCCCGGCGATGCCCTTGCAGGACTTCCACGCCAGCGCGGATAGCGGCCACATGCCCGGCGTGGCGGAAACCGCCGGCGTGGGCGCGGTGGCCGGCCATGTGGCCATGTCAGCCGCCGCCGGTGGCGCGGCGCATGGCGTCAGTGAACTGCAGCACGACAGCGTCTACAACGACGCCACGCGCCTTGCCGACGCCATCGCCAAGCAGGTGGCCCAATCCGCTCAATCTGCTCAGCGCCCGCTCTCCTGAAGCATGCGCGTCATCAGGTAGAGGCGCGGGACGATGGAATCGAGTTCGATGTACTCGTCACGCGCGTGATAGCCAAAGCCGGACAGGCCAAAGCTCTCCACCACGGCGGCCTTGCCCGACTGGCCCGCGAAGCCGGCATCGGTGGCCCCGCCCGTGCCGGGAAACAGCGCCAGTTGCCGGCCGTCCAGTTCCGCATAGATCTTCTGGGCCTGCGCCGCCAGCTCCCGGCCGCGCGCATTGACCACGAAGGGCGGGCGGCCCTCCTCCATCGTGATGGTGGTCTGCGTATCGGGCACCAGATGGCCCGCGTTGACCTTCTCCTGCAGCGCCGCCTGCAGCTTCTGGGCGGCACCGGCAGCCGTCACGCGCACGTCGCCGAAGGCGCTGGCCGATGCGGGAATCTGGTTGCGCGCATCGCCGGCCTTGGCATTGGTCCAGTTCAGTTGCGAGCCCGGCACGGACTTCGCCACATCGCGCGTCTGCTGCAACTGGTAGGCCAGTTCCATCAGGGCATTGCGGCCCAGCTCCGGCGCCGCGCCGGCGTGCGCGGCGCGGCCCTGGACAGCCATCGTCGCGGAGGCCGTGCCGGCGGCGCCAAGCAGCAGCGACTCCGTCTTGGCCACGGCCTTGGCCGGATTGGGCTCGCAGGACAGCACCACATCGTGCTGCGCCCCCAACGCGGCAATGGCGGCGCCGGAGCCGAGCGAACCGATTTCCTCGTCGGCGTTGAACAGCACGGTCACCCGTGCGAAGTCCTTCCAGCCCTGCGCCTTCATGATCTCCAGCGAATGCAGGATGACCGCGATGCCGCCCTTGTCGTCCGCGATACCCGGCCCGTAGAGCTTGTTGCCCTCCTCGCGGATCGGCTGCGAGGCCAGCGTGTTATGCGGATAGACCGTGTCCATGTGGGCGATCAGCAGGATGCGGCCCCGCCCCGTGCCCTCCAGCGTGCCCTTGACGATCGGGCCGTGGCCCTGCGCCGCCGGCACGCGCTCCACGCTGGCACCCAGCGCCTTGAGGCGCTTCTCGGTGTAGGCGGCCATGCGGTTCAGCCCGTCGATGTCATGGCTGCCCGACTCGATCGACACCATCTCCTTGAGCGACTGCACCACGCCCGGCTGCGCGGCCTGTGCCGCCTGCAGCAGGACCGCGTCCGACCCGGCGGCCAGCGCGGTGCCGCCCCAGGCCAATGACAATGCGATGGAGAGCGCAGCGGGCAGCGCTGCGCGACGATGACGAACGGAACGGGGCATGAGGATTCCTGTGTGGACGGTTGGCGACAAAAACCGATCCTAGCGCCTGCGCGCGCGGCCGGGGAGAGTCAATCCCGCCAATCCACGCGCCATTCCCGCCAACGCCATGCCCCTCAGGAGGTGATTTAACTGCTCAGCGAGATACGGTTGACGACGTCCTCTACGCCGTACACATACCAGGCATCCCGCTCTACCTGCTTGCGCGCGCCTTCGCTCGTGGCATAGCCGTCGAGCGTTACCACACGCTGCGCGGTGCGCACCGCGATGCGGCCCGCATCGACGAACGGATCGGTTTCCAGCACCAGTTGCAGCGCCTCGGTGATTTCCTCATCGCTATCCGCCTCGGCCGGCGCCACCACCAGTTCGTTCACCACGCAGCGGCAGCCGCGCGACCACCATGCCAGCACGCCAGCCAGCCGCATGTGGGAGAGGCTGATCACATTGCCGGTCAGCGTGACCACGCCATTGACGGCGGCCACCTCGATCCAGCCGCTGCGCTCGCCCACGGCCTCGCGGCGTGCCTCGTCCTGGCCCTTTACCTTCGCGCAGATTTTGCAGTTGCGGAAATCGATCGCGGTAAGCAGTCGCTGGCACACGGCATCGCGCAGTTCGCCGTCACCCACCGGCGCGCCGCCATCGGCAATGCGCAGGTGGTCAATGACCATGGTCACGCCGTCCACGCGCCGCAGATGTGCGGCGGCGCGCGTCTTGTCGACGATGTCCGCCACCTCGCCCTCGAGGATCAGCGCGCCGTCGGAAAGCCGCAGGTGAATGGTGGGATGAAGGTGATGGCCCTGATACGGCACATGCGCCAACGCGGCTCGCGCCTGCGTCAGCACCGCTTCGCTACTCTGCTGCATGATGTTTCTCCATGTTTCGTGGAGATGAGTGGCGCGTGCCCCTGCCTGCGAGCACGCGTGGCAGCGACTGGCCGCGCATCAGCCCGCGCGGCCTGTCCGTCCAGCTATTGTAGGCATTCCGATGGGAGCGCGTTGGCGGAGTGATGCCGGCGCCTCTGGGGCGGAAAGGGCTCAGCCCGCGCCGGGCTGGCAGGTGCCGCGCATGCCGGCCAGCACGGCGTGAATCTGCGCGACCACGGCGGCGCCCTCGCCCACGGCGGACGCCACACGCTTGATCGACCCCGAGCGCACGTCGCCGATGGCGAACACCCCTTCCAGGCTGGTTTGCAGGGACGGCACGTGCGGCGCGGCATCGGGCACATCGGCCCCGGTCAGCACAAAGCCTTTCTCGTCGCGCACCACCCCGCAGGTGGCCAGCCACGCGGTATTCGGCGCCGCGCCGATGAAGACGAACAGGTGATGCGTGGTCATGCAGCCCTCCACGCCGCCCGCGCCCCGGTAATACACCCGTTCGAGACGGGCCCCGCCCTCCAGCGCGCGCAGGTCCACGCGGGTGTGCACGGTCACGTTGGGCAGCACGGCAATCCGCTCGGTCAGGTAGCGCGACATGCTGTGCTCAAGGCTGGTGCCCCGGATAAACAGGTGGACATGCTCGGCATGCGCGGCCAGGAACACCGCCGCCTGCCCGGCGGAATTGCCGCCGCCCACCAGCAGCACAGGCTCCTTGCGGCACAGGCGCGCCTCGATCGGCGTGGCCCAGTAGTAGATGCCGGACGACTCGAAGCGTTCGAGGCCGGTCACGTCCGGCCGCCGGTATTCGGCGCCGCTGGCAATCACCACGGTGCGCGCGGCAATGCGGCGCCCATCGGCCAGCTCCACGAACAGCGGACGCCGGTCGCAATACAGGGCCCTCACTTCACATGGAATGCCGATATGGGCGCCGAACTTCTGCGCCTGGGCGAAGGCGCGGCTGGCCAGAGACTGCCCGGTGATGCCCGTGGGAAAGCCGAGGTAGTTCTCGATGCGCGCGCTGGTGCCGGCCTGCCCGCCCGGCCCCCGGCAGTCGAGCACGGCCACGGACAGCCCTTCGGACGCGGCGTAAACTGCTGTGGCCAGCCCGGCCGGGCCAGCGCCGACCACTGCCACGTCGTAGACGTGGGTCGGATCGAACTCGGGAATCAGGCCCAGGCACGAGGCCAGGTGGCCTTCGTCCGGATTACGCAGCACGGTGCCGTCCGGGCAGACCACGAGCGGGAAATCGTCCGGCAGCGGCGTCAGGCGTTCGAGCAGCGCGACGGCCTCGGGGTCCATCGCCGCGTCGAGCGTGGTGTTGGGGAAGCCGTTGCGCCGCAGGAAGTTCTGCAGCGCGAGCAGCCGCCCGTTGTCCGGCGCGCCGACCAGCACCACGCCGTGGCCGCGCTCGATCACCAGCATGCGGCGCAGGATCAGCGCGCGCATGATGGTCTCGCCGACGTCGGCCTCGCTGATCATCATCGCGCTGAGTTCGTCGGGGCGCACCAGCACGGCCTCCACGTCATCGATCACGCGCGCATCCACCACGGCCGGCTTGTTCGACAGCTGCGTCACGTCCGAGGTGAACTCGCCGCGCTGGGTGTAGGTGTGGAGGACGCGCTCATGGCCCAGCCCGTCGCGCCCGACGATCCGCACCTTGCCGGACAGCAGCAGGAACATGCCCGGGCACAGGCTACCGGCCCGATAGAGGTACTCACCGGTGGCAAAGTGCGACAAGCGCCCGAAGCGGCGCACGCGCTGGATGTCCTCCTCGGTCAGCACGGGGAACATCTGCGCGTAGCGCGGATGTTCGCGCACGCCGGGATCATCCTCCGGAACCGGATTGTCGACCATCCCCCCCTCCCGCTCCCGCGCTCGGCCAGCCATCGCTATATATATAGGCCACCGGCTAGGCGGCGGCCCGGCCGGGCGCGTCCATCAGCTTCTCCATGGTGATGGGCAGGTCACGGATACGCTTGCCCGTGGCGTGGTAGACCGCGTTGGCCACGGCCGCCGCAAAGCCGGTAATGCCGATCTCCCCGATGCCGCGCGCGCCGAACTCATTGAAGGCCAGGTCGGGGTAGTCGAGCAGGATGACGTCGATGTCGGGCTGGTCTGCGTGCACCGGCATCACGTACTCGGCGTAGTTGTTGTTGCCCGGAATGCCGTTGCGCTCGTCGTACTCGGTGGCCTCGAAGAGCGCCATGCCCACGCCCATGACGATGGCGCCTTCCACCTGGTTGCGCGCCGTGAGGGGATTGATGACGCGGCCTACGTCGATGGCGCTGACCACGCGCGCCACGCGCAGGCGCGAGATGCCGGGGTCCCAGCGCACCTCTACGAAATGCGCGCCGAACGACATGAACGACATCTTGTCCGTGGGCGTGCCGCCGGTGCGGGCATGGCCCTCGGCGCTGGCAAAGCGCTGCGCGGTCAGCACGGCCGGGTAGTCTACGGTGCGCTTCCCATCAGTCAGGCGGCCATTCTCGAAGCGAAGCGATTCGGGCTTCGCCCCGGCGAACGGCGCGCCCTCCTGCGTGGCGAACGTGCGCAACTGGCCGATGGCGTTGCGCGTGGCCTCCGCAATAGCCGGCAGGACGCTGGCAGTGGCCCACGAGCCGCCCGAGACGGGAGCCGCCGGGAACGAGGAATCGCCGAGCTTGACCTCGATCTTCTCGAACGGCAGGCCGGTCAGCTCGCTCACCGTCTGCGCCGCAATCGTGTAGGTGCCGGTGCCAATGTCCTGGATCGAGCAGATCACCGATGCCATGCCGTCGCTGCGCAACTGCACCCGCGCTTCGGCTGGCGTGCGCCAGGCATCCCAGTTGCAGACGGCCACGCCATAGCCGGCAATCTCGTCGCCCACGCGCATCGCGCCAATGCGCGGGTCGCGCCTGGCCCAGCCAAACTTGCGGGCGCCCTGCTCGATGGCCTCGCGCAGGTGATTGCTGGACCACGGCAGGTTGGTGCTTTCATCGCGCGTGGAGATGTTATCGAGGCGGAACTGCACCGGGTCCTTCTGGCACGCCAGCGCCAGTTCGTCGATGGCGGATTCCAGCGCGAACAGGCCCGGCGCGGCGCCGGGCGCGCGCATGGAGGTGGGCGCGCCCCGGTGCACGTCGATGGTGTGGTGCGTGACCAGCACGCTCGGGCACGTGTACAGGCTCGACGTCATGCCGCCGCAGTTTTCCACGTACTGCTCGATGAACGACGTGGTGTTGATCGACTCATGCCGGATCGACGTGATCTTGCCGTCGGCGCCCGCCGACAGCCGGATGTGCTGCTTCGTCTCCGGCCGCTGCCCCGTGGTCGTGAACATCTGCGCGCGAGGCACCACCAGCTTCACCGGGCGCCCGGTCATCTTCGCCGCCGCGCAGGCGGCCACCGAGTGCGGCCACAGGAACAGCTTGGCGCCAAAGCCCGAGCCGATGAACGGGGCGTCCACGCTCACGCTCTCCGGCGTAAGTCCGAAGATCTGCGCCAGCGTGTTGCGGTGAACCAGCACGCCCTGCGAGGCCTCGTAGAGGTGCAGGTCACCGCCCTCCCACCAAGCCACCGTGGCGTGCATCTCCATCGGGTTGTGGGTCTCCACCGGCGTGTGGTACATGGCATCTACGCGGACCGGCGCGGCGTCGAAGTCCCGCGCCGGCTCGCCACGCGAATGACCGCGCCCGCCGTCCTGCAGCTTGCCGGCCGCCATGCCCTGCTCCAGATTGGCAAGTGCCTTGGCCGGGGCATACGTCACCTTGACCAACTGGGCTGCCTCGCGCGCATGTTCGTAGGTATCCGCCACGACCAGCGCGACGAACTGCCCGGCGTAGTGCACCTTCGCGTCCTCGAACGGCAGGCGGTGCTCGTCCGTGATGCCGGCGGTCAGGATCGTGGCTGGCGAGATCGGCGCCTTGGGCGCGCGGTAGAGCCGCAGGAAATTGTCATGGTGCAGGACGTTGACGACGCCCGGCACGCGCCGCGCGGCCGCGGTGTCGATGGCCGTGACGCGGCCGCTCGCAATCGTGCTGAATACGCCATAGGCATGCAGCATGCCGGGGAGGTTGCGGTCCGCCGTGTACAGCGCGGCGCCGGTGACCTTGAGACGTCCGTCGATACGGCGCGGCGACGCGCCGATGGCATTCTTGTTCACGCTGGACTCCCGTTGTCGAGTGAAGGTCCGCTGGACCGGGGGCTGGATCGGGGCAGCCGCTCAGGCGACGAGCCGCGACAGGTTGCGCGACACCGCCTGCTGGCCGAGCAGCAGCTTGAAGCCGTTCTGGCCGTACGACTGCGCGCCCGCCATGGCGGCGGCGGCGGTCTCGCGGATCAGCGCGTCCGTTACCGGCTTGCCGCGCAGTACCGCCTCCGCGTTGGCAGCCCGCCACGGCTTGGTGGTGACCCCGCCGAGCGCGATGCGCACGTCCCGCACGGTGCGGCCGTCCAGCACCACCACCACCGCGCTCGACGCCAGCGCGAACTGGTAGGAGCCCCGGTCGCGCAGCTTCAGGTAGGCGGACCGGCTGTTCGGCAGCGGCGCATCAAGCGTGATGTGCGTGATCATCTCGTCGGCTTCCAGCGCGTGCTCCTTCCACGGCGTTTCACCGGGCAGCAGGTGGAAATCCGCGAACGGGATGTCACGCCGGCCCTTGGGCCCCTGCACGTGAATGGTGGCGCCGATGGCAACCATCGCCACGCACATGTCTGACGGATGCGCGGCGATGCACTGGTTGCTGCCGCCCAGCACTGCGTGCACGTTGCGGTTCAGCCCGTCGATGGCCGGGCAGCCCGATCCCGGCACCCGCTTGTTGCACGGCGATACACCATCGCGGAAGTAGCCGCAGCGCACCCGCTGCATCACATTGCCGGCCGTGGTGGCCTTGTTGCGCAGCTGGGTGCTGGCGCCGGAAAGCAGCGCCTGCGACAGCGCCGGGTGGTGCTTGACGATGTGCGGATGGCGCGCCAGTTCGGTGTTGCTGACCATCGCGCCAATCCGCACCCGGCCGTCGCCGGCCACCTCGACCTGGTTGAGGCCAAGCTTGTGGATGTCCACCACGCGCGGCGGGTGCATCACGTCCAGCTTCATCAGGTCCAGCAGGGTGGTGCCGCCGGCCAGGTAGGCGGTCTCGGGCGTGCGCGCGTGCAGTGCGATGGCCTGCTCCACGTCCGCCGCCCGGGCATATTCGAAGGTTCGCATGGCTAGGCCCCCTTGATCTTGCCGCGCGCGTCCTGGATGGCCGCGACGATGTTCCGGTAGGCCCCGCAGCGGCAGATGTTGCCGCTCATCGCCTCGCGCACGGCCGCGTCATCGGCCGGGATGCGCTTGTCGCCAAGCACACCCACGGCGCTCATCATCTGGCCGGCGGTGCAGTAGCCGCACTGGTAGGCGTCGTGGTCCCAGAAAGCCTGCTGCACCGGGTGCAGTGTTCCGTCGCGGGCCAACCCTTCGATGGTGGTGATCTCGTCACCGTCATGCATCACCGCGAGCGACAGGCAGGCGTTGACCGCCACGCCATTCACGTGCAGCGTGCACGCCCCGCATTGGCCATGGTCGCACCCCTTTTTGGTGCCGGTGAGGTGCAGTTGATCGCGCAATACGTCCAGCAGCACGGCATTGGACGCCACCGTAAGCGACTGGAGCGTGCCGTTGACCTTGAATTTCACCGCGTGGCCGGCGCTGGCCTGCGGCGCGGCGGACGCCGCAGGCACGGTGGCTTCGCCCGCGGCATACACACTTCCTGCCACTCCGACCCCCGATGCGCTGACGCCGACCGATTGCAGGAAGCGTCGTCGCGAGATGTCCGGCATGTTCGGGGGTTGCACGCCGCTGGTGCCGGCACGGCCACCATTCTGCTGACAAGAGTCTTCCATTTCCCGTTCTCCTTGAACGCGAGCGGCGCAAGTTCACGACGAACATTGCAGGATAGTCATCTGGAGAAATTGTCCAGACATTAGCAAGCAGCAGGCCTGGGAAACCAGACGAGACAGTGTGGGTGTTTGCAGCCTTTACAGTATTCGAACAAGCGCTTCCGTTTTTCAAGATCTGGCGTGCGCCTCTTTTACAAGCAGCACGAGTAGCCACGACGTATGATTGAGAAATTCTCAAACGTGTCGCCGTTCCCCCTGACATGGACCGCCTGCCCCCGCTCAACGCCGTGCGCGCCTTCGAAGCCGTCGCGCGCCGGCTCAGTATCACCATCGCCGCCACGGAACTGCACGTCACGCCCGGCGCGGTCAGCCGGCAGATCCGCACGCTCGAAGATGCGCTTGGCATCCAGCTACTGGTGCGCGGCCATCGGCAGATCACGCTCACGCGTGCCGGCGAGGACTACTACCGCGCGGTCACCAAGGCGATGGACGGCCTGCGCGAAGCCACTGTCCGCCTGACCCGGCGCACCCGCCGCACGCAACTGAAGGTGCGCGCCTACACGACGTTCGCGATGCGCTGGCTGATTCCACGGCTGTCCAGCTTCCACGCGGCCAATGCCGGCATCGAGGTGCTGCTCACCGCCTCGCTCGACGAGGTGGACTTCCGGCGCGAGGACATCGACGGCGCCATCCGCCTCGGCGACGGCAAGTGGAGCGGCGCCAACGCCTATCGGCTGGTGCCGAACATCCTCCTGCCCGTGTGCAGCCCCGCGCTGGCGAAGCAGGTGCGCAAGCCCGCCGACCTGCAACGCCAGGTGCTGCTGCATTCGATCGCCCGGCCCGAGGACTGGGGCTTCTGGCTCGCCTCCACCGGCGCGGACAAGCTCGTCGATGCGCGCAGCGGCATGACCTACCAGAGTTCGGCGATGGCCTACATGGCGGCGCTCGAAGGACAAGGCTTCGCCATCGCACAGCGCTTCCTGGTGGAAGACGACCTGACCAGCGGCAAGCTCGTGGCACCGTTCCGGCAGGCCGTCGACATGGGCGACTTCACCTACTACCTGCTCACGCCGGCGGACCGCGCCGAAAGCACCAGCATGGCCACCTTCCGCGCGTGGCTGCTGGCGCAGTTCCAGGGCACGGCAGCGGGCTAGGCGCAGTGGATGGCCCGGCTTGCGTCCAACGCCGCGATATCGCTATCCGCATAGCCGAGGTCGCGCAGCACGGCGCGCGTATGCTCGCCGCAGGCTGGCGCGGGCTGCATCGGCGCGGCATTGCTGACGGCACTGTCGATCGGGAACCCCGGCATGCGGATCGTGCCGAGCGCGGCGTGGGAGATATCGGCGAACATCTGGTTGGCCGCCACCTGCGGATGCTGTGCCACATTCTCATAGGTGGCCACGCGGGCGCAGAGAATGTCGACGGCCTGCAGCGCCGCCAGCCACGCATCGGTGCCGCGCGTGACGAAAACCGCCGTCAGCGCCTCCACCATCGCCGCGCGGTTGGCCACGCGCAGCGGCGAGGTGGCGAAGCGCGGGTCGTCGGCCAGCGCGGCGAGTCCGAGCGTCTCGCACAGCCGGCGCCAGCGGTCGGGCATATAGGCCGCCACCATGATCCAGCCGTCCGCCGTGCGGAAGGCCTGGTTCGGCGCCGAGTAAGGCGCGGCACTGCCCGCCCGCACCGGCAGGTCGCCATCGGCCAGATAGCTCGCCAGCGATGACTGCTGCAAGGCCAGCGCGGCGTTGAACAGGCTCACGTCGAGATGCCCGCCGCGCCCGTCGCGCGCCCGCTGCGCCAGCCGGGCGAGGATGCCGACCACGGCGACGTAGCCCGTCATCACGTCCACCACCGGCGCCTGCACCTTGCACGGCTCGCCGCCCTCCACACCGATCAGGCTCATCAGGCCCGAGTCCGCCTGGATGATGCCGTCCACGCCGGCACGGTCCGCGTAGGGGCCTTCCTGCCCGTAGGCCGAGATCGAGCAGTAGATCAGCGCGGGGTGCTCCTGTGCGAGATCGGCGTGGCCCAGCCCCAGCCGCGCCATCACGCCGGGCCGCATGCTCTCCACCACGATATCGGCGGTAGCCACCAGCCGGCGCGCCACGTCGAAACCCTCGGGCCGCTTGAGATCGATCGACACGCCGAGCTTGTTGCGGTTGAACCCGTGGAACAGCGCGCTGTCCGCGCCGATCCAGCCCGGGCCAAGCCCGCGCCCCATTTCGCCGCCCGGAGGCTCCACCTTGATCACGCGGGCCCCCATGTCGGCCATCAGCATGGTGGCCGTCGGGCCGGCGCCGATCTGCGTGAAATCGACGACGGTCAGTCCTTCCAGAGCTTGACGGAGCATGGTCATGCCTCCCGGTTCGCGCGGGACCGCTTGAAGGTGCCCTGCGCGGTGGCGATGCGCTCGCCGGCAGCGGTGAGCAGCTCGGCCGACGAAAAGTAGATGCTGCGGCCCGCATGAGTGACGGTAGCCACGGCACGCACGCGGCCCGTGCTGACCTTGCCGAGGTAGCTGATCGTCAGCATCAGCGTCACGGCGTTGCCGAGCGCGCTGCCGTGGGTGCCTTCTTCCTGATGCAGCCCGGCGTAGCCGCAGGCGGCGTCCAGCAGCGTGGCGCTGACGCCGCCCTGCAGCGAGCCCTGCCGGTTCAGGTGGCGCGGCTCGATATCGAGCGCGAAGGTGCAGGCGCCGGGGCCGACGCGCTCGAGCTGCACGCCGAGGAATTCGAGCAGCGGGTTGTCCAGATCCGGGTTCACATCGCCACCTTGATGTCGTTGTCGCGGATCACGCGTTGCCAGCGCGCCAGCTCGCGGACGATATAGGCCCGGAGTTCGTCGGGCGTGGAGCCCTTGGCCTCGAAGCCCTGCTTGTGGAACTGCTCCACCACCTCGGGCGCCTTCAACGCGGTCAGCAGTGCGGCGTTCAGCTTGTCCACCACCGGACGCGGCGTCTTGGCCGGGGCGAGCAGGCTGTACCAGAGTTCGGCGTCGTAGCCCTTCAGGCCCGCCTCGTCGAACGATGGCAGGTCCGGCATCAGCGGCGTGCGGCGCTTGCCCGCAATGCCGAGCGCGCGCAGCTTGCCGGTCCGCACGTACTGGATGGCCGATGCGAACGTGGCGAACGAGACCTGCACCTGCCCGCCCATCAGGTCCGTGATGGACGGCCCGGTGCCGCGATACGGCACGTGGAGCAGCTCGGTCTTGTTCATGCGCGCGAAGACCTCGCCGGCCAGATGCTGCGGCGTGCCGGGCCCGGGGCTGCTGTAGCTGATCTTGCCGGGATGGGCCTTGCTGTAGGCCATGAACTCGGCGAGCGTCCTGTAGGGCTGGTCGGGATTGGCCACCAGCATCAGCGGCACCGAGCCGATCAGCCCCACAGGTTCGAAATCGCGCTCGATCTGGAACGGCACCTTCATGCCCAGGTAGGGGTTCATCGTGATCTGGCTGGAGGCGATGACCAGCGTGTAGCCATCGGCCGGGGCATGGGCGACCAGATCGGCACCGAGGTTGCCGCCTGCGCCGGGCCGGTTCTCGATCACCACCGGCTGGCCGAGCTGCTTGCTCATCTGCGGCGCAATCAGCCGCGCCAGGATGTCGTTGCCGCCGCCGGGCGCGAACGGCACGATCAGCGTGACGGGCTTGGTGGGGAACGCCGGCTGGGCGCTGGCCGGGGCGGTGGCGCCGAGCGCGCAGGCCAGCCCCAGCAGCATCCGGGCGATGCGGAAGATGCGGAATCGTGTGGTCATGGTTGTCTCCTGAGTGTCATTATGGATGGGGTGGGCCGCCCTCAGCGGCCCGTGAAACTTGGCGGCCGCTTCTCGGCGAATGCCTGCCGCCCTTCGGTGCGGTCCGCCGTGTCGCGCAGCACGCCCCAGTAGAGTTCGGTCAGCGCCTGCGCGTCGGCTTCGCCAAGGTGCGCGGTCTGGCGCGACAGCTTCTTGGCGGCCTGCACCGCCAGCGGGGCGTTGCGGGCCACGCGGTGCGCCAGCGTGAGCGCCCGCTCGGCCAGCATTGCAGCCGGCACGGTCTCGCTCACGAGGCCGATGCGGTGCGCCTCGGCGGCATCGATGCGCTCGCCGGTCAGCACCATCTGCATCGCATGGGCGGCGGGCACCGCCTTGAGCAGCCGGTGGAGGCCGGAGACCGCCGGAATCGATCCGACCGCCGCCTCGGGCAGGCCGAAGGTGGCGTTTTCCGATGCAATCCGCATATCGCACTGCAAGGCCATTTCCAGCCCCGCGCCGAGGCAGTGCCCGTTGACCGCCGCGATCAGCGGCTTCCACAGCGCCAGTCCGGACAGGTCCATCAGGCGGATATAGAGGCCGAGGTCGGCGGCGGGGTCCGGCGCCTGGAACAGCGCTTCCGCGTAGCTGGCCGGCGAGGTGCGCGTGCCCTTGAGGTCTGCGCCCGCGCAGAAGGCGCGCGTGCCGGCGCCGGTGAGCACGGCTACGCGGATATCGTCGCGGTCCCGGATCTCGGTCAGGTGGGCGCGCAGGGTGCGCAGCGCGGTCACGTCGAGCGCGTTGAGCGCCTCGGGGCGGTCGAGGGTCAGCACGGCCACGGCGCCGTCAAGGGTGAGGTGGACAGTCATGACGCCCCCTCCTACACGCTGGGCGACGACAGGCTGCGCCCGCCGCACACGTAGAGCGTCTGGCCGGTAACGTAGGACGCCTCCGGGGCCAGGAAGAAGTGCACGGCATTGGCGATATCGGCCGCCGTGCCAATCCGCTGCACCGGCACCGACTTCTGGAGCTTCGCCTGCACGTCCGGCGCGAAGTTGCGGAACAGCGGCGTGTCGACGATGCCCGGCGCCACCGCGTTCACCGTCACGCCCTTGCCGGCGAACTCGATGGCCAGCGAGCGCGTCAGGCTGACCACGCCGCCCTTCGCCGCCGAGTAATTGGCCTGCCCGAAGCCGCCAAGCCACGCCCGCGACGAAATATTGACGATGCGGCCGTAGCCCCGCTCGACCATGCCGGGCAGCGCGGCCCGGCAGCACAGGAACTGGGAGCGCAGGTTGGTGTTGATGACGAGGTCCCAGTCGTCGTCCGTCATCTTGAGGAAGCGCATGTCGCGTACGGCGCCGGCGTTGTTGACCAGGCCATCGACGGGGCCCATGGTGGCCGAGACATGGGCGAAGGCCGCGTTGACGGCGTCGCCATCGGTCAGGTCCACGGTCACGCCCATGGCGCGGTGGCCGGCGTGGACCAGCCCGCCCACCGCGTCGGCCAGCGCCGTGGCATCGCGGTCGAACAGCGCCACGGTCATGCCCGATTCGGCCAGCCGCGTGGCGATGCCGAGGCCAATGCCGCGTGCGGCGCCGGTGACGACGGTGACCCGCCCGGTTTCGGAAGTGTTCGCATTCATCTCAAACTCCCAGCACATGCACCGACGAGGCGGCGTGATCCACGCCGGCGATGCCGCCGCCGGTGCATTGGGTCAGGCCGATCCGGGCCCCTTCCACCTGCCGGCTGCCGGCACGCCCCTGCAGGTGCCACATCACTTCCACCATTTGCGCGATGCCGGTGGCGCCGAGCGGATGGCCCTTGGCGAGCAGGCCGCCACTGGGGTTCACCGGCACCCGTCCGCCCAGCCGCGTGGCGCCCGAGCGCAGCAGCGGCACGGCCTCGCCAGGGGGCGCGAGGCCCAGCGCCTCGTAGTAGAGCAGCTCGGCGATGGTGAAGGCGTCGTGCAGTTCCACCACGTTGACGTCCGCCGGGCCGAGTCCGGCCTGGTCGTACGCCTGCCGTGCGGCGCGGGCGGTGATTTCGGCGTCGAGGATGTCGTCGTCGGCCTGCTCGCGCATGCCGGAGACCACCACCGACGACAGCACCCGCACTGCCCTGGCCTTGGCCTGCGCCGGACGGCGCGTGCTCAGCACCACCGCCGCGGCGCCGTCGACCTGCGAGGGGCAGCACTGCAGCAGCGTGAGCGGGTCCGCGATCATGCGCGAGGCCAGCACTTCCTCGGCCGTGACCGCCGTACGCTGCTGGGCGAACTCGTTCAGCGTGCCGTGGTAGCGGTTCTTCACGGCGACGGCGGCCAGGTCTTCAGGCGTGGCATCGCGCTCGTGCAGGAAACGCGTGCCGCGCATCGCGTAGACCGCAGGCAGCACCATGCCGGCGTTCGCGTAGCACTCTGTCTTGTAATCATTGCGTTGCAGCGGGATGGTACCGCCGCCGAGCGCGGTGAGTTGCTCGATGCCGAAGACCAGCACCGTCTCATACTGCTGGGCCAGCAGCGCGTGGCGCGCCAGATGCACGCCGGTGGCGCCGCTCGCGCAGGCGTTCTCGACGTTGTAGACGGGAATGCCGCGCAGGCCGAGATCGCGCACGATCAACTGGCCCAGGATCATGCCGCCGAGCACGTTGGCGCAGTAGACAGCTTCGATGTCCTGCAGCGAGACGCCTGCGTCGTCCACGGCCTTGAGGATGGCCTGTTGGGCCAGTTCGGGGGCCAGCACGCCCGGGTGTCGGCCGAACGGCGTCATCGCGCCGCCGGCAATATAGATGTCTTGCATGAATCGCTCCGCTCAGTCCTGGGTGGCGTGGAATACGTAGCCGTAGGTGTCGTCCGGCTCGGGCCGGTAACGGTCGCCAATGGCGGGCCGGTCCTTGCCGAGCAGGCGGCCGAAGATGCGCACCGGGCCGGCGAAGTCCACATAGCCCAGCGCGTACGGCGGCTGGCCGGTCTTCGGCGCGGGATGGATCACGGTAAAGCTGTAGACGGTGCCGGGGCCGGTCACCGCCACGGGTGCATGGTGCGGTGCGAGCGGCGAATGGTCGGCCACGGCCGGGAACACCCACTCGCCGGTACGCGTGTCGCGGGACGCCATCAGCGTCGGCGCTGTCTGGGGGCTGCCGGGGCGCCAGAGGGGGAAGGATTGCGTCGTCATGCTGGTCTCCTTGTCGTTGGTCGTTGGCTGGATAGTGGTACGCCGGTGAAGCCACGACAAACGAGAAATCCGGACGCGTCGATTGACTTTTTCTCAAGCGAAGGGGCCGAGGAGCGCCGGGCTGGTACTGTATTCGAACAGGCACTTCGGGTTTTCAAGGTCTCTGCCTAGCCTTGCTGTCGCGCCGGCGCTGGTGTAGGCTTGCAACTACGATCTATTGAGTCCTAGTTAAAAATGTCCCATATCAGCACGGGTGTCGAGTACGGGCTGCACTGCCTGCTCTATCTGTCGCGCTCCAACATGGCCGTGGAAGAAGCCAGTGTGCGCGATCTGGCCGAACTGCAGGGCGTCCCCACCGAGTTCCTGGCCAAGCTGTTCACCAAGCTCGCGAAGGCCGAAATCGTGGTGGCCACCGAGGGCATCAAGGGCGGTTTCCGGCTGGCGCGTCCGCCTTCGCGCATCTCGGTCTATGACGTGATTGTCGCCATCGACGGCGACAAGCCGCTGTTCGAGTGCCGGGAGATCCGCGAGCGCAGTGCCGTATTCGAGGGCTGCCCGCCGGCCTGGGCAACGCGCGGCGTGTGCACCATCCACGCGGTCATGCAGTCCGCCGAGAAGGCAATGCGCGCCGAGCTCAAGAATCACACGCTGGCCGACATTGCCGAGCGCACCGTGGAGAAACTGCCCGCCGCGTACGGCGGTCAGGTTGTGGAGTGGCTGACCGACCGCGCGGCCAACCGGCGCAGCGCCAGATAGAGAAAGGGCGATCCTGGCGGATCGCCCTTCTTCTTTCCCGAGCCCGATCAGGCCACGACGATGCGGCGCGGATCGGCCGACGCCAGCGCCTCGGCCCGGTTCGCGCTCGGCGGGTAAATCCATTCGGTGTTGATCTTTGTCTTCAGCGCCTTGGCCTCGGCGCCCGACAGCTTCACCTGGCGGTCCCAGCCCTCGGTGTAGACCGCCCCCCACGGCCCCAGATCCAGACAGGTCACGTACTTCGGCTGGCTGTACGGGATCGGCGGCTGGCCCAGCAGGTCGGCGGCCACGTTGTGCCCGGCAGACCGCCCCAGGTTCATCGCGTGCTGGCACGACATCATCGTGACGTTACCCTCGTCATCGGTCGCGGCACGGGCCACATCGCCGGTGGCGTAGACATGCTCCACACCATCGACCTTCAGGTTGCGGTCCACATGCAGCCGGCCGAAGTTGTCGCGCTGCGCGGGGATCTGGTCAGTCAGCGCGCTCGCACGGGCGCCTGCGGTCCAGATCACGGTCTGGGCGTCGATGCGCTCGCCGCTTTCCAGGGTGACGCCTTCGGCGTCCACCGACGCCACACCGGAGCCCAGCTTCCACGTCACGCCGAGTTGGGTCAGCGCCTCGGTAATCACCGGGCGCGGCCCCTGGCCCAGGTCCGGACCGATCTCGCCATTGCGCTCCACCAGGATGACGCGCACTGCGGTATCGGCACCGAGCACCTCGCGCAGCCGCGCCGGCATCTCGGCCGCGGTCTCGATGCCGGTGAACCCAGCGCCAGCTATCACCACGGTATTGCGCGCCACGCTGTCGGGGCGGCCGGCCAGCCCGTGCAAATGCGCCTCCAGCCGCGAGGCATCGGCCACCTGGTCGACGTTGAAGGCATGCGCTTCGAGTCCGTCGATCGCCGGACGGAACAGCCGGCTGCCGGCGGCCAGCACCAGGCGGTCATAGCCGAGCGTCTGGCGCGAGGTATCGGCGCCCACGCCCTTCACCGCCACTTCACGGGCTGCCACGTCAATGCGTTCGACGATGCCCTGCACGAACCGCACACCGGTGGCGGCGAAGATCTCCAACAGCGGCGCCTTCATCTTCAGCGGGTTCTGCTCGTAGAGCCGGGGGCGCACGTGCAGCGCCGGCTCCGGCGCGACCAGCACGATTTCCACATCGGTGCGCGCGGCCTCGTCGAGCAGACGGGCCGAAGCAAGGGCGCTCCACATGCCGGCAAAGCCGGCGCCAATGACAAGAATGCGTTGGGACATCTCTACTGCTCCTGAATTGATCTGTACTGCCCTGACCAGCGGCGGCGCCGCCTCGATTTACAGGCCGCGTCTCTCGACACAGCTTAACTACGATTGTATGAGTCGTAGTTAAAGCGTGCAAGAAATTTCATGGATGGGGTTTACGCCAATCCATCCGCTGCTTGCAGGGAGACCGCGAATCGACTATCGTTATCTCCGACTATATTAGTCGTAGTAATGAATTGGAGTCGATCATGAGGCAGTTTGGTTGGGTGGGCGCCCTTGGCGCCATTGCAGTATTGGCGACCGGCATCACCACATGGGCGGCAGCCGATGGTGGCCTGGCACCCCCCTGTGCGCGGGGTGTGCTGCTGGGTGCGCAACACGCCGATGGCACGAACGCCGCCAGCCAGGCATCTGGCCCACCCTACCCGGTGGCCTGACCGGCTCCGGCCCTGAACATGGAGGTTGAGATGAAAGTTGTTTTCCCCCGGATGCTGGCACCGCTCCTGGCGGCGGCCGGCATGATGCTTGCCGGCGGCGCGATGGCGCACGGCACTGGCGAGACCGTCACACCGAACTTTTCGCGCGCCATTCCGAACCTGCCGGGCAAGTCGCTGGTCGCCGTGGAGGTGAACTACGCGCCGGGCGGCGCTTCGCACCCGCACCGGCATGCCGGGTCTGCGTTCATCTATGCCTATGTGGTCTCGGGCAGCATCGTCAGCAAGGTTAACGACGGCCCCGAGCGCGTCTACAAGGCGGGCGAGAGCTTCCACGAAGACCCTGGCTCGACCCATCCGGTCAGCCGGAATGCCAGCAAGACCAAGCCCGCCAAACTGCTGGCGGTCTTCGTGGCGGATGCCACGGACACCGAACTCACCACCAACCTTGGTACCCACGACAAGAAGGACTGAGCATGCGCATCGACTACACGAAAACTTCCCCAGCCGGCGTCAAGGCGCTCGGCGGTGTCTACGGCTACATCACGCAGTCCGGGCTCGAACCCGCGCTGGTGGAGCTGACCTACCTGCGCATCAGCCAGATCAACGGCTGCGCCTACTGCCTGGACATGCATACACGCGAACTGACGCGCAAGGGCGTGGACGTGCAGAAGCTTGCGCTGGTCCAGGTCTGGCACGAGGCGGGCAACCTGTTCTCCGACCGCGAAAAGGCCGCCCTGGCCTGGGCCGAATCGGTGACGCGCGTCGCCGACACCCATGTGCCCGACGACGCCTTCGAGGCTGCCGCCGCGGTCTTTGAGGAAAAGGAACTCGCCGACCTGACCATCGCGATCGGCCTCATGAATGCCTTCAACCGGCTGGCCATCAGCTTCCGGCGGGGGCCCGAGGGTGCGGTGTAACGGCGCTCGGGCCCCCGCCTGGCCGTGCGCGTCAGACGACCGCGATCGTCACGTCGATGTTGCCGCGCGTGGCCTTTGAATACGGACAGATCTGATGCGCCCGTGCGGCAAGCGAGCGGGCGAGGTCGGGATCGATCCCGGGCAGGGACACGTTGAGCCGGGCAGCCAGCAGGAACGCCTCGCCAGCGCGACAAAGGTCGATTTCCGCTTCAACCGCGGCGTCTGCAGGCAGCGTGACGTCCGCGGCCTGTGCCGCCTTGCCGATCGCGCCGAGGAAGCAGGCGGACCAGCCGGCGCCAAGCAACTGCTCAGGATTCGTGCCGGGACCGTTGCTGCCGGGGCCAGAAAGGTCAATGGCGAGACGGTTGTCCGAACTGCGGGAACTGCCGTTCCGGCCGCCCGTCGTGCGGGTCTTGCCGGTGTAGATCACGGTATCGATGGCTTGCGTCATGAATGTCTGGGATGGTAGGAGTGTTCGCCACGTATGGAAGGCGGCGGCCCGTGGTGGCGACACGGGCCGCGCCGGGTAACTCAACGGAACGCCGCACGAACCTCGTCGACCGTCTCGTGCGGACGCTGCAGGTGCGGGTAATGGCCCGTGGCGGGCAGCAGGCGCAACGGCGCTCCGGTCCTGCGCGCGAACTCGGCGCCCATTTCCTTGCTGATGTAGATGTCCTGTTCGCCCCACACAACACGTACCGGGGTCTTCAGGCTCGGCAGCAGCGCCTCGAACGCATTCTGGTCCCGCGTGAAGTGCGCGTAGTAGTGCGCGAACGCGTCGGCCGACGTCAACGCCCCGTTCTGCCAGCCGCGTGCAAGATCGGTCCGGTACTCCGCATCCAGCGCATAGCGCGCGCCCTCCGGCAATCCACGTGTGAACGCGTTCTGCAGAATCTCGTCGCGCGAGGCATTGAAGGCACCACGCACGGCTTCGGCCGATGCGGGTTCCTTTAACGCCTGCAGGCGTTCCTGCATGTATTGCGGCCGGTTGAACGGTGCGAAGTCTCCGACGATGATGGTCCGGGCGATACCTGGCCGGTCGATGGCCGCCAGCAACGCCGGCAAGGCCGCGATGTCGGTGGCATAGATCACCAGGTTGCTGCTGTCGAGGCCTGCTGTGTCGATGTAGCGCGTCAGTACCGTGGCGTAGTCGCGCGGCGCATAGGCAAAGCGCTCGACAGGCGGACGTGAAGAACCGCCATAGCCCGGCCAGTCGAACGCATGGACTTCGTATTCCTGGCCGAGCGTCCTGGAAATCTCTTTCCAGGCGAGCATGGTTTCGGGAAAGCCATGCAGGAACAGCACGGTACCTCGCGGCGCCGCCGGCCGGACCACCATCCGCCGCAAATGCAACCCGGCATCGACATCCACATGACTCACTTCTGCAATGGGCTCGCCGGTCGCTGCGCCTGCGGCGCCTGCGGCTCCTGCGCCGCCCAAGAGCGCCGTGGAGACACTGACGGCAGTGGCCACCGACAGCGCCGAACGACGGGTTGCTGATTTCGCTTTCATCTCGTTTCCTCCTGCGCCGGCCGGGCCGCGCAATCTGTTGCATATGCAGCATTAGAGTGATGGGATGTATCGAGTCTGTTGTCGTGAGACGGTCAGACGGTATGGCTGTGTATCCCTCTGCCCTGCAGATACATGCGCGTACAAAAAGGCCGCCCGCCTACTATTCCGTCAAGGCATCATCGGCGCCCTCGGGTTGTTCCCAAATCTTAGGAGTCACACATGAGAGCTCTTACCCACGTATTCGCCGCCGCAGCGCTCGCGGCAGTGCAGATGACGGCCGCCGCACAAACGGCTCCGGACACGAGCCGTCCACCGGCCGTCCTGCCGCTCGAAGCGGAGCCGGCGCCCCGGGTTGTGGCCTACCCGGCATTGCCGGAGCCGCTCGCGCGGGGCGTCGTGATCGTCCAGTTCCGCACCGAGAACTTCCGGGTGATCCCGGTGTTCGGCAAAGCGGCCACCCAGGTTTCGCCACGGGTCGGCCATCTGCATGTGACCGTTGACGATGGCCCGGCCACCTGGGCGCACACCAGCGAGGACCCCATCATCGTGGTGGGGCTGCCGCCGGGGCCGCACAGGGTGCGGCTCGAACTGGCGGATCCCACGCACAGGATCCTGGCGACGGAAGTGGTGACCGTGACGGTCCCCGATACGCGGTCTTCGGCCGCCACGGCCGCGCCGCCAGCACATCGGCACTGAGTGCGGTACGCTGGCGGACCTTCATCGCTTCCCGTGAGACATTCGACCCGCTAAGCGTTCCGCGGCCGGTAACCCGGGCGCCGAAATTTTCCAGCACTGCGTGATGACCCGTGCCCGGCAGATCTCGCGCGTCCTGACCGCTGCCTACGATCAGGCGTTGCGCCCGTTCGGCATCAACGCCACGCAGTTCACGCTGCTGGTGCTCGTGCATGAACTCGGCCCGATCAGCCGCGCCGATCTCGGACGGCGCAATCATCACGACCGTTCCACACTGACGCGCAACCTGCAGCCGCTACTCGCGGAAGGGTGGATTGCGGAGGACGTGGCGGAGGCCGCCGATGGCCGATCGCGGCCGCTCTCCGTGACCCGCGCCGGCAAATCGATGCTGAAGGAGGCCGCGCCCGCGTGGGCGCAGGCGCAAGCGGCCGCCACGGCCATGATGGGAGACGACGGCGTGGCGGCCATCATGGGCATTGCGGCGAAGCTGCCGAAGCGGGGGGCGTAGGACTGCGGCGGCTGCCAGCATGTCCGCACGCCTCTCCCCCTCCCAGGAGCGATCGATGTGCGTCAACTACGCCCCCATCCAGCGGCAAGTCCTGCGTGACATCTTCGGTGTCGAGCCGCCGGCCCGGCTGTGGGCGGACGAGGCGTGGCCGGACACCCTCGCACCCATCGTCACCGGCTCCGATGCCGGGCGCGCCTGTGCGCTGGCCTCGTTCAGCATGGTGCCGAAGCGCCGGATTCCGGCCGGCACCCGCTATTTCCCGACTGCGAATGCGCGTACGGAGACCGTGGGCACGCTCAAGTCCTTCGCCAGATTCTGGAAGGCCGGCCAGCTGGCCCTGATTCCGGCCAGCGCGTTCTACGAATACGCCTATCCCGAGGCCGGCACGCCCGAGCGGCCCGGCAAGCCCGTGCGCTGGAAGCTCTGGCTGCCGGATGCACCGGGCTTCGGCATCGCCGGCCTCTGGCGCGCGTGGCCGGACGACACGCTGTCTTTCACCATGCTCACCGTCAATGCCGATGCCCATCCGCTGCTGTCGCGCATGCACCGGCCCGGCACCGAGAAGCGTTCGGTGGTGATCGTGCCCGAAGCCGATTGGGATGACTGGCTGCGCTGCCGCGATCCGGAAGTCGCCCGGACGTTCCTGCGGCTCTATCCGGCCGAGCGCATGGCCGGAGCGCCGGCGCCGATGCCACCAGCGGCTGGGAAAGCGGCACCCGAATCGGCTCCCGAACCGCCCGCGCCCGAGTCCGGATCGTTGTTCTGACTCAGGCGCCCGGGCGCGGCGCAGCCCCCAATTGGGTGACCGGAACGCCCCTCCGACAGAGGGTGTCGGGCGCAGCCCTTGTTCCCCATACTGCCCTGCACCGGCCACAAGAGCCGTTCCTATAAGGGGTCAGACCATGTATGTCGCCGTCTCTTTCGTCGGGTACGTTCTCGCTTTCCTCATCGCCCTCATCGTCGCCGCGCGCTGGATCTCGCGTCATCATCCCGGCCTGCGCGATGCCGACGCCGACCGCCTCGCCCGCGCGGAGCCGCCCACCCGGCCGCTCATGCCAGACTGAATCCGCCGCCCTCCGGAACTTCCCCGCGCCGCCGAGAACCTATCGCCGGGCGGCCTTCTGCTGCACAATGCCCCGTTAGTCGCCACTTGCGCGGCAGCAGAAGAAAAAGGAACCAGGATGGCTACATCGAACAAACTGCCCGCATGGACCATCTGGTCGCCGCTGGCCGCGTGGGCCGCGTTTGGCCTCGGGCTGATGCTGCCGGGCCAGGGCTGGCTTGTTGCGATCATGGCTGCCGCGCTGGCCGGCGCGGTGTTTTCCGCGGTGCACCATGCCGAGGTGGTGGCCCACAAGGTGGGCGAGCCGTTCGGCACGCTGGTGCTGGCGATTGCGGTGACGGTGATCGAGGTGGCGCTGATCGTCTCGGTCATGCTGTCCGCCGGGCCGGAGAAGGCCGGACTGGCCCGAGACACCGTGTTCGCCGCCGTGATGATCATCTGCAACGGCATCGTCGGCATGTGCCTGTTCGTGGGCGGCCTGCACCACCGGGAGCAGGAATTCCAGGCGCCCGGCGCCAAGGCCGCGATGGCCGTGCTGGTGGCGCTGCTGGTGCGGACCATGGTGCTGCCCAATTTCACGAGCTCCACGCCGGGGCCGATGTTGACCTCGTCGCAACTGGCGTTCTCGGGGCTGATGTCGCTCGTGCTGTACGGCAGCTTCGTGTTCGTGCAGACGGTGCGGCATCGCGACTACTTCCTGGTGGAGAGCAGCGACGAAAACGTGCACGCGGAACCGCCGCCGGGGCGCGTGGCCGCGGCCAGTGGCGTGCTGCTGGTGGTGTGCCTGGTGGCCGTGGTGGGGCTGGCGAAGATGCTGTCGCCGTCCGTGGAGGCGGCGGTGGCCGCCGCGGGCCTGCCGCCCGCCGTGGTGGGCGTGGTGATCGCGGCGCTGGTGCTGCTGCCCGAGGGGCTCGCCGCGCTGCGCGCCGCGCGGCTGGACCGCCTCCAGACCAGCATGAACCTGGCGCTGGGTTCGGCGCTGGCCAGTATCGGCCTGACCATTCCCACCGTGGCGGTGGTCTTCATCGGCCTGGGCCGCCCGCTCGAACTGGGGCTGGGCCCCAAGGAGATGGTGCTGCTGTTCCTGACGATGATCGTCGCATCGCTGACGCTCGGCTCGGGCCGCACCACGATCCTGCAGGGCGTGGTGCACCTTGTGATCTTCGCCGCCTACCTGTTCCTCACCATCGTGCCCTGACGGGCGCGCGCCGCAGCCCTCAATCGGCGCGAATGCCCTTTTCCTTGATCAGGGCACCCCACTTGGTGGTTTCCTTCGCCAGGTGGTCGCGCAGCGCCGCCGGCGTGCTGCCGATGGGCTCCGCGCCGATGCCCGCCAGCCGCTGCTGCACGGCGGGCTTCTTCAGTGCCTCCAGCATGGCCTTGTTCAGCGCGTCGATGACCGGCTGGGGCGTCCTGGCCGGCACGAAGGCAGCGAACCACGGCGACAGCTCGTAGCCCGGCAGCCCCGCCTCGGCCAGCGTCGGCACGTTGGGCAGCGCCGAGGAACGCCTGGCGGTGGTCACGGCGATGGGCGTCAGCTTGCCGCTGTCGATCTGAGGCTTGGCCGAAGTGATGCTGTCGAACATGTAATCCACCTGCCCGCCGAGCAGGTCGGTCATGGCCGGGCCCGATCCCTTGTACGGGATATGGAGCAGGTCCACCTGCGCCATCGACGTGAACAGTTCCCCCGCCAGATGGATCGATGTGCCATTGCCAGCCGACGCGTAGGTGTACTTGCCCGGCCGCGCCTTGGCGCTGGCGATCACCTCCGCCACGGTCCTGGCCGGCGTCTTCGCCTTGTTGGCAACCAGCACGTTCGGCACCACGGCCAGCAGCGAGACCGGCGCGAAATCCTTGATCGGGTCGTAGCCAAGCTTGCCGTACAGCGCCGGATTGACCGCCATGCCGTTGGCCACGATCAACAGCGTGTAGCCGTCGGCCGGCGCACGTGCCACCAGTTCCGCGCCGATATTGCCGCCCGCGCCGGGGCGGTTTTCCACCACCACGGCCTGGCCGAGCGTCTTCGACATATCCTCGCCCAGCGTGCGGGCGATGTTGTCCATCGCGCCGCCGGCCGGGAACGGCACGATCCAGCGGATGGGATGGTCGGGATAGGCGGCGTGGGCGGTGCCCGCCGCCAGGGCGGCGGCGGCCAGCAGGGCCGACAGCAATGACCGGTTCAGGGATTTCATAGTCTCCATTCCTTCTTGTATATGTCGATGATGCGGGCGCCGCTCAGGCAACCCGGCGATAGTGCGCGAGCTTGTCCTCATCCAGCGCCAGCCCCAGGCCCGGGCCGGTGGGCAGGTGCAGCGCGAAGTCGCGGTAGGTGGGCCGCTCGGCCACGATGTCGTCCTTGAGCAGCAGCGGGCCGAACAGCTCGGTGCCCCAGGCCAGCTGCGGCAGCGTGCAGAAGCCATGCGCGGCGGCGATGGTGCCGACGCTGCCTTCCAGCATCGTGCCGCCATAGAGCGCGATGCCGGCCGCGTCGCCCACGGCCGCCGTGCGCAGCATGCCGAAGATGCCGCCGGACTTGGCGATCTTGAGCGCGAACACGTCGGCGGCGCCCAGCCGTGCCAGTTCCATCGCGTCTTCCGGGCCGGTCACGGCTTCGTCGGCCATGATCGGCACCACGAAGCGGGCCGCCAGCCGCGCCAGCGCCGTGCGGTGCTCGCGCGGGGTGGGCTGCTCGATCAGGTCGATGCCGGCCGCCTCCAGCATGGCGATGCCGGTGGCCGCGTCGGCCTCGTTCCACGCCTGATTCACGTCGACGGTCACGCGGGCGCGGTCGCCCAGCGCGCGCTTGATGGCGGAGACGTGCGCCACGTCGTCACGCACCGCGCGGCGGCCGATCTTGAGCTTGAACGTGTTGTGGCGGCGCTCGGCCAGCAGGCGCTCGGCTTCCTCGATGTCGCGGGCGGTGTCGCCGCTGGCCAGGGTCCAGAGCACCGGCAGCGTGTCGCGCACGGCACCCCCGAGCAGCGTGGCCAGCGGCACGTTCAGGCGCTTGCCCTGCCCGTCGAGCAGCGCGGTTTCCAGCGCGCTCTTGGCGAAGCGGTTGCCGCGCGCCACCTTGTTCAGCCGCGCCATCGCGCCGTGGACGTTGGTGGCGTCCTGGCCGATCAGCGCCGGGCCCAGGTAGGTGTCGATGGTCAGCTTGATGCCTTCGGGGCTTTCTTCCCCATAGGACAGCCCGCCAATGGTAGTGGCCTCGCCGATGCCCTCCACGCCGTCGCTGCAGCGCAGCCGCACGATCACCAGCGTCTGCTGCTGCATGGTCGCCATGGCCAGTTGGTGGGCCCGGATGGTCGGGAGATCGACCAGGATGGCCTCGATGCCGGTAATCGTCGTAGTCATACTTTCTCGATGCTTGGTATCAGTTGCAATCGAGCATACGCCTTGACTTTACTGGCGTCCAAGACCGATGATGTCTCGATTGATACCCTGTGGGTATGCATCGACCCTACCAAGGAGGCGCCATGGAACTCCGGCACCTGCGCTATTTCCAGACCGTCGCGCAGGAACTCAATGTGACGCGGGCGGCATCCCTGCTGCACATGGCCCAGCCGCCGCTGTCGCGCCAGATCCGCCAGTTCGAGGAGGAGGTGGGCGTGGCGCTGTTCGATCGCGTGGGCCGTGGCCTGAAGCTGACCGAGGCCGGCCGCTTCCTGCTCGAACAGTCGCTCCAGCTGACCCAGCGGCTGGAAGAAACACTGGAGGGTACGCGGCGCATCGGCCGTAACGAGAAGCGCTGGTTCGGCATCGGCTTCGTGCCTTCTGTGCTCTACGGCGTGCTGCCCGAGCTGATCCGCGTGCTGCGCGACGACGCCAGCCAGATCGAGGTGGGCCTGACCGAGATGATCACGGTGCAGCAGCTGGAGGCGCTCAAGTCTGGCCGCATCGACCTCGGCTTCGGCCGGCTGGCACTCAACGATCCGGCCATCGCGCAGCGCGTGGTCAGGGCGGAGGCGCTTGTGGCGGCGCTGCCCGCCAGCACCGCCGTGCCGGCCACGCCGCTGACGGCGGACGCGCTGGCCCGCCATCCGCTGATCCTCTACCCCGCCCGCCCCCGCCCCAGCTACGCGGACCACGTGCTGTCGCTGTTCCGCGCGCAGGGGCTGCAACCCCACGTCGTGCAGGAAGCCAACGAGTTGCAGACGGCGCTGGGGCTGGTGGCGGCGGGCATCGGCATCACGCTGGTGCCGTCGTCCGTGCAGCGGCTGCATCGGGACGATGTGCGCTACGTGCCGGTGGACGCCGCCGGCTTCGTCTCGCCCGTGATCATGAGCTACCGCGCCGGCGACGTGTCGCCGTACCTGCTGCGGGCGGTGGAATGGGTGATGCGGCAGCGCGGGGAATGACCGGCGTTGCGCACGAGGCGCCGGGCTAGCTGCCCTACCCGGCGGCGTGCAGCCGCGCCAGCAGGCGGCGGCCGGCGTCGATCGATGCCACGTCCGGCACCATCTGGTAGCGCACGATCATCCCCTCGATGCAGACCATGGCTTCCTCCGCCACGGCCTCGGGGTCACGCAGCCTCAGCTCGCGGGCCACGTTCGCCACGAATTCGGCGAGCGATTTCTTGTGTTCCACCGCGTGCCCGGCCAGCCGGGGGTCATCCCCGGCGCCACCACCCGCCTCGGCCACCACGTTGATGAAGGCGCAGCCCCGGTAGTCGTCCGACTGGAACCACTCCGCCAGGGCATCGGCCAGCACATCGAGGTTCGGCCGTTCCTTCAGCCGGCGCCGCACGGCGGCCTCGAACCACGCCATCCAGTTGTCATGCCGGCGGGCCAGGAAGGCCGAGATCAGGTCGTTCTTCGAAGCAAAGTGCCGGTATAGCGACATTTTCGCCACGCCGGACTCGGCAATGATCTTGTCGATGCCGGTGGCGCGATAGCCGTCGCGGTAGAACAGCCGTGCGGCGGTGTCGAGAATGCGGTCGCGGGCGGAGGGAGTGGCCATGGCGGTGCGGAGGTCAGGTGCGGAAGTCAGGTGCGGATGGCCACCATTATAGAAGACAGACCTGTCTACAACCTGCCGATTACCCAAACCCCTGCCACCCCTCACAGCACCACGAAGGCGAACCACAGCACCACCGGCGCGATGATCGTGATCAGCGCGCCATAGACCATCAGCTTGCGGAAGAAGGCCTGCCGGTCCACGCCCTGCGCGTTGGCCAGCACGAGCGCGCCGTTGGTCGAGAACGGGCTCACATCGACGATGGTCGACGACACGGCCATCGCGGCGATAAAGCCGATCGCGCTGACATCCGAGCCCTGCTGCAGGAACGGCACCGCGAGCGGGATCAGCGACCCCAGCACGGCCGTGGACGACGCGAACGCCGATACCACCGCGCCCACAAAGCACAGCAGCAGCGCAGCCATCAGCGGCGAGGTCAGGTTCGCCACGCTGTGGCCGACGAAGTCGATCGTGCCCATCTTGTCCATCACGCCAACGAAGGTGCTGACGCCGACGATCAGCATGATCTCGGGCCAGGAGACCTGGCCCAGCGCCCGCTTCTGCAGCTCCGGGGCGATCAGCGTGAGCGCCAGCGCGATGGTCAGGGAGACGAAACCGATATCGAGCTTGAAATAGAGCGTCAGCACGGCCAGCGCCACCAGACCAGCCACCGTCAGGTACTGGTAGAGGCCGGCCGGGGTCTCGGGGCTGCTGGCCGCGCTGCCGGCGGCATCGCTGCCCCCCTCCAGCATCGATCCCCGGTCGCGCGTCATGGTCTTGTGCTCCTCCGTGCCCGCCTCGGCCTCGGCATCGCCATAGATCTGCGCGCCCTGTGCCGCCACCGTGCAGGCGCCGAAGGGATGCGGCATGGCCAGCGCGCCGCCGGCCGCCTGGGGTGCTGCCGCGGGCTGGGTCGATGTTGCCGACTGGCGCATCAGCCGCAGGCCGCCAAAGGCCACGAACAGCCCCGCCGCCACGGCGAGGTTCACGCCGAAGCTGGCGAAGGCCGTCGCCATCTCGCTCAGCGGCAGCCCGGCCTTCTGCACGATCTTGTTGGTGATGCCGCCGTAGATGCTGATCGGCGAGAAGCCGCCGCCCTGCGCGCCATGGATCACCATCAGCCCCATCAGCAGCGGGTTGATGCCATAGCGCGCGGCAAAGCCCAGCGCAATCGGCGCGATGATCGCCACGGCTGCGGGACTGACCGCGCCAACCGAGGTCAGCAACGCCGCGATCAGGAACATGATCCACGGAATCGCCGCGATCCGGCCGCCCACGGCACGCACCGCCAGCCGCACCAGCCAGTCGATGGTGCCGTTGTTCTGCGCCACGGCGAACAGGTAGGTAATGCCAACCAGCGTCAGGAACAGGTCGGCCGGAAAGCCGGCGAGGATGGTCTTGGCCGGCATGGCGGCCACCCAGGTGCCCACCAGGAACGCGCCGACGAAGGCGAGCGCCCCCATGTTGACCGGCAGGACCGTGGCGACGACGAACATCAGTCCCAGGACTGAGATGGCAATCAAATGTTGCGACATAGCGGCTCCATCGCGGCAGGCATGCATCGGCGCACCCCGCTTGGTAGGGAAGGCATGGGAATGGCATCGGCAGGACTGCCGGGGGGATTCGCCGCTAAGGCAAACGCTGGCGGGGGCTGGCGGTCACGAGTTGTCTCCGGGTGGATGGGGTCGCGTCCGGAACACTTCCGCCCGGCGCGCCGCTGATCTGGTTGTGATCCCACAATACGGCGGCGGGCGGCAGGCATCAATTAAGGTACTGGTCCAATCCTTACGGTAACCGGAACAGCGCTCGGGGAGACCGCCGCATCACAAAGCGCGTGTAGGCGCCGGGAGGATTGCGGCCCCCCCGCTGGCGAGAGAGAATCAATCGGCCATTCCCCTGCCGGCCAACCTTCAGGAGCACGCGATGGACCTGTCCTTCCACCATTTCTCCGACCTGTTCGCACAGCTCGGCCTGCCCGCCGAAGAGGCCGATATCCGCGCCTTCATCACCACGCATTCCCCGCTCGCCGACGACCTCGAACTCTGGGAGGCACCGTTCTGGACACCCGCGCAGGCAACGCTGCTGCGCGACGAGTACATGGAGGACGCCGACTGGGCGGAGATGGTGGACCAGTTGAATCTGGCGTTGCGGGGGGCGCCGGTCCCGGGGGCTTGAGTCGAGCGCCTGAAGGCGGCAGCCGGCCGGTATATCATCGGCCCTTCCGCAACACCTCCGGCCCCTTCACGATGTTCCAGCTTTCCGACGATCTCTGCGCCGCCCCGAAGTCTGACCAGTACGCCACGCTGGTGGACATGGCGCGCGGGCTTCTTGCCGATGAGCGCGACCTGATCGCCAATGCCGCGAATTTCTCGGCGCTGGTCTACCACTCGCTGGCCGACCTGAACTGGGCCGGTTTCTATTTCTACGATGGCACCGAACTGGTGGTGGGCCCCTTCCAGGGCAAGCCGGCCTGCGTACGCATCGCCATCGGGCGCGGTGTCTGCGGCACGGCGGCGCAGACGCGCGCCACGCAACTGGTGCGCGATGTCCACGCCTTCCCCGGTCATATAGCCTGCGATGCGGCCTCGCGCTCGGAAATCGTGGTGCCGCTGTTTGCACCCGATGGCACGCTGATTGGCGTGTGGGACGTCGACAGCCCCCGCGAAGCCCGCTTCGACGAAGCGGACCAGGCGGGCATGGAAGCGCTGTGCGCGGTGTTCGTCGAACTCGCCTGGGCGCGCCGCATCGAGGGCTGAACACCCGATCACGTCATCGGCGCGCCCTGGCGGCGGGCGTTACCTCATGCCAGCCGCTTCAACAAGGCCGCTGCCCCTGCCGCCGAGGACGCCGGGTTCTGGCCCGTGATGAGCAGGCCATCCTCGACCACGTAGGGTGCCCAGTCATCCCCCTTGGAATAGAGGCCGCCCTTGGCTTTCAGTTCGTCCTCCACCAGGAACGGCACCACCTGCGTCAGCCCCACGGCGGCTTCCTCGGTGTTGGTGAAGCCCGTGACCTTCTTGCCCTGCACCAGCGGCTTGCCGTCGGACGTCACCACATGCCGCAGCACGCCCGGCGCATGGCAGACCAGTGCCACGGGCTTGCCGGCGGCAATGAACGACTCGATCAGCGCGATCGAGTGCTTGTCTTCGGCCAGATCCCACATCGGGCCATGGCCGCCCGGATAGAACACCGTGTCGAAATCCGCCTGCGAGACGGAATCCAGCCGCACGGTGGCGGCAAGCTGCGCCTTGGCGGCCGCGTCGGCCTCGAACCGATGCGTGAGTTCCGTCTGGAAATCCGGCTCGTTGCTCTTGGGGTCCAGTGGCGGCTGGCCACCCTTGGGCGAGGCCAGGACGATGTCAGCGCCCGCATCCTTGAAGGCGTAATACGGTGCGGCCAGCTCTTCAAGCCAGAAACCCGTCTTGCGGCCGGTATTGCCGAGTTGGTCATGCGAGGTCAGGACCATCAGGATCTTCATCATGTTTCTCCGTTGAGCGAAAGTGGGGGTCTACCTGTCGGCCGGCTGGTTCACCTGGCCGGTGTATCTGGCGAGATGAATTTCGACATCGGGCGCTTCCTGTAGCCCCAGCTCCATGAGCCGGCCGATATTCCGCTGGGCGGCGGGCCGCTGGACGGAGGCGATGAATCGATCCCACTCCGCTGCGATGTCCTCATCCGGCGGCAGGCTGGCCACATCGACCAGATGCTTGATTTCGGAGATGGAGGTCTTGTCGAACGACGCTATGCGCCGCGCCAGTCCATCGACGAAGGCATCCAGTTCGGCATCTGGCAGCGCGCGATTCACGTAGCCGTATTGCTCGGCCAGCGCGCCGTCGATATCGGCGCCACTGAGCAGCACCTCCAGCGCCCGCCCCCGCCCCATCAGCCGTGGCAGGCGCGCCATGGGCCCGCCTCCGGGCACAAAACCCGCGCCAATCTCGAACTGCGAGAGCACCGCCTTCTCCCGGCTGGCAAACCGCATGTCGCAGGCCAGCGCCAGTTCGCTGCCCACGCCCGTGGCACGGCCGCGGATCGACGCGATGGACACCACCGGGGCCCGGCTCAGGCGGACCAGCATGTCGGGCAACGGTGGCATGCCGGTCGGCCCGGGCGCCATGCGGGTGGTGACCTCGAGCGGCGGCACGAAATCGTAGTGGGTCAGGAAGAAGCCCGGCACGGCACTATCGAACACCACCACCTTCAGGTCCGCAGCGCTTTCGAGCTCGGTCATGACCTGGTTCAGCTGCGGCATGGATTCCGGACCATAGATATTGAATGGCGGATGGTCGACCGTGACACGCCAGTAGGCTGGTGTCACGCGCGTGATGTGGAATTGCTGCGTCATCGTTGCACCCTGAGTCGATGCCTGATCCTCGAAGCCATTCCCGGTACGGGCCAGGCAGGATGCCGGGTGGCGCTCGCACCTGTCGTGGCGCCACCCCTTGGCGGCTCTCGCGCGTGAAGAGCCAGATGATTATAGGAAGCGATTTTCGGTATGCCAGGCGATCAGCGAGCGCACCCTTCAGGTGCAAAGCCAGTGCGCTGGGTCGGGCAGGTATGCCACAGGCTGAAGGACCAGGGCATGGATGTCGCATCGCAAATATGGACTAATAGTCACATAATCATACTATTCCCCAATGGTGCCGCAGCGGCGTCGGCGTATCTTCACGCGATACCTGCGTCCGCAGGAATGCGCTACATGATGCTTCGGGGTAATGGGTAACGGACTGCAGATCTTGTGGGACGACGGCGAGCGTGTCTTCTATCGAGGACGGCGCCCGGACGAGGCCGGCGGCGATTTCCTGCTGGCACGGCCCGCTGCGGAACAGCCATCGCCGGCCAGCCTGGACCGCCTTGGCCACGAATATCGCCTGAAGGACGAACTGGACAGCGCCTGGGCAATCCGGCCGCTGGAACTGGTGCGAGAGGCCGGCCAGACTGTGCTGGTGCTCGAGGATCCGGGTGGCGAGCCGCTCTCGCGCCTGCTTGGCGCGCCGATGGAGATCGGGGCATTCCTGCGCCACGCAGTGCACATCGCCAGCGCGCTATGCGGGCTCCACCAGCGCGGGCTGCTTCACAAGGACCTGAAGCCGACCCATATCGTCGTGAACTGCGCCGACGGGCAGGCACGGCTCACCGGCTTCGGCCTGGCCTCGCGCCTGCCGCGCGAGCGCCAGGCGCCCAAGCCGCCCGAGACCATCGCCGGCACGCTGGCCTACATGGCACCCGAGCAGACCGGGCGGATGAACCGGTCGATCGATTCGCGCAGCGACCTCTACGCGTTCGGCGTCACGCTCTACCAGATGCTGACCGGCGCGCTGCCGTTCACCGCCACGGACCCGATGGAGTGGATACACTGCCACATCGCCAAGATGCCGGTGTCGCCGCGCGCGCGGCAGGAAACCGTACCGGCGACGATTTCGCGCATCGTCATGAAGCTGCTCGCCAAGACGGCCGAGGAGCGCTACCAGACCGCCGTCGGGCTGGAGCACGACCTGCGCCGCTGCCTGGAAGACTGGGAGCGCCAGCGCCGCATCGAGGACTTCCCGCTCGACGCGCACGGCACGCACGACCGCCTGCTGATTCCCGAGAAGCTGTACGGGCGCGAGCACGAAGTGCGCACCCTGATCGACGCGTTCAACCGGGTAGTCGGCACCGGCACGCCGGAACTGGTGCTGGTGTCCGGCTACTCCGGCATCGGCAAATCCTCCGTCGTCAACGAGTTGCACCGGGCGCTGGTGCCGCCGCGCGCGCTGTTTGCATCTGGCAAGTTCGACCAGTACAAGCGCGATATTCCGTACGCCACGCTGGTGCAGGCCTTCCAGGGCCTGGTGCGGATGCTGCTCGGCAAGTCCGATGCGGAGCTGGAGCGCTGGCGCAGCGCCCTGCTGGCAGCGCTGGGGCCGAATGCGGGGCTGATGACCGATCTCATTCCCGAGCTGAAGCTCATCATCGGCGAGCCGCCTCCGGTACCCGAGCTTGAGCCGCAGCAGGCGCAACGCCGCTTCCTGCTGGTATTCCGCGCGTTTCTCGGCGCATTCGCCCGCCCGGAACACCCGCTCGCGTTGTTTCTGGACGATCTGCAATGGCTGGACGCCGCCACACTGGACCTGATCGAAGACCTGCTGACGCACGCGGACCTGCGCTACCTGCTGCTGGTGGGTGCGTACCGCGACAACGAGGTCGGTGCCGCCCATCCGCTGACGGGCAAGCTGCAGGCCATCCGCAACGCGGGCGCGCGCGTCGATGACATCCAGCTGGCGCCGCTTGCCAGCGCGCATATCAGTCAGCTGCTCGCGGAGGCGCTGCATGGGGAGCCGGCACGGATCGAGCCCCTGGCACAACTGGTGCATGAAAAGACCGCCGGCAATCCGTTCTTCGTGATCCGGTTCCTGCACGCGCTGGTCGACGAAGACCTGCTCACCCCGGACCACGCCACGCGGCAATGGCGCTGGGACCCGGCGCGCATCCACGCCAAGGGCTACACCGACAACGTCGTGGCCCTGTTGGTCGGCAAGCTGGCCAAGCTGCCGGCGCCGACGCAGCAGGCGCTGCAGCAGCTATCCTGCCTCGGCAACGCTGCCGAGATCACGACGCTGGCGGCGGTGCTCGGCATGCCCGAGGTGCAGATCCACACAGTACTGTGGGAGGCGATTCGCCAGGAACTGGTGATCCGGCAGGAAACCACCTATGCGTTCGTGCACGACCGCGTGCATGAAGCCGCCTACACGCTGATTCCCGAGGCCCTGCGCAGCGAGGCGCATTTGCGGATCGGCCGGCTGTTGGCCGCCCGCACGCCGCCGGCGCAACGCGACGAGGCAATCTTCGAAATCGTCGGCCACCTCAATCGCGGCGCCGCACTGATCACGGCGTGCGCCGAACGCGAGCAGCTGGCCGAATTCAACCTGCTCGCAGGCCAGCGCGCCAAGGCGTCCACCGCCTATGCCTCCGCGGTGGCGTATCTCGGCGCCGGCGCCAGCCTGCTGCAGGACGGCGGTTGGCAACACCACTATGACCTGATGTTTGCGCTGGAATCGAACCGGGCCCAGTGTGAATTCCTGATCGGCCAGCTGACCGCCGCCGAAACGCGCTTCATGACGTTGGCCGAGCGCGCCGTGAACGTGGTCGAACGTCTGGAGATCGCCTGCTGGCAGATGGATCTGTACCTGATTCTCGGCCAGGGCGACCGCGCGGTCGCGGATTGCCTCGCCCTGCTCCGTCAGGTGGGCATCGAATGGTCGCCCCAGCCGGACGAGATCGCGGTACGTCACGAATACGCGCGCATCTGGTCGCTGCTCGGTGACCGGCCAATCGAGACCCTGATCGATCTTCCACCAATGGAAGACCCGGTCGCCCTCGCCACGATCCAGGCGCTGGCCAAGCTTTCCTCGCCCGCCCTGCATACGGCCCGCGAGGATGGCAACCTGGCCTGGCTGACGATCTGCAAGGCGATCAGCCTCAGCCTCGAGCACGGCAATACCGATGCGTCGTGCGTGGCCTATACCAACTTCGCCAGGGTGACCGGGCGGATTTTCGGAGACTATCAGGCGGGATTCCGGTTCGGGGAACTCGGCTGCCAGCTCGTCGAGCGACGCGGCCTCAAGCGCTATGAAGCGCGCACCTACCTGTCGTTCTCCGTGTTTGTTGCACGCTGGTCGCAACCGGTGCGCACGTGCGGCGAGCAACTGCAGCGTGCGTTCGACGCGGCGAACCGCGTCGGCGATATTCCGTCCGGCGCATTCACGCGCAACAACCTGCTGTCGGACCTGCTTTTTGCCGGTGAGCCCCTGCCCGCGCTACAGAGCGAAGCCGAACGCGGCCTGGCGTATGCCCGACAGGTGCGCTTCGGCATTGCCATCGGCTTCAGCGAGACCCAGCTGGCGCTGATCCACATGCTGCGCGGCATCACCCCGACCTTCGGCTGCCTCGATGGCGAACACTTCAACGAAAGCCGCATCGAACAGCGCTTATCGACAGCGTCTCCGGTCTTCGCCTGCTGGTACTGGATCCGGAAACTCCAGGCGCGCTATCTTGCCGGCGACTGCGCAGCGGCGATGGAGGCCGCTGCCCATGCCAAGGCGCGGCTCTGGAGCTCGCACGCGTTCCTCGAGGAAGCCGAGTACTACCTCTACGGCGCGCTGGCCCGGGCTGACCTCTGCGGCACGCTCCCGGCCGGCGACCGACCGCCGCATCTGCACATCCTGGCCGACCATCATCGTGAACTGCGGGTCTGGGCGGATCTCTGCCCCCAGAACTTCGCCTGCCACGCCGCGCTCGTGGCCGCCGAGATCGCCCGCGTCGAAGGCCGCGACATCGATGCGGAACACCGCTACGAGGAGGCCATCCGCGTGGCGCGCGACGACGGCTTCCTCAACATCGAAGCCCTGGCGAACGAACTCGCGGCCCGTTTCTACGCGGCGCGCGGCTTTGAGAAGATCGCGCGGGCGTATCTGCGGGACGCCCACTACGGCTACCTGCGTTGGGGGGCGGATGGGAAGGCCCGCCAGCTCGAGGCACAGCATCCGTACCTGCGCGCGGAGGCCGCCACGCCCGGCGCGACGAACACGATGGCCACACCGGTCGACCAGCTGGACCTCGCCACCGTGATCAAGGTGACGCAGGCCGCCTCGGGCGAGATCGTGCTGGAAAAGCTGATCGACATGATCCTGCGCACCGCCATCGAACAGGCCGGGGCGGAACGCGGCCTGTTGATCCTGTCAGACGGCGGCGCACAGCGGATTGCCGCGGAAGCCACCAGCGACGCGACCCGCCTGCATCCGCACGATGTGCCGGTCAGCGCGGCGATCCTGCCGGCGTCCGTGCTCAACCACGTGATGCGCACGCGGGAGCCCCTCTTTCTGGACGACGCTGCGGCCGAACCGCCCTATGCCGCCGACCCGTACATCCGCCAGCATCGCGCCCGCTCCATCCTCTGCGTGCCGCTGATGACCCAGGCCAAGCTCACGGGCGCGCTCTACCTCGAGAACAATCTGGCGGCACGGGTATTCAGTCCGTCACGCATTGCGGTATTGCGGCTGGTGGCCTCACAGGCCGCGATCTCGCTGGAGAACGCGCGCCTGTATCGCGACGTTGCCGAGCGCGAGGCCAGGATCCGGCGGCTTGTGGAGGCCAATATCATCGGCATCGCCGTCTGGCGCGACGATGGAGAGATCCTGGAAGCCAACGACGCGTTTCTTCACATGGTGGGATACGCGCGGACGGATCTGGTCTCGGGCCACTTCCGCTGGCGGGACCTGACGCCGCCGGACATGCAACAGGACACCGATCGAGCCGCGGCAGCGCTGATCCTGACGGGGCGCGTGCCGCCGCTGGAGACGGAGTACCTCTGCAAGGACGGCAGCCGGGTACCGGTCATCGTCGGCCTGGCGACGTTCGAACCCGGCGGGCGGGATGGCGTCGCCTTCGTGCTGGACCTGACCGAGCAGAAGCAGGCCGAAGACAGGGTGCGCGAGAGCGAACGGCGCTATCGCGAGGTGCAGACGGAACTGGCGCACGCCAACCGCGTGGCCACCATGGGGCAGCTCGCAGCCTCCATCGCGCATGAAGTGAATCAACCGATTGCCGCGACCGTGACCAACGCCCAGGCCGCGACGCGCTGGCTCAACCTGCCGCGCCCCGACCTCGACGAAGTCCGGCTCGCGCTGGAGCGCATCGTCAAGGATGCCAATCGCGCGGCGGATGTGCTCGGCCGGATTCGGCAAATGATCAGGAAGGCGCCGCCCGGCAAGGAACGGGTGGACATCAACGCCGCCATCCGCGAGGTGGTCGCGCTCACCGGCGGCGAAGCGAGGCAGAGCCACGCCCGGGTGGAGATGCAGCTTGCGCGCGACCTGCCCGCCATCGAGGGCGAGCGCGTGGCGTTGCAGCAGGTGCTGCTCAACCTGATCGTCAATGCGATCGAGGCCATGCTTGGCGTCAGCGAGGCCGAACGGCATCTGCTGATTGCCACGGGCTATACGGCCGAAGGCTGCGTCCTCGTTACCGTGCGGGATTCCGGCCCGGGCTTCGGCAGCCTGAACCCTGCCGGCATATTTGCGCCCTTCTATACCACCAAGCCCTCTGGCCTGGGCATGGGGTTGTCCATCTGCCAGTCGATCATCGACGCGCACGGCGGCCGGCTATGGGCCAGCGAGCACGCACCGCGCGGCGCCCTCATCCAGTTCACGGTGCCCGTGCAGTCCGGAGCGTCGCGAATGCCTTGCCTTCAGGACCCGCCGAACCAGTTGTAGCCCTGATCCTTGCCGGGCGACAGCTAGCCTGCCGCCACGATTACATGGGCCTGGATCTTCCCGGCCACGGGACCGTCGCCATGGCGGCTGGCAATCGCCTCGGCCGCCCGGTCCGTAGCGTGTTGCAGCAGGCTGGCGTCCCGCACCTCTATCTCGTTCCGTAGCGGCGTGCCCAGGCAATAGGCGGCGGCGACGTCGCGCGCCGAGTTCGCGCGGCTCAGCTTCTCGCGGGTCTCGATCTGGACGCCGGCGAACCCGGCGCGGGCCAACTCCTCCCGGATCAGCGCGACATCGTGATAGCCATGCGGCGTACGCGCGAGGAATCTCGGCGGGTCGTGCGGGAACACCGTGGCAACGGCTTCGGTAACGTCATTGGCAAAGACATTCTCTTCGATGCGATCCCAGACATTGAAGATGAAACGCCCGCCCGGCCTCAGCACGCGACGCGCCTCGGCATAGCCGGCGACCCGATCGGGAAAGAACATCGCGCCGAACTGGCAACAGACAGCGTCGAATGACGCCGCCTCGAACGGAAGGTTGAGCGCGTCCGCCTGCTTCCATTCGATGCGGCTGTCGGGCCCTTGCCGGCTGGCGGCATAGTCGAGCATGGGCTGGTTGAGGTCGGTCACCACATAGCGCGCGCCGGCGCCCAGCTTGGGCGCAAGCGCGCGCGTGACCACGCCGCTGCCGGCTGCCGTCTCCAGCACCGCGCCGGGCGGGGCGGCCGCAACCAGCGCGGCCAGATCGGCGGCATAGGTCTCGAAGATCAACGGAACCATGAACGTGTCGTAGAACCTCGGGATCGTGCCCGCAAACACTTGATCGCAATCCGTCATGATTCCCCCTTGAAAGCGCTTGATCGTGCGCTTGCCGATGCCTCCGCGCGCCTAAAGTGGATCGCGCTGCGCTGCAACCGCCCACCAGTCTCCTGCATCGTGATCGCGCAAGAAATCCATGCGAACCCGAAAATCGCGCCGGCCGTACACGCGCATGCTGGCATCAGACGCTGAGAAGCGTCGTGGATCCATCCGGATCCACCCGTTAGTTCGCAAGGAGCACATCATGAAAACACTTGTACGACTCACCGGCCTGGCCCTTGTCGCCCTGCCCGCGCTGGCCTTTGCACAAAGCACTCCGGGCCCGGTTACCCGCGCGGAAGTGCGCGCGGACCTCATCCGTGTAGAGAAAGCCGGTTACAACCCGTTCGGCAACACCAACAACTATCCCGCCGATATCCAGGCGGCGGAGGCCAAGGTGGCTGCGCAGCAAGGCACGCCGGCCATCCAGCCGGAAACCCGCGCTGAAGTCCGGCAGGATCTGGTGCAGGTGGAAAAGGCCGGATACGATCCGTTCCGCGTCGGCAGCACGTATCCGGCCAAACTCCAGGCCGCCGAGGCACGCGTAGCAGCCGGCACAACCACCGCCTCGCCCACGCCGGCACAGAAGCCGATGGCAACGATGGCCGCTGCATCGGCAATCCCGCGCATTGACCGGCCCCGCAATGCGTTCTTCGACGGCGCTTGACGATGCAGGCATGTCCAGGCCCTAGCGCAGCCCGCCCCAGTGGTTGGTCACGCGCAGCAGCGAGGCATGCGGGCCGAATTCGCCGAGCCCTGTGGATAGCTGCTCGGCTGCCTCGCACACGGCTGCGGCCAAATCGCGCAAACGCGTGGGCCGCAGCCGTGTGTCCGGTCCGGAAATACCAACCGCCGCAATGACCGCGCCCGTTCCATCGAAAATGGGCGCGGCCAGTCCGTTCACGCCCGGGCGCCATTCGCCCCGATTGATGGCGTACCCCAGGCGACGGACCTGCTGCATCGATGCCGTGATGCCGTGATGCCGGCCCCCTTCGGCCTGCGCGAGAATCGCCGGCCACAGCGGCACGGACGGATGCACGCGGGACTGCAAGTGTGCATCGTCGAAATCCAGCATATGTGACGCCGTGCCGTTCACCAACGCGGCCTCCCGGGCGCCATCCTGCCGCACTACGCGCTGCAGATCGGCATTGCGCAGCCCTTCCGACACAGCCTTGGACGGGCGCTGCACGATCGCGTCCGGCGTACCGCCCGGCGGGAATCCCACCACGAGCTTGATCGGGCGATCCGGATACTGGCACGGGAACGGACGGGAGGAGGGATTCGTGTCGCCTTGCGCGAAAGGCGGCGAAGGCGGCGAAGGCGGCGAAGGCGGCACAGGCGGCGGGAGATTGACGGACTAGTGTGCCCGTCTCCCGCCTGATCAGCCACCGCGTTGCGCGGTGGCCGGGGGCACTGCCAAGACGATTAAGAGCCGACCTTCAGGCGGCCGCCGCGTCCCAGTCCGCCCTTCACTTCCTGCGCCTTGTAGTTGCGCAGCGAGACCACCATGTTGTTGTAGGCGTCCATGAACGCTGCAACCGTGGCCTTGCCTTCCGGCGTGCGGGAGAAGCCGCCAAGCCCGCCAGCCGCACCGCCGCCAAAGGCGCCCATGGCGGCACCAAAGTTGGTGGCCGTGGCGTTGCCTTCGGAGATGGACAGCTGCACGCCCGAGCGGATGTCGAACATCGTCAGCGTCACGACCGATGCCTTGCTTTGCATGGCACCGCCAACCAGTGCGCCGGCGGCGCCAAACAGGCTGCCCACACCGGCAGCCAGCTGGCCCGTGGCGTCGTTGTCGATGATGATGGCCGGCTCCATGTAGAAGTCGGCGGCCACGCGCTGGCCCTTCTGCTGCTTCGAACCAGCCCGGAACTCGCCCGAATTGCGCTGCTTGTCGGTGATCGACGACAGCTTGCTCTCGGTGCGATTGTTGCCGACAGACGTAATCACGAAGCAGTTCGACTGCTGCACGGCCAGGCGGATCAGCGGCTCGATAGTCGTGATCTTGGTCGTGGCGCCGAAGCTTGCGTACCACTCCTTGCCACGGCCATCATCCACGGCGAGCGTGCCCAGGGGCGCGTCGCAGCGCTCCAGCGACGGATTGGCATTCACGCTGCTTGCGCCGCCCGCGGCGCCGGTGGCGGCCGTCGGTGCCGTGCCAGTGGAGATGCTACCGCCGGCGCCCGGCATGGCACAGCCAGCCAGAACCAGGGACGCGGCCAGTGCGGCCAAGCGCAAAGAAGTCTTCTTGGGCATGAAATCGCCTGTTGTTGGAAGTGATGGAAAGAGGAGGAGGGGGCGGGCTTAGCGCAGATACCAGCCGGAAGGGCCCCAGACCCAGTAATACGGGTAGCTGCTGTACCACGCGTACCAAGACTTGCGATACGCCTCGCGTACCTGGTACAGACTCTGTTCGTCCTTCTTGGCGGCCTGAGCTTGCGGGATCAGGTCGCGGGCTTCCTTGCTGCCCTTGGAGGCGGCACGGGTCAGCCAGGCCTCGGCTTCCGCCGGGTCCGCGCCCATTTCCTCAAAGCCCATCAGATAAATTCGCCCAAGCGCCAGCTGGGCCTGCACGTGGCCGTTGTCGCCGGCCTTGCGCATCCACTCGAGGGCTTGATAGCTGTTGCGCTCCACGCCGTCGCCGCGCAGCAGGCGCAGGCCCAAGTCATAGGCCGCGTTGGGATTGCGTTCCGCCACTTCGGTCAGGGCCTGCATGCGGCGCTCGGCCTCGATATCGACGGGCGCGCCCTGGAATGTGGTCAGGCGTCGGTCCTGCTCGGCGCAGGCATTGCCGTTGCACACGCGCACCGTTGGCGAGCGGGACAACTGCCCTTCCGCCGTCTGCCCGGCGCATCCCGCCAGGCTCAAAACTGTCACGAACACCAAAGAAACGGAAACACGCATGGCAACCCCACCCCGAACATATTTATTTTTTTTGCAATGCCTCGAATACTTAGCTTTGTAAGTAAACGTGTAGATTGTAACGGCATTGTATGTGGGGATTGCAACACACCGTAATACGAATCAGTAATTTTGTTGCGTCACGGACACGTTCTTACTGGGGTAAACCCTATAAGAAAGGCAGGAAGCAGGGCCTCCCGCCGCCCGATCAGTCGTGTACGGGATGTGAGCGATGAACGTGCCCGATGTCAGAACGCCTCGTTGATCTGGAAATACACGCCTTTCGTATTGCGCCCCACCCCGGCATCGAAGCGAACGTTGACCCGGGGCTTGAACTCGAAGCGGTAGCCGATACCGCCGTTCGGCAGCCAGTGCCCCCGGAACAGCGCCCCCACATTGGGACTGACCGCCCCGGTGCCGAGCCAGAAGACCATGCCCTGCCGCCCGGCGATGTGCCAGCGGTACTCGGCCTGCACCCCGGCCATGACCTTGTCCCGGAACTGACCCGAGAAGTAGCCGCGCATCCGCTTGTTGTTGCCGAGGGTCGCCATCATGTCCCACGGCACATCGCCCCAGTTCATGTTGGCGTAGGCGTCGAAGGCCAGCACATCGCGCTCGCGCATGCGGAAGTACTTGTTGAACGTGAGTTCCACGTTCTCCATATTGGTATCGCTGCCAAGTCCGCGGCGGTAGACGGTGACGTTGGCCAGCAGCGATTCGCCCCGGTAAGGATTGGGGATGAAGTCGCGCGTGTCGTACGAGAAATGCGCGCTGACCCCGGAGCTGAGCACGCGTGGGCCGTGGGGATCGGTTGCCAGCTTGCTGTCGGCACCGCGCTCCAGCTTCACCGCATCGTCGTACTGCAAGCTCCACCCCGCCCCTACGTAGACGTTGGGGCGTACCCGCATCATGATCTTCGGCTGGAGCACCACCTCCTTGCGCGTGTACGCCTCCTTGTTGGCACTGTCGATGGCGCTGCCGTAGCCGATGCCCCAGTAGGCAGTGGGCATGTTGATGAGATCCGCCTCGATGAGAAAGCGGTAGCTGTCGTCGGCAAAGAACGTGTTGTTCTCGATCGAGATGCCGTAGGCGCCCTTGACGGTGCCGAAGCCGCGAATCGACAGTGTGGACAGTTGCGTCTCCTGCGCGGCGTTGGCCGGCTTGTAGAGGCCGATTGCCGCCGCGCCGATGCCGAAGCCCGTTTCCGGGTTATAGAACGGTCCCGGCAGCACGCCCCAGTCGATGCCCTGGCTCACGTCCACGGCGTCCGATGCGCCGAGCTTGGTGAGTATCCTGTCGATCCAGCCCTGCTTTTCCTCCGCGCTCGCCGCGCCCTCCACGGCTTCCACCGGCTCGTCCGCCTGCCCGGGCGGGGCCGCACCTGCCAGGCCAATCGACACACACATCGACACAAACCAGCGGCGGGAAGGCGTCGATTTCATTTAACGGGCCGCCCGAAAAGACTGACTTCTCTTGCCGGCCGGGCGCTTGCACAATCCGCAGATGGCCAGTCCCGCGTGCCTGCGCGGGTTCGCCGCAAGGAGACTCTTACGATGAGCGCGCGACCGCCCTACCGCCGGAAGCCTGCGCCGAGCCGGTTCCTTGGCGTGCTGCTGGCCGGCGCCGCCTCCACGGCGATGGCCTCTCCCTTCGACCTGCCCAGCACGATCCCGAACATGTTTGGCGTTGGCGTGGGCTCCACCACCCAGTACGCGGGCGGCAACGAACGCATGATCGGCGTGCTGCCGGGCCTGCGCTACACCTCGGAAAGCGGCCGGCTGCTGGAATGGTATGGCCCCTACGCCCAGTTCAACTTCGGCAGCCTGACCGGCTTCCAGTACGGCCCGGCCGTCTCGCTCCGCCTGGGGCGGAACAATGTCGACGACGCCGTCGTCGCCAGGATCCACGAGATCGACACCACCGTGGAAGCCGGCGGCTTTATCAGCTACGAGTACATCCATAGCGGCGGCATTCCGTACCGCCTGCGCGGCGGGATCAATGTGCTGACCAACGCGGGCATCGTGTATGGCGGGGCCCGTGTGTCGGCCACGGGTACCTTCTGGGTGCCCGTGCACACCCGAATGATGCTCGGGCTCGGCATGGGCCTGACGTGGGTAAGCGGCAGCTTCAACCGGACCTACTTCGGCGTCACTGCCGAAGACAGCGCCGCCAGCGGCCTGCCCGTCTACACGCCCGGCAGCGGCCTGCAACAGGGCACGGGCTGGCTCGGGGCGATCTATCGGATCGACAAGCACTGGCATGCGGGCGCCATGGTCTATTACCAGCGCATCACCGGCAGCGCCGCCGACAGCCCCATCGTCACGCAGCGCGGCACGCGCAACCAGGTGACCTACGGCGCCGGCATCGCCTACGCCTGGCGCTAGGCGCACTGCCCTCCCGACTTGGGAAACAGGAAGGCCACCCCTCGCTGGCCCTCGTACCATGCCCGTCAGTAAGGTGGATTCACCACCACGTATTGCGAGCCCTGCGGTTGATACCAGGTGGTGCCGCACTGCTGGTACACCATGCCGCCGTAATTGACCGGCGCACACCCGGGCGGCACAGTGCGGACCATGGAGCCGATCACAGCGGAGGTCACCGCAACGGTGGCGGTCACCGCCGCAGCCGTCGCCACGGGGTGATAGTCATTGTCCCAACCGTTGTGGCAGCACCCGCCGCCGCCCTCCACGTTCACGTTCACGTTGCGGTTCGAATTGACGTTCACGTTGCGGTTGGTATTGACGCTGTTGACACTGTTGCTGCGCACGTTGTTGGCGCGCGCATCCACATGCTGGTTGTTGACGTGCTGCGCGCCACCGCCGCCGCCCCGCGCCGGCGCCGCCGCGGCACGATTGCCGCCCGCGTGCCCGCCTCCGCCAGCGGGACGCGCGTCCGCCACAGGGGCCCACGCCGTGGCTGCGGCGAGGAAGATCACGGCCATCGACAGCAAGAAGCCCTTCCCAATAGCGTGGTGCATGATGCAGCTCCTTTACTGAGACTTCAGCGGAACGAACTTCGCCTCGGTGGCATTCTTGGGCGGCGTGAACGTGAAGCGGGATGCATTGAAGCCCGGATTGACGCGCCACCGGATCAGCGAGACCGATTGCGGGCGTGCCTCATCGGCACGATTGGTGATGACCAGCTTGCGCGGCAGGGGCCGCGCGCCGGTGGCGATCCAGATCTGCCAGTCGACATTGTCCTGGCGGAAGGCATAGTGGTCGCAGACCTCGCCATCCACGACGTCCTGGCCGGCATTCATCGCGGAGGTCATATTCCCGAGCGGTGCCTGGGGCGTGCCCCAGAGGAACAGGTCCGCCACCGGCAGTTCGATGCCGTACCGCTCCTGCAGCCGGTTCCCCAGCTCATCCAGGTTGTCGGTGAACGGCGCCTTCGAGTAGTACTTCTGCTCGGGCAGGTAGAGCACCACCGTCTTGCCGTCGTAGATCAGGTCGCGCGCAGACCGTGCGCTGCGCATTTCGGCGCGCAGCATGTTCGGGCGTTGCACGTCCACCTTGGCCGTAGCCATGTGGAGCAGCTTCTGGCCATCCTGGAGCACGCGTTCGCCGGAAAGGTCGACCTGCGCCTCGAACGTGCGCAGCGTCTGGAGGTACTTGCCCATGTTCTGCAGCGCCTGCACCACAGCCGGGTCCACGGCATTGGCCGCTGGGGGCGCGGACGAAGACGCAGCCGGGGCCGGGGGCGGCGCCGCGTTCGATTTGGAAGCGCTGGGGGGCGCAGGAGCCGCCGGAGGCGTCGATGGCGCGTGGCTACAGCCCCAGAGCGAAACGGCAAGCAGGCTCGATACCGCAATGCGTCTCATGGCAGGCTCCCTGAAATCTGGTTTCGTGCCTGATCCTTCTCCACTTCGCGGTCTTACGGAAGTCAATTTTTCTTTCATCGAATTAACAACTATCGATAATCGGCATGAAAAGTGTTGCGCTGTGACGCATGCCGCCCACCAGCGGGAAAAATGCAAAAAAAAGCCATCCCGGAAAACAGGATGGCCAGAAAAGCTCCTAAGCGGAGCACCATTTGCTGATGGGGCGCTGCGGCGCCGTCTAGGCCACGGCTATCGCATTGACTTCCAGTTCCGCGCCATAGTGGATGGTCGGGCACGGGACCACCGTGCGCGCCGGCGCCGGGCCGTCACCGAGGATCTGGGCATAGAGTTCATTCACCCGGGGCCAGTTGGCGATATCGGCGATGAATATCTGCACGTTGACCAGGTTCTGCATCGAACTGCCCGAGGCCAGCAGGATGGCTTTCAGGTTGTCGAACACCTGCCTGACCTGGGCGTCGAGGCCGGCCGGGATTTTCAGGTCATCGCCCAACATAATCGGGAGCTGGCCCGACACGAATATCAAGCCATTCGCCTTGACCGCCTGGGAATAATGGCCGCGCGGCAACGGCGCGCTGGCATGGTTGATGTACTCGATCATGCCTGTTGCCCCCTTTGGCTGGCCTGCCAGAGGCGGTCGAAATCCGTCGCGCGTTTCTCGGTGAAGGCATCCAGCCCTTCCTGCCATTCGGCACGCGGCACGTCGGACACAGAGCGGACCACCCGGCCCCAGTCATAGCCGGCATGGGCGTGGAGGTGGCCCTTTGCCGCCGCCAGCGCGCCCGGCGGGGCGTTGGCGACGATGGATTTCGCCAGCTCGAAGGCCCGGCCCAGCGACGCGCCCTTCTCCGCCACTTCATTTACCAGCCCACGTTGCAGCGCCTCGGGCGCCGGCAATCGCTTCCCGGTGAGTACAAGTTCGAGTGCCTGCCGGGTACCGACGATGTGCTGGAGCAGCGCCAGCCCGGTATTGGGGATGACGCCCCGGGTCACCTCGGGCAGCGCGAACCACGCCCCCTCTTCCGCGATGACCAGATCGCAGGCCAGCGTCAGCTCGAAGCCGCCGCCCACGGCCGGCCCCTGCACCGCCGCCACGACGATCCGCTTCTCTTCCGCCAGCCGGCGGAACAGCAAGGCGGGGTCGGTCCGGGGGTCGGCCTGCTCCATCCAGCCATCGCGCAGGTCATCGATATTGGCGCCGGCGCAGAACGTCGGCCCATTGGCGGCAATCACCAGCGCCCGGGCGCCCTGCGCCTGGCTGGACTCGATGGCGTCGAACATGTCGCCGACCATCCGCCGGGACAGCGCATTGCGCCGCTGCACGTCATTCAGCGTGATGACGGCGATGTCATCCCGGACGTCGAGAATCAAGGTAGTGAAGGTTTTCATGGTCACGCGCAAGGTCTGAGGGTTAAGCGGTCGCGGAAGGCATCAGGGAGCGGCGTGGGCCGGGCTTGCGCGGCATCCATCAGCACGCAGATCGCCTTGGCCCGTGCGCAGAGGGTGTCGCCCATATAAAGCCCCTGCATCAGTTCGAACGAGGTATTCCGGGCCGCCACGGGCGTGGTTCTGACTTCGATTTCACCCGGGTAGAACACCTCGCTGAGGAAATCGATGGCCAGGTGCGCCACCACGACGGTCTTGCCTGCCATGCAGGGCGCCAGATCGGCCTGCTGGAAGATCGCCATCCGCGCTTCCTCGAAACAGGTGGCGATCGCCGCGTTATTGACGTGCCGGAACTGGTCCGTGTCGCCGTTGCGCAGCCTTAAACGCGTCGAAAAACTGGCGCTTTCCGCACTTTCCAACCTCGTCATCCTGTCCCTCCATACGGTTCCGGTTTGTTCGAAAACGTTTTCGTAAAAGATAGCATGCAGAGCGGCACGGCACAAGGCAAAGCTTGCGCCGGGTCGATCATCGAAGGGGATTAGCGGGGTCTGGGCGGGCCGTCAGACGAACGGAGGATCAGCTCGGGCCGCCAGACTTCCTGCAAGGTCCTGGGGTCCGCGCCGTCTAGCCGGGCGAGCAGCATTTCCACCAGGCGCTTGCCGACGCGATTGGTTTCGGCGGTGAAGGTCGTGAGGGGCGGCGTCACGAGCCGCGCCACGGGATGGTCGTCGCCGCCGATCACGCCAACGTCCTGGCCCACGACCTTGCCGGCCTCGGCAATCGCCCGCATCACGCCCACTGCCACCATGTCCTGCCCGCAGACAAAAGCCGTGGGCGGATTGGGCAGCGCCAGCAGCGCACGTGCAGCGCGCAGCCCGCCCTCCTCTGTCATGGCTTCCTCCACGCACAGTGCCGGGTCGAGCGGAATGCCGGCCGCGCGCAGCGCCTCTTCATAGCCAAGCCGCTGGCAGTAGCTGAACATCAGGTACTCGGGCGGGTGCACCAGCGCAATCCGGCGGTGACCCAACGCGATAAAGCGCCCGCAGCCATCCCGGCCCACCACGGTTGCGTCGATATCGACAAACGGAAAGTCCTGCGAGCTCTCGCTGCGGCCAAAGGCCACGAACGGGATGTCCCGTTCCAGCAGATATTCGATCCGTTCATCGTGCCGGCGCGTACGGCCGAACAGCAGCGCATCCACGCGCTGCTTCTCCACCAGCCGCTTGAAAACGTCGATTTCCGTTTCCACGGTGCGGCCGGACGCGATGATCACCTGGTAGTTGGTGCCATCCAGCGCTTCGTCGATCCCCGACAGCATGTTCAGGAAGAACGGATGCGCGAACTGCGTCTGCGGCGCCGAGATCACAAAGCCAATCGTGTCCGACGACTGGCGGCGCAGGCGCCGGCCAGCCGGGTCCGGGCTGAATCCGAGTTCCGCCGCGGCCTTCAGCACGCGTTCGCGCGTGTCACGGCTGACGTCCGCCCGGCCGTTCATCGCCTTGGAGACCGTGCTGACCGACAGCTTCAGATGGGCGGCAAATTCCTTGATGTCCACTTGGGATTCCTGAGGTGCTTTGGACAACATTATCCCTCACCGCGCCGGGCTGCGCCTATCTGGACCGAAACCGTTTTCCGCAGGACCTTGCCCCACCTGCTTGACTTCCCCTGGTTCAAACACTACTCTTTCGAAAACGTTTTCGATGGCCCGATAAAACCCCGGCGAGGAGCACACCATGCACGACACTTCCCAAGACACCGAGCTTTCCATGATCCGCGAGACCGCCAGGCGCTTTGTCCGCCAGCGTCTGGTACCGCTCGAACAGCAGATCGAGACCGACGACGACGTCGAACTGGACCTGCTGGCGCAGCTGCGCGCCGAGGTGGCGGGGCTGGGCCTATACGGCTTCAACCTGCCCGAATCCATCGGCGGCCCCGGCCTCTCCGCCGCCGCCAAGGTCGTGGTGCTGGAGGAGCTGACCTATACATCGGTGCCGCTGAGCGAAGTCTTCGGCCACCTGCCGCTGCAGCTCACGCAGGCCAACGCCGCGCAGCGCGCCGGCTTCCTGCCCGATGTCCTGTCCGGCAAGAAAACCATCACCTACGCCCTGACCGAGCCGAACGCAGGCTCCGACCTGGGCGGCCTGAAGACCCGCGCGGTCAAGGTGCCGGGCGGCTGGACGCTCACCGGCAGCAAGCACTTCATTTCCCATGCCGAAACCGCGGACTACATCATCGTCCTGGCGGTGACCAACCCGGCCGCCTCGCTGAAGGACCGCTTCGGCACCTTTATCGTCCGGCAGGGCAACCCCGGCGTGGTCGGCATGACGCGCTACAAGAAGATGGGCTGGCGCGGCTACCACCTCAACGGCTTCACGCTCGAGGACTGCTTCGTCCCGGACGAGGACGTGCTCGGCGCGCCCAACGCCGGCTTCCTCGGCATGATGCAGTCGATCAACCAGGACCGCCTGCTCTCCGCCAGCCGCTCGCTCGGCCTGGCCGCGCGGGGCCAGGCCATGGCTTGCGAATACGCCAACGAGCGCAAGGCGTTCGGCAACGCCATCGGCCAGCACCAGGGCATCCAGTTCATGCTCGCCGACAACGATGTCGATATCGAAGCGGCGCGCCTGCTGATTGGCCGCGCGGCGGAACTGATCGAAGCCGGCGACCCGGCGGCGCGCATTGCCGCTTCCCGCGCCAAGCTGTTCGCCAGCGAAATGGGCTGCCGGGTGTCCGACCGTGTGCTCCAGATCTTCGGCGGCATGGGCTATATGTGCGAGCTGCCGGTCGAGCGCTTCTACCGCGACGCGCGGGCATTCCGCATTGGCGAAGGCACCTCCGAGATGCAGCGCCTGCAGATTGCTCGCGCCGCGCTGGCGCAGTGAGGGACGGATTCATGTATCAGCAAATCCTGACCGCCCATGATCCGCACCTGCCCGCCTTCTATCAGGCAGGCCAACCCGTTACCCGGGGCGAACTCCAGCAGGCGTCCCAGCGCGCTGCCAGCTTCCTGTGGGAGCGGGGCCTGCGCCGGGGCGACAGGCTTGCCGTCTGGATTCCCGATGGCGCCGTCTGGCTGCAGTTGTTGTTTGGCGCGGCACAGCTGGGCGTGCTGGTGGTGCCCGTCAGCACCCGGCTGAAAACGGCCGAAGCGCTCCATGTGGTGAATACGGCACAGGCACGGATGTTGGTGGTGCCCACCCGCTTCCTGGATTTCGACTATATGGAAGCCGCCTCGGCCATCCAGCACGCCGTCGGCGCGCTGGAGCATGTGGTCAACGTGCCGGTGACCGGCGAGTTCATGTGGGACGCCTATCCCGCGCGCGCGGCAAGCCTCGGCGAGGGGCTGGACCCGTGGTGCACCTTCAGCACCTCGGGCACCACCGGCAAACCCAAGCTGGCCGTGCACACGCAGGCCGGCATCGTCACGCACGTGCTGAACGTGGCGGCGGCCACGGACATGCGGCCCGGCGACGCCACCCTCTGCGCCCTGCCCCTCTACGGCGTGATGGGCTTCGTCCTGGCGATCTCCTCGCTGGCAGCAGGCGCGGCCTGCGTGTTCCTGCCCGTGTTCAAGGCACAGGCCGCGGCCGAGGCCATGGAACGCCATGCAGTGACCCACTTCTACGGCTCCGACGCCATGCTCGACATGGTCCTCGGCGTGCCCGGCCACAGCTTCCGAAACTGGCGCCGGGGCGGCTTCGCCGAGTTCGCGGGACTGGGCAGCCGCATCACCGACAAGGCGTGGGCCGACTGGCAGGTGCCGCTCACCGCCATCTACGGGATGTCCGAATGTTTCGCGCTGGCCGCGCTGCGCGATACCAACGCGACTGGCGACGAACGCCGGCTGGCCGGGGGCCACCCGGTTGCGCCCGTGATTTCGTTCCGCATCGTCGATCCCGCGACCGGCGAAGTCGTCCCCGAAGGCGAACAGGGCGAATTGCAGCTGCGCGGCTACAACGTAACGGCCGGCTACCTCAACAACCCGACCGCCACGGCGGACGCCTTTACCTCCGATGGCTGGCTGCGCACAGGTGACCTCGCCCGGGCGCAGGGCCGCGCGTTCCAGTACCTGTCGCGCCTCAAGGACACGCTGCGCCTGCGCGGCTACCTCGTGGACCCGGCCGAGATCGAGGAATTCCTCGTCACGCACCCGGCAGTGGCGGCGGCGCAGGTGGTGGGCGTTCACCAGGAGGGGGAAGGCGACGTCGCGGTGGCGTTCATCCGCGCCCATCAGGCCGCCTATCAGGCAGACGTGAGCGAAGCGGCACTGCTGGAGTTCTGCAAGCGCGGCATCGCGGGGTTCAAGCTGCCCCGGCGCATCGTGGCGCTGGACGCCTTCCCGCAGGTGGACGGCCCCAACGGCGTCAAGATTCTCAAGCACGTCCTGCGCGATCTCGCCCGGCAACATCTTCAAACCGCACCGAACCCCCAAGACCACACAAGGAAGACGCCATGAAACTCAAGGAAATCAAATCGGACATCGCCTGGGCCACGCCGAAACGCGTGGTAATCCATGGCCTCGACCTGTGCGACGAGATCGTCGGCAAGCTGGACTTCGGCCAGATGGCCTTCCTGCAGATCTTCGGCCGGCTGCCGGCGGACGACAACGAGCTGCGCATGTTCAACGCGATGATGGTGATCCTGGTGGAGCACGGCATCACGCCGTCCTCGCTGGCCACCCGCATGACCTACTGCGGCGCGCCGGAGGCGGTGCAGGCCGCCGTGGCCGCCGGCCTGCTGGGGCTGGGCTCGGTGTTCGTCGGCTCGCTGGACAACGCCGCGCGCCTGCTGCAGGAGTCGCTCCCAGGCCAGGAAGTGGGCGATGACGTCGACATGAACGCGCTGGCCGCCGACATCGTGGCGGGGTACCGCAGCCGCAAGGAGATCCTCCCGGGCATCGGCCACCCCTTCCACAAGCCCATTGACCCGCGCGCGCCGGCGCTGTTCAAGGTCGCCCAGGAAACCGGCTTCGATGGCCCGTACATCAGGCTGATGGTGGCGCTGGGCGAGCAGGCGACGCAGCAGGCCAAGCGGCCCCTCCCGGTCAACGTCACCGGCGCGATGGCCGCGGTGGCCTCGGAGATGGGCATTTCTTGGAAGATCTGCCGGGGCCTCGCCGTGGCCGCGCGCTCGGTCGGACTGGTCGGCCACATCCTCGAGGAAATGCGCCAGCCGATGGCGGAAACGCTCTACCTGCGCATCGAGCACGAGGCCAGCGCGCATCTGCGTCCCGCTGACGAAGCCTGACCACAGGGACAGGCGCGTGACCCGGGCCCCAGCCGTGCATGCCGGCGATTCGCTCTCCACCAGCGAACTGCTGCATCGCATCCGCGCCTGCGTGAAGGACGTCCGGCACGGCGCCCGGGGCGCGGACGACCGCGATCATGCGGTACAGCAGCGGCTGGAAAACCTGCTGCGCAACGCCATTGCCGCCCGGTCGATCTCGGAGATGGCCGTGGCGCTGGGCAGCGCGGCGGAGCTGCGCGTCTTTCCGGCCGAAGCCGACCTGGAGCGCTGCACCGAGGCCGTCAAGGCTTCCGGCGCCACCGTGCTGCGCGCGCTGATCTGGACGGTGCGCCATCGCCACGCCCGGCATCTTGAGCAACTCAGGCGGCGCCGCTAGCCCTGTCCGCGCATCCAAAGTCAAAGCCCCCGCCACTCCAGGAGTTGCGGGGGCTTTTCTCTGCCGGGGCCGGCATCGGCCACGATCGTTCAATAAGGCCGATACAATTCCAGCCGCTTGCCGCTGTGCATGTAGTCCGCCCGGTAGCCGGCGCGCAGCACCGGGTCGGCCAGGAAGGTGTCGAACAGGCCATCGCGCAGATACGCGCGGCGGATATGCACGCCGGCCACCTGGCCCAGCACCAGCCAGTGGTCGGTGCCGTCGCCGTTCAGGTCCTTGATCTCGCGCACATCCAGCAGCTTGCATTCCAGCACGGCCGGAGACGCCGCCACGTGCGGCGCGCGGATGGCACGCCCGGGCGCCGGCGCCACGCCACAGAGGCGGAATTCGTCGACGTGGGGGTCCACCGGCTCGGACGTGGCGTTCATCTTCTCGGCCAGTTCGCGGCTGACGAAGTTCCACGCGAACTCGCGCGTCGCCTCGATATTGCGCACGCTGTCCTTGTAGCCCTCGCTGGAGAACGCAATGATGTACGGATCGGAACACATTGCCGCGCAGAAGCTGTACGGCGCGAGGTTGGGGGTGCCGGCGGCGGTGAGGCTCGAAATCCAGCCGATGATGCGCGGCGCGACAATCGCCTTGAACGGGTCATGGGGCAGGCCGTGGCCGGCATCCGGGCGATAGAAATAGACGTCGTCTTCCATGGGGCAGTGGTGTGATTGAAGCAGAAATGCATCCGGCGGCGGACGCCCCTGACAGGGAAGCATCCGCCGCCGTCCTGGCAGGCAGGGCGCGTAGCTTAGTCCAGCTGGGCGCCCGAGGCCTTGACCTTCTCCACGGCCAGCGCCCGATCCTTGACCAGCGCCTTGGCGTATTCCTGGGGCGAGTCCAGCACGGGGTCCAGCGCGTACTTCTCGAGATTGTCACTGCGGAATTGCGGGTTCATGACCACCTTCTTCACGTCGGTATAGATCTTCTGGCGCAACGCCTCCGGTGTGCCACCCGGGGCCAGCAGGCTGAACGGGAAGCTGGCGTCGAGCTTCGGATACCCGGCCTCGGCAAACGTCGGCACACTCGGCAGGATCGAAGCCCGCTTGGCCCCGTTGATGCCCAACGCCTTGACCTTGCCGCCCAGCGCGAACGGGCCGACCACGGAGCCCGCGCCAATCGTCACCTGGATGGTGCCGCCCATCACGTCCTGCAAGGCCGGCGCGAGCCCCTTGTATGGCACGTGGACCATTTCCAGCCCGTTCTCCTTGGCGAACCACGCCAGCGCGAGGTGAGTGGTATTGCCGATGCCCGCCGAGCCGTAGCTCACCTGGCCGGGATGGGCCTTCACATAGGTCACGAAGCTGCGCAGGTCGGTTACCGGCAGCGACGGCGACACGGCGATCGCCATATTGGCCATGGCCACCCGCGTAATCGGCGACAGTTCCTTGATCGGGTCGTACGGGAGCTTCTTGAACACATACAGGTTCAGGGTAGCGGCGGCATCGGTGGCCAGCAGCAGCGTGTAGCCATCGCCCGGCGACTTGGCCACCGCCGTGGCGCCGATGACCTCGTTGCCGCCCGGCCGGTTGTCTACCACCACCGGCTGGCCCCAGATGGTGGCCAGCTGCACTGACAATGCACGCGCCAGATTGTCGACCGGCCCGCCTGCCGCGTAAGGCACCACCAGCCTGACCGGCTTGTGCGGCCAATCGGCCGTCTGTGCACCGGCACTGCCCGCGCAGCACACGGTCAGGATCGAAAAGAAGAGCTTCAAGCGTTTCATGGTCATCCCCAGGGTGCTGGATCGAACCCGCAAGCCTAAACATATCCCGCTAGCCCGGTCCCGCTGTTTCGAAAACGTTTTCGGTACAGTAGGCCCAGCACCCTGGGGAGTCAATATCGATCTATGCGTTATCAGGGAAAATACGGGGGAATAGAATCGATAACGTTTTCGATGTGATGTTTTCCTGCCGCACTGGCTAGCCCTAGTTGCCGGGCGCGTTGCCGGCAGGGTCTTCCAGTTGCAGCAGGATCTTGCGCAGGCTCCTGGCCACCGAAGAGCGCTCCGTAGGGGACAGGCAATCCAGCAACTGGTTGGCTTCCTTGAAATGCGCGGTGAGCACGGCGTCTGCCAGTTCCAGCCCCTGCTCGGTCAGCACCACCAGCGTGCCGCGCCGGTCGCTGGGATCGGGCTCCCGCCTCACCAGCCCGCGCTTTTCCACCCGGTCGATCCGCAGGGTCATGGCGCCGGATGACAGCAGCAGCGCCCGGGACAGCGCGCTGGGGTTCAGCGCATAGGGCGGCCCGGTGCGCCGCAGCGTGGCAATCATGTCGAACATGTCCCAGGTGATGCCGTGAGGCGCCAGCCACCGCTCGGACGCCCTCATCGCCAGATCGCGAATCCGCAGGATGCGGCCCAGCACCAGCACGTGGTCCGTGACGAGATCAGGCCGCACGCGCGCCCACTCTTCATCGAATGTGTCTATCAAATCGTGTTTATCCATATAAGAAATTGTCTCGGGCGCTTGCTATCTTTGCGTAAAGTATCTTTATACAAAGATACTAATGTTTGACTAACCCTACAAGGATACAAGGAGACTTCGATGACGACACGCTTCCGGCTGCTGGTTTTCCTGCTGACCTGGCTGGCATTCGCCCAACCGCCCACCGCGATGGCGCAAACCCCGGCCAGAACCAAGGTGCGCGTGGCGTCCGTGGTCTCGGCGGCATGGCTGCCGCTGTGGATTGCCAAGGACAAGGGCATGTTCGAGGCGCACGGGCTGGACGTGGACATCACCACCGTCCAGAACGTCTCCACCGTGGTCGGCGCGCTGGGCCGGCAGTTCGAGGTCTCCGGGTGCACGCCCATCGACATCATCAAGGCGCGGCTGCGGAAGCTCGATGTCGTGGGCATCGCGGGCAATACGCAGGAGCTGACGGCCAACCAGCAGATGCGGCTGGTGACCCGCGCCGACAGCCCGATCCGGGACCTGGCCGACCTCAAGGGGCAGGTCGTGGCCACGCCCTCGCTCAACGGGGTGATCCACATCGCCACGCTCAATGCGCTGCGGCAGCGCGGCGTGGACCCCAAGGCCGTCCGCTTCCAGGAGATGGCTTTCGCCAATATGGGCGACCAGCTGGCGGCGGGGCGCGTGGCGGCGGCGGAGATCGTCGAACCCTACGCCTCGGCGTCGATGAAGGTGGGCGTGCGTACCCTCGGCAACCCCATGCTCGGCGTGGCCGACCCGGTGATCCTGACCTGCTGGATGGCGAGCGGCCAGTGGGCCCGTGACAACCGGGGCGCCGTGGCGGCCTGGCGCGCCGCGCTCAACGACGCCATCCAGTACATCCAGAAGAACGACCAGGCGTCACGCGCGGTGCTGGCCAAGTGGACCCGCCTGCCCGATGCGGTGGCAGCCTCGGTCCATCTGCCGGCCTACACCACCCGCCTCGGCGATGCCGAGATCGACACCTGGATCCAGACCGCCGTCGCCGTCGGCGCCATCAACGAGAAAGCAAGCGCCATCGGCGCCAGCCTCAACTAGTTCACGACCTATGAACGCATCGGTATTTTGCTGTGAGCAGGCGGAAGTCAGACTGACGTCGGCAAGTGGGGAGAAGACGATTCTCCAGGGCATCGACCTGAATATCGGCCGGGGCGAGTTCCTCTGCATGGTGGGCGGCTCCGGCACGGGCAAGACCACCCTGCTGCGCGCGCTCGGCGGGTTCTGTGCGCCGACCGGCGGCGCCGTCTTCTATGAAGGTGCCGCCTTCAGCGGCCCGCCGGCGGGTGTGGTGACGGTGTTCCAGGACTACGGCAACGCGCTGCTGCCGTGGCGGACGGTGCGTGGCAACGTGGCGCTAGGCATCGAGGAGCAGGTCTCCGGCGCGGCACTGGACGACCGTATCGACGCCGCGCTGGCCATGGTCGGCCTGCAGCAGGCGGCCCGGGAGTATCCTGCCAAGCTGTCCGGCGGCATGCAGCAGCGACTGCAAATCGCCCGCGCACTGGCGCTGCAGCCCAAGGTGCTGCTGATGGACGAGCCGTTCGGGGCGCTGGACGCCATGACCAAGGCCAAGCTGCAGGACCAGCTCCGGCACATTCAGGCCAGCACTGGCGCCACCATCGTCTTCATCACACACGATGTGGACGAGGCGGTGTATCTGGGGGATCGCGTCATCCTGCTCGCCGGCTCGCCGGGGCGGATTGCCTCGGAGCTGCGCCCTGCCCTGCCCGCCACGCGCGACCAGATTTCGACCAAGGAGATGCCCGAGTACCTCCACGCGCGTCATGAGCTGCTGGAGCGCCTGCACGGAGCGGCCCGATGACGCCCCGCCTCCCGCAAACGCGCCAATGGCTGCTCCCGGCGGCCCTCCTCGTGGCCTGGCAACTCGCGGCCACGGCCCAGGAGGGGCCCAGCATCCTGCCCTCGCCCGTGGAGATCGGCCAGACCCTGCTAGAGACGCTGGTCAGTGGCCGGCTGCCGGCCGATGCGCTGCATACCTTTGCCGCGGCCATCGCCAGCTGGGTGATCTGCCTGCTGATCGGCATCCCGCTCGGCATGGCGCTCGGCAGCGCCGAGCGGCTGCGCGTCGCCCTGTCGCTCTTTATCGAGCTATTGCGGCCCCTGCCGGCCGTGGCGCTGATTCCGCTCGCCATCCTCGTGTTCGGCTTCTCCTGGCAGACCGAGATCACCGTCACGGTGTTCGCCAGCGTGTGGCCGCTGATCCTGGCCAGCCGGTCCGGCATCGAACGGCTGCATCCGCGCATCCTCGAGGTGGTCAGCACGCTTCACCTGCGCCGCTGGCATGCGCTGCGCTGCGTGATCACGCCCGCTGCGTTCCGCCAGATCCTCGTGGGCGCCAAGCTCAGCTTCAGCCTATGCCTGGTGGTCAGCGTGGTCGCCGAGATGGTTGGCAACCCAGCTGGACTGGGATGGGGGCTGGTCAGCGCCCAGGAGGCCATGCGCGCCAGCGAGACATTTGCCTATCTCTTCGCCATTGGCATCCTCGGCGTCTGCGCGAACTGCGCGCTGGACTTCGCCGTCAAGCATCTGTTTCCTGGACTGGCCCAGGGCAACTGAAAGGACTGTGCTCATGAACAAGATGTCCCGTGGGCTGCTCAGCCTTGCCACGCCCATCGCCCTGCTCGGCGTCTGGGGGGCGCTGGGCGACCCTGCCTCGCCGGTGGCGCCGCCCCCGCAGACGTGGCTCACGCAGGCGGCCGTCATGCTGGCGGCGGGCGACCTGCAACTGGCGGTCCTCGCCACGCTGAAAACCGTGCTGCTTTCCACGCTGGTCGCCGGCATGGCCGGCACGGTGATGGGCGCCACGCTGGGCGCGCGCCGTGCCGTCTCCGACACCGTGGCGCCCACGCTCGAATTCCTGCGCTCGATCCCGCCGCCGACCATCGTCCCGGTGGCCATGCTGCTGATCGGCGCCGGCACCGGGCTGGATATCACGGTAGTCGCGTTGGCCACGGTCTGGCCGGTGATGCTCAACGTGCTGCAGGCGACGCGATCGATCCATCCCACACTGATCAGCACGGGCCACACGCTCAGGCTCTCGCCCTGGAGCCGGGTGCGGAACATCTACGTGCCGTGCATCCTGCCCGGCGTGATTGCCGGACTGCGCGTGGCGGCGCCGCTGGCGATCATCGTCGCCCTGCTGGTCGAGATGCTGGCCACGCGACCGGGCATCGGCCGCCTGCTGCTCACCGCCCAGCGGGACTTCGATGCCCCCGGCGTCTTTGCCCTGCTGCTCACCGTCGGCCTGATCGGCGTGGCGGTGAACGGGGCGTTCGAATGGCTGGAGCGATCTGCCGCGAGACGCCTGCCCAACGCCATGCGCTGAGCCCCCCCAACAACCGGAACGGAACCCTTTGAATCCATGTCCATCGACTTTCAGATCATCGACCACGCCATCGCCCACATCGTCATCGACCGCCCGGAACGCCACAACGCGCTCGACGTCGAGCACGACCGCGCACTGGCCGGCGCCTGGCAGCGTTTCAACGACGACCCGCAGCTAAAGGTCGCCGTGCTCTCCGCCCGGGGCGGCCGCGCCTTCTGCACCGGGGCCGATATTGGCGACTATCTCGCCTATCGGCGCGATCTCGCCGAGAGCGACGCGCCCACGTCGATCATCAGCTTTGGCGGCCTGACCGGCGCCGGCGACGTGTCCAAGCCGACCATCGCCGCTATCGACGGCATCTGTGTGGCCGGCGGGCTGGAACTGGCGCTGGCCTGCGACATCCGCCTCGCCACGCCCGAATCGACTTTCGCTTTGCCGGAGGTCCGGCTGGGGATTCTTCCCGGCGGTGGTGGCACCCAGCGGCTGGCAAAGGTGGCGGGGATGGGTGTAGCCATGCGGATGATCCTGACCGGCGACACCTTCGATGCCAGCTTCGCCCTGAACCACGGGCTGGTGACCGAACTGGTGCCGAAGGCGGGACTGGAGGCAGCCGCGCTCAAGATCGCGCGCCAGATTGCCGGAAATGGTCCGCTGGCCGTCATCGCCGCGCGGCGCGCCGTGCTCGCCAGCCATGACCTCACGCTGGAGGCCGGGCTGTTCGAGGAATCGGCCTTGCAGCGGCTGCTGCTGCGCAGCCGCGACGCCCGCGAGGGCGCCACGGCATTCGTCGAGCGGCGACCGGCCGCCTATATCGGAAGCTGACGCCGGCCGGTGAAGCACCGGCGCAGGGTCACTCGCGCCGGAGCTTCTCCACGGCGTCCGGGCTGACGGCCGGGGCGCTGTTGTTCCAGCTGGCGCGGATGAAGGTCAGCACCTCGGCGACGTCGCGGTCGCTCAGGATGGCGGCGTACTTCGGCATCGGATACGGCGCCGGAATGCCGCGGATCACGAGGTCCGGCGTGCCGTGCAGCGTCACGTTGATCAGCGACGACGCATCGCGCTCCAGCACGTTCGGATTGCCAGCCAGCGGCGCGAGCAGGGGCGCAACGCCGCGCCCGTCCGCGCCGTGGCACTGCATGCAGTACGTGGCGTATAGCCGCGCGCCGGCGTTGCCAGCCGGGCGCTGCAAGGCCACCGTGGTCGTCCGGGCGTCGTACGCGTAAGGCGGAGCGCCGTTGCCACCCTGTGCCGGGAGCGACTTCAGGTAGGCGGCCATCGCCGCGAGATCGCCATCGGTCATCGCCTGCGTGCTGTTGTGGATGACCTCGGACATCGGCCCAAACGCCGTCGCGTGCCGGTTTGCCCCATCCTTCAGGAACCCCGCGATATCGGCTGCGCTCCAGCGCCCCAGCCCCACGTTGTGCTCGCCGGTCAGGTTCGAGGCGTACCAGCCATCGAGCAGCGCGCCGGCAAGGAACGCCTTGCCGCCCTCGTCCAGCGCCTTCTCCTGGAAGCCGACGCCACGCGGCGTGTGGCAGGAGCCGCAATGCCCCAGCCCCTGCACCAGATAGGCGCCGCGGTTCCACGCGGCGCCCTGGCCGGGCTTTTCCTTATAGACGGCCTTTTCGAGGAAGACGAGGTTCCAGAGCTTGAGCGGCCAGCGCATATTCATCGGCCAGCGGATGTCGGACGCCCGGTTGGCCTGCCGCACCGCCGGCACACCATGCATGAAATACGCGTAGAGCGCGGTCAGGTCGGCATCGTTGACCTTGGCGTAGGACGGATACGGCATGGCCGGATACAGGTTGTGGCCGTCCTTCGCCACGCCTTCGCGCATGGCACGGTTGAACGCCGCCTGCGTATAGCCGCCGATGCCGGTGGCCGGATCGGGCGTGATATTGGTGGTGTAGATGCGGCCCAGCGGCGTCGTCATCGGCAGCCCGCCCGCGAAGGGCTTGCCGCCCGGCGCCGAGTGGCAGGCCACGCAGTCGCCGAGCCTGGCCAGATACTCGCCGCGCGCGACCAGCGCCTGGTCCACCGCCGTGGCGGCCTGTGCGGGCGCCGCCCCGAACGCCAGCAGCGCGGTGCCGAGCAGCGCACCCGTGGATTTCAGCTTGTTCATCGTTTCTGTGCTCACGTGCGCGCCTTCAGTTGATCGCCCACCGGCAGGGTGTGCAGCCGCCGGCCCGTGGCCGCGTGGATGGCGTTGGCCAGCGCGGGCTGGAGCGCGGACGTTCCCGGCTCGCCGATGCCGCCCGGCGCCTCGCTGCTCTTGACGATATGGACGTCGATCTCCGGTGTCTCGTTGATGCGCAGCATCCGGTAGTCGTTGAAGTTGCTCTGCTCGACGCGGCCCGCCCGGATCGTGATCTGGCTGTAGAGCGCCGCCGTCAGGCCAAAGATGATGCCGCCCTGCATCTGCGCCTCGATCGTGTCCGGGTTGACCGCCATGCCGCAGTCGACCACGCAGGTGACGCGGTTCACGCGCACCTCGCCGTTCTGCACGGTCACATCGACGACCATCGCGAAAAAGCTGTCGAACGCATGCATCACGGAGACGCCGCTGCCCCGGCCATTGCCCTGGGACACGCCCGGCTTCCATCCGGAGGCCCGCACCGCCTCGTTCAGCACATACAACGCGCGCGGGGACTTGCGCAGCAGATCCCGCCGGTACGCCACCGGGTCCACCTTGGCGGCTTGCGCCAGCATGTCGATAAAGCTCTCGACCACAAAGGCGCCGCGCGTGGGCCCGACGCCGCGCCAGAAGGCCGTTGGCACGTCCCGCGGCTCCTGGCGCACGTAGTCAACCAGCTGGTTGGGCAGGTCGTAGGGCAATTCCGCCGCCACCGCCACGGCATCGGGATCGACGCCATTCGGCATCATCGCGGCCGGCGCGTAGCGGGCCATGATCGAGGAGCCGACAATGCGGTGCTGCCAGGCCAGCGGCTTGCCGCTATCGTCCAGCCCGGCGGAAATCCGGTCGTAGTAGTACGGGCGGTACATGTCGTGCTGGATATCCTCCTCGCGCGTCCACACCACCTTCACCGGCACGCGCAGTTGCCGGGCGATCTTCACGGCCTGCGTGACCATGTCGATTTCCAGCCGCCGGCCGAAGCCGCCGCCGAGCAGGTAGTTGTGCACGGTGATCTTGCCGGGCGGCAGTCCGGTGACCCTGGCGGCCGCATCGACCACGCGCCCGGGCACCTGCGTGCCGGTCCAGACTTCGCAGCCATCCGGGCGCACATGCACGGTGCAGTTCACCGGCTCCATGGTCGCGTGCGCGAGGAACGGCTGCTGGAAGACCGCATCGATGCGCGTGCGGGCCTTGGCGAATGCCTTGTCGACATCGCCTTCCCGGCGCGCCACGGCGCCGCTGCGGCGCGAGGCCTTGACGAGGTCGGCGACGATCGTCTCCGTCGATACCTTGGCGCCCGGCCCTTCGTTCCAGCGAATCACCAGCGCCTGCAGCCCGCGCTTTGCCGCCCAGGTGTGGGCGCCGATCACGGCCACACCGTTGTCGAAGCGGACCACCTGCTGCACCCCGGGCATCTTGCGGGCGTGCGTGTCATCGACGCTGGCCAGCGTGCCGCCGAACACCGGGCACGTGGCAATCGCCGCATAGACCATGCCCGGCAGCCGCACGTCCAGGCCGAACATGGCGGTGCCGTCGACCTTCTCCGGGGAGTCGAGCCGCTTCACCCGCGTGCCGATCAGCCGGAAATCCTTCGGCGCCTTGAGCCGGACGTCCTGCGGCGGCGGCAGCTTCGCCGCGTCGTCTACCAGCTCGCCATAGCCGATGCTGCGGCGGCTGGGCGGATGCGTTACCCGGCCCGCCTGCGCGATACAGGTCGATGGATCGACCTTCCAGCGCCGCGCGGCAGCCGTGACGAGTAGCGTCCGCGCGCTGGCGCCGGCCTTGCGCATCGGCTCCCACGCGTAGCGGATCGAGGTCGAGGCGCCGGTCAGTTGCTCGCCCAGCAGCGGGTCGTTGAACAGCTTGCCATCGGGCGGCGCATGGACGAGCGTGATGCGCTCCAGCGGCACTTCCAGCTCCTCCGCCAACAGCATGGGAATCGACGTATAGACGCCCTGCCCCATCTCCACCTTCGGCATGATCAGCGTGACCTGCCCGCTGCGCGCGATCTGGATGAACGCGTTGGGCGCGAACACGCCCGGCTGCGGCGTCTCCACGCCATCCCCGCCGATGACCGACCGGCGCCCTTCGCCCTGGCTGCGCGCCGGCACGCTGAAGCCGAACAGCAGGCCACCGCCGCCGGCAGCGCCGACCATCGCGGCGAACTTGAGGAAGCCTCGGCGCGAGACGTCCGTCTCCTGTGCATCGCCATGCATGTCAGGCTTCCTTCGCGGCCTGCCTGACGGCGGCGCGGATGCGGTTGTACGTGCCGCAGCGGCAGATATTGCCTGCCATCGCGGCATCGATATCGGCGTCGCTCGGCTTCGGATTGCTGGCGATCAGCGCCGCCGCCGACATCACCTGGCCCGACTGGCAGTAGCCGCACTGCACGACATCGAGCGCGCGCCACGCGGCCTGCACGCGCTGGCCGGCCGGCGTCGCGCTAACGCCCTCGATCGTGGTGATCTTGCGCTCGCCAACGGCCGAGACCGGCATCACGCAGGCCCGCACCGCCACGCCATCGAGGTGGACGGTGCACGCGCCGCACTGGGCGATGCCGCAGCCGAACTTGGTGCCCGTCAGGCCGACGAGGTCACGAATCGCCCACAGCAGGGGCATGTCGGGCGGCGCATCGATCGTGTGCTGCCGGCCGTTGATATCCAGTCTTACCATGTGTGCCGCTCCGGTTTAGGGGGGATGCGCCAGCGCTCAGGGGCTGAGCGCGAAGCGCTGCGTGCCGTCCACCGGCGCGAGCCAGTACGGCGCGCGATCGGTATAGATCTCAAGGCCGGGCGGCTGGATGCCGGCCAGGCTGTCCAGCGTGCCTGCCTTCACCAGCACCACGCCGGGCATCGTCGACACCCGGGTGAGGATGGGCGACCCGCAACTACCGCAGAAATGGCGATACGAGGGATGCCCGCTGTCGCCCCGGTCCTCGAACACCCTGGTCTCGCCGTGCTGCGTGAAGTTGGCCTCCTTCACGAAGAGGTTGAACGAGAACAGGCTGGCGCTCTGTTTCTGGCAGTGCCGGCAATGGCAGATGGCCGCCGTCTCCGGCTCGCCCTTCATCACGTAACGCACGGCTCCGCACAGGCAGCCGCCTTGTCTTTCCTTCATGATTGGGATTCCCTGTTGATAGGTTGGATCAGTGTGACGGGTCTGGCGTCAGCACGATCTTGAAGCGGGCCTTTCCGCTCTTCATGCGTTCGTAGGCTTCCGCCGCGCGGGACAGCGGGTACTGCTCGATCATCGGCCGCACGCCGGACAGCGCGCTGAAGGCCAGCGTCTCCTGCGATTGCGCGGCCGTGCCCGATGGCCAGCCTTCCACGGCATTGCGGCGCATGATGAACTGCGTGGCCGAGACGGCGATGGGCTCCTCGGTCCAGCCGAGCATGACCATCCTGCCGTTCATGCCCAGCCCGCCGAGCGCGCCGCTCATCGCCTTGCCGCTGTTCGCGGTCGCCAGGATCACGCGCGCGCCACCGAGCGCCTGCAGCGCTTCGGCAACATCCTGCGTGGCGGCGTCGATGTAGTGATGCGCGCCGAGGTCGCACACCAGCGTCGCCTTGTCCTGCCCCAGCGCGATGGCTACGGTGACGAAGCCCATCTGCCGCGCGAACTGCACGCCGATATGGCCGAGGCCGCCCACGCCCAGGATGGCCACCACGTCCCCGGCGCGCGCACCGCTGTGGCGCAGCGCGTTGAAGGTAGTCAGGCCCGCGCAGAGCAGCGGCGCGGCATCGACGTCCGCAAGCGCGTCCGGCATGCGGGCGAGCGCCTCCTGCGGCGCCACCATGTACTCCGCATATCCACCGTCGTAGCTGATGCCAGGCACGCGCAGGTTGTCACAGCGCACGAAGTCGCCATGCCGGCAGTTGTCACAGTGCCCGCAGTGGCCACCGTGCCAGCCCACGCCCACCCGCTGCCCGGGCTGCCAGCCTTGCACGCCAGCGCCGATCTCGTCGATCACGCCCGCAATCTCATGGCCCGGCACACGCGGATACTGGATCCCCGGCCACGAGCCATCCAGCGTATGCGAGTCGCTGTGACAGATGCCACAGGCCTGCACCTTGATCCGCACATGCCCCGCGGGCGGCTCCGGGATCTCGCGATCCACCAGCTCCAGCGGGCCGCCTGCCTGCGCCACCTGCACCGCGCGCATGGTTCGCATCATTGGCTCCCGGCGGCGTCGGCGATGCGGATCAGCTTGCGGTTGAGGAACTCGCCAATGCCCTGTTCGGACAGTTCACGGCCAAAGCCCGAGTTCTTGACGCCACCGAACGGCAGGCCCGGGGAGTCGACGAAGCACGAGTTGATGTAGACCATGCCCGACTCGATGCGGGACGCCACCTGCTTCGCATGCTCGATATCGGCGTCGAAGACAAAGGCGCCCAGGCCGTACTTGGAGTCGTTGGCCAGGGCGATAGCCGCTTCCTCGCTATCCACCACATAGAAGGACAGCACGGGGCCGAAGGCTTCCTGTTGATACAGCGGATTGTCTTCGGCGATGTCAGTGATGATGGTCGGCTCGAGGTAGAAGCCGGGGCGGTCCACCCGCTTGCCACCGTAGACGATCGTCGCGCCGGCAGCCTTGGCGTCCTCGATCTGCTTGAGCAGCCCTTCCAGCGCGCGTTCGCTGACGAGGGGGCCGAGCAACGTGGTCTCGTCCGTGGGGTCGCCCACCTTGATGGCGGCAAACCGCTCCTTCAGCGCCGCCAGCATCTGGGCGCCCCGAGTCTTGCCCACCACGATCACGCGCTTGATATTGACGCAGCCCTGCCCCGAGTTGAACGTGCGGCCCATCACGCACTGTTCCACCGCGTGATCGAGCGGCGCGCCCTCCAGGATCAGCGCCGGATCGCTGCCGCCCAGCTCCAGGATCACCTTCTTGAGATTGCGTCCGGCACGCTCGCCCACGGACGTGCCCGCCCGCTCGCTGCCGGTAAGCGCCACGCCGCGCACGCGGAAATCGTCGATCAGGCTGGCGATCTGGTCGATGCTGCAAAACAGGTTCGTGTACACACCCTCCGGCGCGCCGGCTTCCTCGAACAGCCGCGCGAAGGCGAGCGCGCACTGCGGCACGTTCTCGGCATGCTTCATCAACACCACGTTGCCGGCGATCAATTGCGGCGCGGCCACGCGCACCAGCTGGTAGTAAGGGAAATTCCAGGGCTCAATCGCCAGGATCACGCCGATGGGCTCGGCCACCACCGTGGCGCCGGGCTCGCCGGGCAATGCCTGCGCCGCGAGCAGCCGTTCGCCATGCTCGGCGTAGTAATCCAGGATGTCCGCGACAAGATCGATCTCCATATAGCCAAAGCGGACCACTTTGCCCATTTCCAGGGTCGGATACTTCGCGTATTCATCGCGCTTCTCGCGCAGGATCTGGGCCGCCCGGCCCACGATGCGGGCCCGCTCGGCCACGGAACGGAACTTCCAGTCCTCGCGATAACGCTTTTCCGCGGTGTCCAGCGCCGCGAAGACTTGCGCATCGGTTTGCAGCGGAAATTCCTTCACGAATTCGCCCGTGGCCGGATTGACTGTACGAAAGCTCATGGTCTGACTCCTGTTGAGAGTTTCGAAAATGAATCGAAAACGATTTCGATAAAAATAGTACCACAGCCGATAAATTTCAACCTGCTGCCACATTGTCTGATGGACAACGTCCCGAAAACGGTTTCACACCCTGCCCAGGACCCAATTCCGGAACGAAAAAAGGGCCGACAGCGTCACCGCTGCCGGCCCTCCCAACCAGACTCTGGTCAGTCCTGCTGCTACTTATTCATCACTTTTTTGTCGCATCTGCCAGCTTGGCTTCCGCGTCGCGCAGCGCGGTGCGCAGGCCCTCTTCCACCACCGGGTGGTAGAACGGCATGGCCAGCATCTGGGCGATGGTCAGGCCTTGCTGGCAGGACCACGCCAACAGGTGGGCGATGTTCTCTGCACGCGGGCCCATCCACTCGGCACCAAGGAAGCGGCCCGTGGCGATGTCCGCATAGACGTGCATCAGGCCCTTGTTCTTCAGCATCACGCGACTGCGGCCCTGATCCTCGAAGCTGACCTCGCCCGTGACGAAGCTGCCCGGCTCCAGGCTGGCGTAGCTGTTGCCGACGATGGCCAGTTGCGGATCGGAGAACACCACGGCCAGCATGGCGCGGCGTGCCAGCGGGCGCACGTCGGGCCAGCGCGCGGCGTTGTCGCCGGCGGCCTTGCCTTCGTCGGCGGCCTCGTGCAGTAGCGGGAGCACGTTGTTGGCATCGCCGGCGATGAACACCGGCGCGGTGCCGCACTGGAGCGTGAGCGGGTCGAAGACCGGCACGCCGCGTGCGTCGAGCGCCAGCCCGGCGTTCTCGATCGCCAGGTTATCGACATTCGGGCGGCGTCCCGTGGCCGCCAGCACGTAGGCGAAGCGCTCGGTCACGCGCTGGCCGTCGGCGTCCTCGAACGTGATCACCGCTTCGTCGCCCTCACGGCGCATGTCGGTCACGCGGGCGTCGGGCTGCAACGAGAATTCCTGGTTGAACGCCTGCGCGGCATAGGCGCGGATCGCCGGATCGGTGAACGGGCCGACCGCGCCGCCCACGCCAAACACGCGCACCCGCACGCCCAGCCGGGACAGCGCCTGGCCCAGTTCGAGCCCGATCACGCCGGGGCCGAACACCGCCACGCTGGCGGGCAGGTCGTCCCAGGCGAACACATCGTCATTGACGATCAGCCGGTTGCCAAACACCTGGAATGACGGCGGCACGGCCGGACGCGAGCCCGTGGCAATCACCACGCGGCTGGCGCGCACCGTGGTGTGGTCGTCGATCTCCAGCACGGTGTTGTCGATGAAGCGCGCATGGCCGATCAGGCGATGCGCTGTCGGAATGCTCTCCGTGCCGCGCACCACGAAGCCGACGAAGCGGTCGCGCTCGCTACGGACGCGGGCCATGACCTCGCGGCCATCGACGCGCACCGGGCCATCCACATGCACGCCGAACGCGCCGGTGTGGCGCGCCTCGTGGGCGGCCTCGGCGGCGGCGATCAGCAGCTTCGACGGCATGCATCCCACGCGGGCGCAGGTGGTGCCGTAGGCCCCGCCCTCGATGATCACGGCGCGCTTGCCGGCCGCGATGGCGGCACGGTAGGCGGCGAGGCCAGCGGTGCCTGCGCCAATCACGGCTACGTCGGTCTGGATGGTCGTCTTCATGATGCGATTCCTGGTAATGAGCGGTTTGCTGGCTTTTTCTCAATCAGCGGACGGCATGACACCGGCGCCAGGCTGGGCGCCCGATGTCATCGGATCCGACGACTGTCCTGCTTCGGGAAATGTCCCCCTGGACACCGGCGGGAAACCGGGCCAGGGGAGGACGCGGGAGGGATGCGCTTAGCGCGACAGGTACTGCTCGAGCGCTTCAGCGCCGCCGATCAGATTGCCGTTGATGAACACCTGCGGGGCCGTCATGCTGCCGGACACTGCGCCCAGCACCTTGCCACGCACCTTGTTTTCCAGCGGCACGTCGATGTACTCGAAACCGTTGTCCGACAGCAGTTGCTTGGCCTTGGCACAGTGCGAGCAGCCGATCTTCGAGAACACCACGACCTGGTCGGGGCTCTTCGCGTTCGGGGCGATGTGGTTCAGCATCGTGTCGGCGTCCGAGACCTTGAACGGGTCGCCCGGCTCTTCCGGCTCGATAAACATCTTGGTCACCACGCCGTCCTTGACCAGCATCGAATAGCGCCAGCTGCGCTTGCCAAAGCCCAGGTCGGCCTTGTCCACCAGCATGCCCATGCCGTCGGTGAATTCACCGTTGCCGTCGGGAATCATGGTGATGTTCTGGGACTCCTGGTCCTTCGACCACTCGTTCATCACGAAGGTATCGTTCACGGACACGCACAGGATGGCGTCCACGCCCTGCTTGGCGAACACCGGCGCCAGTTCGTTGTAGCGCGGCAGGTGGGTGGACGAGCAGGTCGGCGTGAAAGCGCCGGGCAGCGAGAAGACCACGACGGTCTTGCCGTCGAACAGTTCGGCCGTGGTCACGTTCTTCCATTCATTGTTCTCACGCACACGGAAGGTGACTTGGGGAACGCGTTGGCCTTCGCGGGATTGCAGCATCGGTAAGACTCCTCTGGGTTGGGTTGGGCGCCACGTGTTGTAGCGATGGGGTGGATTCTGAAGATTGAGATGTGATTTGTACAATTCATCGTTCCTACCTGTCCGATTGAAACAATCTATTATCATTCGGCGTTATCCGATTGCTTTTTCCTATCAGACGGCGTTCTGACCGCTGGCGCCGCCCGTGAAATGTTGTAAAGAAGCGGCCCGCCGTGCAGCACGGCGGTTAGCATCCGGGCTTGAAAAAGGCGGGGTATGCCGCCTTTTGTGATGCAATTTTCGTTGCCCGATGTACGACTACATTTGCCCCGGACTGGTCACGCGCGTGTTTCCCCCGCAGCCGCCGCAAGGCGGCCGCGGCGACATTCACGTGACGGAAACGATACGCGTGGAGGATGGCCTGGAGGTCATCGGCATCGGCTTTGCCGACCTGCGCTATGTGATGTTCTTCGCGGAGGTGCCCGAGGACATGGCCGACCCCGCAGCGGGCGAGGTGACCCGGTTCGTCACGGTGGTGCGCGTGGAGGCCGACCACGGCACGATGTTCCTGCCGGACTTCTGGCGCCTGCCCTGCCCGCACATGGTCTGGCAGTTCTCGGAGGCCCTGCTGTGGGCGATGCGCCACCATGTGGACGCCCACCCGGCGGTGCAGCAGTACGTCTGCGTGTCGCAGACCCGCAAGATGGATTTCCTGTGCGAGCGTGTGATCCGACAGTTCGCGCGCGCCGGCGGCAACGCGCGCTTCCGCTGCGTAACGCGGCCCGAACCAGGCAGGACAGGGGAGAAGGAAGGAATCTATGGCTTTGCACGTCACGAACCATGTTCGGCCTGAGGCGCTCGCGCAGCAGAAGCGCCTGATGTCGGGCATCCTGGCCCGGGTGGCCCAGGCCGCGGCGGCGTCCACGTTCACGGTGACCCCGCGCCCGCTGTTCCGGGCGGCCTTGCGCATGCAGCCACATCCGGCCACGCACGGACCGGGCTAGCCGCCCCCCTTTCAGAGGTTGCCTTTCAGAGGCGCTGCCTGCAGATGCCGAGCTGCTGCGCCATCAGGACGAGATCGGCGAACGTACGCGCACGCATCTTGCGCATGGCCTGCCCGCGATGAATCTTGACCGTTACCTCGCTGATGCCGATCTCGCTCGCAATCTGCTTGTTGAGCAGCCCGGACACGGCCAGCGTCATGACCTCGGTCTCGCGCGGCGTCAGCGCCTCGTAGTTGGCGCGCAACGCCTCCACCTGCCGCATCCCCAGGCGCCGAATCCGGTCTTTGTCGAGCGCGGCGGACACCGCGTCGAGCAGGTCCTGGTCGCGGATCGGCTTGGCCAGGAAGTCCTCGGCGCCGGCCTTCATCGCCGCCACGGTCATCGCAATGTCGCCGTAGCCGGTCATGAAGATGATGGGGATGTTGACGCCCATCTGGGCCAGCCGGGTCTGGAGGTCGAGCCCGCTCGGCCCGCGCAGCCGCACATCGAGCACCAGGCAGCTCGGCACGTCCGGCATGGCGTAGTCGAGCAGTTCGGCGGCCGAGGCGAACAGCGCCACCCGCATGCCCACCGAGCGGAACAGGTTGCCCAGGCCGCTGCGCAGCATCGCGTCATCGTCGACGATCAGCACCAGTGCGTCGTCGTGCGTGCTGTCGTCAGCGGGCTCCAGGCTCTTCGATGTCACGTCTTCTCTCCCTGTCCGCGGGGGTGGTCCCGGGTGTCTGTTGCGGATTATATCGAGGGCAACCATACGCCCCGGCGGCCGCAGCGGACGCGGCACCGCGCATTTCAACATAGTCCGTGGGCACATGCCATTCATACCATCGGGTTAGTTGGCCAGACGCGGCGCAGCCGCCACCATGTCATCCGAAAACACGACTGGCCGCGCGTGGCGGGCGCCATGCCGCCCCGCGCCGACAGCTAGCCACCCGATCGTGCGAGCAACTAATACGATCGAACAGTAGCCGCCGGCGGGGCGGGCGCTTAGCCTCTCGACGGGCTGCTACCCAAGTATGCCCCCATCACCCGCCAATGTTTTCCTGGAGCACCATCATGTCCAATCCGAAGCTCGAAGTCCTGACCCCGCAAAACAGCCAGCTCATCATCATCGACCACCAGCCGCAGATGGCCTTCGGCGTCCAGTCGATGGACCGCCAGGCGCTGAAGAACAACGTCGTGGGCCTGGCCAAGGCCGCCAGGATCTTCAATGTGCCGACCACCATCACCACGGTGGAAAGCGAGTCGTTCTCGGGCTTCACGTACCCGGAGGTGCTGGACGTGTTCCCGAACCAGAAGACGCTGGAGCGCACGTCGATGAACTCCTGGGACGACCAGAAGGTACGCGACGCCCTGGCCGCCAACGGCCGCAAGAAGGTGGTCGTGGCCGGCCTCTGGACCGAAGTCTGCAACACCACCTTCGCGCTGTGCGCCATGCTGGAAGGCGACTACGAGATCTACATGGTCGCCGATGCCTCGGGCGGCACCTCGAAGGAAGCCCATGACTACGCCATGCAGCGCATGGTGCAGGCCGGCGTGGTGCCGGTGACCTGGCAGCAGGTGCTGCTGGAGTGGCAGCGCGACTGGGCCCACCGTGACACCTATGACGCGGTGATGAAGCTGGTCAAGGAGCACTCGGGCGCCTACGGCATGGGTGTGGACTACGCCTACACCATGGTCCACAAGGCCGCCCAGCGCACCGCCACGCCGCACGAGTCCGTGGCGCCGGTGGCCGCACGCTGATGTGTGCCGCCCCGCTGCCGCCTGCGGGAGCGGGGCGATCACCCGCCGCACTCTTCACATTCCTCGCCAGACCGAACATGCAACCTCAAGAACAAATCGAAGCGCTCAACTCCTCGCGTCGCAAGCTGCTCGTCTCGGGCGCCGGCACCGTCGGCGTGGCCGCCGTCGCCGCGCTGTCCGCCACCACCCAGGCCAATGCCGCCGGCAAGCCGCAGGCCGGCGCTACCCATCACCCCGCAGGAGGCAACACCATGAGCACCATCACCACCAAGGACGGCACGCAGATTTTCTACAAGGACTGGGGCTCGGGCCGCCCGGTCGTGTTCTCGCACGGCTGGCCGCTCAACGCGGACGCCTGGGACGCGCAGATGCTGTTCCTGGTGCAGAAGGGCTTCCGCGTGATTGCCCATGACCGTCGCGGCCATGGCCGCTCGGGCCAGCCGGCGCAGGGCAACAACATGGACACCTACGCCGACGACCTCGCCGCGCTGCTCGACGCACTCGACATCAAGGGCGCCACGCTGGTCGGCCACTCCACCGGTGGCGGCGAAGTCACGCACTATATCGGCCGCCACGGCACCAGGCGCGTCGCCAAGGCCGTGCTGATCGGCGCCGTGCCGCCTATCATGGTCAAGACCGCCAACAACCCCAACGGCCTGCCGATGGAAGTCTTCGATGGCATCCGCAAGGGCGTGACCGACAACCGCTCCCAGTTCTACAAGGACCTGGCCGTGCCGTTCTTCGGCTTCAACCGTCCGGGCGCCAAGGTTTCGCAAGGCACCATCGACGCCTTCTGGGCGCAGGGCATGGCCGGCGGCATCCTGGGCCAGTACGCGTGCATCAAGGAATTCTCGGAAGTCGACTACACCAACGACCTGAAGAAGATCGACGTGCCGACACTCGTCATGCACGGCGACGACGACCAGATCGTGCCGATCGACAACGCCGGCAAGCTGTCCGCCAAGATCGTGAAGAACGCCACGCTGAAGGTCTACCCCGGCGCGCCGCACGGCATGTGCGTGACCCACGCCGACCAGATCAACGCCGATCTGCTCGCCTTCCTGAACACCTGATCCGAGCCGCACCATGTCAGTTACCCGCCGGCATTTCATTGCCTCGGCTGCCGCACTCGGTGCGGCGGCTTCTTCGGAGCTCTTCGCCATGACATCCGCCACGCCAGACCTCATCCTGGTCAACGGCAAGTTCGCCACGCTTGACCGCGCCAACCCCCAGGCCGATGCCGTCGCCATCCAGAATGGCCGCTTCATCGGCGTGGGCGCGCGCCAGGACATCATGAAACTGGCCGGCACGCAGACGAAGATCGTCGACCTGAACGGCCGGCGGGCCATTCCCGGGCTGATCGACAGCCACATGCACATCATCCGGGGCGGCCTGAACTACAACATGGAACTGCGCTGGGACGGCGTGCGCTCGCTGGCGGACGCCATGCGCATGCTCAAGGACCAGGTGGCCCGCACGCCGGCTCCGCAATGGGTGCGCGTGGTGGGCGGCTTCACCGAGCACCAGTTCGTCGAAAAGCGCCTGCCCACCATCGAGGAACTGAACGCCGCGGCGCCGGACACTCCGGTCTTCATCCTCCACCTGTACGACCGCGCCATCCTCAACGGCGCGGCGCTGCGCGCGGTGGGCTACAACAAGGACACGCCGAATCCTCCGGGCGGCGAGATCATCCGCGACAAGGCCGGCAATCCTACCGGCCTGCTGCTGGCCAAGCCCAACGCCACCATCCTCTACGCCACGCTGGCCAAGGGCCCGAAGCTGCCGCCCGAGTACCAGAAGAACTCCACGCGCCATTTCATGCGCGAAGTGAACCGGCTTGGCGTGACCGGCGTGATCGATGCTGGCGGCGGCTACCAGAACTACCCCGATGACTACAACATCATCGAGGACCTGCACAAGGAAGGCCAGCTCACCGTGCGGCTGGCTTACAACCTGTTCACGCAGAAGCCCAAGGAAGAACTGAGCGACTTCAAGACCTGGACCTCGACCGTCAAGCCGGGCCAGGGCGATGACCTCTACCGCCACAACGGCGCCGGCGAGATGCTGGTCTACACTGCGGCAGACTTCGAGGACTTCCGCGTGGAACGGCCCGACATGCCCCCGTCGATGGAAGGCGACCTCGAGCCCGTGATCCGCCTGCTGGCCGAGAAGCGCTGGCCGTGGCGCCTGCACGCCACCTACAACGAGACCATCACGCGCGCGCTGGATGTCTACGAGAAGGTGGCCAAGGACATCCCGTTCGATGGCCTGAACTGGTTCTTCGACCACGCCGAGACCATCACCGACCGCAATATCGACCGCATCGCGGCATTGGGCGGCGGTATCGCCGTGCAGCACCGCATGGCCTACCAGGGCGAGTACTTCGTCGAGCGCTACGGCGCCAAGGCTGCCGAGGCCACGCCGCCGATCAAGCGGATGCTGGAGCGTGGCGTCAAGGTGGGCGCCGGCACCGATGCCACGCGCGTGGCCTCCTACAACCCATGGGTGTCGCTGTACTGGCTGACCACGGGCAAGACCGTGGGCGGCATGGCGATGTACCCGCAAGCCAACCTGCTCGACCGCGAAACCGCGCTGCGCCTCTGGACCGAGGCCAACACGTGGTTCTCGTCGGAAGTCGGCAAGAAGGGCCAGATCAAGGTGGGCCAGCTGGCCGACCTGGCCGTGCTGTCGCAGGATTACTTCAGTGTGCCGGGCGACGACATCCAGGACATCACCTCGGTGATGACGATCCTGGGCGGCAAGGTGGTCTACGGCGACAACGAGTTCAACAAGCTGTCGCCCGAGATTCCGCCGGCCATGCCGGACTGGTCGCCGGCCCGCCACGGCAGCCAGTACCAGCCCCGCCCGCAGGCCAAGGCCCTCGCGCTGGCCACCGCCTGCGGCTGCGCCAGTTCCTGCGGTGTGCACGGCCACGCGCACGCCAAGGCGTGGACGTCGAGCGTGCCGACCGCTGACGAAAGCTCGTTCTGGGGCGCGCTGGGCTGCTCGTGCTGGGCGTTCTGATGCCCCTGTTCCTTGATTGCTGACCGGAGACCGGCCATGGCTGATACCACTTCCTCGATGAGATCGGCCACGGCCGGCTCGGGCGTCCTGCCGCGCTGGGTGCGCTGGGTCGCCCTACTGCTGCTTTGCGGCGCCTATATTCAGGGCGGCCTCGTCAAGCTGTTCGACTTTCCCGGCGCGGTGGCCGAGATGGAGCACTTCGGCCTCACGCCGGCCGTGCCGATGGCCGTCGCCACGATCGTGCTGGAGCTGGGCGCTGCCGCGCTGATCCTGCTCGGCCGCTGGCGCTGGCTTGGCGCGCTGGCGCTGGCCGTGTTCACGATCGCCGCCACCTTCATGGCCAACCGTTTCTGGAGCGCGCCGCCCGAGGCCCGTTTCATGCTCGCCAACGCCTTCTTCGAGCATCTGGGCCTGGCCGGGGCCTTCGTGCTCGTGGCGTGGGAAGACCTCCGCAGACACTGATTCCATGGCCGATTCCCGCTCCTCCCCTGCCGCCGCCAGCCCTGCCGGTGGCACCTTCGCCCCGCTCGCCCAGAGCACGTTCGCCGTGCTTTGGGCGGCCACCATTCTCGGCAACATCGGCAGCTTCATGCGCGACGTGGCCAGCGCCTGGCTGGCCACGGACCTGTCTTCATCCCCCGCTGCCGTCGCCACGATCCAGGCCGCCGCCACGCTGCCGGTGTTCCTGCTGGCCATTCCGGCCGGCGTGCTGTCCGATATCCTTGACCGGCGCCGCTTCCTGATCGTCATCCAGTTCGGCATGGCGATGGTCAGCGGCACGCTGATGCTGCTCGCCTGGAACCAGGCTCTGACCATCGAGATCCTGATCGCCATGGCCTTTGCCGGCGGCATCGGCGCGGCCATGATGGGGCCAACATGGCAGTCCATCGTGCCGGAACTGGTGCCGATGCAGGAGCTGAAGCGCGCCGTGGCGCTCAACGCGCTCGGCGTGAACATCGCGCGTGCCATCGGCCCCGCCGCCGGCGGCCTGCTGCTGGCCGCGTTCGGCGCGGCCACCACCTACGGGCTGGACCTGCTCAGCTACCTGTTCGTGATTGCCGCGCTGATCTGGTGGAAGCGCCCCGAGCGCCCCTCCGACCCACTGCGCGAGCATTTCTTCGGCGCCTTCCGCGCCGGCCTGCGCTTCACGCGCGCCCACAGCCAGCTGCACGTGGTGCTGGCGCGCGCCGCCGTCCACTTCGCGTTCGGCAGCAGCATCTGGGCGCTGTTGCCGTTGGTCGCCAAGCAACTGCTGCACGGGGGCGCCAGCCTCTACGGCGTGCTGCTGGGCGGCGTGGGCCTGGGCGCCATCCTTGGCGCGCTGATCATGCCCCGGCTGCAACGCCGGCTCGATGCCGATGGGATGGTGCTGCTCTCCGCGCTCGTCACGGCGGGGGTCATGGCGGTGCTGTCCTTCGCACCGCCGGTCTGGATCGCCCTGCCGCTGCTGTTGCTGCTCGGCGCGGCGTGGATCTCGGCGCTGACCACGCTCGGCGGCGTGGCGCAGGCGATTCTGCCGAACTGGGTGCGTGGGCGTGCGCTGGCGGTCTACCAGATGGTGTTCAACGGGGCGATGGCCGGTGGCAGCCTGCTGTGGGGCTTCGTGGCGCAAGAGACCGGCACGCCGCGCGCGCTGCTGATCGCGGCAGCCGGGCTGGTCGTGGCCGCGCTGCTGCTGCACCGCCTGCGCCTGCCGCAGGGCGAGGAAGACCTCGTCCCGGCACGGCACTGGCCCCAGCCGGAGATGGCGGGCGAGGTCGCTCATGACCGTGGCCCGGTCATGATCCTGATCGAATACTGCGTCACCGCCGCGGACCGTGATGCCTTCCTGCGCGCCGTGCACAAGCTCTCCGACGAGCGCCTGCGGGACGGCGCGTTCAACTGGGGCGTGATGGAAGACCCGGCCGACCCCGAGCTGCTGACCGAATGGTTCCTGGTCGAATCCTGGGCAGAACACCTGCGCCAGCACGAGCGCGTGGCCCACGCCGATGCCGACCTCCAGCGCGATGTCACGCGCTACCACACCGGCGCCACGCCGCCACGCGTGCGCCACCTGCTGGGCGTTGGCCTGCCCCCGGGCAAGCCGGCTGCCTGACCCTCCCATTCATATCGCGACCATCATGAAGCTCTATCTCGTCTCCCTGGGCGCCGGCATTCTCGTCGGCATCATCTATGCACTGATGCAGGTGCGCTCCCCGGCGCCGCCCGTGGTGGCGCTGATCGGCCTGCTGGGCATGCTGATTGGCGAGCAGGTCGTGCCGCCGATCAAGCGCATGCTGGCCGGCGAGCCGGTCACCGCTGCGTGGTTCCACAGCGAATGCGTGCCGAAGATTACCGGCGCGCCGCCCAGCACGCTGACCGCCGCCAACAAGGCCGAGGCCGCCAACCCCAACGAGAGCCAGCGCTGACCCCATGCCGTACCGACGTCTTGTATCGCCGCGCGTCGCCGCGCTGGGGTTGGGGTTGGGACTGTGCCTGGCCGGCGGACCGGCCGCCGCGCAGAGTACCGTGACCATCTACGGCCGCCTCAACACGGCCATCGAATATAGCCGCGCCAGCACGGCCACCGACGGCACCGCCCTGGGCAGCGTGGTACGGCAGACCAACTACCGCTCCGTGTTCGGCCTGCGCGGCGAGGAAGGTCTCGGCGGCAGCCTCAAGGCGCTGTGGCAGATCGAGAGCAACCTGTCACTCGATACCGGCCAGGGCCAGATCGCCAGCCGCAACTCGCGTATCGGCCTCCAGGGCGACTACGGCCTGTTGTTCATGGGGCACTGGCAAACGCCCTATACCGAGTCGACGGCGGCCTACGACCCGTACTATCCGACCACCGCCGGCTACATGGCGCTGATCGGCAACGGCTCCACGTCCTCGTCGGACAACGTGCAGGACACCAGTTCATTCGATCGGCGCCAGAAGAACATCGTGCAATACCGCTCGCCGCAGTTCGGCGGCGTGAGCGTGTGGCTGGGCTGGGGGCTGCCGGAGGAGAAGACCACCGTGGCGCGCAATCCGGCGCTGTACTCGGCGGCGGCGGTCTACGAGCGCGGCCCGCTGAACGCCACCCTGGCCTACGAGGTGCACCAGCACTACCAGGCCGCCGGCCGCAACGACGACGCCATCAAGGTCGGCGTGGCCTACCAGCTCTTCGCCGGCACGCGCGTCTCCGCCATCTACGAGCACCTGCACTACCGCACGGATACCGGCGACCTCCAGCGCAACGGCTACTACGCCTCGCTGGTGCAGCAGCTCGGCCCCGGCAGCGTGCGGATCGGCTTCGCCTATGCCGCCAATGGCACGGGCGCGTCCACGGACACCATCGGTTTCTTCCGCAGCGGCTCTGGCACGGGCGCCACGCAGGTGACGGTGGGCTACGACTATCCGCTCTCCAAGCGCACGGCGCTGTTCGCGTGGTACAGCCGCATCAACAACCACCCCAACGCCGTCTACGACTTCGCCATCAACGAGCTTGGCGTCAGCGCGGGGGCCGATCCGCAGACCTTTGCCCTGGGCATGCGCCACTACTTCTGAGCCGCCGCAAGCCATACCCAGGTGTCACCCCGCCAGCGCCATGCGGCGCGGCCGCCGTGTGGGACGGGCGCTGACAATACCACCGTATGATATGGGGCGCGCCCGCCTGGCAGTATGCTGTGCGCAAGCGATGGGAGCCCGAAGTGGCCCCGTCATCGCTCCGGACTACTCAAGGAATCCCGTGTGACTGCCACCCCGGTGATCGCCATCGTCGATGACGACGCGTCGGTCCGACACGCCCTGGGACGGCTCGTGCGCTCGTTCGACCTCGCCGTGGTGCTATACGCCAGCGGCGAGGAACTCCTGCAATCGGCCACCCTCGATACGGTTTCCTGCCTGGTAACCGACATACAGATGCCCGTGATGAACGGATTCGCGCTGTGCGAGGCCCTGCGCGCACGCGGCCTGCACATGCCCGTGATCTTCATGACCGCGTTCGCGCAGCCCGGTCACGAAGCCCGCGCCATGGCCGCCGGCGCGGCATGTTTCCTGCGCAAGCCTTTCCTCGACACGGCTATCATTGCGTGCATCGAGCGCGCGCTGGCCCCCGCCCCGGCAGACCCAGGCACCTAGCGCGGCGCAACGCCCCCACCCCCGCCCCACTATCCGCACCGGCCCACCGGTGCGGCGGCCGGCAATAGACGCCTCACGATGACGCCCTACGACCCAAGCCCGGCCACCCTTGCATCGCTGGACGAATTCGCCCTCACGCCGCTCTGCCACAACGGCATCGTCGCGCTCTCACGCGGCCATCATGTCGAGGACGGCCGCACCCTGCTGGTGGCGCACGCGGCGTCGGTGCTGACCGAGGGCGAGGCGGCACGCCGGCTCCACAATGAATTCAGCCTCGCCGCCAAGCTGCGCCCGGCCTGGGCGATGATGCCGCGCGCCTGCGTGCAGCACCGGGGCGGCGTGGCATTGGTGTACGACGACACAGACGCGGTGCCGCTGGCGAGCCTGCCGCCCGCGCCCCTGCCGGTTATCCGGCTGCTCCCCCTGGCCGAAAGTGCCAGCCAGGCCCTGCGCGCCGCGCATGAGGCCGGGCTGATCCACAAGGCGATCATGCCGTCGGCCCTCTTCGCCGACGCGGAAGGCCGGTGCCGTCTCACGCGCTTCGGCCTGGCCACCGCACAACAGTGGGACATCGCCGACGCCCTGCCGCCGCACACCCTGGCCGGCGGCGAGGGCCTGGCCTATATGTCGCCCGAACACACCGGACGCACCCGCAACGGGCTGGACGCGCGCAGCGACCTGTATTCCCTTGGCGTCGTGCTGTACCGCCTGGCCACCGGCCAGCTGCCGTTCGCCGCGCGTGATCCGGCCGACCCCAACGAGTGGATCCACGCCCATGTGGCCAGCGAACCCCTGCCACCGCACCGGCTGGCCGCCGGCGTGCCGGAAGCGCTGTCGCTGCTGATCATGAAGCTGCTCGACAAGCGCCCCAGCCGGCGCTACCAGTCCGCGGCGGGGCTGGAGGCGGATATCCGGCGCTGCCGGGCCGCATGGAGCACGCTCGGCCGGATCGACGTCTTCGAACTGGGCCGCCGCGACCAGCCCGCCGAACTCGAGTTGCCGGAGCGGCTCCTTGCCCGCGACGCCGAGCTGCGCGAACTCGCCGAAGCCTACGCGCACGTGGCCCTCACGGGCCAGCACGCACTGGTGACCGTGCGCGGGCCGTCCGGCATCGGCAAATCTGCCCTGATGCGGGCCTTTGTCGACCCCCTGCGCCAGCAGCAGGTCTGCTGCGCCGTGGGCAAGGCCGACCAGTTCCGGAACGAGGCCCCCTACGCCGCCATCGCGGAGGCCTTCCACGGGCTGGTCATCGATATCCTCGGCCAGCCCGAAGAGCGCGTGCGCCACTGGCAGGCGCGCGTCAGCCACGGCCTGGGCCCGTATGCGCGCACCGCCGTGAGCATCGCGCCCGCGCTCGCGGCGCTGACCGGCCCGTTGCCCGCCCCGGCACGGGGAGACAGCGCCGATACCGCCGTGCATTTCGATCTGGCGATGCGCAACCTCGTCGGCACCTTCGGGCTGCCGGAGCGCCCGCTGGTATTGGTGATCGAGGACTTCCAGTGGCTCGACCCTTCTTCCCGGCAACTGCTTGCGCGCCTGCTGGACTGCACCACGCCGCTGCCGCTGCTGATCGTGGGCAGCACGCGCGGGTTGGACGATGCGCTGGACGATGCGTTGGACGATTCGCTGGCTCGCCCGGAAGGCAGACCCCAGGACCGCCACCTGGCGCTGCAACCGCTCGACGTGGAGGCCGTGGGCACGCTGCTGGCCGAAACGCTGCGCGCCCGCCGGCGCGACCTGCAGCCGCTGGCGGGGCTGGTCCACGCGAAGACGCTCGGCAACCCGTTCTTCGTCGGCCAGTTCATCAAGACCATGGTCGATGACCGGCTTGTCACCTACTCGCCCGACGACGGCAGCTGGCAGTACGATTTCCAGCACATCGCACGGCACGCCTACACGGACAACGTCGCCGACATGGTGCTCCAGCGCCTGGAGCGGCTGCCGCCGCGCACGCGCCAGCTGCTGGGCGGCATGGCGTGCCTGGGCCGGCAGTCGGAGGTGGCGCTGATCTGTGCCGCGTTCGAGGTGGAAGAGCGCGCGCTGCACGCCCTTTTGGCCCCGGCGCGCGCTGCGGACGCCATCGGCCTGCAGGAGCCCGGCTACGTGTTCTCGCACGACCGCGTGCAGGAGGCCGCGCACGCGCTGCTGACGCCCGAGGAGCGCGACCGCGTGCACCTGCGCGTGGGCCGGCTGCTGCGGGACGCCCCCGACACCACGGAAGGCGCCCTGCGCGACGACACCCTGTTCCGCGCCACCGAACTGCTGGCGCAGGTGGTGGAGCTGATCACCGACCCCGACGAAGCCGTCCAGTCTGCCCGCCTGTGCCTCGCCGCCGCCACGCGCGCGCGGCGCGCCATCGCCTATCCGGCCGCGCTGGACGCCGTCACCGCGGGCCTGGCCTTCGTGCGCACCGCGCGTGTGCACGGGCATGCCGGCGCCGGCGAGGTGGAATTCGCGTTGCTGCGCGAGCGCTGCGCGTGCCTGTTCCAGCAAGGCAGGCTGCCCGAGGCGCTGACCCTGGCCGAAACCCTGCTCGAGGCAAACGCGCCCCCGCGCCAACTTGCCGAGGTCTACCGGCTCAAGACGGAACTCCATACCCGGCGCTCGGAGAACGCGCTGGCGGTGGAAACGGCCATCCGCGGACTGCGCATGTTCGGCATTTCGCTGTCCGCGCACCCCTCGGCCGCGGATGCCGACGCCGCCTACCGCGCCATCGAGGCGCGGCTGGACGCCCACGGACTCAAGGCGCTGGCGCACCTTCCCCAGATGTCGGACCCCGATGTCATGGCGGCCATGGCGCTGCTGGCTGCGCTATCCGTGCCCGCCAGTTTCGTCGACGAGCACCTGGCCTTCCTGGAACTGTGCGAGATGATCTGGCTGACGCTCGCGCATGGCATCAGCGGCCCCTCCACCGCCGCGCTGGGCTGGCTCGGTGTGCTGGTCTGCCATCGCTACGCGGCCTACGAGGACGGCTTCCGCTACGGCGCGATGGCGCGGGAACTGGTCACGCGGCATGGCTACGCCGCCTATGAAGCCCGCACGCTGCTGCCGCTCGACCAGCTCAGCGTGTGGACGCAGCCGCTGGGCTACTCGACCGACTGCGCCCGGGCGGGCTTTGCGGCCGGCGTCGCCAACGGCGACATGACCACGGCCTGCTTCGTCTGCTGCCATCTGGTGGCCAACCGGCTCGCACGCGGCGACACGCTGGACGAGGTTTCCGCCGAAATCGCCAGCGGACTCGACTTCGTGCGGCAGACCGGCTTCCACGACGTGGAGGCCATCCTGCTGCTGCAACAGCGTTTTGTCGACGGGCTGCGCGAGACGGCATTCCCGCTCGACGCCGCCGCCCCCTCCACGCTCGACGGCCACGACCTCGCCCGCACGCCGGCGCGGGAGCGCATGTCCACCCTGGAATTCTGGTACTGGCTCTATCGCGCCACGCTGCAATATCTGGCTGGCAGGCACGCCGAAGCCGCCGCGAGCCTGGAGACGGCCGGCGCGCTCGCGTGGTCCGCGCCGGGCCATATCCATCAGGTGGACTTCCATCTCTATCGGGCGCTGACGCTGGCTGCCGGCACGCCGGACGCGACAGCACGCGCCACGCTGGAAGCGGACGCCCGCAGACTGCGCCGCTGGGCCGACGCCAATCCGCTCACCTTCACCGACAAGGCGCTGCTCGTGGAAGCGGAACTGGTGCGGCTCGACGGTGACGGGCTCGGCGCGATGAAGCGCTACGAGCAGGCCATTGCCCACGCCACCGCACACGGCTTCGCGCACATCGCCGCGCTGGCCCACGAACGCGCCGGCCACTACTGCATGGCGGCGGGCCTCACCACCGCCGCACGGGGTCACCTGCGGGCGGCGCATGACCGCTATCGGCAATGGGGCGCAACCGGCAAGGCCCGCCAGATGGCGGTCACCTACCCCGAGCTGTTCGACGCGGCGCGGGGCCCGGCCCACGTGCTCGCCAACGGCAAGCGTATCCGCGACGTGGAAAGCGTGATCCGCGCCTCGCGCGCGCTGACCGACGAGATTCGCCTCGACAAGCTGGTGGACACGCTGATGACCATCACGCTCGAATATGCCGCCGCGCAGCGGGGGCTGCTGATCCGCCTCCAGGGCAAGGCGCCGGTCATCGAGGCGCGCGCCCAGACCTCGCCCGCCGGTATCCGCGTGCAGTTGGCGCAGGCCGCCCCAACCGCCGATGACCTGCCGATGTCGATGTTCCACACCGTGATCCGCACCGGCCAGCCGGTCATGGTGGGCCATGCGGCCGGCGCCAACCCGTTCGGGCTCGATCCATATTTCGCGGCCCACGCGCGGTGCGCGGCAATCTGCATCCCGATGTCGCGCCACAACACGCTGATCGGCGTGCTGTATCTGGAGAACCGCCTGCTGGGCGACGGCTTCACGCCCGAGCAGACCGAGGTGCTCGAACTGATCGCCTCGCAGGCCGCCATTTCGCTGCGCACCGCACGGCTCTACGAAGACCTCCTGGCCGAGAATGACCGCCGGCAGCAGGTGGAACGCGCCCTCCGTGCGAGCCAGGCCTCGCTGACCATGGGCGAAAGCGTCAGCCATACGGGCAGCTGGCGCTGGGACCTGCGCCAGCAGGCCATCTCGTGCTCCGACGAGATGCGCCGCATCTTCGAGCTGGATATGGCGCGCGCGCACTTCGCGCTGGAGGATTTCGGCGCGCGGATGCATCCCGACGACCGCGCGAACGCGCTGCACACCATCAACCAGTCGGTAGCCAACCAGGCGCCGATCCACCTCGAGTACCGCATTGTGCGTAGCGACGGCGCGGTCCGTTATGTCGAAGGTATCGGCAAGCCGCTGGTGACGGACGGGGAGACGCTGGAGTACGTGGGCACCGTCACGGACGTGACCACGCGCCGCAGCGCCGACGACGCGCTGCGCAACGCCCAGGCCGACCTCGCGCGCGTGGCGCGCGCCACCACGGTGGGCCAGCTCACGGCCTCCATCGCCCACGAGATCAACCAGCCGTTGATGTCGATCGTCTCGAACGCGGGCGCCAGCCTGCGCTGGCTCGCGCGCAGCAAGCCCGAGATCGAGTACGCGCGCGAGGGCCTCGAGGCCATTGCCAGCGAGGGGCAGCGCGCCGGGGACATGATCCGCAGCCTGCAGGGGCTCACGCGCAACGCCGCGCCGGTGCTGGGCGAGGTGGACATGCACGAGGCCATCCGCCATATCCTCGCCATTTCGCGCAGCGAGATCGAGCGCCGGCAGGTGTCCGTGCAACTGGCGCTGCACGCCGATGCCTTCCGCGTCTTTGGCGACGGCGTGCAGTTGCAGCAGGTGCTGCTGAACCTTGTGGTCAACGCCGTGGAGGCGATGGGCGACGTCACCAACCGCACCCGCGTGCTGACCATGGGCACGCGCATCGCCGCGGAAGACATGCTGGAGATCAGCGTGGCGGACACCGGCGCGGGCCTCGGCGACGGCGACATCGACCATGTGTTCGAGCCGTTCTACACCACCAAGAAGAACGGCATGGGCATGGGGCTGGCGATCTGCCGCTCCATCGTCGAGGCACACCGGGGCCGGCTCCAGGCCACGGCGCGCGCGCCGCACGGCACCGCGTTTTCGTTCACGCTGCCGCTATGCTGGCCACTGGGCGGGTGAGCGCATACGCGCCCCGGGTGCCCTCCCCGAACGCAGCCCCGAACGCAGCCCCGATGCGCCAGACCCGATGCGCCAGACCCTATACGCAGGGATAGTTGTTTGCGACCGTGGCACGGGGGCGGCCATGCGCGGGGACGAGTGTGCCGGCGGCGGGACACGCCTAAGCTGGAGACCTGCCGGATGCCGGCCTGATCCCCGGAACAATGCATGTCCCGAATCGCCCTTCCCTTCACGCTGCGCGCCAGGCCTCTGGCCACGCGCCTCGACCCGCATGCCGGCTGACGCGGCACCGCTGCAGGCGCTGCCCGAGCTGTCCCGGGCGCGCGTACAGTGGCTGGGCCTGGCGCTGGGCTGCGCAACGGGCGTGGACTTCGTCGCCACGTCGATGCTCGCCACCGGGACACTCCACATCCGCGCCGGCATCTACGCCACGCCCGATGACTTCCTCTGGTGCCTGACCGCCTATGCCGGCGCGGCCATCGTCGCCAACCTGCTGACCCGGCGCATTGCCGACGATCTCAGCTATCGCGGCTACACGCTGCTCGGCCTCGCCATCGCCTTCGTCGGCTGCCTGCTGGGCGCCGCGTCGTCCAATGTCGCGGAGCTGTCCGCAGCGCTGGCGGTGCAGGGGCTGGGCGCCGGCGGATTGTTCTCGGCATCCCGCGTGCTGATCCAGCTGATCGCCACGCCGGCGGAGCGCCCGCGCCTGCTGATCGGCTTCGTGATCGGCACGACCGGCCTGCCGGCGCTGGCGCCCTGGCTGACCGCCACGCTGATGCTCGACACCGGCTGGCGCATGATCTTCCTCGTGCAGGCGCTGCTGGCCGCGCTGACGGCCCTGTTCGTGTTCTGCGTCTACCCGCACCGTGCCCGCCCGCCACGCACGCCGGACCTCGACGACGTAGCCAGCATGGACTGGCTCACCGTCCTGCTGATTGGCGCCGGCGCGCTCGTGCTGGTGCATGGCCTGGCCTCGCTGCGGCTCTATGCCACCGGCGACTCGCTGCGCGTGGCCGCCGCACCGCTGGCCGGTCTGGCCATCGTCGTGTTCGCGTTCATCCGGCTGCGCCGCGCGCCGGACGCCTGGCTCAGTCCGCGCCGCCTGAACGGCCGCCGCTACTTCACCGGGCTGGCCTATTACTCGATCTTTGCCTGCCTGAGCGGACTCTGGACCTTTACGGTCTCCAACGTGATGCAGCTTGGCCTCGGCTTCACGTTCGAGACCACCGGCATGGTCCTGACCCTGTCGGCGCTCGGCGGTCTGGTGGCCGGCGTGGCGTTCGTGCTGTTGGGGGCGCGCCTGCCCGGCGCGCGGCGCTACCTCGCACTCGGCTACGGCATGACGGCGGCGGCGGCTTGGCTGCTGGCCACCCGCCTCACGGACGGGCTCCCGGTGTCGGCCATCCTGCCCGTGCTGCTGCTGCAAAGCGTGGCGTTGCCGTTCACGCTGATCCTCGTGGCCAAGCTCACCTTCATGGACACCCCGCTCGAGGACTTCCCGCACGCCTACCAGTTCAAGAACATCCTCCGGCAGGTGGCGCTGATGGCCGGCACCGGGCTGGCCGGCCAGTGGCTCCAGGCGGGCGAGGCCGTGGCGCGGACGCACCTCATCGCCCGCGTCACACCCTACGGGCTGGCCACCCCGCCCGATGCCGCCGCGCTGGCCACGCTGTCGCAACTGATCGACCAGCAGGCGGTGCTGGTGGCATCGGCCAACATGCTGGCGGTGGTCGCCGTCGTCTGCCTGGGCATCGCTGCCGTCGCCGTCTGGCAGCGCTGGCTACGCTAGCGGCCGCTGGCTCGGCTCCATCGGGTCCGGCGCGCCCCGCGCGCGCACGTCTACCGTCACGTGCATCGACAACCCCACACGCAGCGGATGGGCGGCGAGTTCGGCCCGGTTCAGCGCGATGTGCACCGGCAACCGCTGCGGCGGCTTGATCCACCGGCAGATGGCACTGTGGGCGGGCAGCGGCGAGAGCGCCGCACCGCTGCGTGCCGGGAACCCTGCCACCGTGCCGTGGTAGCGCACCCGCGCGCCATACGCGTCTGCGTACAGCGTCACCGGCTGGCCGGTGCGCAGCCGCGCAAGCTGGCTCTTCTTGAACCGCGCATCGACCCACACCGCGTCCGGCGGCGCGCGCCGCGGGTCGAGGGTGCCGATCGCCACAACGGCGCCGGCAGCGCGCGGCGCGACATCGGCAATCCTGGCGGCCACGTGGGCGTCATCGGTGGTCTCGAAATGGCGCCCTTCGATCCACCAGTGCCCGACAACGGCGGCAAGGCCCGCCATCGCGCAGGCGACGGCGCACGCGGCGGCAAGCGGCCGTCCCGATGATGAATGCGACCGGATACTCATGACAACTCCTTGAGGACGAGGGCAGGACATCCCTTGGAGCGAATTGTTGGCACGCCGATGCCGCGGGGATGGCGCGTCCGCCGGTTTTTTGCCGATTGGAACGCCGGGAGGGCGGGCGCCTATACCTTCGTGTCACGCGCGGCAAACCTGTGGCCGATTGGCGGCATCCGGGCCCGCCCCTACGATGCGAAGACACCTCCACTTCCCTGACGACCATGCATCCGACCTCCACCCCTCGCGCCGTGATCATCGGCGGCTCCCTCGGCGGCCTGTTCACGGCGCTCTGCCTGCGCGCCATCGGCTGGCACGTGGATGTGTTCGAACGCTCGCCCCAGGCGCTCGACAGCCGCGGCGGCGGCCTCGTCCTGCAGCCCGATGTGGCCGACGCGCTCGCCTTTGCCGGCGCGCCGTTGCCCGAGGACTTCGGCGTGCCGTCGGGCGGCCGCATCTTCGTCACGCGCAGTGGCGACGTGCGCCGCGTCTACATGCCGCAGACGCAGATCGCCTGGAACGGGCTGTACGGTCACATGCGGCACGCGCTCGGCCCCCGCGCCGTGCATGCGGGCGAGACCTTCCTGGCGCTGCGCCAGCATGGCGCGCGCGTGACCGCCTGCTTCGCCTCCGGCCGCACGGAAACCGCCGACCTGCTTGTGGCGGCGGACGGGCCGCTCTCCACCGTGCGCGCGCAACTGCTGCCCGGCGCCGCGCCGGCCTACGCCGGCTACGCGGCCTGGCGCGGCGTGCTGCCCGAGTCCGCCCTGCCAGACGCCACGCGCCAGCTCCTGCACAACACCTTCGCCTTCGAGGAAGGGCACGGCCACCAGTTGCTGACCTACCTGATCCCCGGCGAGAACGGCGAGACCGCGCCCGGCCAGCGCCGGCAGAACTGGGTCTGGTATCGACCATTGCCGGGCGGCCCGGCGCGCGACGCGGCGCTGCGGGATCGCGTGGGGCATCAGCACCTCCATTCGCTCCCGCCGGGCGTCATGCGCGACGGCGAGATCGATGGCCTGCGTCACGCCGCGCGGCGCGACCTCGCGCCGGACCTTGCCACGCTGGTCACCGGCACGCCCGACCCCTTCCTGCAGCTGATTCACGACTACGAGGCGCCGCGCATGGTGTTTGGCCGCGTGGTGCTGACCGGCGACGCAGCCTTCGTCGCGCGGCCCCACACCGGCGCCGGTGCCGGCAAGGCGGCCGGCAATGCGGTGGCGCTGGGCCGCGCGCTGCACGCCAATCGCGGTGGCATCGACGCCGCGCTGTCCCTGTGGGAGCGCACCCAGCTGCCCGCCGGCGCCCAACTGGTGCGCTGGGGCATGGCACTCGGCACCCGCATCATGGGCCGGCACGACGCCGCCTGAGCCCCTGGCGGGGCCGATGCGGGGCGATCCAGGCCATCTGTGACGATGGAGGCGCTGCTATCATGCGCATCCATCACAAGACCGCTACGAGAGACATCGATGAACCGCCTGCCTGCCGTGCCGACCTCCCCCCTGCGGGGCGCCTTGCTGGCCGCCCTGCTCGTCCCGCTGCTGGCCATTTCCGTCCCCGGCGCGGCGCTGGCCGAGACGCTGGCCAAACCCGCGCTGGACCGCCTGGTGGCCAGCCAGTCGGCCAAGCCGCCGGCCAGCTTCAACGCCTTCCTCGCCGCCGCCGTGAAGGCCGAGCCGAAGCTGGCGCCGGCCGTGCGGGCCTACCGGGCGAAGAAGCCGCTCAAGGGCGACGATCTCGTCAATATCGGCCGGCTGCTCGGCGTCTATAACCGGCTCCACAACCAGACCGCCGTGCTGGAGAGCATCACCGAGATGGTGGCGATCCGCACCGTGCGCGACGAAAAGGTGCCGCAGCACGAGAACCCGGCCATCATCGCGTTCGGCAAGGTGGTGGAGCGCATGGCGCGGGACTTCGGCCTGACCTACCGCAACGTGGATAACCGCGTGTTCGAGGTGACCCTGCCCGGCACTGGCGCGGACACCTTCGGCATCCTCACGCACGCCGACGTGGTGCCCGTGGTGGCCGACGAATGGGTGCTCGACGACGGCACGAAGCTCGACCCGTTCAAGGTGACCCGCGTGGGCGACTACCTGTACGGGCGCGGCACCATCGACGACAAGGGTTCCATCGCGGCGGCGCTGTACGCAATGAAGACCGTGCGCGAGAGCGGCGTGCCGCTGGCCCGCACGATCCGGCTGATGATCGAGACCACCGAGGAAACCGGCGGCGACGGCATGAAGTACTACCAGGCGCACACCACGCTGCCGGCGTACAACATCGTGCTGGACAGCAAGTACCCGGCGGTGGTGGCCGAGAAAGGGTCCGGCGCGCTGACGGTGCGCTTCGCGGACCAGCCGACGGACGGCAAGGCCCCCGCCATCGTGGCGATGGCCGGCGCGGCCTCCGCCAACGCGATTCCGCAGACCGCCACGGCGCGCATCACGGGCGGCGATCCGGCCGCCGTGACCGCCGCGCTGGAGAAGGCGCGCGAGCCGTTCATCGCCCAGCACGCCGCGCAAGGCAAGTTCTCGATCGACGTGACGCCGGGTGCCGGCGGCGTGGACGTCAAGGTGACCGGCTCGTCGGCCCATGGCTCCCGCCCCGAGGAAGGTGTGAACCCGGTGCCGCGCCTGGCGCTGTTCCTGCAGGGCGCCGGCGTGCCGTTCGCGGACAACCAGTACGCGCGCGCCATTCGCTACCTGGGCGACCTGTACGGCACGGGCTATCTGGGCGAGAAGATGGAAGTGGGCTATCGGGACGACTTCATGGGCCCGCTGACGATGTCGCCCACGCTGATCCGCGAGCGCAACGGCAAGCTCGAAGTCACCGCCAACGTGCGCATGCCGCGCGGCGCCACGCCGGACGAACTGCGCGCCCGGGTGGCGACCAGGATCAACACCTGGGCCAGCGCCACGCAGACCGCGGTGGAGATCCAGCACGACCAGGGCAACTGGATGGCGCGTGACCCCAAAGGCGCATGGCTTTCCACGCTGCTGAATATCTATGGCGACACCACGGGGCTTGAGGCCAAGCCGGTGCCCACGGCCGGCAGCACCACGGCCAAGCTGATGCCGAACGCGATCAACTTCGGCCCGGCCATGCCCGGCAAGAAGTACACCGCGCACAACGCCAAGGAATACAAGGAAGTGGCCGACCTGAACCTCGACATGCAGATGTTCACCGAGATGCTGGTCCGCATCGGCAATCTGGACACCATGCAGTAAGGCCGGCGCCGGCATGCGCGGCGGGGGCTGCAAAGGCGCCCCCGCGCATGTCGGCTTTTACCTGCTTACAGCCCCAGGTCGCTCAGGCTGGGGTGGTCATCCGGGCGGCGGCCCAGCGGCCAGAAGAACTTGCGGTCCGCCTCGCGCATCGGGGCATCGTTGATGCAGGCGAAGCGCCGCTGCATCAGACCGTTCTCGTCGAATTCCCAGTTTTCGTTGCCATACGACCGGTACCAGTTACCCGAGTCGTCATGCCACTCGTACGCAAAGCGCACCGCAATGCGGTTGCCATCGTGCGCCCACAACTCCTTGATCAGCCGGTAATCGAGTTCCTTCTGCCACTTGCGCGACAGGAAGGCCTCGATCGCGGCACGTCCCGTGACGAACTCCGCCCGATTGCGCCATTGGCTGTCGACGGTATAGGCCAGCGCCACGCGTGCAGGATCACGGCTGTTCCAGCCATCCTCGGCGCCGCGGACCTTCTGGGCGGCACTCTCACGGGTAAAAGGCGGAAACGGCGGACGGGATTCGGCTTGGGTCGACATCGAAGCTCCTTGAGGATGGGTTGGCTAGCGCCGGAATGAGACAGATCTGTCTACTATCGTGGAGTAGACAGATCTGTATGTCAAGGAGATTCTGGGGAAGTGGGCTATCCCCTACCGCTTCGTCGCCACCACCTCCAGGTACTCGCTCGGCACCACCATGGAATCCTTGCCGGCGCGGTTCAGGCTGTTCAGCAGCGTGGTCAGATCGGCTTCCAGTGCGCTGGCCTTGTCGGCCGGCAGCGAGGCGAACGCCTTGTGGACCGGGCCGTACCAGGTGCGGAAGACCTCGATGAAGTGCGCCGCCGAGCGATAGCGGAAGTTGAACTGGCGCGGCGTGACGTGGACATCCACCCCATGCGGCGCGAACAGCGCCTTCAGGTGCTCCTCCACGCCCCATTTCGACGGCGGCGACACGCCCGCCGGCGGCGGCACGTAGGCGCCCAGCGTCTTGAACATCTGGCCGACGAAGCCCTGCGGGGTCCAGTTCGCCAGCCCGATGCGGCCGCCGGGCCGGGTCACGCGCGCCATCTCGGCGGCGCACTTGGGTTGGTCCGGGGCGAACATCACGCCGAAGGTGGAGAGCACGGCGTCGAAGCTTGCATCGTCAAAGGGCAGCGCTTCGGCATCGGCCTGCTGGAAGGTCACGTCGAGCCGCTCGGCGCGGGCGCGCTCGGCGCCGCGCTCCAGCAGCGCGCCCACGTAGTCGGTGGAGGTCACGATGCAGCCACGGCGCGCCGCCGCCAGCGTGGCGTTGCCGTTGCCGGCGGCCACGTCGAGCACGCGCTCGTCGCAGCGCAGGTCGCAGGCTTCGGCCAGTTGCTCGCCCACGATCTGGAGCGTGGTGCCGATCACGGCATAGTCGCCGCTGGCCCAGGCCACCTGCTGGCGGCCCTTCAGGGCGGCAAGGTCGGGCGTAGTGGCCGGCGAATTGGCCGAAGACGCGGCAGCGTCGGGGGTAGTCGTCATGATGGGGGTCTCCTGATTGAATCGCCCGGCAGGTCCGCCGGCTTACGCGCGCGACCGGTCGAAACCGGCCTCGCGCGCGAGCACGATGGCCTGCGAGCGGTTTTCCACCTCGAGCTTCGAGAAGATGCTCGTGATGTGGTTGCGCACGGTTTTCTCGCACAGCCCAAGGTAGGCGGCGATCTGTGCGTTGTCGCGGCCCTGCGCGATCAGCACGACGATGTCGCGCTCGCGCCGGGTCAGGGTGTGGAACGCCGGGTCGTCCACCGGCACCGGCGCGGGCAGGAAGGCGCGTACTTCCTCCAGCCAGCGGTCCCACGCCGGCTCCGCCTCCAGCAGCAGGTGGTTGCCGCTCTCCAATGGAACGAAGCGCGCGTTCGGGATCATGCTGGCAATCAGCCGGCCTTCGTCGAACGGCACGCGCGCATCGCGCACGGCGTGGAGCACCAGCGTGGGGCAGGTCACCAGCGGCAGCAGTTCCACCACGTCGATGTCGTTGAAGATGCGCATGAAGCGCGCCGCGTTGCCGGGCGAGGTGGACACGCGCTCCAGCTCGTTGAACCAGCGGTGCTGCTCCGCCGTGCCGCCCGGGATGAACTGCGTGGTGAAGAACTGGCGGAAGGCCGGGTTCTCCTGCCCCCAGCCCAGTTCCGCCAGCCGCGCCATCAGCTCGGCTTCCTCGCGCATCTCGGCACCCAGGTTGCGCTTGAGGCGCCCCCTGGCGTAGCCACCGTGCAGCACGAGGTGGCTCACCCGCTCGGGATGCGCCACGGCGTACGCCACGGCGATCGACGCGCCCTGGGAAATGCCCAGCAACGGGAAATGATCGACGCCGGTGGCGTCCACGATGGTTTCGAGATCACGCAGCCACGCCTCGAAGGACAGGTCATCCACGTGGCGGTCAGAGAGGCCACAGCCACGTTCGTCGTAGCGCACGAGCGTGTGGTTCTCCGACAGCGCGCACAGCATGTGGCTCCAGACCGGACTCCCCACGTCGAATTCGAGGTGGCTCATCCAGTTGGCGGCCTTCACGAGCGGCGGTCCGCTGCCCGTGATGGCATACGCCAGTCGCACCCGGTCACGGCTGGTGCAAAGGCGTATCTGCTGCTTCAGCATCGGCATGGTGGGATCGCGCGCGGGACAGGGTACGGCCGGTGCGGAGCGCCGGGGCGATAGCTCACCACGTCCGCTTGGAACGGGCGATTGACTAATCTTAGTCAACGATCCCCAGCGTGCAGGCAAAACCACGGCCAGCTGGCCCCGCAAAGTGCGGAAAGCCAGACGTGGTGCATACCGTGCCCGGCGCATTTTCCGCGGTCAGGCGTTGCGCAGCAGACATCCGCCACCGGCAGCGCCCAGCCGCGCGCCGTCGCTGTACGGGTCACGCTGATCCATCCGGGCGCCATCGGTGTAGGGATCCGGCTTGCCGATGCGCAGGCCGTCCTGGTACGGATCGAACTTGCCGCCCTTGCAGGCGGACATGCTGGCCTGCGCCGAGGCTGCGGTGGAAATCGAAGGATTGGAACGATCGCTCCCCAGCCCGGCGTAAGCCAGGTTGCACAGGCCGATGGCCAGCGAGGAAGCGGTCAAGAGGGTCTTGGCAAGATTCGTGTACATCGCAAACTCCAACTACAACAGGAAGGCGATCACGGCTCAGGATGCAGGACCAGTGGGGGGATCGCCTGAGCCACACCGCTCCTTGTTCGAGGGGCCGATTGTGGGCAGCAGGGTCCGCGGGAACATGAGGCGGGTGTCCCGGTTTGAGGGATTCGTCAGGGTCTATGCGGGGGGATTCCGTGGGACAAGGGTCCCGGGATGCGGGTAATCACCGGGGCGGCCGGAGGCGCTGGCGCGCTTGCGCACGCGCTCAGGGAGAACAGCCGGGCGCCGTGGACCAGCAGGCACAGGCCACCGCCGACGCGCACTACATCATGCGCGTGACCCGTGGCACGCCGGATGCCCCGCGCGCCGCCTAGGCCACCGCCTGCACGGTCTGGCCGGCCTGCATGCCCGCCAGATAGCGATGGATCTGCGCCACGACCGCAGCGCCCTCGCCTACCGCGGCGGCCACGCGCTTGGTCGAGCCCGAGCGCACGTCCCCGATTGCGAACACGCCCGGCACGCTGGTCTCCAGCGTGTAGTCGGCGCGCTCGGTGCAGGACTGGTGGGCTTCATAGCCGGTCAGCACGAAACCCTTGGGGTCCGTGGTGACGTTGCAGGACCGCAGCCATTCCGTGTTCGGCGCGGCGCCGATAAACAGGAACACGTGGCGCATCGGCCGGGTGATGCAGTCCGGGCCACAGGAGCGCTCCTTGTAGCGCACCGTGGAAAGCCAGCCATCGCCCTCCATCGCCGTGATCTGCGCGTGCGTGTGCAGGAATACGTTCGGCAGGCCCTTCAGGCGGTCGATCAGGTAGCGCGACATGGTGGCCTCGAGCCCCTCGCCGCGCACCAGCATATGCACCTCCGCCGCGTGGGAGGCCAGGTACACCGCCGCCTGCCCCGCCGAGTTGCCGCCGCCCACCAGCATCGCGTGCTCGTCCTTGCAGAGCTTGGCCTCTACCGGCGACGCCCAGTAGTAGACGCCCCGGCCCTCGTACTGGTCCAGCGATTCGATCTCCGCGCGCCGGTACTGGGCGCCGCTGGCAATCACCACGGTGCGCGTGGGCACCATCCGGCCATCGGTCAGTTCGATCCGGATCGGGTGCTCGCCGCAATGGAGCGCGCTCACCTCGAGCGGAATGGCCACGTGGGCGCCGAACTTGAGCGCCTGGACGAAGGCGCGCCCGGCCAGCGCCTGGCCCGAGATGCCGGTGGGAAAGCCCAGGTAGTTCTCGATCCGCGCGCTCGCGCCGGCCTGCCCGCCCGGGGAGCGGCAGTCGATCACGGCCACGGACAGCCCTTCGGACGCGGCATAGACCGCCGTCGCCAGCCCGGCAGGGCCGGCGCCGACCACCACTACGTCATAGACATGGTCCGGCGTAAATTCAGGCACCAAACCGAGGCACGAGGCGAGCTGGCCCTCGTCCGGCGCGCGCAGTATGCCGCCGTCGGGGCAGATCACCATCGGGAAATCGCTCGCGGGCGCGTTGCTGACGTCGAGCAGCGCCATGGCGTCGGGGTCGGTATCGATATCGACCACCTTGTGCGGATAGCCATTGCGGCGCAGGAAGGCCTGCAGCGCCAGCAGCAGCGGCTGGGTGCCCTTGCCGACCAGCACCGGGCCGCCGCCGCGCTCGATCAGCCCTACCCGGCGCAGGATCAGCGCGCGCATGATGCGCTCGCCCAGATCCGCCTCGGCCACCAGCAGCGCGCGCAGCCGTTCGGGCGGCACCACCAGCGCGGTGGAGTCCTCCAGCGCCACCGCATCCACCAGCGCCGGCTTGCCGGAGAGCTGGCCCACCTCGGCCAGGAACTGGCCCGGGCCCTCATCGGTGATCGGAAAACGGTTGCCAAGCCCGTCGCGCTGGATGATCTGGAGCTTGCCGGTCAGGATCAGATGCATGCCCGGGGCGGGGTCGCCGATGCAGAACAGCGTCTCGCCGGCCTTGAACGACGCCACCGTGCCAAACCGCCGCACACGGTCGATCTCGGCCGGCGTCAGGGTCGGAAACATCTGGTGCTTGCGGGTCTCGAGCACCGAGAACGGCGCCTCCAGCCCTACCACCGGCTCATGCGCGGCCTGATTGGCGACCTGATCGGCAACCGGGTCCGGACTGGCTTCGGGCTGCGAAGCTCCCTGCGTCATCTCCATGCGACTCCCCTCTATTTCGGTCTAGGTAGGACAGGACTCGACTGCGTACTCGACTGAGATAGTAGCCGGCGTGGCCACGAAACACACATGAAGATTTTAGGAAGCGATGGCCACCGTTGCTTGCCGATTTGCCCGGCGCACGGCGCCTTGCACGGCGCCGTCATCCATGAAAAAACCGACTGGTTTCCAGCGATTTAAATCATGGTGAGAATATTCAGCGCTCGCTACACTGGCTCCGACAACGCCCCCCAAAGCCCCAAAAAGCCCCCACAGGCTTCAGAAAGCCCACAAGCAAGGAGACGAGATGTACCGTGATCGCATTCGCCTGGCCGCCCTGCAGGACCGGATCATGTCGGCCGACGCGGCCGCCGCGCTGATCCAGGACGGCATGACGGTCGGCATGAGCGGCTTCACCCGCGCCGGCGACTGCAAGGCCGTGCCCTTCGCCCTGGCGCGCCGCGCCGCCGCCGACCCGCTCCAGATCACCCTGATCACGGGTGCCTCGCTCGGCAACGATATCGACAAGATCCTGGCCGAAAGCAACGTGCTGGCGCGCCGCCTGCCGTTCCAGTCCGACGCCACCCTGCGCCGCAAGATCAACGACGGCGAGGTGATGTTCATCGACCAGCATCTGGGCGAGACCGTGGAGCAGCTGCGCAGCGGCCAGCTTGCGCCGGTGGACATTGCCGTGATCGAGGCCGCCGCCATCACCGAGACCGGCGGCATCGTGCCGACCACCTCGGTTGGCAATTCGGCGAGTTTCGCGATGATGGCCAAGCAGGTCATCGTCGAGATCAACACCAATATGCCGGCCGCGCTGGAAGGGCTGCACGACATCGCCTTCCCGGTGCAGCGCCCCTACCGCCAGCCGATTCCGCTGATTGCCGTCGAGCAGCGCATCGGCCTGCCCTATATCCCCGTCGATCCGTCGCGTATTGCGGCCATCGTGCTCACCGCGCGCGACGACAGCCCGTCCAACGCGCTGCCGCCAGACGGCGAGACGCGCCTGATCGCCGGCCATCTCAATGCACTGTTCGAGCGCGAGGTGCGCGCCGGGCGGCTCTCGCCCTCGCTCCAGCCTTTGCAGGCCGGCATCGGCACGATTGCCAATGCGGTGCTGCACGGGCTCGTAGATTCGCCATTTCACGACCTGACGATGTACTCGGAGGTCTTGCAGGACAGCACCATCTCGCTGATCGACGCCGGCAAGCTGCGCTTCGCCTCGGCGTCGTCGATGACGCTGTCCGGGCCGGTCTACCGCCGTGTGCTGGACGAGATCGAGCGCTACAAATCCCGCCTGGTGCTGCGGCCGCAGGAAATCAGTAACCATCCCGAAGTGCTGCGCCGGCTGGGGTTGATCACCATCAACACCGCGCTCGAGTGCGACATCTACGGCAACGTCAACTCGACCCACGTGGGCGGCACGCACATGATGAACGGCATCGGCGGCTCGGGGGACTTCGCGCGCAATGCCTACCTGTCGGTCTTCGTGACCAAGTCCGTGGCCAAGGACGGGCGGATTTCCAGCATCGTGCCGATGGTCTCCCACGTGGATAACAGCGAGCACGACGTGGACATCCTCGTCACCGAGCACGGCCTGGCCGACCTGCGCGGGCTGGCGCCACGCGAGCGGGCGCTCCAGGTGATCCGCAACTGCGCCGACCCGGCCTACCGCGACGGCCTGCTCGACTATTTCCGCCGGGCCCAGACGCGCGGCGGCCAGACCCCGCACCTGCTGGAAGAGGCGTTTGCGTGGCATATCAATTACCGCGAGCACGGTACGATGCTGCCGGCGCCCCGGGCGGCGGCCATCGCGCCAATCGAAGCCACGCCGCTGGCGGCCTGACGTTTCTGCACCACCGGGCGGTTTTTACATCCCGCCCGGCTGCCGGCTGCCTCCCACGGGCCTCCCACGGGCCTCCCACGGGCTCATTTCGGCATGGAACGGCACTTGCAGCGTGCTTCGGAAGGTGGCGTGAGTTCCCGCCACCGCTGGAGACGCCATGCAAGAACCGGTTCGCCTGATCCTGATGTACGGCCTGATCCCGCTCTGGATCCTCGCGGGGCTGGGCGACTGGTGGTTCCATCGGCGCCAGCGCATCGAGATCAACGCGGGCGTCCGGGAATCGGTCATGCACAGCCTGATGATGGTCCAGGTGGGCGTCCCGGTCCTGCTGGTGCTGTTCTTCGAGGTGAACGCGCTGCTGTTCGCCATCATGATCGCGGGCGTGGTGGTCCACGCGGTCACCGCCTGGTTCGACGTGCGCTACGCGGTGAGCCGGCGCACGGTGCCGCCGAACGAGCAGCACGTGCACAGCCTGCTGGAGATGCTGCCGGTCACGGCCGTGGCCATGCTGGCCGCGGCCCACTGGGACCAGTTCCTGGCGCTGTTCGGCGCCGCCGCAGAGCCCCCCAGCCTCACCCTGACCCCGAAGCGCGATCCCCTGCCGCCGCTCTACCTCATGGGTCTGTTCGCCGCGCTCGGCCTGCTCGTCGTGCTGCCTTACGCAGAGGAACTGCTGCGCTGCCTGCGGGCCCAGGCGGCGCGCGCCAGGCCCGTGGCGCAGCACCGCTGACGCCCGGCCAACGCTGGCGCCCCGATGACCGTACCGGTCATGTGCCCTCAGCGCATCGATCGACGAATTCGGCTAAATTGGCTGCCTTGGTAGTTCGAGACATCCGAGCCACACACAACTTGAACGGGAGCGCCATGCGCGGTCATCACCTCGTAGGATGGGCACGTGTCGGCCGTCATCCCTAGCCCGCCCACCGCCAGGTGGCGCGAGTTCGTCCGCTTCCTTGGCCCCGCCTACCTCGTGGCCGTGGGCTATATGGACCCCGGCAACTGGGCCACCGACCTCGCGGGCGGGTCCGCCTACGGCTACTCCCTGCTCTGGGTCGTGGCGATGTCCAGCCTCATGGCGATGCTGCTCCAGGTGCTGGCCAGCCGGCTCGGGCTGGTCACCGGCATGGACCTGGCGCAGGCGTGCCGGCACGGCGCCTCGCGCTGGTCGGCCTGGTCGCAATGGATCCTGGCCGAACTGGCGATCTGCGCCACCGACCTGGCCGAAGTCATCGGCACGGCCATCGCCCTCAACCTGCTGTTCAACATCCCGCTGCTGGCCGGCGTGGCGCTGACCGTGCTGGATGTGCTGCTGGTGCTGGTCCTGCAACAGCGCGGCTTCCGGCGGCTGGAAGCCTTCGTCATCAGCATGATCACCATCGTGCTGCTGTGCTTCGTGGCGATGCTGATCATCGCCGAGCCGTCGTGGTCGGACGTGGGCTGGGGGCTGCTGCCCTCGCCGCGTTCGCTCACCGATGCCAACGCCGTGGTCATCGCCACGGGCATCATCGGCGCCACGGTGATGCCGCACAACCTCTACCTCCACTCGGCGGCGGTCAAGACGCGCGCCGTGGAGGACAGCCCGCCGGCGCTGCAACGGGCGCTGCGCTACACCGCCGTCGACACGCTGGTGGCCCTCGCCATCGCCTTCTTTATTAATAGTGCGATCCTGGTCACGGCGGCCGGCGTGTTCCACCGCAGCGGCCACGCGGAGGTGGCCGAGATCCAGCAGGCCTTCCACCTGCTCTCCCCGCTGACCGGCGCCGCCTGGGCCAGCGTGATCTTCGCCGTGGCGCTGCTGGCCTCGGGCCAGAGCTCGGCGGTGACCGCCACGCTGGCCGGCCAGGTGGTCATGGAGGGCTTTATCCGCACGCGGCTGGCGCCGTGGGCGCGCCGGCTGCTCACGCGCGGCGTGGCCATCGTGCCGGCGCTGATCGTGGCATGGCTGTACGCCGACAAAGGCGTGGCGCAGCTGCTGATCGCCAGCCAGGTGGTGCTGAGCCTGCAACTGCCGTTCGCGGCGATTCCGCTGGTGCGCCTCACCAGCAGCCGCGCCCGCATGGGCGCCTACGCCAACCCGCGCAGCGTGGTGATCCTGGCGTCGCTGACGGTGGGCATCATCATCGCCATGAACGCGGCCATGCTCTTCCTCACCTTCCGGGAATGGATGAACTGAGGGTTCAATCGGCTCAATCGGATTTTTCTGAAATTTTTTGGGAAAGCTGTCACAAGCCGGGCGCGCGGTACGTCTTACAGGGAAAGGCAGGCGCAAAGGGCGCACGCCAACTCCCTTGAACTACCGTGAGGAACCATCATGAGTGCATCGCGTATTAACTTCTTCCAGCTCGCCCCGGCCAACCTGAAGGCCATGATCGCGCTGTCGGGTTCGGTCAAGCAAAGCTCGCTGGGCCCGCGTCTGGTGGAAATCGTGCAGCTGCGCGTCTCGCAGATCAACCAGTGCGGCGTCTGCGTGGACATGCACTGGCGCGACCTGATCAAGCAGGGCCTGGACCCGCGCCACGTGAACGCCATCGCCGGCTGGCGTGAGGCGCCCGCCTCGTTCTTCAACGCCCGCGAGCGCGCCGCGCTGGGCTGGGCCGAGGCCGTCAACGCGCTGCCGCACCAGGACCTGACCGACGCCGCCTGGCCAGCCCTGCGCGAACAGTTCAGCGAGCAGGAAATCGCCGAGCTGTCCTATACCATCGCCGCTATCCGCGGCTGGAACGTGATGAACCTGAGCCTGCGCAACCAGATCCCGGAAACGCCGGCTCCCGGCTTCTGATCGGGACATTGCTTCGCTAGCGCGCCAGGTTGGACTGCCGCGGGGCGCCGACAGCGCGACATCGCTGTCGGCGCCTTTTTTGCGTGCGTGCTTCGCGTGCCGTTTTCGCATCGTGCGTCTTTCGCATCGTGCCTTTTTTGCGTCGTTTCCCCCCATCCCCTGCCCGCCCGCCCCTGAAGTCGCGCCAAATTCTTGGCGGTTAATTGCACAATTGGCCCCAACAGACCCTACATCCACAGACTCTTTCGCTCCCGCCCGGAAGTGGCCTATGCTGTCGCCACGAACAGATCGAGAATCCGGGGAGGATGGCTCCCCGCGGGCCCAGCTATGGAAAAAACAGCATTCGTCTTTGCCGGTGGAGGCAGCCTCGGTGCCATCGAGGTCGGCATGTTGCGGGAACTGGTGAAGTGGGGCATGGCGCCGGACATGGTGATCGGCGCATCGGCCGGCGCCATCAACGGCGCGTATTTCGCCTGCCATCCGCACGAGGAAGGCACGGCCAAGCTGGAGAGCCTCTGGCGCGGCATTCGCCGGGCCGAGGTGCTGCCCTGGTCCTGGCGCAGCATGCTCGGCATGCTGGGCGGACGGCGCGGGCATCTGGTGGAATCGTTCGGCCTCCAGAAGTTACTTTCACGCCACTTCGGCGAATCGCGGCTTGAACATGCCAGCCTGCCACTCTATGTCGTGGCCACCGACATGCATTCCGGCGACGAAGTGGTGCTGTCCTCGGGCAATATCGTCGATGCGGTGCTGGCCAGCGCGGCCATTCCGGGCGTGTTTCCGCCGGTGCACGTGGAAGGCCGGGCGCTGATCGATGGCGGCGTGGCCAACAACACGCCTGTCTCCACGGCCGTGCGGCTGGGTGCCACGCGCATCGTGGTGCTGCCGGCCGGCTTCGCCTGCGCCGAGCGCCGCCCGCCGCGTGGCGCCGTGGAGCATGCGCTCAATGCGCTGTCCCTGCTGGTGGCGCGGCAACTGGTGCATGACCTGGAACGCTGGGCCGACCACGCGCATATTGCCGTGGTGCCGCCGCTGTGCCCGCTCGATGTCTCGCCCTATGACTACACGCGCTGCGGCGAGCTGATCGACCGCGCCGCCGAGGCCACCGTGGCCTGGCTGCGTGCCGATGGCCTGAAGAGCCGCCGCGTGCCGGGCGCGCTGGAGCCGCACAGCCACGACGAGTCGTCGCCCAGCTGCAGCGCCGACCTTTCCCCGCCACCGGAGGCGGACCACATCCACACGCACGCGGCGCCGAGCCACACCCACGGCCATCCCGGCCACACGCATGGTTGATGGCGTGCTGCCGGGCCGGCGCGACTGGATGCGGCGCGATGCGTCCGCCCAGCGCATGGAGCGCATCGAGGCGTTCATCGGCGGCCACGGCTACGACATGCATCGCCATGACACCTATGCGATTGGCCGCACGCTGGCCGGCGTGCAGCGCTTTTCCTACCGGCGCGGCGTCTGCAACAGCCTGCCGGGCGGCACCATTGTCCTGCACCCCGACGAGCCGCACGACGGCCAGGCCGGCACCGAGGCCGGCTTCCAGTACCGGATGATCTACGTGGAGCCCGCGCACGTGCAGCGCGCGCTGGGCGGCCAGCCGCTGCCGTTTATCCCGGGCGGCCGATCGGACGACCCCCGGCTGTTCGCCGCCACCGAGACGCTGCTGCGCGCGATGGACCGCCCGATCGACCCGCTCGAGGAAGACGACGCCATCTACGACGTGGCCCACGCGCTGGCCGCTGTTGCGGGCGGACCCACGCCGGGGCGCCGGCAGGCGCTGGACTACCGCGCCGCCGAGATGGCCCGGACCTTTCTGATCGACAACGTGGCGCGCATCGTCACGCTGGACGAACTCGAAGCCGCCACCGGCCGTGACCGCTGGCGCCTGTCGCGCGATTTCCGTGCGCTGTTCGGCACCAGCCCGTACCGCTACCTGACCATGCGCCGGCTCGACATGGCCCGCCGGCTGATCGTGGCTGGCCAGACCCTGGCCGATGCCGCCGCGTGGGCCGGTTTCACCGATCAGGCCCACATGACGCGGCATTTCGCGCGCACCTTCGGCATCACGCCGGCGCGCTGGCTGCGCACGCTGGGGCGCACGCCGTAGCTGCACGATCGTACAAGACGGCCCGCCCGCCGGCGGCGCAGACTCGGGCCTTCATCCCATCCGAAGGAGCGCCCCATGTCCCCCACCCCCACCCCCACCCCCTCCCCCACTCCCACCCCCACTCCCTACCGCGCCATCAACTTCGCCGAGAAGCTCGCCCTGTTCTCGGACCACTGGCAGCCGCGCGTGATTGCCGAGATGAACGACTACCAGTTCAAGATCGTCCGCATCGAAGGGGACTTTGTCTGGCACAGCCACGCCGAGACTGACGAGACCTTCATCGTGCTGGACGGCCACCTGCGCATCGACTTCCGTGACGGCCACGTCGACCTGCGCGCCGGCGAGATGTACGTGGTGCCGCGCGGCATCGAGCACAAGCCGTTTGCCGATGGCGAGGTGCGCATGCTGCTGATCGAGCCGCGTGGCGTGCGCAATACGGGCGAGGCCGTGGGCGAGCGCACCGCGCAAAACGACGTCTGGATCTGATCGGCCGATGTTGGCATGGCGCCAACCGTTCCTCACCACGTGTTGGTCCGAAACCCCCTGTTTTCCGCGTGAAAGTGGTCCGGCCTGCCCGCCCGGGGCCGAAATGATGGTGGCATGTTCTCTGCGAAAAGGAAGGACGAGCGCGGCGCCGCGATGCTCGTTCTGAGTGCCCTTTCAGCCGGAGCGAAAGCTCCTTTGGAGAACCATCATGAAGATCCCGCCACAGTTGCGCCCCACGGACGCCGCGCCCCTCCACCAGCCCCGTCCTCTTTCGCCGCTTACGCCCCTCGCCGTGCTCTACCGCATGCGTGGCGGCATCCTGCTGCTCCGCGTGCTGGCGCTCTGCGCCCACACGGCGGTGTATGCGCAGCCCGCACTGGCCCCGGCGGTCACGCCTGAGCAGAAGTTCTCGCCCGGCTATCTCGAAGCGGTGTCCACCGGCTACGAGAACGGTCAGGCGCTGGGCGCCGTCGAGGGCATCGCCCCGGTGCGCCCGCCCCGTGCCGAGCGGACGGATCCCGCACCCGCCGCGCCGGCCACGCCCTCCGCACCGAGGATCCCCGCCGCCGTCCTGGCCCACCCGCCGGGCTCGCTGCGCCGTGTGACGGCCCATTAACCCGCGCACGATGCCCACCGAGCAGTCTTTACACGCGCCCGCGCAAGGCTTGCATGGGCGTCCCCCGCACCAACTCCCGCAAGGCCAGCCCTGACAAGGCCCGGCCGGCGCGGTACGAATCTTGCCCCTCTTCTGGATTGCCAGTGATGGCACACCCGCAACTTCAGGAGATCAGCAATGGGCGACCACTACACCGAGCGTTATCGCCGGGGGCAGACCTGGCGGGCCGTTGAAAATGTCCGCGACGACGACGCTTACGATCCATGGAGCGACGACACTGGACTGCGTGCGCGCGAGCAGGATTGGCAGCCCGAGTCCGCCAGCGATGAATGGGACGATGCGCGCCGACGCCAGCGCCTGATCCCGGGACAAACCAGCGACGGCAGCCCGCCCCGCAGCGGCTATGCCGGCGCCTACCGCGACAGCGGCCAATGGCAGGGCAGCAACCTGCGCTACGGGCTCAACGGCGGCTATGCCAGCAGCGACTCGCCCGAAGAAGACGCCCAGCGCCGCCAGCAGGCGTACCGCAGCCGCCGCCAGGCCAGCGAGTTTGGCGACTATGGGGACTATGGGGACTACGGCGGCCCGCAGGGCTACCGGGGTTATCAAGGCTATCAAGAGGCACGCGGCTACGGCGGCGAGCGCGGATGGGAACAGGATCAGGGTCAGGGTCGGGGTCAGGGTCGGGGTCAGGGTCGGGGTCAGGGTCGGGGTCAGGGTCGGGGTCAACGCCAGCAACAAGGTCATCAGGGCGAACGCGGCCAGCAGGGCTTTGGCAGCGCCGACCAGCAATGGCTGCGCCGCGCCCAGCAGCGTGAACCCTGGCAGGCCGGCGGGTCCGGGCATGACGCCTATTTCAACGACCTGCGCAGCGACACGCGCTACTGGACCGAGCCCCGCGACGAATGGGGCGAATCCCGTCCGTCCGGCGCCTACGCCGGCCGCCAGCCGCCCGCCCAGTCATACGGGCGCAATTACCTTGGCGCCAGCGGCTATGACGAGGAACTCGGCTACCGCCCGTCACGGCGCAGGGCGGACGACGACGATGACCGCGATCAAGGCGAGGAGCACGGCGCGCTCTACAATCTCGGCCACCGGATCGGCGAAGCCGTCAGCAACTTCTTCGGCCTCGACGACGATGACATCGACAAGCGCAACGTGCCGCGCGGCTACACCCGCACCGACGAGCGCATCCGCGACCAGATCTGCGAACGGCTGACCTTTACCAGCGGCGTGGATGTGGGCGAAGTCAGCGTCGACGTGGACAAGGGCAAGGTCACGCTATCCGGCACCGTCCACCAGCGGAGCCAGAAATATGCCATCGAGGACATCGCCGACAACACCTTCGGCGTTACCGAAGTCGAGAACAACATCCGCGTCGAGAAGCGCGAAGCGCGTGCCGGCGAAGGTACCAGTGCCGGCTCCAACGGCTGGTAATGCCATCGCCACCGGCCGGAGCCGCCCATGGTGACGCGCCCGGCCGACCCGCCCCGACCCCAGCCCCAACGCCAACCCGAACGCCAGCCCCGCTCCTACGCCGGCTGGCTGTGGCTGGCCGCGCTGCTGCTGGCGGGCGCACTGGGCTGGCCCTACGTCAAACCCTATATAGATAGTGCGCTCTACGCGGTACGGCTGGCGTCGATGCCGGCGCCCACCGCGCTGGCGATGCCGGTGCAGGGTGTGGCCCAGCGCGGGCTGCGAGACACCTGGCACGGGGCGCGCTCCGGCGGGCGCAAGCACGAAGGCATCGACATCTTTGCCGCGCGCGGCACCCCGGTGCTGGCCGCCACGGAGGGCATCGTCTCGCGCGTGGGCACCAACAGCCTGGGCGGGAAGGTGGTCTGGGTGCTCGGGCCGGGTCGCCAGATGCATTACTACGCCCATCTGGACGACTATGCCGATGTGAGCATCGGCAACCGCGTGGCACCCGGCGCCGTGCTCGGCTACGTCGGCAATACCGGCAACGCGCGCGGCACGCCGCCGCACCTGCACTACGGCGTATACACCGGAGCCGGGGCGATCAACCCCTATCCGTTGCTGCGCGCGCCGACGTCCCCGTAATTTTCCTAGTTCAAGCCGCCAGCCGGAACACGCTGACGCTCTGCTCCATGCGCAGCGCCTGTTCCTGCAGCGCCTCGGCCGCTGCGGCGGCTTCCTCGACCAGCGCAGCGTTCTGCTGCGTGACCTGATCCATCTGCGTCACCGCCTGGTTCACCTGCGTGATGCCGCCGCTCTGCTCGTGGGAGGCGCGGCTGATCTCGTCCATCATCGTCGTCACGCGCTGCACGGCCGTGACGATGTTCTCCATGGTCGCGGCGGCCTCCCCGGCCAGCGCCGTGCCTGCCGTCACCCGGCTGGTCGACTGCGAGATCAGCGCGCGGATCTCCTTGGCCGAATGGCCGGCGCGCTGGGCCAGCGTGCGCACCTCGCTGGCCACCACCGCGAAGCCCCGGCCCAGTTCCCCCGCACGCGCCGCCTCGACAGCGGCGTTCAGCGCCAGGATATTGGTCTGGAAGGCAATACTGTCGATCACGGCGATGATCTCGACAATCCGCTTCGAATCGGCCTCGATCTCGCCCATGGTCTCGCGCACGCGCGACACCGATTCCCCGCCCGCCACCGCAATCGCCGACGCCTCCGCAGCCAGCGTGCTGGCCTCGTTGGCGTTGCCCGCGTTCTGCTGGACGATGGCGGTCAGCTCCTCCATGCTCGCCGCGGTCTGCTCCAGCGACGACGCCTGCTCCTCCGTGCGCTGAGACAAATCGGCATTGCCCTGCGCGATCTGCCCCGCCGCCACCAGCACGTTCTGCGCGCCGTCCTTGGTCTCGCCGATGATGCCGCGCCACGTTTCCACCATCGACATCAGGTGCCTTTTTACGCCGCTCAGCTCGTCCCGGCCGTGGGCGTCGATGCGCACGGTAAGGTCGCCGGCGTTGATGCGCGCCACCAGCGTCGCCACGTCCTGCACGTCACGGCGCATGCCCTGACTGAAACCGGCAAACAGGTAGAGCGCGCCGCCCACGGTGACCAGCGCGATGACGGCCAGCAGCACCAGTTGGCGCTGCTCGGCCGCCATGCGCTGGGCGAGCATCTCGCCCGTCAGCGCGGCGAACTCCTGGTTGAGGGCCGACACCGCCTCGATTGCCGCCGTACCTTCGGAAAAATACGACTTGGCATCGATCGTGATGCCGCTGGAGCCCAGCATGCTCACCTTGAGCGTGCGATAGAAGTTGTCCATCGCGGCCAGCCTGGCGGTGGCGGCTTCCATGCGGGCCTTGAAGGCCGGCGCACCGTGCTCGGCACGGGCGATGTCGCGCCGCACGGCTTCCAGTCCGTCCTGGATCTGCTCGGCCAGCGCGGCAAGGTCCGCCTGCTGGGCCGCATCGGAATAGCCGCCCTGCGCGATGATGCCGGCGCCCCGGCCACGCGCCAGCGCGCTCAGTTCGGCCAGCTTCGGCATCGGGCCAACCATCAGGTTGATCAGGTAATAGGAGCCGGCGTCCGGGTCGAGCGCCAGCGAGGAGCGATCGGCCACATCGCCAATGAACAGCCGCGTCTGCTTGACCAGCGCGGTGTGGCGCTCGAACAGCGGCGCGGCGGGGGTTTCCAGCCCGAGCTTGCGGATCTGCGCCCAGGCTTCGTCGAGCTTGGCCGCGTCCGGCTTCACGTCGAACGCCGTCACGCTTGCCGCCTCGGCGCGAAGTGCGCTGAGATGCCCATCGGCCTTGCCGTTGGCGGCGTCGAAGGTCGGCCGGAAGGTGGCATTGCCGAGCAGCAGCCCGTTGGCGGCGCCCCGGCGCACCTGCGTCTCGCGCATGAAGTCGAGCGCGCGGCCAACCAGCGTCAGGCCGCGCAATTCATCCTGCGTGGCGCGGATCGACTGCACCGACTGGTTCAGCACGGCAACCAGCGCGCCGCAGAGCGGAATCAGGAACAGGATGGTCAGCAGCACCAGCTTGCGCGTGATCGTCAGACGCGCCATCAGGTGCATTGCGGGGGTGAGGAAAGCGGCCACGGTGCTCCTTGTTATCGAGAACTGATTTCACGCTGTATCGGTCTCGATTCGAAGGAATGAAGCCACTTTCCCGGCTATTTTTCGCACTGCACAAACACGGTGCCGCCGCCGCACGCGCACGGTGCGCGAAGCACGGCGGCGGGGCGAAACATCAGGCGGTGGCGCCGCCGTCCAGCCCGATCACCTGACCCGTGATGTAGCGGCCCGCCGGCGAGGCGAGCAGCACGGCCAGGCCGGCGACGTCACTGGCTTCGGCGATGCGCCGCATCGGGATGGCGCCGCTCAGGGCCTTTTCGCGTTCGGGATCGCCCCACAGCGCGTCGCGCGAAAAATCGGTGCGCACCGGGCCCGGGTTGATGCTGTTCACGTTGATGTTGTGCGGCGCCAGCGTCAGCGCGAAGTTGCGCATCACGGCATCGATCGCGCCCTTGGAGACGCTGTACAGCGGCAGGAAGGCCGAGCCGCGGCGGCCGGCAATGCTTGACATGAAGACGATCGAGCCATCGCGGCGCTCGATCATCTGCGGCGCGAGTGCATTAACCAGCACAAAATTGCCGCGCACGTTGCCGGCCATCACGTCGTCGAATTCCTTCTCGCCCTGCTCCAGCATCGGGCCGACCACGCCGCTGGCGGCGGCGTTGAGCAGGAGGGCATCCACGCGGCCGAAGGTGGCGAGCACCTTGTCGGCGAAGGCGCGCACGCTGACGAGGTCGGCGATATCGCAGGCGATGCCGGTGGCATCGATGCCTTCGGCCTTCAATGTGGCCGCCACGCGCTCGGACACCGCGCTATCGCGGCCCGAGACCACCACGCGGGCGCCTTGCTGGCCCAGCGCGCGGGCCATCTCCAGCCCCATGCCTTTGGTGGAACCGGTAATCACCGCGACGCGGCCGGACAGGTCGAACAGTTTGGACATAGCAGGAATCTCCTTGGATCGATGGGACGACATGACAACAACCATGCTGGCCTTTTTAAATGATGACCAGCATCTATTGAATAAAGTATGGACGTCATCTAAACTGCGGTCAAGGCAAGTTTCAGTCAGGTTTCCAGAGGGAGGCGTCAAATGGCGCGCGCATCACGAGCAGTGGCCAGCCAACACAAGGCGGCCATCGAAGCCGCATCGGCAAAGCTGATCCGCGAACGGGGGCCGCATGCAGTCAGTGTGGCAGAAATCATGGCAAATGCCGGGCTGACCCACGGTGGCTTCTACGGCCATTTCGCGTCGAAGGACGACCTCGTGGCGGTGGCCTGCCGGCGCGCCTTCGAGGAAGGCGACCAGCGCTGGGACCGGCGCATCGCCGGCGCCGGCGGTGACCGCCAGACCGCGCGGCGCGCGCTGGTGGCGGCCTATCTCACCCCCGCGCACCGCGACCACGCCGCCGAAGGCTGCGCGGCCTCTGCGCTGGCGGCCGATGTGGCGCGCGAGGACGCCGACAAGCCGGTGCGCCCGGTGTACCGCGAAGGGCTCTCGGCGCTGATCGACAAATGGCTCTCGACCGCCCCAGCCGACCTGCCCGAAGCCGAAGCCCGCCAGCAGGCGCTGGTGGAGGTGTCGGCCATGGCGGGCGCGCTGATGCTGGCCCGCGCCACGGCCGGCGACCCGCTCTCCGAGGCGATTCTCGATACCACGCGTGCGTGGTTGCTGGGCGAGGACGCTGCCGAGGCTGCGCCCGAACCTTCTCCCGCCGGCTGAGGCAGACGCGGACACCCACGGACACCCACGGACACCCACGGACACCCGCAGACACCCGCAGACACCCGCAGACACCCTTTCTCCACATCTCACTCACCACAACAACCAGACCCCCATGTTTGCGCAAGCCCTTTCCAGCCGGCTGGACCGGCGCGGCATCCACTATGCGTGGATCATTGCCGCCGTCACCTTCTGCGTGATGCTGACCACTTCCGCCGCGCTCGGCCTGCCCGGCGCGTTCCTGAAACCGCTGACGCAGGAGATGGGCTGGAACACCGATCAGATCTCATCGATCCTCGCCTTCCGCTTCGCGCTGTTCGGCCTGATGGCGCCGTTCTCGGCCATCCTGATGGAACGCTTCGGCGTGCGGAATGTGGTCTGTGCGGCGCTCGCGCTGATCGCGGGCGGCATGGCGCTGGCCACGGTGGCCACGGAGTTGTGGCAGTTGTTCGTCGCCTGGGGGCTGATGCTGGGCGTCGGCTCGGGCATGACCGCGCTGGTGCTGGCCGCCGTGGTGGCCAACCGCTGGTTCACCGCGCGGCGCGGGCTGGTGGTGGGCATCCTCACGGCGAGTTCGGCCACCGGCCAACTCGCCTTCCTGCCGGTTGCCGCATGGCTGATCGAGCACATGGGATGGCGCACGGCGGTGCTGCCCGTGCTCGTGGCCTGCGCCGCGCTGGCGGTATTTGTCTTCGCGCTGATGCGCAACCGGCCCGGCGACGTTGGCCTGCCCGCGTTCGGCGAACTGCCCGGCACCGCGCCGGCGCCGTCCGGCCCGCCCGCCCCGCTCACGCTGCGTGGCCCCTTCGTCGTGCTGCGCGACGCCGCGCGCACGCAAACCTTCTGGCTGCTGGCCGGCACGTTCTTTATCTGCGGACTGTCCACCAACGGCCTGATCCAGACGCACTTCATCGCCCTGTGCGCGGACTTCGGCATGTCGGCGGTGCCGGCCGCCTCCGCGCTGGCGATGATGGGCGCGTTCGACTTCGTTGGCACCATCCTGTCTGGCTGGCTTTCGGACCGGTACGACAGCCGCAAGCTGCTGTTCTGGTACTACGCGCTGCGCGGCCTCTCGCTGTTCTGGCTGCCGCATTCGGAGTTCACGCTCTACGGCCTGTCCATCTTCGCGATGTTCTACGGCCTGGACTGGATTGCCACGGTACCGCCGACGGTGAAGCTGGCCGCCACCACGTTTGGCCGCGAGCGCGCGGCGATGGTGTTCGGCTGGATCTTCGCCGCCCACCAGATCGGCGCGGCCACGGCGGCGTTCGGCGCGGGGCTCTCGCGCACGCTGCTGCTGACCTATTCGCCGGCGCTGTACGTGGCGGGCGCGGCCTGCCTGGTCGCCGCGCTGATGGCGCTGGCGGTGCGCCGCAAGGCACCGGCCGCTACGCCGCCTCAGGCGGCAGCGCAGGCGTAACCCCAGACTCGCCAGCCTCGCCAGGCTCGCCAGCCCCGGTAGGCGGCGCGACGGCCACGAACGCCTCGATCAGCGCCGCCGCCGGGGCGCGCTTGAGCGCCGACTGCCGCACCAGCACGCCGATCTCGCGGAACAGCGGCGGGCCGGGCATCGGCACTTCCTCGATGTTCGGCGTCTGCCGCAACGGCACCAGATCGGCAGGGATGATGGCGCAGCCGAGCCCCTCGCCCACCATCTGCAGGATCACGGCCGGCTCGTCCAGCTCCATGCCTTCGCGCACCCACAGCCGGTGCCGCTTGAGGTAGCGGTCCACCAGTTGCCCGCCCGTGGAATGCCGGTTGTAGCGGATGAACGGCACGGTGGCGAGCAGCGTCTTCAGGTCCGCCGGGGCGCCTGCCGGCGCAATCGCCACAAAGCGCTCGTGCAGCAGCGGCACCCATTTCAGTTCGGGCGGAATGCCCAGCCGGGGCTTCACCAGCACGGCGATGTCCAGCTCGCGCGCATCCACCTGGGTCAGCAACTGCGTGGACATGCCCGGCACGATGTTGACGTGGGTGTCCGGGTAGGCGATGCGAAAGCGCTGCATCGCCTTGGGCAGCAGCGTCGACTGCACCGTGGAGACCGCGCCCAGATCCAGCGGCGCCGTGTCCGGCCGCGCCTGGGCGCTGCCCTTCATCGACTCATAGAGCGCCACGAAGCGCGTGGCGTCTGGCAGCAGTTGCCGCCCCTCCTCGCTCAGTGTGACGGACTTGCCCGAGCGGTCGAACAGCGCGTAGCCGAGATCCTCCTCCAGCCGGCGGATCTGCGTGCTCACCGCCGACTGTGTCAGGCCGAGCCGCGCCCCGGCGGCGGAAAACGACGCCGTCTCGGCGGCCATCAGGAAGGTGCGGAAGTAGCGGATCACGGGCGTGGGCGCACAGGCAGGGGTATATCGAAATCTCTGATACTCAGACCAGAAATCATTCGTTTCATATTACGAGTTCTGCTGATTACAATCAACGACACGTCAAAACATCCCTGCCCACGAAAGGATTGCCATGAGCGCCATGCCCCTGTTCCACCTTGCCTTCCCGGTGCACGACCTTGCCGCCGCACGCCAGTTCTATGGCGACCTGCTGGGCTGCCCGGAAGGCCGCAGCTCCGACGCCTGGGTCGATTTCGACTTCTACGGCCATCAGGTGGTGGCGCATCTCTCGCCGGACGAATGTGGCCATCGCGCCACCAGCGCGGTCGATGGCGACGATGTACCGGTGCGCCACTTCGGCGCCATCCTGCCGATGGACAAGTGGGAAGCGCTGGCCGACAAGCTGCGCGCCGCCAAGACCAAGTTCGTGATCGAGCCGCACGTGCGCTTCAAGGGCCAGGTGGGCGAGCAGGCCACCATGTTCTTCCTGGACCCGTCGGGCAACGCGCTCGAGTTCAAGGCGTTCGGCGACCTGAGCCAGGTGTTCGCCAAGTAATCGCCAAGTAATCGCCAAGTAATCGCCAAGTAATCGCCAAGTCACCCCCATCAAACCCAGATCCATAAGAGCAGAGCGAGACATGACCGAATTCGTTATCCAGCCGGCCCCGCAGGCCAGCGTGGCCGTGGCCGGCAGCCAGGCCCGCTTCCCGATCCGTCGCGTGTTCTGCGTCGGCCGCAACTACGCCGCGCACGCCCGCGAGATGGGCAAGGACCCGGACCGCGAGCCGCCGTTCTTCTTCACCAAGCCGGCTGACGCCGTGGTGCCGGCCGAAGGCACCGTGTCCTATCCCCCGCTGACCGAGAACCTGCACCATGAGATCGAACTCGTGGTGGCCATCGGCAAGGGTGGCGCCAACGTCACCCCGGCGCAGGCGCTGGATCTGGTGTGGGGCTATGCGGTCGGCGTTGACCTCACGCGCCGCGACCTGCAGGACGTGGCCAAGAAGATGAGCCGCCCGTGGGACTGGTCGAAGGCGTTCGACGCTTCCGGCCCCTGCGGCCCGCTGCATCCGGTGTCCGCGGTCGGCCATCCGGCCAAGGGCGCGATCTGGCTCAAGGTCAACGGCGAGCCCCGCCAGCAAGGCGACCTCGACGAACTGATCTGGCCCGTGGCCGATGTGATCGCCTATATCTCGGAAAGCATGACGTTGGCCCCGGGTGACGTGATCTTCACCGGTACGCCCGCTGGCGTGGGCGCGCTGAACCCGGGCGACGTGGTCACGGGTGGCGTGGACGGCCTCGGCGAGATCGCTTTTACGGTCGGCAAGCGCTGATCCGAGGGCTCGCAAGGTCGCCAGACGGCGTCGGTCCACATGGGGATCGACGCCGTTTTTCTTTATAAATCAGCGATATACCAGGTAGACATGTGTGACGCTGCGGGGGCCTGGCCATTCCGCAATCGAAATTTCTTTAAAAAGTCCTTGCTTATCTATCTAGTAGTAGATAATATTCTGCTCATGGACGGCGCTGCACCACCCGGCAAACAGAAACCAGCCCCGCGATGCAGTTCAAGTCCACGCAGTACATGTTGTGAATGAGTACCGGACGACGGTCTTTTTTTTAGCTCCGCCCCTCTACCTACCAGTAGATAGCAAAGCAGGAAAGCCTGTCACAACGCAGCAAGACATCGGCCCCGCGATCCACCTCTAACCGAGATCGCCCGGTCAACCAAAGACAAGGAGCACCACCATGAACGCCAAGACCATCCTCTCCGCCGCCGCCCTCGCCGCCGCTTTCGTGACTGGCGCCGCCCAGGCAGCCCCCGGCAACAGCACCGGCGAAGTCTACGGCTACAGCTATCGCGTCAACGACCAGCGCAGCCCCTTCACCGATGGCGCCCGTGCCAGCGGTGTGAACGAACCCCGCAACCCGTTTGTCGACGGTGCCCGCGTGAATGACCAACGCAGCCCGTTCACCGACGGCGCCCGCGTCGGCAAGACCGACCCGTACACCGACGGTGCCCGCACCGTTGCCGGCCTGGATACCAAGGGTGTCTCGGCCAGCCCGGCCCGCACGGTGGATGCCTTCACCGACGGCGCCCGTACCGGCAAGTTCGACCCGTACACGGACGGCGCCCGCATCGTGGCCGGCCTGGACCGCACCGGTGTCTCGAGCGAACCGTCGCGCACCATCGACGTGTACACCGACGGCGCGCTGGCCTGATCGCACGGTAGTGCAGCGCCACGCGCCCGGTAACGATACCGGGCGCACGGCCTTCCCCGAACAAGGAGTTTGATCATGAGTTTGCGTGACAGCGCCCTGATCCTGGGCGGATGGGTAGTGCTCTGCATTGCCAGCGGATCACTACTTTCTGTCGTCGCGCAGTCGCTGTCGATCTGATCTGATCTGATCTGATCTGATCTGATCTGATCTGATCTGATCTGATCTGATCTGATCTGATCGGCAGCGGCATGAACCGGAGGGTCTCCCACAAGGAGACAGTCGCCATGAAAACGCAACCCGTACGCGAGCAATTGCTGGAACACGCGTCAGTGCTGATTCGGCGCCGGGGCTACAACGGTTTCAGCTACCGCGATCTGGCGGAGCTGGTTGGCGTCAAGACGTCTAGCATCCATTACTACTTTCCGTCGAAGGACGACCTGGTGCTGGAGGTGGTGCGGTGCTACCGCGAAACCGCCACGGCACGGATCGGGGCCATCGACACGACATTGCCGCTGGCCGAGCAGGCCCGGCGCTATATTGAGCCGCTGCGTGGCGGCGCGGACAACGGGCAGGTGTGCCTGGTCGGCATGCTGTCCGCCGAGGTGATGATGCTGCCGCCGGCGATTGGCGCGCTGCTGCAGGATCACTTCCGCATGCACGAGGCGTGGATTGCCGAGCTGCTACGCCGCGCCGAAGCCGAGCGCGGCCAGCCCTACCCGGTGCCGCCGCCGGCCTTCGCCAAGGTGCTGTATGGCGCGATCCAGAACGGCATGATCACGGCGCGCATGTCGGGGTCGAGTGACCGGCTGGATGCCGCGGCGGACATGCTGCTCGGCGCCGTGGCAGACCCGGTGACGGCCAAGGCTGAAGAGGCCGTGACGGTGTAACGTCCAACCTCCGGAATCAGGCGCGTGGCGCCCGTCGCTTTGCGGCGGGCGCCTTTGTCGTTTTAGCCGGGGTCGTTTGGCCGGGGCCTTTTTAGCCGGGGTCTTCTTGGCTGCGGCCTTCTTCGCCGCGCCCTCCCCCAGATCCAGTTCGATCCACGCCGGCGCGTGGTCGCTCGCCCGCGCCTCCCCCCGCACCCATTTGTCCACGCCCGCATCGACCAGGCGCGGCGCCAGTTCGGCATTCAGCAGCAGATGGTCGATGCGCAACCCCGAATTGGTCTGCCAGTGCTGGCGGAAGTAGTCCCAGAACGTGTAGATGCGCGCGTCCGGGTAGCGCGTGCGCAGCGCGTCGGTCCAACCCTGCGCCAGCAACCGGCGATAGCATTCCCGGCTCTCCGGTTGCAGCAGGGCGTCCTTGAGCCATGAACGCGGGTTGTAGATGTCCTCGTCGGTCGGCACCACGTTGAAGTCGCCGGCCAGCACCACCGGGTGGCCGCTATCAACCAAACCCTGCGCGTGACGGATCAGGCGCTCGAACCATGCCAGCTTGTAGTCGAACTTAGGCCCCGGCTGCGGGTTGCCGTTCGGCAGATAGAGGCAGGCCACCAGCACGCCGTTGACGGCGGCTTCGAGGTACCGGCTCTGGGTGTCATCCTCGGCGCCCGGCAGGCCGCGGCGCGCCTCGATCGGGTCCGTGCCCCGGGCGAGGATGGCCACGCCGTTCCACGCCTTCTGCCCGTGCCAGATGGCGCCGTAGCCGGCGGCGCGAATCTCGTCGATCGGAAACGCCGTGTCGATGGTCTTCAGTTCCTGGAGGCAGGCCACGTCGGGCGCCTCGCGCGCCAGCCAATCCAGCAGCGCCGGCAGGCGGGTACGGATGCCATTGATATTGAAGGTGGCGATCTTGAATCTGGACATCGGCTCTCCCTGTGCGAGGCTGGCAACACCATCGGCAAGTTTCAGCAAGATTCGGCAAGTTTCGCTAGCGTCGCGTGCTTTCCTTTCATCCGGCTGTTCGAGGAGATCTGTGCTGCCGGCTACGAGGGTGGCTTGCCAGACGGATCCACGATGACGGAACCCGGCCCGTGGCCAACGCTGACGCGTGCGTATGCCTATGTGGTCAACCCTGGCAGCAACACTGTTTCCCAGGCCGGGTAACTTGCCCGGCATTGTAACAACCGCATACGGGGCCATAGCCCCCCGTGTTGCCGTGCACGCGCGTAGAGATTCTTTTGGCTTCCGAGGTTGGTCGACTGGCTCATGTTATCGGCCTCGACCCGACCGGGGGGCTTCGAGTTACTCAATAAAATCGAATTCCATGCCGTTAACGGGAAACGACTTGGTGTCACGTATTTTGTATTGCAGATTAAGAAACGCGTACCACATTAAAATGATCCGGCAGTTGATCTACGCGAGGAGTCGTCCAGCCGCAATGAGAGTTTCGATGCGGACCGAACTCAAATGAGTTGAAGAATTTACTTAACGGAACAAGAAAATGACGTACGGTAGAAATCGGTTCTGGGTTGCAGCAAAAATAACGGTTGGCGGTTTCTTTATCGCCGCTGCCATTACTGCCTGTGGTGATGGCAGCAGCTCAAGCGTGCCTGACTCAAGCGTCCCTGACGCAAACATTCCTTCCAGTGGCACTACCACTTATCAGGTTGGCGGTACTGTTTCCGGCTTGGTCAGCGGCACCCAACTGCAATTGACCAATGGCCGAGACGCGCTAACTGTCACGGCCGAAGGAAGTTTTGCATTTCCTGCGAAGCTCGTGTCCGGCAGTGCCTACAGCGTGACTGTCGGGGCACAACCGATGGGACAGAACTGCACGGTGACCGGTGCTGCCGGCACCGTGTCGGCAGCCGATGTTGCGACAGTTAGCGTTGCATGCAAACGCATCGCTTATGCCTATGTGGTGAATCGAAACAGCAATGACGTTTCGCAGTATTCAATCGAAAATAATGGCTCCCTCGCGCCGATGGCTACGGCCAGCGTCGGCACGGGATTTTTCGGTTCGCAGGCAGTCCTGGTTGATCCGACGGGCAAGTATGCCTATATTGCGAACAGCCTCGACGATACCGTTTCGCAGTACACGATCGGAGCGGATGGTTCGCTCACGCCAATGGCCACGGCGTCTGTTGCTGCGGGGCTTTGGCCCGGGGCGGGGGCCGTGGATCCGACCGGCAAGTATGTCTATGTGGTGAATTCCAGCGGCAATGACGTTTCGCAGTACACGATCGGGGCGAATGGTTCCCTTACGCCGATGGCTATGTCGACTGTCGTAACGGGATCCTCTCCCTTTTCGATGACGATCGATCGGACGGGGAAGTATGCCTATGTGACGAACAACGGTGGCAGCAGTGTGTCGCAGTACACAATCGGAGCCGATGGTTCGCTCACGCCGATGGCTACACCGGTCGTCGCCACGGGCGCCAATCCAGAGTCAGTAATGGTAGATCCGACCGGCAAGTATGCCTATGTAGCGAACAACGGCAGCGCAAGCGTTTCGCAGTACACAATCGGAGCCGATGGCTCGCTCACGCCGATGGCTACACCCACCGTCGCTTCTGGATTCGGGCCGATTTCAGTGTTGATCGATCCGACCGGCAAGTATGTCTACGTGGCGAACAGCGGCGGTGACAATGTTTCCCAGTACACAATCGGGACGGACGGTTCGCTCACGGCAATGGCGACAGCGACCGTCGCATCCGGAACCGTGCCCATTTCGGTGTCGATCGATCCGACCGGCAAGTTCGTCTATGTGGTGAACAGCGGCGGCAACAGTGTTTCGCAGTACACGATCGGAGTGGATGGCTCGCTCGCTGCGATGGCTACAGGGACCGTCGCTGCCAACTTCGCGCCTTGGTCAATGGCGACAACTTATGCCGCCACGCACTGAATGTGTGCGCCATTGAAAATAGCCAGATATACCTGAAATACACCCCAAAGCTTCGACACCGATACAACCTTTGGGGTGCTTTCCCATGTGTCATGGCGGCGGCCAATGAGTATCTGCGGGTGCAACCCCGTCACATCCGAGCGCCCGCGCAGCCTTTGGGGGATGGCTCCGTTAGGCGTTGACAGCGTCGCGTGCTTTCCTTTCGCCGCAAAGACTGTATATTTATACAGTTATTTCGTCGCCCCCGCCTGCCGCGCCTTGTCCGCCACATCCACCCCGGAAATCCCCGAATCGCCTGCGCTACCACGCTACACGGTTGCCGTGCGGGCGCTGTGCGAGTTCACGGCCAAGGCGGGAGATCTCGACCTGCGCTTCACGCCCTCGCCCACCGCACAGGAAGGCGTAGCGGGCCACGGCGTGGTCACGAGCCGGCGCGGGCCGGGCTATGAAGCGGAGGTATCCCTCTCCGGCATGTTCGAAGGACTGCACGTGCGGGGCCGCGCCGATGGCTACGACCCCGCCGCCAACCGGCTCGAGGAAATCAAGACCGTGCGCGGCGAAGGGGTCGAGGTGCCCGCCAACCACCGGGCACTGCACTGGGCGCAGGCCAAGGTCTACGGCTGGCTGCTGTGCCAGGCGCGCGGGCTGGCCGGGATCGACATCGCCGTGGTCTATTTCGACATCCTGAGCCAGCGCGAACGCGTGGAGCAGGAGCGCCACGACGCCGCCGCCCTGCGCGCCTTCTTCGAGGCCAGTTGCCGGCGCTTCCTGCAATGGGCCGAGCGCGAGATCGCCCACCGTCAGGCGCGCGATGCCGGGCTGGTGGCGCTGACCTTCCCGCATGGCGATTTCCGGCCCGGCCAGCGCGTGCTGGCGGAGTCGGTCTACAAGGCCAACGTGGCGGCGCGCACGCTGCTGGCGCAGGCGCCCACGGGCATCGGCAAGTCGATCGGGACGGTGTTTCCGGCGCTGAAGTCGATGCCGGGGCAGCGCCTGGACAAGCTGTTCTTCCTCTCCGCACGCACCACAGGCCGCGCGGTGGCCTTGCAGGCCGCGGCACAGCTTCGGGGGGAAGGCGACCGGGGTTGCGACCCATTGCCCCTGCGCGTGCTGGAGCTGACCGCCCGCGACAAGGCGTGCGAACACCCCGAACTGGCCTGCCACGGCGAATCCTGCCCCCTCGCGCAAGGCTTTTACGACCGCCTGCCCGCCGCCCGGGAAGCCGCCGCCGCCGTGCCGCTGCTCGACCGGGACGCCATGCGCGGAATCGCCCGCCAGCACAACGTCTGCCCCTACTATCTTGCGCAGGAGATGATCCGCTGGAGCGATCTGGTAGTGGCCGACTACAACTACTACTTCGACCGCAGTGCCATGCTGTACGCGCTGACCGTGCTGAACGGCTGGCGCGCCAGCGTGCTGGTGGACGAGGCCCACAATCTGGTGGAGCGCGGCCGCGCCATGTACACGGCCATGCTCGACCCCGTGGCCTTCCGGGGCGTGCGGCTGGCCGCGCCCAAGGCGCTGTCGCGGCCGGTGAACCGCCTCCATCGGGCATGGCAGGCGCTGGCGCGAGCCAGCGATACGCCCTTCGAAACCCACACGACCGCCCCCGCCGCGCTGGTGGAGGCGCTGACCCAGCTCTGCGGCGCGATCCTTGAACACCTGAGCGCCCATCCCCGCCAGCAGGACGCCACGCTGGAGCGTTTCTACTTCGACGCCCTGCACTTCCTGCGCCTGACCGAACAACTGCCCGACCATGGCGGCCAGCACTCCCTGTTCGAGGTCACACGCGCGCCCGGCCTGCGCGGCGGCGTGCAGGCCCAGCTTTGCGTGCGCAACCTGCTGCCCGCGCCGTTCCTGCGCCCGCGCTTTGCCGGTGCGCACGCCACCACGCTGTTCTCGGCCACGCTCCAGCCGGCGGACTACTACACCGACATGCTCGGCCTGCCCGCCAGCGCCGTCTGGGTGGAGGTGCCCTCGCCCTTCCACGCGGACCAGCTCGACGTGCATATCGCCCGCCATATTTCCACGCGCTATACCCAGCGCCAGCGCTCGCTGCCGGCCATCGTGCAGTTGATGGCCGACCAGTACGCGCGGCGGCCCGGCAACTACCTCGCCTTCTTCAGCAGCCACGACTACCTGCGCCAGGCCGCCGATCTGCTGGCCGCGCAGCATCCGGGCCTCCCCACCTGGGCCCAGGCGCGCGGCATGGACGAGGCGGGGCAGGCCGCGTTCCTCGGCCAGTTCGCGCCGGGCGGGCGCGGCATCGGCTTTGCGGTGCTGGGCGGGGTGTTCTCGGAAGGGGTGGACCTGCCCGGCGACCGCCTGATCGGCGCCTTCGTGGCCACGCTGGGGCTGCCGCAGGTGAATGATGTGAACGAGCAGTTGCGCGAGCGCATGGCGGCCGCGTTTGGCGACGGCTACGCCTATGCCTATCTGTATCCGGGGCTGCGCAAGGTGGTGCAGGCCGCCGGGCGGGTCATCCGCACGCGCGAAGACCGGGGCGTGGTGTGGCTGATCGATGACCGCTTCGGGCGGCCCGAGGTGCAGGCGCTGCTGCCCGCGTGGTGGGTAATCGACACCCCGGCGCGTAAATCTGTCGCGCCGATGGCAAAAACCGGTGTCGGCACGCCGCACGCGCTGGCGCAGCCACTGGCAGAATGACGGCAGCGCTTCTGGCGCGGTTCTCGCTTGCCCTTACTTGCCCCGAAGGGGTAAGCCACGACGGAGACCCAAGAATGAGCATGACCAAGGCCTTTGCCGCCACCGAGCCCACCCGCGCGGAAATCGACGCGCTGCAGGGCGCCACGCTGCTGGAGTTCGGGGCACCGTGGTGCGGGTTCTGCATGCGCGCCCAGCCGCTGATCGAGACCGCGTTCGGCAAGCATCCGGCCATCCGGCATATCAAGGTGGAGGACGGCAGCGGCCGGCCGCTTGGCCGCTCGTTCCGCGTGAAGCTGTGGCCGACGCTGGTGTTCCTGCGCGATGGCCAGGAAGTGGCCCGGCTGGTGCGCCCCGACGACGCGCAGGCGATTGCCGAGGCGATGGCGCAGATCGACGGCGCGTCAGTGACGCACTAATCACACGAATCAAGCCTCCAGCGGCATCGCGCTGGTGCATTTGATCTCGTCCAGGCAGACGCTGGACTTGACCCCGCTCACGCCGGGAATGCGCATCAGCGTGTCCAGCAGGAAGTCCGAGAGCGACTTCAGATCCTTGGCCACCACCTTCAGCACGTAGTCGATATCGCCGGTGACGGAGAAGCACTCCTGGATCTGGGCGAGTTCCGCCACCAGCCCCTTGAACTTGGACAGGTCGCGGATATGGCCGCGCTCCATCGTCACATGGATAAAGGCGGTGACGCCGAAGCCCAGCGCGGTGCTGTCCAGCCGCGCCTCATAGCGCTTGATGATGCCGCTCTCCTCCAGGCGGCGGTGACGCCGCAGCGTCTGCGCCGGCGACAGGCTGATGGCCTCCGCCAGCTCCAGATTGCTGGCCCGTCCGTTCTCCTGCAGCACCCCCAGCAAGCGGCGATCCGTGCGGTCTAGCTCGGTATTCTGCATTTCCGTTTCCTCAAAGCGCGATTTTGCGAAATCTTATCTCACATTTCAGGGTTTCCCTGCGTCCCGAACGAAATCCTATTTACCGGCGCGGGTTATACACTCGATTCCAGTTCGGACGGCTTTGAAAGTCGCTGAAATCCGATTTCCAGCCCCCCGCTGGACTCCCTTGCCCCCACTTCCTTGTAGAGCACACCATGGCCGATCTCTTTGAAAACCCGATGCAGCTGATGGGCTTCGAGTTCGTCGAATTCGCCTCGCCGACGCCGAACGTTCTGGAACCCCTGTTCGAAAAGATGGGCTTCTCGCTGGTGGCCCGCCACCGCTCCAAGGATGTGCTGCTGTACCGCCAGGGCGACATCAATTTCATCATCAACAACGAGCCGCACAGCGAGGCCGCCTATTTCGCCGCCGAGCACGGCCCGAGCGCCTGCGGCATGGCCTTCCGCGTGAAGGACTCCCACAAGGCGTACAACCGCGCGCTGATGCTGGGCGCCCAGCCGATCGAGATCGCCACGGGCCCGATGGAGCTGCGCCTGCCCGCGATCAAGGGCATCGGCGGTGCGCCGCTGTACCTGATCGACCGCTTCGAGGACGGCAAGTCGATCTATGACATCGACTTCGAATTCCTGGACGGCGTGGACCGCCGCCCGGTGGGCCACGGCCTGCGCCTGATCGATCACCTGACGCACAACGTCTACCGTGGCCGCATGGCCTACTGGGCGAACTTCTACGAACGCCTGTTCAACTTCCGCGAAATCCGCTACTTCGACATCCAGGGCGAGTACACCGGCCTGACCTCGAAGGCGATGACGGCGCCGGACGGCAAGATCCGCATTCCGCTGAACGAGGAGTCGTCCAAGGGCAGCGGCCAGATCGAGGAATTCCTGATGGCGTTCAATGGCGAGGGCATCCAGCACATCGCCTTCCTGACGGACAACCTGATCGAGGTCATCGACAACCTGCAGCTGGCCGGCGTGGAGCTGATGACGGCGCCGAACGACTATTACTACGACGCGCTGGCCAACCGCCTGCCGGGCCACGGCCAGCCGGTGGACCAGCTCAAGGCGCGCGGCATCCTGCTGGACGGCACCACCGAGGGCGGCAAGCCCCGCCTGCTGCTCCAGATCTTCTCGAAGGCCGCGCTGGGCCCGGTGTTCTTCGAATACATCCAGCGTTCCGGCGACGAAGGCTTCGGCGAAGGCAACTTCAAGGCGCTGTTCGAATCGCTCGAGCGCGACCAGATCGAGCGCGGCACGCTCAAGGTCTGACCCTTCCCCCGTTTTTCCCCGCTTCACCTGGTCAGGCGTCCTCCCGGGACGCCTGACCCCTCCCTGCCGCCGGAGCTACCCGCGCCGGCGGTATTTTCATAGCGTCCGCCCCCAAAGAGACGTGATCGCCATTCCACGAGGATGGCCAGATAAGTAGAGGACACAACTCCATGCACGCCCCCCAACAGGACGGCACGCTTCAGCGTGGCCTGAAGAATCGTCACATCCAGCTGATTGCCCTTGGCGGCGCCATCGGCACCGGGCTCTTCCTGGGCATTGCCCAGACCATCAAGATGGCCGGCCCGGCCGTGCTGCTCGGCTACGCGCTGGCCGGCATCGTCGCGTTTTTCATCATGCGCCAGCTGGGCGAGATGGTGGTGGACGAGCCCGTCGCCGGCTCCTTCAGCTACTTCGCCAATAAATACTGCGGCCACTTCGCCGGCTTCATGTCCGGCTGGAACTACTGGGTGCTCTACATCCTGGTGAGCATGGCCGAACTGTCGGCCGTGGGCATCTACGTGCAGTACTGGTGGCCGGAACTGCCCACGTGGATCTCCGCGCTGGCGTTCTTCGTGCTGATCAACGTGATCAACCTGTCCAGCGTGAAGTCGTTCGGCGAGATGGAGTTCTGGTTCTCCATCATCAAGGTGGCGGCCATCATCGGCATGATCGGCTTTGGCGGCTACCTGCTGATGTCCGGCGGCGCGGGCCCGGAGGCCTCCGTGGCCAACCTGTGGCAGCACGGCGGTTTCTTCCCGAACGGCCTGGGCGGCCTGGTGATGGCGATGGCCGTGATCATGTTCTCGTTCGGCGGCCTGGAGCTGGTGGGCATTACCGCCGCCGAGGCAGACAACCCCGAGAAAAGCATTCCCAAGGCCACCAACCAGGTGATCTACCGCATCCTGATCTTCTACGTCGGCGCGCTGGCGGTGCTGCTGTCGCTGTATCCGTGGGAGAAGGTGGTCACTGGCGGCAGCCCGTTCGTGCTGATCTTCCACGCGCTGGATAGCGCGGCGGTGGCCCATGTGCTGAACCTGGTGGTGCTGACGGCGGCGCTGTCCGTCTACAACAGCGGCGTCTACTGCAACAGCCGCATGCTGCTGGGGCTGGCGCAGCAGGGCAACGCGCCCAAGGCGCTGATGAAGGTGAACCGCCGTGGCATTCCGCTGGCCGCGCTGGGCGTGTCCGCGCTGGCCACCGGCGCCTGCGTGCTGATCAACTACTTCATGCCGGGCGAAGCCTTCGAGCTGCTGATGGGCCTGGTGGTGTCGGCCCTGATCATCAACTGGGCCATGATCAGCCTGATCCACCTGAAGTTCCGCCGCGACAAGCGCCTGGCCGGCCAGACCACGCGCTTCCAGAGCCTGGGCTATCCGCTGACCAACTACCTGACCCTCGCGTTCCTGGCAGGCATCCTCTATGTGATGTATCTGACACCCGGCCTGCGACTCTCGGTGTATCTCATTCCGGTATGGCTTGGCGTACTTGGCGTAAGCTATCGCCTCCGGCAAAAGAACGCCGCCGCCGCGCTGCGCGCCCCGAGCGTGCAGGCGCAATGAGTCACCGCCCCCTGAAACACAGCCAGAGCCTTCCCATGTTCGAACATATCGAAGCCTTTCCGGGCGACCCGATCCTCTCGCTCAACGAGGACTTCCAGCAGGACCCGCGTACCAACAAGGTCAACCTGAGCATCGGCATCTATTTCGACGGCGAAGGCCGCCTGCCGGTGATGCAGGCCGTGGCCGAAGCCGAAGCCGCGCTGCTCGCGGACATGGGCCCGCGCCCCTACCTGCCGATGGCTGGCATTCCCGGCTACCGCCAGGCCGTGCAGGCGCTGGTGTTTGGCGAAGACTGCGCCGCCCGCGCCGAAGGCCGCATCGCCACGCTGCAGACGCTGGGCGGCTCCGGCGCGCTGCGCGTGGGTGCCGACTTCCTGAAGCGCTACTTCCCCACCGCGCAGATGTGGATCAGCGACCCGAGCTGGGAGAACCACCGCGTGGTCTTCGAGCGCGCCGGCTTCCAGGTGAATTCGTACCCGTACTACGACCCCGCCACGGGCGGCCTGCAGTTCGACGCCATGCTGGCGGCCATCGAAGCCATTCCGCAAGGTGGCATCGTGCTGCTGCACGCCTGCTGCCACAACCCGACCGGTGTGGACCTGAACCAGGACCAGTGGCGCCAGGTCTTCGCGGTGCTCAAGGCGCGCAAGCTGCTGCCCTTCGTGGACATGGCCTACCAGGGCTTTGGCGCGGGGCTCGACGACGACGCCTTCGCCGTGCGCGAACTGGCCCGCCAGAACGTGCCGGCACTGGTGGCCAACTCGTTCTCGAAGAACTTCTCGCTGTATGGCGAGCGCTGCGGCGGCCTGAGCGTGATCTGCCAGAGCGCCGACGAAGCCAGCCGCGTGCTGGGCCAGCTGACCGGCGCCGTGCGCGCCAACTACAGCAACCCGCCCACCCACGGCGCCCGCGTGGTGGCCCGCGTGCTGACCACGCCCGCCCTGCGCGCCAGCTGGGAGCAGGAGCTGGCGGCCATGTGCAAGCGCATCGCCCACATGCGCCAGGCCATCCACGACAAACTGCGCGACCATGTCAGCGGCGAAGCGCTCTCGCGCTACATCACCCAGCGCGGCATGTTCACGTACACCGGCCTCTCGGCCGATCAGGTCGAACGCCTGAAGGCCGAGCACGGCGTGTACATCCTCCGCTCGGGCCGCATGTGCGTGGCCGGGCTGAACGAGCGCAATGTGGGCGTGGTGGCGAGTGCGATTGGGGAAGTGTTGAAGGGGTGAGGCTTCCTCGCTTGTGATGCATATGTAACGGGACGGGCCGCTATCGCGGCCTGTTTTGTTTGTGGGGTGGGCGGGAGTCGCCCCGGCAGCATTCCGCCATCCGGTTTACCATCGCGGATCATCCCAAGATGCCAACAGGAGCCCGTGCATGGCCGCAGCAGATTTGTCCGCCTTCCCGATCACCCGCAAATGGCCGGCGCAGCACCCCGAGCGCCTGCAGTTGTATTCGCTGAATACCCCCAACGGCATCAAGGTTTCGCTGATGCTGGAGGAGCTGGGCCTGCCCTACGAGCCGCACCTGGTGCGCTTCGACAAGGATGACCAGATGACGCCCGAGTTCCTGTCGCTGAACCCGAACAACAAGATCCCGGCGATCCTGGATCCGAATGGGCCGGGCGGCAAGCCGCTGGCGCTGTTCGAGTCGGGGGCGATCCTGATTTATCTCGCCGAGAAGACCGGCAAGTTCATGTCCACGGACCCGGCGGCCCGCTACGAGACGATTCAGTGGGTCATGTTCCAGATGGGCGGCATCGGGCCGATGTTTGGCCAGATCGGCTTCTTCCACAAGTTCGCCGGCAAGGAGTACGAGGACAAGCGCCCGCGCGACCGCTACGTGGCGGAGTCGCGCCGGCTGCTGGGCGTGCTTAATGAGCGGCTCAAGGGCCGGCAGTGGATCATGGGCGATGACTACACGATTGCCGACATGACCACCTTCCCGTGGGTGCGCAATCTGGTGGGTTTCTATGAGGCCGGCAGCCTCGTCGGGTTCGACGACTTCACCGAAGTGCGCCGCGTGCTCGACGCCTTCCTGGCCCGCCCCGCCGTGCAGCGCGCGGTGAACATCCCCAAGCGTCCCGAGTAAGCCCCTCCGCGGGCGCAGGAATCAGGCGGTGAAGCCCAGCAGGGTGCTCACCGCCGCCGCTTCCTCGCGCACCGCACGGCCAATCGGCCCGTCGATCGATGGGTCGAAGCCGCCCGTGGCGCCCAGCGCGGTCAGCACCGCACAGACCCGCCCCGTGTAGTCCCGCACCGGCGCCGCCACGGCGCTGATCCCCTTCAGGTTGGTATCGCGCACGGCCGCGCAGCCGTCGGCCCGCACCGCCGCGCGCAGCGGGCCGAGCGGGTCCCGGGCGTCGAGCAGCGCGCGCTGCTCCGGCGTGGCCGCCTGCAGTTCCGCCTCCGCCAGCGCCTGCACGCGCTGGTCGTCGAGCAAACCCAGGAACACGCGGCCCGTGGCCGACCACAGCAGCGGCATCACCGATCCCACCCGCACGTTCACGGTCACGGGCAGGCCCGGTTCCTCGAAGCGGACGATGGTCGGCCCCTTGTTGCCCATCACGGCGATAAAGCAGGTGATCTCCAGCCGCTCGCGCAGCCGGATCAGCGACGCCTCGGCCAGCCGGATCGGGTCTGCCTGCCGCATTGCGGCCAGCCCGATCTGGAGCGCCTCCAGCCCCAGGTGGTACTGCTGCGTGCCGCTCTCCTGCGCCACCAGCCCCTCCTCGATCAGGCTCGCCAGATAGCGATGCACCTTGGCCGGGCTTTCGTCGATATGCGCCGCGATGGCCGTCAGGCTGGCGCGGCCGCCCAGGCGCGCCAGCCCCTTGAGCACGGCCATGCCGGTCTCGGCGGCCTGCACGCGCTGGCGGCGCTCGCGCGGGCGGGCTTCCTGCTCTGGACTACTGGGAATGTCGGGTATGGCTGGCATGGCGTTGGGTTAACCCCCAATTCAACGATTACGCATTGCGTATATGATTTACGCAAAACAAGGCCGAATACTATCCGGCCAAATACCAAGGAGACAAGCACCCATGCCCCGCCATCGCGCTGCCGGCCTCATCGCGGCATCCCTTCCCTTCGTCTTTTCCCTTGCCTTTTCCTTCGCCGCCCCTTCGGCCCACGCCGCCGACGCCTACCCCAGCAAGCCAATCCGCTGGATCGTGCCCTACCCGGCCGGCGGCGGCTCGGACTTCCTCGCCCGCACCATCGGGCAGGGGCTCTCCGCCAAGCTGGGCCAGCCCGTGGTGGTGGACAACAAGCCGGGCGGCAACACGGCGATTGGCGCATCGGAGACGGCACGCGCGGCGGCCGATGGCTACACGGTGCTCTCGGCGGACAACGGCACGCTGGTCTTCAACCCCGCGCTCTACAAGACGCTCTCGTACAACCCGGCCAAGGATCTCGCGCCGGTGACGCTGCTGGGCCGCTTTCCGATGATCCTGGTGGTTGGGCCGGGCACCACCGCCAAGAGCGCGCAGGAGTTCATCGCCCAGGTGAAGGCCGCGCCGGGCGGCGTGAACTACGGGTCTGCCGGGGCCGGCAGCCCGCACCACCTGGCCATGGAACTGCTCAAGGTGGAAGCCCAGTTGACCATGACCCATGCGCCGTATCGCGGTGCGGCGCCCGCGCTGTCCGACGTGGCGGCAGGCCAGATTCCCGCGATGATGGTCGACTACGCCGCCGGCGCCGGCTTCATCAAGGGCGGCAAGGTGCGCCCGCTGGCGGTGGCCAACGCCACGCGCCTGCCCCAGCTGCCGGACGTGCCAACCTTCGCCGAGCTCGGCTACCGGAACGTGGAAGCCGCGGCGCTGGTCGGCATGGTGGTGCCGGCGGCCACGCCGCCCGAGGTGATCGCCACGCTGAACAAGCAGGTGGTGGCGGCCATCAAGGAGCCGGCCATCCACAAGAAGCTGGTCGATTTTGGCGTGGAGCCGGTAGGCAACACCCCCGCGCAATACAGCGACCTGCTGCGCAGCGAGATCGCGCGCTGGACCAAGCTGATCCACGACCTGAAGATCACGCTCGATAACTGAGGTTCGCTGTATGTCGTCATCCGCCACGCCTTCTTCCTCCTCGTCCTCCTCGTCCTCCTCCTCGTCCGCCGCCGCCCGTCCGGGCGGTTGTCCCATCGACCACACCGCGCTGCGGGCGCCCAACGGCTGCCCGGTAAGCGCCCACGCGGCCACGTTCGATCCGTTCGAGGACGGCTACCAGCAGGACCCGCCCGACTACGTGCGCTGGTCGCGCGAGCAGGAGCCGGTCTTCTACAGCCCGAAGCTGGGCTACTGGGTGGTCACGCGCTATGACGACATCAAGGCGATCTTCCGCGACAACCTGACCTTCAGCCCGTCCATCGCCCTGGAGAAAATCACGCCCACGGGCGACGAGGCCAACGCGGTGCTGGCCTCCTATGGCTATGCGATGAACCGTACGCTGGTCAACGAGGACGAGCCGGCCCACATGCCGCGCCGCCGCGCGCTGATGGAACCGTTCACGCCGGCCGAACTGGCGCACCATGAGCCGATGGTGCGCCAGCTGACGCGCGAATATGTCGATCGATTCATCGACAGCGGGCGCGCCGACCTGGTCGACCAGATGCTCTGGGAAGTGCCGCTGACCGTGGCGCTGCACTTCCTCGGCGTGCCCGAAGAGGACATGGACCGGCTGCGCCAGTATTCGATCGCCCATACGGTGAACACCTGGGGCCGCCCCAAGCCCGAGGAGCAGGTGGCCGTGGCGCACGCGGTGGGCAATTTCTGGCAGCTGGCCGGCAAGATCCTCGACAAGATGCGCGAGAACCCGGACGCGCCCGGCTGGATGCAGTACGGCCTGCGCAAGCAGCGCGAGCTGCCCGAGGTGGTCACCGACTCCTATCTCCATTCGATGATGATGGCGGGCATCGTGGCGGCGCACGAGACCACGGCCAATGCGTCCGCCAACGCGATCAAGCTGCTGCTCCAGCATCCCGATACCTGGCGCGAGATCTGCGCGGACCCGGCGCTGATCCCCAACGCGGTGGAGGAATGCCTGCGCCACAACGGCTCGGTGGCGGCGTGGCGGCGGCTGGTCACGCGGGATGCGCAGGTCGGCGGCATCGCCCTGCCGGCCGGCAGCAAGCTGCTGATCGTCACCTCGTCCGCCAATCATGACGAACGGCATTTCGCCGATGCGGACCTGTTCGACATCCGCCGGGACAATGCCAGTGACCAGCTGACCTTCGGCTACGGCTCGCACCAGTGCATGGGCAAGAACCTCGCGCGCATGGAGATGCAGGTCTTCCTGGAGGAACTGACGCGCCGGCTGCCCCATCTGCGGCTGGCCGAGCAGTCATTCACCTACGTGCCGAACACCTCGTTCCGGGGCCCGGAGCATCTCTGGGTCGAATGGGACCCGGCGCGCAATCCCGAGCGCGCCGATCCGTCGGTGCTGGTCTGGCGTGACGCCGTGCGGATTGGCGAGCCCACCGGACACGCCATCGCCCGCACCGTGGTGGTGGAGCGCATCGACCCGGTGGCGGACAACGTGGTGCGGCTGCGGCTGGTAGCGCCCGATGGCAAGGCGCTGCCGCGCTGGGCGCCGGGCGCCCACATCGACGTGGAATGCGGCCAGACCGGGATCTCGCGCCAGTATTCGCTATGCGGCGATCCGGCCGACGCAGGCGCCTTCGAGATCGCCGTGCTGCGCGAGGCTGACAGCCGGGGCGGCTCGGCCTGGGTGCATGACGTGCTGCGCGCCGGAGACCGGCTCCGCATCCGTGGCCCGCGCAACCATTTCCGGCTCGACGAAGGCTGCCGCAAGGCGATCTTCATCGCCGGCGGCATTGGCGTGACGCCGGTCAGCGCGATGGCGCGACGGGCGCGCGAATTGGGCATCGACTATACGTTCCACTACTGCGGCAGATCGCGCGCCAGCATGGCCCTGCGCGAGGAACTGGCCGCGCTGCATGGCCACCGGCTGCACGTCCATGCGGGCGACGAAGGCCAGCGCGCCGACTTCGCCGCGCTGCTCGGCACACCCGACCCGCAAACGCAGATCTACGCCTGCGGCCCGGCGCGCATGATCGCGGCGCTGGAAGACCACTGCACCGCGTGGCCGGAGGATGCGCTGCGCGTGGAGCACTTCGTCTCGGCGCTCGGCACGCTCGATCCGTCGCGGGAACAGGCGTTCACCGTCGAACTCAAGGATTCCGGCCTGACGGTGGAGGTGCCCGCCCACCAGACGCTGCTGACCGCGCTGCGCTGCGCCAACATCGACGTGCAGAGCGATTGCGAGGAAGGCCTGTGCGGCTCCTGCGAGGTGCGCGTCCTGGCGGGCCAGGTGGACCACCGCGACGTGGTGCTCACGCGCGGCGAACGCGAGGCGAACCACCGGATGATGGCCTGCTGCTCGCGGGCGGTGGCGGGCGGGAAGCTGGTGCTGGAGCTGTAAGGTCAAGGTCAAGGTCAAGGTCAAGGTCAAGGCTACAGATTTCGCCCCACCCTGCCGATATCTGGCGGTATGGCCGCAGAGCGGGCTTCCTGCGCTGCGGCCACGCCTACAGACCTCAAGCAGAACGGAGCGAGTGAGTGAACATTGACAGCATCATGTCGAAACAGGTTGCCACCGTGGTTTTCGACGACACGCTGAAGACGGTGAAGGACATTGCCTGGAAGCAGGACGCCGATGCAGCCACGGATGCCGCCCGGATTGCTGCATAGCAGCATGGCAACTGTCGATCAACCATCGGTCGCATCCGTCACAACACGCGTGTAGTTGCTATCCTGAAGTGGAGAGCCCCCACCCAGGAGATGCCCCCATGTGCCGCTGGCTGGCCTATTCCGGCCGTTCCGTCCCGCTCGAGGCTGTGCTGTTCCAGCCCGAGCACTCCCTGATCGACCAGAGCCTGAACTCCCGGCTGGGTCACACCACGACGAACGGCGACGGCTTCGGCGTGGGCTGGTACGGGCGGCACTCGGAACTGCCGTTCCGCTATCGCGGCCTGCACCCGGCATGGAGCGACACCAACCTGCGCGAGGCCGCCCGCGCGGTGCGGGCGCCGCTGTTCGTCGCCCATATCCGGGCGGCCACCGGCACGCCCACCCAGGAAACCAACTGTCACCCGTTCCGCTTCGGCCGCTGGCTGTTCGTCCACAACGGGCTGATCCGCGACTTTCCGCTGGTGCGGCGCGACCTGATGATGGCGGTGGCGCCGCATCTGTTCCGCTGGATCGAGGGCTCGACCGACTCCGAGGTGATGTTCTTCCTGGCGCTGACGTTCGGGCTGGAGCGCGACCCGCGCGGCGCGCTGGAGCAGATGGCCGGCCTGATCGAGGAAGTGGCGCATCGCCACGATGTGGAACATCCGCTGAACATGACCGTCTGCGTCACGGACGGCCAGCAGATCGTGGCCGTGCGCTATTCCAGCGAAGGCGCGTCGCGCTCGCTGTTCCACAGCACATCGTTCCGGCAGTTGCGGGCGCTCTATCCGGAAGACCCCCGCATCATCGCCGCCGGCGACGACGCCTTTCTCGTGCTATCCGAGCCCCTGATCGACGTGCAGGGCGTCTGGGAGGAAATCCCCGAGGCCACGATCCTGGTGGGCAAGGGTGGCGAGATCCAGCACCAGCGGTTTACGCCCCGGCTGCCGGCGCGGGCCTGATGGGGCGCCGCCGGCCGGACCCGGATCGTCGCCACCCATCGCCTACTTGCCGGGCATTTTCATCAGGCGCTTGGCCTCTTCGATGTTCTGCTCCGCGCGCTGGGTCATCACGGCCAGCGCTTCGGCTTGCGATTTCTGCGCCATTTCCGCCAGTTCGCGCATGTTGTTGAACGCCGCCTGCAGGCCTTGCTGCACGAATTCGCCCTGCCGGGCCATGGCCGCAGCGGGATCACCGCCTGCGGCCAGCTTCTGGGCCGCAGCCTGAATCTCCTGCATGCTCTGGCTCAGGATCTCGGCCTGCTTCTGGACCAGCGCCTGCATGCCTTCGTAGGCAATCTTGTTGGCCTCCGTAATGGCCTCGATATCCTTGCGCCGCGCTTCGATCACCGCCGTCATGTCGACGCCGGGCAGCTTGTACTGTTCGAGCAACTTGGTGAAATCGGTAAACGGATTGGGCGATGTTGCCATGACGCATCTCCTCGTTGGGGGTAGGGAAGGCCGAAAACCGCCCGCGCGGCATGCCGGATCGTGCCGGCCAATCGCCACGCGGTTGCCTAAGTGTAGGTGCTACGGGCGACGGATACGATGCTCGCCCCCCTCCCTCAATGAAAATCCCGGCTCTCCGCCATCAGCCTGCCCAGCAGCGGGCTCAGATCAACCAGTTCCTGCGCCACCAGGTGCCTGACCTCGCCCTGTCTTTGCCAGGTGCCGATCACCCCGAGCAGCCTGGCCCCCAGCACCTCCTTGCGCTGCCGCTCCACCAGGTCAGGCCAGATGATCACGTTGATCGGCCCGGTTTCGTCCTCGATGGAGGTGAAGATGGTGCCATTGGCCGTCGAGGGGCGCTGGCGCACCGTGACGATGCCGCACGCGCGCACGCGGCGGCCGTTGCCCAGCCGTGATAGCTGCTGCGCGGTGAGGAACTTGAGCGCCGTCAGGCGGCGGCGCAGCAGGGTCAGCGGGTGGCATTTCAGGGAGAGCCCCAGGCTGGCGTAGTCGGCGGCCACGTCTTCGCCGATCTTGGGCTCGGGCAGCAGCAGCTCGGCTTCGGCCGGGGGCGCCTCGTGCAGCAGGTCGCGGTGTACGGACTGCACCGCCGCGCCGCGCGCCAGCCAGCGCGCCTGGCGCCGGTGGCCGGCCAGTGACACCAGTGCGTCGGCAGCGGCCAGGACGTCGATGTCGTGCTTGTCCAGCCCCGCGCGCCGCGCCAGGTCTTCCACGCTGTCGAACGGCCGCTCGGCCCGCGCCGCCTCGATGCGCAGCGCGGCGTCCTCGCGCATGCCGCGCACGCGGCCCAGGCCCAGCCGCACGTCGCGGTAGCGCTGGCCGGGGCGCCGGGCCTCCAGCGCGCTCTCCCAGCCGCTCACGGTCACGTCCACGGGCTGCGTCACCACGCCATGCCGGCGCGCGTCCTGCACCAGCTGCGACGGCGAATAGAAGCCCATCGGGTGGCTGTTCAGCAGGCCGCACAGGAAGGCGTCCGGATGATGGCACTTGAGCCACGCGCTCACATAGACCAGCTTCGCGAAGCTCGCCGCGTGGCTCTCCGGGAAGCCGTATTCGCCAAACCCCTCGATCTGCTTGCAGATGGCCAGCGCGAAGGATTCGGGATAGCCGCGCGAGGTCAGCGCGCGCACCAGCGCGTCCTGATGCTTCTTGAGGTCGCCGCGCCGCCGCCACGCCGCCATCGAGCGGCGCAGCTGGTCTGCCTGCCCCGGCGTGAAGCCGGCTGCGTCGATGGCCAGCTGCATCACCTGTTCCTGGAAGATCGGCACGCCCAGCGTGCGGCCCAGCACGCGGCGGATCACGTCGTTGAAGTAGGTCGGCAGCTTGCCGGTGCGGCGCAACGCCTCGCGCCGCTGGAGGTAGGGGTGCACCATGCCGCCCTGGATCGGCCCGGGCCGCACGATGGCCACCTCCACCACGAGGTCGTAGTACTGGCGCGGCTGCAGGCGCGGCAGCATCGACTGCTGCGCGCGCGACTCGATCTGGAACACGCCCACGGTATCCGCCTGGCAGATCATCTCGTAGGTCTCGTCGTCGGTCTCGGGCAGGTCTTCCATGCGGCACGGCAGCCCGGCCCGCTCGGGCTCGGGGTTCGGGATCATCGCCAGCGCGCGCCGGATGGCCGTGAGCATGCCGAGGGCGAGCACATCCACCTTGAGCAGCCCCAGCGATTCAAGGTCGTCCTTGTCCCACTGGATCACGCTGCGGTCGGCCATGGCCGCGTTCTCGATCGGCACCAGCCGCGACAGCTTGTGCCGCGCGATCACGAAGCCGCCCACGTGCTGCGACAGATGGCGCGGAAAGCCGCGCAGCTGCTCGGTCAGGCTCGCCCATTGCCGCACGGCCGGGGAGTCGGGGTCCAGGCCGTAGCGCGTGATGCGCTCCAGGAACGCCGTGCCGCCGTCCCACCACGCCTGGCCCTTGACCACCTGCTCCACCACGCTCGGGTCGATGCCGAGCGCGCGCCCCACATCCCGCAGCGCGCTGCGGGAGCGGTAGGTAATCAGCGATGCGGCCAGCGCGGCGCGATGCCGGCCGTACTTCTCGTAGATGTACTGGATCACTTCCTCGCGCCGCTGGTGCTCGAAATCGACGTCGATGTCGGGCGGCTCGTCGCGCTCGCGCGAGAGGAAGCGGCCGAACAGCAGGTTGGCCTGCTCCGGGCTCACCTCGGTGATATGCAGGCAGTAGCAGACCAGCGAGTTGGCGGCCGAGCCCCGGCCCTGGCACAGGATGCCGCGCTGGCGCGCGAAGCGCACGATGTCATGCACGGTCAGGAAGAACGGCTCGTAGTGCTTTTCCTCGATCAGTTCGAGTTCGCCCTCAAGCTGCGCCTCCCACTCGGGCTCCATGCCGTGCGGAAAGCGCTCCAGCCTGCCCCGCTCCACCTCCTTGCGCAGGTAGCTGATCGGCGTCTCGCCCTCGGGCACCAGTTCCTCGGGGTATTCGTAGCGCAGCGTGTCCAGCGAGAACCGGCACTGCTCGGCGATCTTCAGCGTCTGCGCCAGCGCCTCGCGCGGATAGAGCCGCGACACCACCTGCCGCATGCGCAGGTGCGCCTCGGCATTGGGCGCCAGCGCCATGCCGCAGGCGGGCAGCGGCTGGCCGAGCCGGATGGCGGTCAGCACATCGGCCAGCGGCTTGCGCGAGCGCACGTGCATGGTCACGGCGCCGGCCGCCACCAGCGGCACGCCAGTTTCCGCCGACACGGCCTGGAGCCGGGTGCGGTGCAGCGCCTCGGCATGGCCCTGCAGCAGTTCCAGTGCGATCCACACGCGCGCGCCGAAGGTCTCCCGGCACCACAGCGCCTGCGCGCGCAGCACATCGGGATCGGCGCAGTAGTCGGGCAGCAGGATGGCGAGGCAATCGGGCATGCCGCGCAGGTGCGCCTGATCCGGCTCGGGGCTGGCGAGGTCGGACGGATACAGCAGATAGCTGCCCTTCTCGGCCCGCGTGCGGCCCAGCGTGATGAACTCGCAGAGATTGCCGAAGCCCTCGCGGTTCTGCGCCAGCAGCAGCAGGCGCGGCGGCGGCATGGGCATGGCATAGGGCTCGGGGGGCTGCCCAGGGGAGGCGGTCAGCGTGAAGCGGCTGCCGAGGATCACGTTGAACGCATCGGCAGCGGCGGCGCGCGCCTCCAGCACGCGGTGGCGGTGCGCAGCGGCATCGGGGTCGTGGGGGTCATCGTCGAGGGGCGGCAGGGCGTCGGGGTCGTCCTCCTCCATGTCGTCCATCTCATCCATCCCGCCCATCCCGTCGGGGGTGAAGACATGGACCCCTTCGGCCTCGTCGAACTCGCCGTCCGCCTGCCCCGCCGCCAGCCGGCGGGCGCTGCGCGCCACGGCCTCCCACATCTCCTCGCGCAGCACCTTGATGGCGTGATGCGCGCGCGCCGTGCCCGCCACCGAGCACTCGTCGGTCAGCGCCAGCCCGCTGTAGCCGAGCTGGAACGCGCGCGCGATCAGTTCCTGCGGATGCGAGGCGCCAGTGAGGAACGTGAAGTTCGATACGCAGTGCAGCTCCGCGTAATCGGGCAGCGAGGGCAGCAGCGAGGAGAGGCCGGGAAGCGACGACAGCATAGGGAAAACGTCAAAAACTCAGGTGAACTCAGGCAAACAGCCCGTGCAGGAACCAGCGGTATTCGCCGCCCTCTTCCTGCCCGCTGCGGGTGGGATGGCCGGGGCGCTCGCGATAGACCCAGCAGCGCAGCCCGTCCGCCCGTTCGGCGATGAAATAGTCACGCGTGGCCAGCCCGCCGTCCCACCAGCCGGCTTCGATGCGCTCGGGGCGGGTGAGCATGACCAGCGGGCCTTCGTAGACCGGCCGGTGCCGCTGCACGCGCAGCGGCCGGGGCGCCTCCAGCAGCCACAGCGGCCGCTCGGGCGGCAGCGTGCCGGTGGCGGG